>NZ_RPCY01000003.1:0-121670 GCF_008728975.1 Haloarcula sp. CBA1131
ATCCTTGCACCCGCCAGAGGAACAGAAAACCGCCGTCTCAGTCGAGGCCGGGGAGTCGTTCAGCAATGATGATGCCGCCCTCGGCCCCTCCAAGTACAGTGCTGTGTGCCCCCGGAAGTAGATGGTGTAGCGGTCTGGAACGTACTGGTGACCGGGTGAAAGCGTCGCGATAGCCTTCGACAAGATCCGCGCCGAGAACAGTGAGTCGCCGTTGTGGTTCGACAGGCGGCCAGATTGCAGTGGGTCCCAGCTGTCGAACTCGTGGTCCGCTGGTGGCGTCAGTGTTGTCCGGGCCGTTGCGATCAGGTAGTCAGCCCCCTCGACAACTTTGGCGGCGGTGTTCGTTACATCTGGAATGAATTCCACATTCTCTCCAAAGTCGGTCATCGGCTCGTTGTCCCAACGCAATGCTTCTGGATGGCCGGCGACCGGCACCGGCGGGCCTCGGAAGCTCTCGCTTCGGATGTGGGATTTTGCTTTGCTCTCGCAACCGAATGTCTCTCCACAGGTGCACTCGAACGATTCGTCGTTGCGATAGTAGCCGTCGGTATCCTGTGAGCGGACGAGTTCACCGTCATCGTCCATGTAGATGGTGTCGACATACCCCCACGAATACGACACCTCGATCTCGTGCTCTTGACTGGGCTTGCTGAAGTCGAAGCCGGCTTGCTGATCTGGCTGTCCGTCCTGCGTCTGAGTCGGATCAGTTTCTGTCATCCTCTCACCCGACAGAGGAACAGAAAATCGTCCGACACAGCGTGTTAACCAACAGAAGCGATGAGTGTTGGTTAAATACGAGGTGTCAGCCCGACGACCACCGTTTCAGGTCGCTCTGGGCGTTGGCCTGTCCACAGAACGACAATCAGTCGGACATTGGAACGCTCACTGCTTCGTCGTCGCGAGCGACGTAAGCGAATATCTCAAATGGCTATCTCCTACAGAAC
Organism: Haloarcula sp. CBA1131; assembly: GCF_008728975.1. Classification (NCBI taxonomy): domain Archaea; kingdom Methanobacteriati; phylum Methanobacteriota; class Halobacteria; order Halobacteriales; family Haloarculaceae; genus Haloarcula; species Haloarcula sp. CBA1131. Next base: position 945 of record NZ_RPCY01000003.1, read on the forward strand.
TTCTGGAATTGAAAAAATTTCAACTGCAATATTCAGAAACTAAGACAAAGGAGTAATTTCAGCCATCTGAATCTGAGAGGCTGAGAGGCCCTTTAGACAACTCTTAGCAATCATATTAGAGCCTCAGGTTATAATACAGCACACTAATACCCCGGCAAATAGCTGCTACCGCCCAAATGACTAGTGCTGAATATAAAATCGTAGCAGCTAATCTTTGAATGAGAAGTCCTGCAGTCATGTAGCCTCCAGACCCAGAGAGTAGCACGTCCGTATTAACCGTTGAGTTGACAACACCCGGCACTACTGCCCCAAACGCGAAATAGTAAACCAACAGCGCACCCCATAGTATATGTAATCCGTTCCACGCTACACTTGCATGGCGAATGTGAGGTCCACCGTTCCCAGGGTTTCTGGCCTTGATTCGGTCCAAAAACCAGCCTTCAGCCCACTTTGAGATCAGGGTCGTTGCCAAGAAAAACGCGATTGAGACACCGACTAACGCAGTTGTCGATTCAACTCCAGTGCGCGCTTCGAGTAATGGAGGTAGTATAGTCAGTGCACCTAATACGGACACTATGATGAATGTCAAATTATGAGAATAGTAAGTTGCACGGTAGACCGATAGAAGGAACGCAAACTTGTCATGCCGATCCAGATCGGGAATAAGTTGAGAAATCAAGTTATACTGAGATATAGTGCACTCATACGTAATATTTGTCTTATCTAGGTTGGAAATATCGGGAACACGACCACATAGATAATAAATGTCTACTGTACGTTCTCGCCTCTTCTGGCTGGCTCCGGAAACTTAGGTTTTGAGCTAAGGCCGCAAGTGGACACTGGAACACCTGTCCTGAGCGATTCGATTTCTCGTGATTCAGGAACCGGTAAGTGCAAGGCTCGCGCCCTGTATTCATCAGCAGTAGTTATGATATAACGCTGGCAGCACTGTTTCACTGAGTTCAGTAAAAGCCTCACTGGCAGTAGCTCTCCTAGCCGTAGACCTCGATGGGAGTGAGTCCTGCCCGGTATTCCACTCTGTCTCTCTCGTGTTGGCTCCGATACGCGAGCGTCTGTCCGTTCTCATACTCGACGACAATAGCATCCTCAAGGCCATTTACAGTTGCTCTCGAACCGTCAGCAGCCCAGACGGGGTCCATCGGTTCCGCTGTTAGCGGGGTCCGGTCTTTCTCCACGGTCGGCCACACACCCCGCGATTTCCAGTATGACCGGATGTGTCTCAAACTCTCTCGAACCGTCTCCCGGATCGAGAGGTGGTCCGCACTCCCGTAGCCGTGTGGTGAGAAGTACTCGCCGTGAAGCGCCGCAAGATGAATCCCGTTCCAGTCGACGCCAACGATATCGGCTGGTTCCTCACCGGTCACACGCGGCTGTGATAGTTCCTCGATCACCGGATACTGCTTCGTCGGACTTGCCCCCAGCAGATGCACGCGCCGCCCCCGCCAGTCCACGATGTCCGTGTACTCCTCGGCTGTCTGGTCAGAATATCCCATCGGGTATCCCAAGACAATATCTTCGTCGATCACATCGATTGCGTCGCGGCACTTCGGGACGATGATGACCTCTGTCCCTGGAAACTTCCGTTTCAGCTCCCGTGCGGCTTGGTTGTACCGTCGCGCTTCCTGCTGGTCGTATGCATCGCCGAGCATCCCGACCGACGGCTCGCATCGCTCGAAGCGCTCAATGTACCGGTCCAAGTCTGGATTCCGGAAGTCGTTGTCTAGAATCTCAATCGGGACGTCGACGTTCCGCAGCGAGGACTGGTAGGTGTAGTCCTCGCGAACGCCGACGGCGAATCCAAGCCGGTAAGCATCGATTACGAAGGGCTCGCGATGGAGGAACCCGATGTACTCAGCCTGCTGTGCATCGCCGACAGCCGCCGCTGACCAAGAGTGTCGCGCCTCAGAAGACATGGAAAACACCGAGCGCACCGACCGGCGCGCCCAGCTGGCAGGCGCGGCACAAAACGACCCCGCGCTTTAAATACGGAGACGGGAAGAAATGTCGAGGAGAATGAAGGAAGGTATCGAATCGCAGTACGACGACCCTGACAGCTACCGGGGCGAGTACCCACCAGACTGGGCGTACCGGATCGTCTTCCGGAAGCAGTTGGACAACAACACTTGCACCAACTGCGGGACGCGGTTCCCTGCGGAGGATTTGGAAGTCGTGCGACGAATCCCCGCCGAGAACGGCGGGACAAACAAGACCACGAACCTGCTGACAGTGTGTTCTACCTGCGAAGAAGACATCAAGCAGACGGGACGCCTGAACCTGCCAGCGTCAGCGAACCAAGAGCCAGCAAGCAGTCCAGAAGCAGACTCCCACAGAGTGCTTGCGTTGCAGAGCGAAGTCCCGATCACTGAGGAAGTCGAGGGCGAAACGGAGGGCAACGGGCAGTCTCGTGGTGTCTCCCGGCTGGAAGCCAGCCACGTCGAGACACAGTCGAGGAGTCCTCTTGCAGTCACCACGACGACCGAGGACAGCGACGAGCAGTCCGACCAGGACGACACCGACGAGCGTGTTGGATGGCGACGGCTATTCGTTGCGTCGGTAGGAGGCACAGCGATGTTTCTGACATACTTCTGTGCGTTTGGTATCTCCTATTTCCTGTCCTCGCTTGCGGGTGATGTAGCGTTCTATGGCCTCCCACTGGCCGGGCTCGTAGCGGGAGTCCGGTGGCGGCTGTCGACAGCCATTGCATCCGTCTGCGTTGTTTTGATGTACGCTGCCGTCTGGGAGTCTATCTCGACGGAACTGCTCATGTCTCCGTTGGCGTGGATTCCCGTGGTTGCGCCACTGGCTGGGATTGCCTACGGACTCATAACCGAGCGCACTGAGTTCTCGCTGCGGAACCTTCCTTCAGATCCGCGACTGGTGGTCCAGCGCTTCCGTTGACGAAATATACTCTGATAACTGGTCCACGACCGACGGATCGAACGAGTCGGAGACGTGCCGCACGTTCCACAGCCCAGACTGATACACCTCAGATTTCGGCGAGTGGTATCCAAGCCAATCGAGGTCCGATGGTCCTGCGGATCGACGATGATGCGACACCATCGCGATGGTATTTGACTCAATCTCGGCTCTGTCACACTCTGGGCCGGGCTTGCCCGGAACGTCAACCCAGAGAAACGGCAGATCCCGGATGTACTCCGACACGCGCTGTTCAAGTTCGTGTTCCTGCTCGCGAACAGTCGTTGTTTCCTCATCGGGATTCGGTTCGCCCCAGTGAGGATACTCGTCGCGCCAGCCGTGCTTCTCGATCAGCGCCCGTCCAACGTGCAAGCGAAAAATCGAACCGCGATGGTTGCCACCGCCGGCGTACTTCCCTCGAACATTCCCACGATGTTGTCTGAGTCGATTCCAGAGCGTGTTCGACGAGCCGGTACTGACGCCGACGGTGCCGATCCGCGAGAGTCGCCAGTCGACCGCTGTCGTTGCGCGAAGGTCGCTTGCTGGCGAGAAGAAAAAGTACACTCCTCGGTCGGGCCAGTCCAATCGCCCGGTCACGTCTCCGAGGTAGTACGGCCCTCCGATCTGGTCACGCAAGTCAGCTAAGACACTCAAGAACTGTCCGACAGGACTGCCACCTGACGCTGCTGTGGAACGCATATTCGACTCCCTCGCCCATCAGGGGAGTCACAAAATACGGCTCTCAAGCACGTCTGGAAAAGCACGACCGACTGCTCAGCTGTCACCTTCGACGGCGTCGATCAGATCCGCCGCAGTCGACGAGATACGGTCCAGCCGGTCCCGCAGCGTCTCTGGTGCGTCGCCGTCCCACGCCGCCAAGTAGAACGCCGAGTTGTCGGGGTCCAGCCCAAAGTGACGACTGACCACGTAGGCGACTGCCTCAGCCTCGACCTCACGTTTCGACCGCTCCGCCTCATCCTCGACATTGAAGTGAAGCTCCGCATGGGCGAACTCGTGAATCAGTGTACTCGCGAGGGCGGCCCGATTCTCCCGGTCAACCGCTTCGATCATCGGATTCGTGGTCATCACGCTCCGACGCTGGCAGACACCCCGTGCAGACCCATGCTCCCACTCTTCCGGAGTGACGATTCTTGCGTCGACGCCGATCTCGTCGGTGGCGTCCAAGAGGTTCTCGACAAGTCCATCCGGGTCGCCGTGAGCTTCTGTCTCCAGTTCGGGAAGCGGTTCGCCCTCGGTCTGAGAGATATCGAACACCGACGTTGGCCGGAACCCGACCAGTCCCCGACGCCACTGCTCGGGGTCCGTTTCATCGTACTCGCAATCCGTGTTCTCGTGATACGACGGCGAATTGCCGCATTCGGGGCACTTCTTCGTGATGATCGGAGCCCAGATCCAGATCGCATCCTCGCCTTGCTGGACGTAGCGGTCGAACTCATTCTGCCACGTATTGTAGCCGGCGACTCGCGTTGCTTCGGGACACTGGAGCTTGATGAGTAGCGTGTTCCGGGCCGAGTAATCGTGGAACTTGCTCTGCACATCGAGCCACTGCTGGAACTGCTCACTGGTCTGCGCTTCGTCGGTGAGGTCGGCAAGATCCTCGACCCACGCATCGAGTTGGTCGCGCATCTCCTCGTCCCGGGAGTCCGAATCGTCGAAGGTGCAAGTGGTCTGTTGGCTGGACTGCTCTGGAGTCTCTGACTGTATCGTTGACATCGGTCTATCTTCGGGACGCACTCTCGGGCACGCCCCCGCACCTCCACTGGGGGTCACAAAATCGACTGGCTGACTGAGCGAGAGCGAGGTGAGGTGGCTACCTGTACCGCTCCGGCGGGTAGAAGACGACGTGGATAGCAGAGCCAAGGTTGTACCACGACTTTGCGAGAATCGAGACCTCTAGTCCCCACTCGGCGGCAAACTCGAAGACGTCGAACCAGAGATTGTGGGGCGGCTCTGTGGAATCCAATCGCTCGATATTCCCCGGATAGACGTGCATCGAGTACAACGCCGGCTCGCCATCGTCAAGCCAGAGCGTCGAGTGGTCGTCTGCTGGCGGGCTGTGAGGCGGTCCGTTTGGGTCGGTGTCGGCGTCAAGCGGCGAGTGCGGGCACTCGTCGTCGCCCGTGATGAGACGGCGTATGCAGGCTGTCTCGGCAGTCTCATCGAGGTCGAAGGATTGGGCAAACGCATCGCGCTGGTACTCGCCCATGATCGCGCCGAGCGCCCGCCAGATGTCATCCCACCTTGGGTCCTCTGGCTCGTGATCGAGGTAGTCGTGGACAGCCTCGCGCAGCTGTCGGTACTCGTCCCATGCCGGGACAGGCTCGTTCGGGCCGGGTGTCGGCCAGTCAGTGCGGTCCATACGCTTGGGAAAATTCCGATAGGGTATCAACTCTCGGGACGCGCCCATACGCCGCGTCAGAGAAGAGGTCCTGACGCTAACCAACACCGAGTGGAATGTGGGGTACTGTGTTGGTTAGTCTGCGAGTTGGCTACTCCGCGCCTCTAGCCTCCCAGCCCTTGTGGAAGTACACCAGCGCCATGTCGGAATCAAAACACTGCCCGGACGGAACGTGCTGCAAGACGTTTTGTTCTGGGACGGATTCGACCACACCCTCATTGAGTAGACTGGTAACGACCTCACGCCCTCGTGGCTCGTCGATCTCGACGGTATCGGGACGCTGCCGGTCACGGTCCTGTGCGATCTGTTCGCGCTCGAAGCGCTCGTAGTCTGGAACTGTTTCGGTCGGGTCCATAGAGGAAATCCCTCACCCGACCGGGGAGACACAAAATCAGCGCTAACCAACAGTCCGAAAGTATGGCGGTCACTGTTGGTTAAGACACACCACCGTTTCTGCAAAACGCTCGAAGCTGAGTCAGTTCGGGAGCTTCGGCGCGATCACGAATTGTATCGCTCCATCAGCGTCCGGGAACTCGGATTTCAGCACGAGCGGCACCCCGTTTCCGATATGTAGAACCCGATTCGTGCCGTCTGGCAGGCCAGCGTTTGCCGATTTGACCAGCGACGAGTCAAGTTTCACTGCGACATCCGCAGGCTCGAAGGCGATGAGATCGGTGTCGTCCCACCGGTAGGTCATGCTGTCAGTGTCGCCGTCTGCGGCAAACCGCACTTCTCCGGCATCAGAGTCAACGGTGAGATCAAACCGGTCGGCAAGCATATCTGCTGCGTCAAGACCAAGCGATATGTCGTCTGGACTCAGGTGGACAGTTGCCGGGATGTCTATCTCTGGCATCTCGACAGGGTAGCGGAGCGATTCAACCGCATCAAGCTCGATGGTGCGCGTTATCCCGTCGATGTTGATTTCTAGTGTGCTGTTTGCCGCATCGAGTGCGAACTGTGCAAGGTCGCCTGCATCGCCGACCGAGAGTGCATCGCGAACTCGTCTGACGTCCACCCCCAACGTTCCCCTCCCTGCATCGAAGGAGGTGAACGAACTCCCAGAAACACGCAAGTCGACCATCGCGTGTCCCTGCAGGTCAGCCGCCCGGATGGCGATTCCCGACTCTGTAATTCCTATCCGCGTCTTGTCCGTGACCGTGCCAGCCGCCGCGAAGATCCGCTCAAACAACTGGACCTCGCCGCTGATCCGAAGATGCTGCGGGGCATCGAGCGACAGGAGGTCCGCAGTGTCGAGTTCTGCGTCACCGTCCGGCGGCGTCTCTGGCACGCTCGTTTCGGCGTCTGTGGTTGCTGCTTCGGTGCTACTGGTCGCTGTGGACTGTGACATTTCGATTTCCCTCCACTTGCCGGAGGGTACACAAAATGAGCCGTTGGCGGCGTCGATGGCACGTTTGGTGTGAATACGATTCTGTATCCATCAGAGGGGGTGAAACAACTGCTCTGGAAGCGTGCTTATCGACCGCGAAGGAACGGGGACACAAACGCATAGGCGCAGATGAGTAGTGTGATAATAAATAGAGGAAATCCTAATCCATCTTCGTCAGCGATGATGAGTCCGGCTGTGAGGATTGATACCGCCATAGCGACGAGTGCTGTGCGGATTGAACGGAGGTTACGGAGCGTGGCTTCATCTGTCATACGTATGCCGGATATGGATTCCATATCAGCCTTGCGAAGCTAATGTCTTATACCGAATCCTGCTTGTCCGATTTCTGTTGACTGCTGCCGTCATGAATATGTTCGCCGTATTCACAACGGCCGGTCAGGGGACCACCGACGCGAGGCGATGAGTATTGTAGTCGACCGTCCATCGCGAGTAGTTCTGTGTTATCCAGTACTCGCGAACGACTGCAACGTCTTCCAGCGACTCCTCGGGTTGTTCCCACGCAAACTCGTAGCCGGCGACTACATCTCCCTCGTCGAGATATCCAACCGGATGCTCCGGCCCGTCCCACTCAACCGAGATTGGGTCGCCACCGTTTGGGGGCTGGACTCCACGGCTGACTGTCCCCTGGATGACGGATGGGTCATTCGTCAACCCATGCAGTTGTGCTAAGTCACTGGCTTTGATCGTGAACTCATCCTCCTCGCCGACGAACGAGTGCTGGGTTTGCCCGCGTACTGTTGCGTACTCTACGCTCTCGATATCGACACCGAGAGCGTCGGATAGCAGGTGGGTAAACTCAGCGGCTCCCGTGCGGACTGTTTGGTTCTGTTCCTCGATCTGCAGGGTCGTCTCTGGCGTCCGAAGCTCCCTCGTGTATGGATTCTCCGGCCGCTCAACGAGCATACAGCTGCACAAGAGCGTCCCTTCTGGACCCGTCAGAATCCACGGCTGTTTCCCGCACGGGATGGCAGTATATTGCGACGCAGTGTATCGGCCACCGCCAGTGAGGACTCGGAATTCCTTTTCAAGAGCCTGTGCGTCAATGCCGTACCCGTAGCTGTCAGCGAGCCCGTCGACGAATGTGACTCGAGTGTCGACTGAACTGAAGTCGTCGTACGTGTTTGGGATTTGCAGGAGGTCACCAGTTGCGTACTGCTCAACGTAGTCTCCGACGTCCCCATCAACGACCCACCGGGTTTGCTGTTTGGTTGCTCGACCAGCCGACGTGTTGATCGACGACGCCGGCCGCTGTGTTGTCAGCCCCCAGTCCTCGTCCGGGGCTGCCCAACTGGTATCGTCGCGGTCAGGAGCGCGACACGTCGTCGCGCATCGGGCGATGCTTGCAGCATCGGGATCGAGGTCGTCGTCGGCGCTGTCTCCGTCTCCGAACGTACCGAGTGAAAGGTCAGTCATCCTCTCACCCGCCAGAGGAACACAAAATTTTGGACTGGCTCACGGTCAATACAGAGAGGAATTCGGCTGTTTCGCTGTGCTTGGTAAGAGCCGACCCAGAAGGAGTGTTTCAGAGTCAGAAACACTCTGTGGGGCTTGATTATCCACTGGCCAGTATGTGCAGGTAGCCGCCGGTCGGAGGCGGTCCCCGAAAAGTATCCGACACGCTTGCCCCATCACTCCCCAACTGACCCCCAGTGTTGGCGAGCGCTAAGTGCTCGACCCGCTGCCCTCCAACGTGCCCCGTTTCCCCTCCACCTGCGTTCCACTCTCCGTACTCCCCTATCGTGCTTTCACCAAACTCCTAGAGTTCGGTGCTGTCGTCATGAGTCACAGTCTGTTGCTGACACACGGGCATCAGTGTTGGTCAGGAACCCTTTGTACGGTGGCTTCTGAGTAAATAACTGATCCGCCTTCTCGCGGGTCTGTACAAAGCACTACCTTCCTGGGAGACTTGTTTCACTGACTGGCCTGGTCGGATTAAAATACCGTCACCGTCTGTTCTACAAATCAGCAGATATTACGAGGAGATATCGGTGAGACAGAACTCGAGATTCGAGCCGAATTGCAAGCTTCCGAGGTGGATGAATCGTGACGAGACGCTCACAACGCCATCGGAGTACAGCACTCCCATTCGCGTACAGAGAATCCGGGCTCGACTTCGACCTGGAGGGTTATTCCGTCGACGGCAAGAAACCAGTAGACCTAGATCTCAAGGCTGGGCAGAAAGATATCGACTTGGTGTCTGCTCTCGAGCCAGAGGACGGTGAGGAGCCATCAGACTGGGAAAAAGTCGTCCTGTACGGGAGCCTCAAAGTACCCGAAGAGACTATCGAAAACGTCTTTCCGGAGGAGGAGCGCCAGAACCCACCTGCAAAGCTCTACGTCACTCTTCGCTGCCACGAGACTATCTACAGAGATCGGAAGATACTCGCCGACCCCGTAGCCGAACCAGGGGAACACGAAGTGGCCATCGTCCTGTACAAAGAGGATATCAGAGGCACCGTCGAACTCCGACCGTACTTAGTTCGCACCGAAGACAGATCTGGTGAGGGTCGTTAAGCGACGAAGAAGAACTTCCGAGTGGCGAGTGGCGATATCTACAGAGCCATTATCGACAGACCCCCTGGTGAGCAACCACCAGCGATCGACGGCGAGGAGATCAGTTTCTCCCGAGCATCACATCTTCCTGGTGGCGACAAGCTCTACTATCTGGACTTCCGGAACGAATCCCGACCGAAGCTGTGGCTAAACTCGGATCACCCGCGTATCACCGATGTCCTCCAGAGCCGTGGGTCTGTAGGTGCCGAGGCACGGATGCGTGACGTCATCCTCGACCAGATCAGCTACGGAATCTGGACTCAGCTGATATTGCGTACTGGGAGTGCGATCGACGAAGAGGGCGAAACAGAGCACGAGTGGCAGGAGACGGTTTTGGAGACGTTCGCGCGAAATCTGTACGATGTCGACGACCTCGAAGAGGCGAAACACGAGTTGCGGTCCGATCTCGAAGGGACTGACTCGATATCACATTTGATGGAACTGATCGACCGCGAGCTCCAGGAGTATATCGACCCACGGACACAACTGATCAACCTGATGGAGGAGGGCCTCAGGATCTAAGATGACCACAGAAGAGCCATTATACCGATTGCACGAAGACGGCAGACGACTCGTCGGGGAGAAGTTCCTCAAAGACGAGGCTTCGATAGACGAGGCAGAGCTCGCAGAACACGTGGAGCCGATGTCAGGGAATCCTACGGCCGATCTACAGTCACTGGATGTCGCTGTAGACACCGTATTGCAGGAGTATTCAGAGTACGATACGGCGATGGACGGCGAACTGGCCAGAGGAGTCCATCAGTGTCTGGACATCACACCTCGTACTGCCGGAGACCCTGGGATGTGGCATTGGCTAGCAGTGAAACGCTATCCCGAGTTCGTCCGGTATCGGTGGAAGTATCTCTCCGAAGAGGCGATGCGGTAGAAATTCCTGGGCGCTGGATCGGACCTGTATTCGAACGCGATTCACCGACTGTGGTGGATCGCCAAGTTGACCGCCGACGGAGACGATTACAGTCTCACGGAGGACGTGTTCGGCAATCAGACGATCGTCAACAAGGTGTTCGACAGGTGGTTCGCTCGGTACCAGCCAGCTGTCGTCGCAGTCTGTGACGTTCTCGCAGACGAGCCCTCGAGTGTGATAGACGAAGCGACTCGAAGGTTCAACCACGCCCTGACGAACGTCCAGCTCGAGGGACTCTCCGAGGACGAGGCCCGTGAGATGATCGCTCGAATCGTAGCGGATATCGATTAGGCGAGTCCGAAGAACCAGATTCAGCTCCAGTCTATCCCAGGTAGTGGACGGCTCGCCCATCGGCCGCTCCGTCTCGAACGTTCGATTAAGCAGGTACCAACTCGATACGCTTGTGCAGGCTTATCGGTCTATCTGCCGCTCTAAAAGTTTCAGTCGGGACTTGGATCGTGCTAACCGCTCTTCGAATGTGTCTTCGCTCCCGTAGATTCGCCATCCTTCATCTCTCTGGGCTTGGAAGTCTACGGCATCTTCTAACAGTTCCAATCGTGTCCATCCGTTCCAGAAATCTGAATCGTAGAGGGCTGAGGACCGATAGAACGACTCCATGTGAAGTACACTGAGTCTCGTATAGAATGCGACGATGCTCAGGTAACCACGCACAGCGATCTCGAATGACTCGTCGTAGTCGTCCTCACTGTAGAATGGCTCGTACTCCCCTTCTATGTGGAGGGTTCGGAACTTCTCTTCGTTCCCTGCCCCGTCGATCCTCTCTAGAATTATCTCCTTGTTAGACGGCTTCATTTCGAGAGGGGGAAGATCGGAGGCGTCTATCGCTCGTTGCAGTGACGCTTCGCTCCCCACACCACCACCGTTCACAGCCTCGTTGTCTGGTAAAATAGAGGGGTCCTCTGGTCCCTCCGAGTCTGTCTCGACGATGTTTGAACCACCACCTCCAAGCCTCTCTTTCAAATCTTCACACTCGAGACATTCGTATTGATTCGGGAGTGGGTCGCTGATGGTCGTTTCACAGACCCGACACTCCCGAGTCTGATGCCGGCTATCTTCGTCGTCTTCACGCATGTCGGGCGGGAGATTACTGTGATGCTCGGTCCGGGGAGGCGAATCTTCACCTGGCATATCAAAGTCGGTATGCAAGGGTGCTTAATTTGGAAGCGTGAAAGGTTTGGTGCTGGTTGGACTAGCCAGTCGGACCTCGGCTATCTGTGAACGGATCGCGTTAGTGTGAATACCAACAGCGCAGCGAATATCGCGCCGAATACTCCTTCGATCATCGCGATAGTTTGTCCAACTTGAGACGAAAGCTGTGGTGTGGTGGAAAATATCAGTGTAGCGAACGAACCGATACTGACGAGCAGCGCATCCAGAGGACCATCTACTGACGCCGGTTGTACGAGTAAGTATATCAATGCGAATACGAATATCGTGACCAACAACGACCCGATAGCCCGAAGTGGGCGTTCACCGTATCCGGCTGTGAGGCGCAGTGTCGCGTTCTCGAGCCACCTTACCCATCCCAAGGACCTAGAGCCGGACTGCTCTGCTGCGTGCAGGATCTGTCTATAATGCATTTCGCGACGGAAGAATTCGGACGCGATTTTCTTCGCACCAACTTGATTAGCTCCGTTTTTCGCTTTCAGATACGTCGTCTGTAAATCTTCGACATCAGATCTGGTGGCTGGCGGCGTGAACGTCTTTTCGTCCCCCAAGCGAGGGTCGTCTGTCACCTGATTACGGTTATCCCTCGCCGAGTCTCCATGTTCCTTCCCGTCCTTTCGTGGCCCGTCACCCTCTCGTTCTGAATCAGTCTTTTCGACGGACAGCTCTTCATTGGCAGCGAGTTTCCGACCAGCTGTCATAGTTTTATACATGGAGTTGATAGGCCCCATGAAGAACCAGATCGCTCTAAATATGGCCGAGTCGATAGGTGGGGACTGTTCAACGGTAGGTATGGCGTCGTCTATGACCGGATCGTGAATCTTCCATTCTTCTTGTTTCAATTCGGCCTGATAGTCCGAGAATTCGAATCCCGAAAACTGGGTCCCCTGACAACGGAGATGTCCGTATAGTTCGCCGTCGTCACTCTCGAACGAGACGTCCCCGAGCTTCGTCCGAGTGAGATCGGTGTCGTACAGAGAGTCGCCAGTACGCTCAATCTTCCCAGAGGCGATGTCTGCTCCTGCAAGATCCAGTTCTATCGCTTTCGCTCCGGGTGTTTCGACATCTTCGATCAGCAGCTCTTCTTCTATCGTCGCTTCGGCTAATGAAATCCCAACCCGGGCTCTTCCTCTCTCGATAGAGAGACTCTCGGTGAAGCGGACTCCCGATGCATCTATCCGTGTTATTGTCCGCACATTCTCCAAAGAACAGCCACTCAAGAAATCAGCATCTTGAAGCCTGAGCGAGCCATTTTTTAGAAAAAGGTCTTCCATGAAACAGCCTCCTCTGACTTGAGCGTCGGACAGATAGATCTCGTCGACAATGAAATTCCGAAGTTTCAAGCTTCCATTAAATGTCGCTTCACTCAGATTGATTTCGGAACCAGGTTGCCCTTTCTCTACCATAAACTCACTCTCGAATCTCGTGTTGTCGGCCGACAAGGGCCCACCTATCGTAAGCTTCTCACATTTGACTCTCGCATTGAACCGAGACCCCAACAGTTGCAACCGACCACCGACGGTGACGTCGTTCAGTTCGACCTGTTGGTTCGTCATGATTTCCTTGAGCAGAAGATATCTATCGAGCTCGTCGCTCTCGAGATGAAGTTCACCTTCGATCGAAGTTTGAACGAATTCGATAGACTCGGCTTCGAGATCGAAGAGACGCACATCGTGTGTGTTGCTCGAATCTATCTTGAGTACAGAAACTTCGACGTACTCGATGTCGACATCTTCAAGATTAGACGACTCAACGATGATATCTCCAACTATGTCTGAGTCCTCTATCGCAAGCTTGTCATCCAAGTGAACGTCTTTCAACTGGAGGGGATTGTGGATATCGGAGTCTGCGATGGTCACTGGTCCGTAGATGTCTGCCCCGGAGAAATCCACGACCTCGTCGAATCCCCCTAGCTCGGCCAATTCTGCATCGTGTATACAAATCCCCTCACGGAAGGTAGTATCACTCATAGAGACGTCCCCGAAGACTTCAGCACCCTCGAACGATACTTTGTCGCCGAATTCGGCTTCCTTGAGGCTCAGGTTACCCCCTACATCAACTTCGTTACAGTTTATCCCGTTGTGGAACGTCGCTCCGTCCAAAATCAGATCCCCATCGACTGTGACGTCTACCAAGGAAACTGGACGATCGAATTCTGCTTTGCTAAGGTCTAAGCTCCCAGAAATATCGATGTCGTCACAGATGAGCTCTGAATCGAATACCGAATTTTCGACCACGACATCACCCTCTACGTTCGACCCCGAGAGATCTAATGTTCGAACGACTTCCGAGGATTTGAGCGATATTTCTCTGGCATCGACTTCACGAAGGTCAAGGGGAAACGAACAGTTCGCCGCAAGTTGGGTGTCTTCAAACTGTATCGTACCAAATTTTGCACCCGCAAAACAGGGCCGTTTCTCTTTACTGACGACGGGGCGGCCATCCGGGGCATCTTGGATCTCGTCGACGAACTCCTCTAGAATTTCTTCGTCGGTCTTGGCGCTCTGAGGGCGGTGAAACACGCACTTTTCATCTTCGTCGTCGACCGTACGCCCGCACGCTAACTCCGCGCCGTCGGTCTCCGTCTCGTGGCCACAATCCGAGGCATCGGCGGGCGACATACTCCACAGGAATAGAGTCCAATATATAAATTCCACCCAAATATTATGATATGTAGCGTAATCGTACCAGATTAGTATCGGTACGTACTCTACCTGCAAAATCGGCGGAAGATATATCTAACCTGATTTTAATTTTTTTACAGATGGGCGACTCTATCCCGAGGCTCGCAGAAAGGTGTGAAGGCCGCGAATTCCTCGCGGGATTCTTCGAGGGCTGGATAGAACACAACGACCAAGTGGTCGATATGGGCCAGACCGACAAAGCGCTCATCGAGAAGACACTGGCTCTCCTAGAGAACGAACAAGACCTGCTTATCATCAACCCTTTCAGCTATTCACTCGTCCCAGCACTAATAGCAGCGTCTTACACGTTCGTTGCTGATACCAGGACCGGTTCAGGGGATGCTCAATCGACGGGGAACCCGCTGCTTCTCTTCCCGAAACAAGGCTATATCGGCGATATCGAGTCCTTCAGTTACAGCGATATTGTTTCTGGTGAAAGTATCGTCGACAAGCGTAATATCAGTGACTTAGCTGACTTCGAGGGTGGAAACACGGTCTATCGAGTGACCGACGAGTCGGTGTTGGGATCGTCTGAAAAAGATATGGAGATCGGTCTAATGTTCGTCGATCTCCGGAAAGATCTCTGGCAGAACAACGTCGCAGAGTTCGAAGCATTCACGCGTCGTAATCGAGTCACGACCGTCGTGTACTACTCCGACGAACGGAACTTCGCTACGGCGAACGTCGCGGAAACGGTCAACGAAGAACTCGAAGTCTCTCGGTCGACGATAGCGGAGACCGAGACCGAGTCACTCGGCGAGAATCCATCACGGGCTCGTACGGAAGAGTTCATCGTCAACCAGGGGGTCGATATCTCTATTACGAGTGTCGATCCCGGTGATCTAGAAGAGTTGTTCGACGATTTGTACGAGGCGCGACAGGGCCTGCAAAATGCAGCTCCTGACCTGTACGCGGTTCCCGAAATCAACAACCTACTGGTGGAGCTTGCGGTCGAACCATCTGTTTACGACGAACAAGTCAAAGAGAATTTTTACTATAGCTCTACATCGCGCCTGATCGAAGGGCTGCAGGAGGCTCGTAACAGAGCCGAAGAGACCGTCACTGGGAGGCTCGACGAGTATTGGAGGCTCGCCGACGACCTCCGTGCCGAGTTAGAGAAACAGAATCCGAAAAAGAGAGTGCTAAAGAACAGAGTAGAAGAGGCGACCGAAACCGCTGAAACAACCGTCTTCGTCGCCAGAAATCAGATGCACCGAGACGCTATCGAGCGAGGTTTATTTTTGGACGATGTCGATATCGGCGACAACGTCGAACTGGTGACGAAGGCGGAGGTCAACCCACGTCCGGACACCAAGCACGTATTCGTCAACCTCCCTGGGTTCAACCACCCTCTCTACGAGTTTCCACCCTCTACCGATGTGGAGTTTCTGGTCTATCCGTTTCTCAAAAACGTCGTGGAAAACGAGTTGACGAGTGATGGGGCGGACACAGATGGCGACGATTCTGGTGCCACGAGTGAAGTCGTTCGTGTCGAAGATAGTGAAGAGATCGGTCGGCCGGATACCGTCGAGTTCTCACGTTCGGAGATCGAGGTGGACGTCGCTCGATCGTTGGCGACGACCGACGGCGATAGCCACTCTGAGGGGCGAGGGTCAGAGGGGTCAGCGATAGAAAATATCGAGATCGAATTTAGCGACGGAAGTACCCAAGAGACTACCCCTCGGTCGATGATGACTATTCTCGACCCGGACGCAGACACGGTTCGTCGTCGTCGTGCACGAGACTTGCGTCCGGGTGACAAAGTGGTCATTCTCGGTGAAGCGGCTACCGACTTGTACGAGATTATAACCGAGCACCAGCACCAGAAAGAGTCGATACAACAACGCGAGATGCTGATAGAACGCTGGCGAGAGATTCTCAACGAAGCGCTCGACTCGGATTATACTACCGACGAAATACTGCACGAGTTGCAGGAGAGAGGATCCGACTTACAGACAACCGCAACCATCGAATCCTGGGCAGAGGGGGACACGCTCGGACCGCGTAGCCACGAAGACGTTCACTTGATTCTGGAGATCGCACGCCCTGGATCTGAAGGTGCATCCAAAGACATTCACGAAGCGATGAGATATATTCGCACTCTCCATCGACGCATCGGAAGACGAGTTCACAGAATTGTCGAGGCAGAGATAGATCCGAAGAAAGAAGCACGATTCGAGAGCGGTATCGGCAGTCAACTTAACAACATAGGAGATAAAATCGACATAAAACATGTGTCCGACACAAAATCAGTTTGACAAAACTAACCGGGAGTTGATGGACCGGACTCTGAAGAAGGTGCGTGGGAGATATACAGATTATTGCGCCTTCGACGAGCCACAGAACAGTTATTTCTTGTCGAGTCTCGCCCCCAAGGCGTCTGGCGAAGAAGGTCCCTTCACCGAGTCACGTCCAAATCTCATCGGGCTAAAAGTCAAGCCAGACCAGCAAGAACGCTACCTGGATCTCACTGTCTCGTTCGAAATCTATCTGCCGTCGTTCCCGCTTCGTTCCGAATACGAGGAGCTCGAAACCGGGAGTAACGGAGATTCTGGTCGGAGTTTTCGAACCGATTCGTCTTTCTACCGTAGAGTGGAGTTCGAATACGAAACCGAGATAGACACGAAGGCAGTCGGAACGGAAAATGACCCCTGGTACGAGGACGCCAGTTCCGATATCACCGAAGACATAGGCGAGCAACTCGAGAATCTCGTGGAAGAATTTTCCGAGGAGGACATTCTCGTTTTGGACCGGCCGGAGGATACAGATGTGGACCTCTCGGACCCGGACCAGTTCCAGGAATATCGAGATAGGTTGTCGGAAGACGACATCGATCCGCCCCACTGGGAGCTCGAATTCGAAATAGACGAGCGGAACGACGAGATGTCTCTCCGGCTGTACAACGAATCTGACGAGGATACCGACGGAGAGGCAGATATGTACGTTTTCAATCCTACAATAGGCCTCGAAGGTGTCTTCAACCACTACTCGCTGAGTCTTATTCCGGAAGAGTTCCGATACGATCGGAAGATCTGGGGGAAAGGTGAAAACTGTTCAACAGACGACAGTGGTCTCGACCCAGCCGGCAGGAACGAAACTGTACGGGAAGGATGGATAGAGACCACGGCTGTCCCAGAATATCAGTCGAAGCGATTCAAACAACGGGAAGAGCATATGGAGTATACTCGGTTAGAGAAGCTCTCCGATGGCGATCTCTTCTTAGATGCTCTCGTGGGTCTCGAGGACGAGATGAACACGTATCACTCGAAGTGGGTCGGAGAGAGACAACGAAAGATCGCCAGTGACCTCTCCAACGAAGAACTAAAGCAGTTCGAAGAATCGGCAGCAAAGTTCAAAGACGAAATCGACCGATTCCGCGACGGTATCGAGATACTTCAGTCTGAAGAGGACGCTCGGAAGGCGTTCCTGCTGATGAATCGTGCATTCCGTAACCAGGACACGGAGATGGATGCCTGGTATCCGTTCCAGATAATCTTCATCGTCTCCAATATCGGATCCATCGTTTCAAGGGAGTACCCGCGATTCGAGAGTGATGCTGACGACGAGGCCGAAGTGCTTTGGTTCCCTACTGGTGGTGGCAAAACGGAAGCGTACCTCGGACTCATCGTCTTCAGCCTTCTATTCGACCGGATTCGCGGGAAGGAGCGAGGAGTGACTGCTTGGATCCGCTTCCCGCTCAGACTGCTCGGTAAACAGCAGAAAGATCGCTTCCTCTCTATCTTACACGAGGCGAACAAAATTCGCGAACAGGAGTTAGATGTCGGTGAACCGTTCAGTGTCGGTTACTTCGTCGGAAGTCACGATACCCCGAACAGTATCGCAGACAGCGGCCGGAACAACTACTGGTCGACGTTTCAAAAAGACCAGAACGCCCTCAGAGACCAATGCCGGGTCGTCACCGAATGTCCGGAGTGTGGGGGCACCGTCGACGTCGAATTCGATGCTGATGTGAACAAGGTGTACCACTTCTGCACCGACGAGGAGTGCGATGTCGACCGGTTACCTCTCTACGTGACCGATCACGACATCTACCGAGAGATTCCATCCGTCCTCTTGGGAACTCTCGACAAGATCTCCATCGCAGGAGCGAATCCGCGGTTCACCAACTTGCTCGGAAACTTCACTTCGAAGTGTGAGGACCATGGTCTGGGCTACGCTGGAAAATGCCCCGAGAGTAGTACACTGAATTGTTCCGACGATTCAAAGCTCGAAGACGTCGAACCAGACCTCTACGACCCGATACCGTCTCTCCACCTCGTAGACGAGGTTCACTTGCTAAACGAGGAGTTGGGTGTCTTCGCAGGCCAATACGAGACTCTCTACCAGGAGCTGTGCCGGCAACTATCGGACGACAACTCCGAGCCCAAGGTGATCACGTCTACAGCGACGATCGCAGATTACGAACAGCATATGGATAACCTGTTCCTCAAAGATGCAAATCGGTTCCCAGAGGAGGGTCCGACGCTGAAGGAATCTTTCTACGGCTACGTCGACGAGGACGACCCCGAACGCCGATATATCGGTATCACTCCGGTCAACAAGACCCACATATACGCCGTCTTGGACCTGGTCAAAAAGTACCACCAGACGATTCGAGATGTCCGTGAGACCGGTCTCGAGAGTGTCGATATCGATGAAGACGTTCTCTACGATATCCTGGATTATTACGAACTCAGTGTGGTCTACTTCCTGAGAAAGACCGAGAAAGATCGGTTCCTTCGGAGTATGGAGAACCAGATAAACAAAGAAATGGAAAACGACGGGTACGAAAGCAACCTCTCTACCCAACAACTGACTGCCGACGTGGAATCGACGGACGTCCTTGACGAACTTCAGGATCCAGATGGCGACTTCGAAGACCGGGTCGACACTGTGGGCGCTACGAGTTTCATCGGCCACGGTATCGACGTCGATCGGTTCAATATGATGTTCTTCTTCGGGTTCCCGTCAGAGACGTTCCAATACATCCAATCCAGTGCCCGCGTCGGCCGAAAAGTCCCGGGGACTGTCGTCGACGTGTTCCGACCGTACGACGAGCGAGACAAACACCGCTACAAGTACTTCGAGAAGTCCCACGAGTACCTTCGTCGATCGGTCGATGCGGTCTCTATCGACCGCTGGTCGAAGTTCAGTTTGGAGAAAACCTTCCCAGGGGTGTACGAGGCGCTCTTGATGCAGTATTTCCGGCCGATCATGCATCGTGAATACGGAATAAACGTCCAAAGCTCGAGTCAACTCGAAGACGTGATATCGGCCCCCGACCAGTATCCCGAATTCAATCGGGAAGAGTACGAACGGCTGTTAGAACGATCCTATGGGCTCCACAAACGTAACGACGAGTACTTCGACAAACGCATCGCAGAAAAGACAGAGTCCTACTGGGATTACTGGCTCAAAAAACTTCGACAGAGATCCTATACGACGATCAAAGAAGAGCCTATGATCAGTCTACGAGACATCGGCGAACAGGTCGAGATATCGCCTGATACGAGCGAGATACAGTTCTACAACGACATGGTGGGAGGTAACTAACCATGGAACGAAAGAAGTCTCAGCTACTGTTCAACTTCCTCCCAGACGATACGTTCAATCACTCGCGGAACGGGACGATCGGCCGTATCGGGTGGATATACGAAGACCGCAAGTCGAAGGTGAGCGACCTTCCGAAGGGCTACCTGCTCCGGCGAATCCGACCGTACGTTGAGCAGTGGCCCAACGACGTCCCTCTGCGGCCGGACAACGTGGATCTCGTCTCACCCGACGGGGCCTCCTTCGATATCTTCCCGAGAGTCTTCGAATGTCGGAGTTGTGGCGCCTGTACAGAGTTCAGTGAGGACGATATCAAATCGGGTTCCTCACCGAGATGTGGACACTGTGGCAAAGAGTTCGACGACACGGAACAGCTCCAGTTCGTCACCGTGTGTACTTGTGGCGCGTTAGATTCAGTCCCAGTCCCCTACTGCTCTTGTGGACATTCGTATCCGCGCTTCCGACGCCCGACTTCACAGATGTCGGACTCGTATTGGGAGTGTCCAGAGTGTGGGGATTATATCGGTGATGCCTACACGGCACTCGACAACTGTCGATTCTGTGGCGATCGTCAGCGAATCAAAGTCCACTCCTCCTCTACGACTTTCTACCCTCAGAAGGCTAGTTTCGTCAACGTAGAAGACCAAGACCTCAACTCGATAGCCCGAAGCGACGAGTTCCAAAAGCAGAAGATCGTAGATTATCTGTTAGATCAAGACCAGGCTACGCAGTCCGACGAAACCGAACTCGATGTCGACCAAGACGTCCTCGACGCACTCGGCGTTACCGAAGAAGAATATCTGGACAAGAAAGAGGAGGTAAACGAAGAGCGCCAACAGGAACGGGAAGAGGCTATGGAGTGGGTCGAAGACACGTTCGACGACCGCCGTAGACGAGCGGTGAGCGAAGAGGTATTCGAATTCGAGTCGCTCGTCAAGAACGCAGATATCGACGCGACGTCACTCGAACAGCTCCAAGAAGAGGCCAAGAGTCGGAAAGATCTCGATCCTGCTGTCGTCGACCAGTACAAAGACGCGAGAAACACTTTGAACATCGACTCTGTGCGGATGATCTCGGACTTCCCCATCACTACGGTCGTGTATGGGTACTCGCGACTCAACCCGGGTCCAAACGAGGACTCTCGGCTCAACACGTTCCACGGCAAGAACGGAAACGACCGGATGTTCGCACAGACTGCCGAAGAAGAGGCGGTGATGTTCACTCTCGACTCCGAAAGCGTGTTCAAATGGCTGCAGGAGAATGGGATCGTCAACGAGTGGCCAGACGAGGATCTCGATAAGTGGTTCTTACGAAATCTGCGCGAGTATCCGTACTACGAAGAAGTAGATCCAGACGACGACTCCGAGATCGCGCGGCACACGCTGACGCTCCTCCACACGATGTCTCATACGGTGATGTCTGCCATAGACGCTCTCTCTGGATACTCGAAAGACAGCCTCGTCGAGTATCTCCTGCCACACACGCTCAGCTTCGTTATCTACAAACGGTCCGATACAGACTTCAGTCTCGGCGCGATGCACACGCTGGTCGAAGATCGGTTCCTTCGATTCGTCGATTACATCAACAGCGACGCAGAAGTGTGCATCTACGACCCAGTCTGTGAAGAAGAGGAGAACGCCGCCTGTGAAGACTGTCTGTTTATATCTAACATCTCCTGCGATAACGGCAACCACAATCTGAGTCGGTCGACGCTGTACGGTGGGAAATTCGACGACGGCGATATCGAAAAAGGCTATCTGGACATCCAAGTGGCCGAGGACGGCACGAATGTCGGATCTTAGCACGGTAGTCGACCATCTCGTCGACGTTAGCACGTCGACAGACGATGTAGATGCGGTTGTGGCAGCCATGGAGTACTTAGAGGCATCTGGGAACGCCGAAGTCACACCTGAGGAACTCGCAGAGATGTTCCAACAGGCTCTTTCCCACTCTGACAGTCGGTCCCTCCTCTACAGTATGGAACAGGCGAATATAGTGACCGACGAAGGGCTGGACAGAGAACGTCTCGATATCGCATCTGGAGCCGCGAAAACGGCTGTCGCCACCGGTCGCCGTCCGGAGAACGACGTCGTCGTCAACGTTCCTCAAGGAGACAATCCGGATATCGGGAAGTCTCTGGGGAGTTTAGTCGTCCGCCTGGTAGAGCTTATCGCGAGTGCTCAGGAGGAGATCCTCATCTTGAATCCATTCTTCACCGAGCAAGCGTTTGGAAACGTTGTCCGTCCCGTCGTCAACGCCTTGGATAGAGGTGTAACGGTGACACTCGTCACTCGGTACCTCACGTACGGCTCTGACGAGGATAGTCGTGAGTTCGTTAGAGAAGTGTCTTCGGAACGTCAAGCACTCGGCGGAGAATTAGAACTATACGAGTACATCAACCCCGAAGAAGAGAGTACTGCGACCATACATACCAAGATGACTATCGTCGATCGGGAACGGGCGTATCTCGGAACGGCTAATCTCACCCATAGAGGCCTGCACGACAATCTCGAAGTCGGGGTGATATTCCGCGACGATACGGTCAGTCAGTTCGTCAATTTTGCCGACGAACTGCGTGAATCGAGATACCTCCACAGAGTCGAGTTACGCGACGACGAGTTCGTTCGTGTTTGAGCACCCATCACTTTGTTAATCGATACGGCCCATCTCTCGGTAAAATTCAATTTGCTGATAATCACAACCTTATATATAAACTAGTATTCACGTTACATAAGTTATTAATAGAGATATTGGGGAATATCCACACGCGAGCTCAGTTACTCAGACACTATGTTCCTGGAACTCTACACAGGATAGTCCGATACGACCTATCAAAATACAATATGAGCAAACCGAGCCAATTCTTTATAGCGTCCGAAGATGCCGGGGTATTTACCCCGGGCGACTATCTTCTCGGGTTGGTACGAGAGTCAGACGACGGGGACCCGATCGTCTTGACGGGTGGGGCCAAATTAGACGTCGACCAGGGAGACCCAGGTGACGTTCATTACCTCCGAGTCGACGACTTCTCGACGACCCGATACGGAGCGAACAAAGGAACTGCCAGTGTCGTCGATATAGAGTCGTACTTTCGAGCTGCCGAAGACTTGACGAGGGCGATCTGGTACAAAGCTGCTGACAGCTGGATCCCCGCAAATCGAGGACCTGTAGAGCACGAGCTTCTCAACGGTCTCTCCACCGAAATCACTGCACAGGAGCCGCTCGATATTTGTTTCCCAGGATTCGATCCTCGGGCTGTGATCCCTGTCGCGGTCGAATTGTTGTTACACCCTGCTATAGATGGTAACGTCGGACTCTACTCGCCAGGAACACAGACACACTGGGGCGAAAAAGGAGATATTCGAGAAGAGTACGAACGGTACGGCCTTTCACGAACCTCCGATGGCAGTGATTCGGTGAAACCTCTCCCAGAAGTCTTTCCTACCGGGTACGTCTCAGACGGAGTCATCAAAACCCACGATGAGACGCCTTCGAACACCTGCTTGGTCTTGAGTAAGAATCTCGACGACTTCCACGATCTAAACGGTCTAAATGCGATAATTCTTAACCACATCTCTCGAAAGCGGGCAGACGACGATGCCGATATCGAGAAGCTCACGGCAAACCATCCTAATACTCCCGTGGTTCGTCTCTCTAGTCCGCTGACCAAAATCGAACAGAACGGTGCTCCTGCGTACCAGCCACCAGAAGGTCTATATTCCACCTTGATACGACCGACACCAGAGACTCTATCGGCCGTTACAGGCTCGCGAGATTCGATCGAGATGACGCATTCGACTTCGTTGTCGGGATACTTCCCCGACGATGACGAGGAACTGGATCCACCGTTCCCACCGACGAGCACCGACCTTCTCGGATACACAGATCCAGCAGATATCGTCGTTTCGTCCGTGGAGGCCCGGAGTATCACGGACGAACTGAAACTTCTGTTCGACCAGTTTCACACGTTCAGAGACGTAGAATACTACGGTGCCGCGAACAAGGTATTCAACGCACAGATGTTCTTCGAACGGCTCGCTCTCCCGTTACGTATCTACGACGAAAAGATAGAAGAACGCTCCCTCGAAGGCGAAATATACCTCCCAAAGACGTCGGCCGAGTATCTCGAAGAGTTACGCGACCATCGGATAGATGGCGGTGGTGGCTCGTTACTCGAGTCGACGAAGGCCGTCGAAGCACTTCGAGATTTCTTGTGGGACAGCTGTCCGATGTTCGATGAGATCGTCGCTACAATCGACGAGTCTGTTCAGGAGGGCGACAGTGTCGCCGTATTCAACGGCTCGAAGAAAACCGGCGAACTGCTCAGTGAGGCCCTCTACGACGAGAGTGGTGTCGACGCGGAACTATTGGACGAGCACTTGCGTGTCGTCAACCAGGACACCGTACGAGACATCCCACCAGTCGAGACACTGGTTTTCTGCGGCCTCCAGCGACCGGGACACGCGTCACTCTATTGCCACCCACGTGTGGACGAGACGGTGATCTTCACCTATTCAGACTGGATGCACGGGACCATCAAGGACCATGTGGATGCTGCGATGGAGCGATACAGAGAATTCACAGGACTACCGGACCATCGAATCCCGACGCCAGAGGTGCACGGACTGAGTGACGCCGAACCCGACGATAACGGGCCAGATCCATCGTATCCAGACGAACAAGACGGTCCTGAGGACGACCATGATCAACCGAAAGACGAAGATACCGTCAACCTTCCAGATGGGCTTTCGTCCGAAGACTTGTATCGGCTAGAGGACTTGGTGAGATTATCTCCGACGAAAAACAGTGAACTCCGAGACGAATGGGGACTAACATCTGGGAAGGAAGTCTACCAGTACCTCGCGTCGAATCTCTCTGAGTATTACCGCCGCAACGAAGAGCAATTGATCGTCCCGACCGGTCACGGTCGTGACCTCGTGGAAGAACAGTCTTAGAACGGGCAGAATCGAAGTTCGGAAGGAGAACAATTGGGTCGGTGAAGACGCAGTTCACCGCTTTGCAACTACTGCACACCATATCAGTGCGGACAGGATGGTATTCACCTCGTCGTCGTTTTTTACCAATTCTGCTCGTGCAGCAGCAGACGAATTAGGAATCGAGACATGGAACGGTGAGAGGACAGGAAATTTGTTTTCGGAAAAACGAGCACCTTCCAGAATGAACTCGTGCTCATCCTTCGCATGTTTTAATTTATCGAAAACCGGCACTCTCGATTGGACGCGCGAAAGGTGCTCTCCCCTCTAAGCAACCTCTGGATACTCCGTCCGCCGTTCAACACCACCGTAGAAGATCTCGTGAAGATCTGTTATCTTTTCCGCCGCGGCCCTGACGATGTCCTCGGCTGATTTATCCGTGTCTACCCCCCAACCGATACGAAACCGCTTGAACTGGCCTTTGCCGCCTTCGTTCTCAATTAACCTGCTGATCTCTTCAGGATCTGTATGGTAGGTTGGTTCCTTTTCAGAGTGCAGGCTATTCGCAGATGCATGGACCTCCATGTCGTTTTCTTCGACAAGATTTGCGATCTGCTCCGAATATTGGTTGAAGAACGTTCTTGCAGTATCATCCTTGCTGAGATAGGTGTTCAGCTGGATGTAGAGCTCGTTGTGTAATGCAGGGACGACAACTGCAAGATACCAACCATCCCAAGAGGTGTTGTAATCGATATCTGCATCGCCGAAGTACTCCTTCGGTTGGTACGCGAAAATATAGTACGAAGAGGCGAGCGATTGGTAACTGTTCTTTTTGATCTTATTGAGATTTTTTGCGTCCGGCTGTAGAAGTCCCTGTGCTTGTTCTTTTTAGTGTAGAGACACACCTCGTCCACATATTTGTCGACCTCGAAGGCGAGATCGACGGCGTCATTCTGGTGGGTGACGAACCAAGCTTCGTCTCGTTCGAACGGTGCGAATCCAGTGAATCGCTCGTAGCCCCTTGTGTTTGAATAGGTCGGACATGAGTTGGTCGCGCTCGCGGCCTTTCTTCCCGGCAGAGACGTACACTTCGTCGATTTCGATCGGGCTGACGAGATCGAGGGAAGGCGCATCGAGCGCTCTGGCGAAGCGCTCGATGCGCCGGTGTATCGCTTTGTGTGTTACCTCGATTTCGCACTGTAGTTGACGAAGACTCGTGTTAAACTGGAGAAACGCATAAATTGAGAACAGCCACCGCCGGAGCGCAATCTTCGAATGAGCGAAGATTGTGCCAGTCTTATCGTTGAACGTACGGTCGCAATTCTTACAGAGATATCGTTGAAACTCTCTGTAGCTGCCGTTTCTGACCGTCCGGTCAGAACGGCAGCGAGGACAGGTAACACCGTCACGCCAGCGAACCTGTTCCAGCAGGTCCGCTGCGACCGATTCCGACCCAAACACATCTAGCGGAATCATTCGTGTCAGGCACCGCTGACGCGGTGCCCTTGTCCTCTTCGACTCCACAGCTACGGCTCAACAGTATCAACAATCTCCTACGCAAGAGCGGGAGACGTTTATTGTTTACCACCCTTATATCGGATCATGGGCGGGAACACCTAGACACGGGACGAGTACTTGATCAACCTTGATCTGTACTTTGATCACCCAGAGGATGTAGAAGATGAAGAAGACCCGATAGACGGTTATATTCACTTAGTGATAAGCTGTACCTCGGCATATTTCAAGGCGAAGGATCAACGGAAAACGAATTTTCGCTCAGTCTGCGAATTTTTGAGTCGGGCGATCAGATCAAGAGAGACGTTTAACGAGCGATCGGACTTCGTCGAAGGCAGCTTCCGCTTCGTCAACAGTCGTATGATACTCACTTCCGATCAACTCCGTAAAACCAGGTCGGTGATAGTCAGGGCCTGCGGTTTCAGCAGCTTCGACGTACCACTGAGAACCTCTGTGCTGGAGAGACACGACTTGAATAGGTACGTCCGTGCCAACGAGATTAACCTCGGAACAATCCCAATCATACTCACTGTCGTCTAACTCACGGACCCACTGGTATCCGTCAGTATCAAAGTGCTCCCGCTGCCAGCTACGTCCGTTTATCACGATTGTTTCTTCAGGGAGATCCTCTTCGGCGTATTCCGCGCTCATAAGACTACCGTCACATCCAATGTTCTTATGGATTGTTGTCGGCTATTCTATCTTATCTTCACACATTCAGAATCTATCTGAAAATCCAGCACCTCGCATCTCCCACTATTCCTGCAACTCGAAACCGCACTTTATGCAGTACCGGTCACCAGCAGGGTAGCGACAGTTCACCAGCTAACGGGGACATTCACGGACCCTTCGTTTGAGCAATCACCTGACGTCTTGGATGACCCGTCTCGTGAGGTTTCGCGCATCCTCTTCGGATAGCGCTTCAAGCTGGACATTAGTCAGGGCGTGATTGAACCGTCGTGTGGCTTCGTCAATGACACCCGATCTCTCGTCAGCAAGTTCGTCACAGATAGCGACGACAGCTGGCTGATACCGTGCGAACCACCGATCAAAAACCTTGTTGACGATCGTCTGGTTCGCGAACACCTGCTCTGTTAGGGTGTAGTCATCTCCATCGGACGTGAGTTCGGCGATCCACCATAGCCGGTGGATCGCGTTAGAGTAGAGATCAGAGCCGGCGCCGAGAAACTTCTCACGCATCGCGGCTTCGGAGCGGTACTCCCAGCGATGGCGAACGAAGTCTGGATACCGATCAACCGCTATCCAGTGCCACAGACCAGGATCACCAGCGGTCCGCCGCGTGATATCCAAGCACTGGTGGACGTCCTCAGCAAGGGCACCGTCCATCGCAGTATCGGTTTCAGAATACTCGTTCAAGATTCTCTCGACACTTGAGTCAAGAGTCTGGAGATTGCCCATCGCTCCACTTGGCATCGGTTCAACGTACTCGTCTAACGCCTCGTCGGGGATTTTCGCCTCTCCCTTCAGGAACTCTTCGCCAACGAGTCGCTGCCCGTCTTCGACTAGTCGATATAGTTGATTTTCTTCTGTCATATCAGATTCGGAGTCCTTCTTCCATGAGGTTGATGAGTTGTGTTCTCGGGTCAATGTACTCCTGTAATTCTCGATCGATTCGTTCCATCAAGTGAGGTAACGTCTCAGGGTCGTCAACGTCCGCTCGCAGTTTGTGGGCAGCTTCAGAGATGTCGTCTACCTCGTAGAGGTTTCGAGCGAACGTCTCAACGACAGTCTGTTGCCACTCGTGTTCAACGTCACCGTCTTCGTCAATTGCACAGGCTGCCCGAACGATCAGCTGAGACCAGACACCGTAACTGATCTCGTCAAGAATCACGTCTCGCATCCGCGCTTCGGCCCCGACCGAACCTTGGCTCTGGAGGATATCGGTGATACGAGGGTGATCCGAGTTTATCCACAGTTTCGGGCGTTTCTCGTTACGGAAATCAAGGTAGTAGAGCTTGTCACCCTCTGGAAGGTGAGCCGCGCGTGAGAAGCTGACCTCTTCACCGTCAATCGCTGGCGGTTTCTCTCCAGGTGGAAGATCTACGATGACGGAGTAGATTGTCCCGCTAGCCAATCTGAAGTTCTTCTGTCCAGCGTACTGTCCATCAGTAGATCTATCTCGTGTTCGTACGAGGTACGGGCGCAGTTCGATCGTCCCTCTGACCATCTTCTTCGGTATATTCACCGTCGCGTTGTACGAACCAGGGCCGGTGGGTTCGTCAGATACGATCGCCTTCTCACGGTAGATCGTCTCGTGGCAACGCACCGCGACGTAGAGTTTCGCTGGTGGCGCATCACGCTCTGACTCGGGAAACACGTCTTCGACAGTCTCCTCCGGGATGTCTAAACGTCCGAACAAGGTGACCTTCCCCCAATCTTCACTCTCCTCTGGCGACGGGAGCGTCTGTGTCAAGTCGATTTCGGTCTGACCTGCCTTGAGATCTAATCTCTTCGGTTTCGAACCATCTACGGAGTACTCTTCCAGTGCGAAGTCAAGGCCACCGTCTCGGTATTTAAACGGGAGGGTCGTACTCCTGTGACGTTGCGTGTGTTTAGTCAAGATTCGTCACCTTCCGTGGTCTGGATCTCCGCCCTGATCTCGATCTGTGTCTCACCGACTTTTCCGCTCAGCATATCTTCGTTGTCGGTCGCATGAGAGTGGCCTTCGAACGAGGCGTTTTCCGTACTCGCCTCTGCCACTAACCGAACTGTCCCGTTCTCGTGAATCTTGGTCACGTTTTCGGCGTCCACAGAGATCGATTCGACGGGGATCTCGTCGTATCTCGAACCGTCTTCGCCGATACCCGTGAGCGATATCTCGGCAGTCCACCCCTGGAAATTTTCCACGATCGGTTCGATTCGACCCGAAAATGTCCAACGCTCACCGTCGAACCGAGAAGAACTCTCTATGTCGAATACTTCTGACGGGGCAGAGTTACCCGTCGCCCTGGGTGCCCCGTTTCCGTGGATCGGGAACCGGTTCAGTACGTTGTCAGAGAGGATATCTGTGCCTCCGTTACTCTTGGCAGCGAGGTGACGGAGGCCGTCACGCATCGTCTCAAACATGTCCTCAAGAGCCGTCCTGAACCCACGCTGGTACTGTTCTCGTAGATTCTCGGTAGACTCCCACTCATCGTGTTCGGGAGGTTCGGCGAAACGTAAGAACCGATCAACCTCTTGGTCGGGGTCGGATGGTGGGAAGTCGGTACGTGCCTCCCCGCTGGCGAGTATAGCGTGGAAGTTCCGGTCACCGAAGGCTACTCGGCTCTGATCGTAGTACTTCACGACCATCCCTGCACCTCTGAACAGGGCCACTCTGTTGAGGTAGGTGTCGTCGTCTGCTGGAGAGGCCAAGCGAGCAGCCAGTCGGACTTCGCCATCTGGAGTCTCGGTACCGTCTGCCCGTGGAGGGATGTTCAGCGGGATGTCGAGTCCCGCGACGTCACCAGGACTGTCGAGCAACTCGTTCTCCGTGAATCGAGACTTGAAACACTCGAGAAACGGTCGGATGGACGGGACGTCCTCCGTCTTCGCTTCGTACGTCTCCTCCGGAGTCTCAACAGTGACCTCAAGATCGTCACGGAAGATAGCCGGCCAAAAGTACTTGACCGAAGCCTCAACGAACTCTTCCGCCAAGTCTTCGATGTCAGGTCGTTCGTCTCGAGTAGGGTCCTGGAAATCGACGACCATGGCACTAGTACCACTGGTGGCTGGGCGTCCGACGTGCAGTCGTTCGGCGAGCTGTTCCGCTTTCTCGCCCCGTATCGACATGGGACGGACACCGTCTTCCGTTTGCACGGGCTCACACAACCATCCAGCACCTTGATACGTAGTGTCGTCGTCCGGCAGTTCGTGGGTCGGGAATTTCGACCGCGCGATCACCCGCGGCCCCTGAGTACTCCCGGACGACTCCATCGGATAGGAGTTGAATACAACCGTGGAAGCTCCAGAGAACGTCCAGAGGACCGACTTGCCGAGCCCGTAGGATCCACCGGCAGTGTCGTCCTGTTTGCTGCTGTACAGCTCGTCTCGGACGAGAGCGGCGTAGTTAGAATCCTCTTCCCAAGTGCCTGTGAGCCCCGTCGTGTTCCTGTCCTCTACGATTAGAAGATGTAATTCAGAATCGGGGTCGTCTATCTCGCCTACGAGGTCGTCGTACCTTCTCCCGTGTTTGGCACGAGAGACAGCATTCAGGCGACCCCTGAGTCCAGATCCCCAGTCTAAAGTGTCGAGGAATCTCTCTTTGTCCTCACCAGATAAGGTGACGAACCGAAAGGTGACTCGCACGGGATCTTCGTTGTCTAGTCCTTGATCGTTCGCGTTCTGTAGCACCTCTCGGACGAAGGCCTCAGAGTCGTGATCAACGGAGTGTTTCGTCGGATCGTCTCCATATCGCGGAGCACCAGGACCACCGCTGAAGAAGAACCACTCTGCTTCGCCCGTTGTGTCGTTTGGCTTTCGAGTCATTATTTTAGAATAGATATATCGTCGTTGTATTGGGTGACCTCGATAAACGTGTCGGTCTCATCCATCCTCATCTGCCTACGTACGAGCCAGTCATCACGTTTCGTCTTCTGACAGTAGTAATCACTCAAATATCGGTAGTTGATCCCAGATGCTTCTGATTAGTCCTACTTCCGCGGTTTAGTTTGAACGGGTAGCACGATTTTCTCGAAGGACGGCGCAGTCTATCGGTTTTGATCGACGAGTTGGACAGACCCCCACCGATGCAACACGCTTCGCCGTCACACCGACGTGGGAATATCCAACCGCTGAAACGGCACAGACGCTGCGGAGAGACGCCCTCTGTATCACGCGAAAGCGATCCCAAAAACGGCGTCGGCTAAACCGCGGAAGTAGGATTAGGCAGACAAGTGGACAACTTCCAGAACACGTGTTCGTCTCACTGTTGGTTCTGAACTTTGTCCATCTTACACTGGACACACAAGTCGTCAGCGAAACACGCGACGTTGTCGTACGGGCAATCGTGTTCTTCTACTTCGACCGACAACCGGCGTTTCGCGTGTTTCCACTCGGTCTCCCAATTGTCGATATCCATATCTACAGAGTCGAACACAACATCTCCGTCTCTGTCGATTATCTTGATCACCGTCGTAGAGTAGCGGTTGTCTCTGACCACTCCGATAGCTTCGTTGTAAGACGAACATCGGACGTCTTCTCTTCCCTCGTCGTCGTCCAAGAGACGAACTGTGAGTGAGCCGTCGTAACTCTCGGTGGGCTCGGAATCGTTCGACATACACATCTGATTATAATTCTATCACAAAAACCCACGGTCGGTCCGGTGCACTAGCACTTATGATGTGCTACTAGGAAATGATGGTATGAAGATTACCGCGGTGGACCTCTTCTGCGGCGCTGGTGGCCTCAGCTATGGCCTGGAGCGTGCAGGTATCTCGGTGAACGTCGGAGTTGACAAAGATCCACATTGCAATCACGCGTATGAGCAGAACATCGATGCCGAGTACAGGCAGACGGACGTACGTCCCCTCTCACAGGATCCGGAGCGTGTCGCGAGGATGTTCCCTTGGGACTCTGACCTCGACGTCCTCGGTGCTTGTGCACCGTGTCAGCCATACTCGACGATGGGTCACTCGAAAGACAAGACACATGAGGACCACCAGAAGTGGGGACTACTCAAAGATGTCAAGAAAATCGTTGAGTACGTTGAACCCGACGTCGTTGTCACCGAAAACGTCCTCCAAGTTCGAAAGGATGACGTCTACGACGAATTCGTACAGACTCTCGAAGACCTCGGGTACCACGTGAACGACGACGAAGACAAGAAAGTCTACTGTCCAGAGTACGGGATCCCACAGAATCGGAAACGCTGGGTGATGATGGCCTCGAAAGAGGGACCGATATCTCTCCCAGATCGGCTTTACGAAGACGAATCCGAGTACCCTACTGTCCGAGAGACGATCGGGCACCTCCCGCCACTCCAGGCTGGAGAGGTTCATCCAGAGCACGGCCTCCATCGAGCGCGAACTCTCTCCGACAAGAATCTCGAACGTATCCGGAACATGGATCCTGGTGGTGACTGGCGACTCTGGGAAGAGGAAGGGCTAGACCACTTGCTCGCAGACTGCCACAAGAAGTCCAGTGGTCGATCGTACAAGGCTCCGTACAGTCGAATGGAACCAGACGAAGTCGCGCCGACGATCACGACCCAGTTCTACAACTACGGGAGCGGTCGGTTCGGCCACTACGACACCGATCAAGACAGAGCACTCTCGCTTCTAGAGGGGGCACTACTACAGACGTTCCCAGAAGACTACGACTTCTACGACGAGTGGGACAATGTCGGTGTGAAGAACTTGGGACGGCTGATCGGGAACGCGGTCCCGCCTCTACTCGGAGAATACATCGGCAGAGGGATACTCTCCCACGTGGGTGCTGAAGTACCCGCAGTGAGCACCGGGGTCGCCGACGACTGACGTAACCAGACCCGTTGACACACACGCTCTCAGTAATAACCACCTAACCGTTGGGCCTTTCTTCGGGTGGCCACCAGGGAATGCGTTTGTTGTGCTTTTCCAGGAACTCGGCGGAGGACGGCTCTTGAGGCAGGCTGATTTTCTCACCCGCCCGGTCCAGAAGCGTTCTCTTCATGAACTCGTCGTCAGGCTCAAAATCGGGATTCACCACCAACTCCCCGTCACCAGTCAGTGTAAAGAGATTGAGGTCAAACGCACGATGGTGATTGTAGCAGAGCAAGAGCCCGTTCGCGGGGTTACCTCGGTACACTTCGTCGTCGCTCCAGTCAAGGATGTGACCTGCTTGGAGGAGCCCAACCTCCGAGATATTACAGAGCACACATTCGTCGCGGTATCGCTCTCGGATCGTTGCTCGGAAGTCGGACTGTCCGATCCGCGACGTCGTAGTTGAGATTGTCTCTCCAGTTTCAATCTCTCCCTGGCTGCCATCGTTAACGTCCCCCCCAGTCCGGTCTGGTTCGTCGTGACCTCCCTCAAGACGTTCGCGAGCACGCTTGGCTTCCCAAGCGAGTTCGTTCTCATTCCCATAGAACTCTTTCCAGATCTCGTAGCAGGCCTCATTGTAGTTGGTAAGCCCTTTCGTTCCTGATGGGTCCAAAGCCCGATAGTTGCCCAGGCGCATTGCGACTGCCCCTGGACTACGGCCGATCAGCGCGGCAATTTTTTGAACAGTTTCGTCTGAGGAGTCTTCGAGGTAATCATCCTGGTTCAAGTAAAGGTCAAGTGTGACGAGATATTCATCACGGTCCCACTGTTTTCCTGGCATAGATTCACTCCGGTGACCCAACTGCTGAATGAGAGAACTCACGCCTCCATTGTCAATCTAACTAACGTATTTTTCATTACGGATCATTATATTCTTAGCCAGGACACGATGGAGCAAGCAATTCCATACTATTCTCATGGCGACAATCACGTTCAAGCCGTGCCCGAACAACTCTCGCTGCAAACAGCTCAGTCAGTACCCCCTCGCAACAAGGGAACAGATCGCTAAGTAGGGATCTGGACTCAAAATTTGCTAATCACTGTATAAACGGAGTCGATACAGTCTGGAGGTTCAATACCGATGCGGGAGTACGTCACGATGATGAGTCATTCCAGAGAGGAACAGTTTCGCTCTGCACTACTGGAGTGGGCAGAAGGAAACTTGCGTGACTTCGCATGGCGTGACAGGGGCCGTTCTCTCTACGAGGTGTTTGTCGCCGAGTTCTTCCTAACACAGACGCCCGCACGAAACGTAGCTGAAGTATATCCCGAGTTTCTAGAACGATTCCCGGACTTCCGCGCGATTGACTCAGCGACTAAAGACGAGATCGTAGCTGTGATCGAACCTCTCGGGTTCTACAACATGAGGTCGGAAGCTCTGAAGAGTATCGCCGCCGAAATGAGCGAACTCCCAGAAGCCGTCGAAGAACTCACTGAACTCCCGCGCGTAGGACACTACGTCGCCAATGCGACGCTCTGTTTCTCTCGGGGTCACCGATTGCCGATCCTCGACAGAAACGTCGAGAGAGTATACAGCCGGGTCTTCGGAGCAGACTGGCCAGAGACACCATCAGAGCAGATAGCTTTCGCCGAACGGCTTCTTCCGACGGACGACCCACGTACTTACAACTTGGCTCTCCTTGACTTCGCAGCAGCGATCTGTCAGCCAAGTCCGCTCTGTGAACAGTGCTTTGCGAACGACTATTGTGAGTACTACGAGTCTTAGTAACTCGTCGGGGATCTTACCGAATACAGTGAAACAGTGGAATCTATCGGGAGATTGGTGTGTGGGCCAGTGCAAGATACAAGGCGCGTATCGGTCACAACGTGTTTCTCTGGAAGCTCTAATTCGGTGCTGTCTACTCTTTCAGTCCTTTGGATAATATTCGGTTTCGATTTCTTTTTCCCAATTGTCATTCACATAAATTAGCAAAAATACACCCTGATCATAATTATAGCGTTTATTGTGGTCACCGTCGTTAGTGAGAATACGTAACCGCTTTTTGTCACTTTTGAAATTGTCTTTGTTGGTTTCTTTTTTTGCTTCAATCACGAGGAGATTCTTACTATGATTACCCCGTTTGTGTACAATCACATCAGGGTATATTTGATCTTCCTCGTTATCTTCCTGAGGTTTGGGGAGGGTTTTCGTATCTCCGTGGTTCTCTCGATTATACTCACAATCAACTACCACCTCCTCATCACCTACCTCGTTATCAAACTCCTGTTGGAGATACGCGGCAAATTTGTGAACAATGCTGCGCTCATGGACATTATTTTGTAATAGGAACGATTCATCGCTTCGGACCTTTGCAAATGCTCTATCCACAAGATCATTTGCAGTAGTTCGATCCATGGTGTATAGAACTATGTTTGAACCTGTCATGTATTTGCTGGACAAACCCTCTATATTTTGCACGACAATCGGTGACAATATCACTAACTCGATGGTTGTTTCACTGAGTTCGGTAAGAGCCCTCGTTGGATGACCGGTGCCCAACCGAGATGCTGAATTAGTACTCAATGACGCATCCCCAGAGTCAATCGTAGTCGTCAGACCGGATGAACTGGCGAACAGTTACTCTGTGATACAGCGAGCGTTGTGTGCTATCGAGATTGCGTCGTTGGCCGAGGAGACTCTCAACCAATTGAAGAGCACGAAGGGTGTCGATCTGGCAGAGTACGAGTTCGTCCAGATCGGACGGCCCACGAGACCGAGTCAAAACCGGTGTCTCGGGGAGTTTCGGGATTCAAAGACATCCACAGAAACCGGGCGAGGCAGCAGCAGTGTCCGTTAGCAAAATGTTTAGTCGGGAGAGGTCCTAGCATATAAACGACCGAATGCACATCTCTGCTATCGATCTGTTCTGCGGCGCCGGCGGGCTCACTAACGGACTGGAGCGTGCCGGTATCTCTGTGGAAGCGGGCATCGATATCGATCCTGACTGTGAGTATCCGTACGGTCAAAACAACGACGCCGAGTTCCTTCTCGAAGACATCGGCGAACTCGCCCGAGACGAACCAGAGCGGGTAGCGGAATACTTCGACACCGAAGCCGACGCGACTCTACTAGCAGGCTGTGCACCGTGCCAACCGTTCTCCCCACTGACCCACGGTTCTGACAGCTCTGAGCACTCGAAGTATGGTATGCTGGAAGCGTTTCTGGAACTGGTCAAAGAGATTGATCCAGACTTCGTAGTTATGGAGAACGTCTTCGAAGTCCGTCACGCCGACGTCTACAACGAATTTATCGAAGAACTTGACGAGCTCGGTTACAATCTGAATCCAGAAAATGACAGACGAGTCTACTGTCCAGAGTACGATATACCACAGACCAGACGCCGGTGGGTAGTACTCGCGTCGAAGGGGGGATGTATGGACCTCGGCGCACCACTCAATCCCAACCCCAAGAGTTACCCGACCGTCAAAGATCGAATAGGTCATCTTGAGCCATTGAAGGCAGGTGAGACGTCTGAAAGTGACCCACTCCACTCAGCTCGAGAGCTCTCCGAGACGAACCTGAAACGGATCCGGAACTCTGAGCCAGGAGGGAGTTGGCAAGACTGGCCTGAAGAGCTGATACTTGAGTGCCACAAGAAGGTGAGTGGACAGAGTTACGAATCGGTATATGGTCGGATGGTCGCAGACGAACCAGCACCGACGATAACGACACAGTTCTACAATCTCGGGAGTGGACGGTTCGGCCACTACGACACCGATCAAGACCGGGCGCTCTCGCTCCGAGAGGGTGCGATGCTACAGACCTTCCCCGAGGACTACTCCTTCGCCGAAGACCCTGAAGAAGTCGGAATCACGAAGATCGGACGTCTGATCGGGAACGCCGTACCACCGAAACTGGGAGAGGTCATCGGTGATCGAGTGGGAGAGTTCCTTACGGGGATAGACAAGCAAGCGATGATAAGTGAGTATTAGCTCGTGAGTATCGAGACCACGGGAACTACCGTAAGGAATACAACTGGGGCAAAACTGACACGACGGAAGAGGTGAAACCACGTCCAGATGAGCTGGTCAAGGAATCAAGTTGTTCAGACAGTCTTAATTCGTACTTTCGACGTAGTTTCGGATTTTCCCGAGCTGGTCACGGATCTGGTCTTTCGAGCGTGCTTCAAGTTGGGTCGTCGAGAGTGAATTGTTGAACCGCTTGGCGATACTCGTGATATTCTTCCCGCTCTCGTCCCAGAGTTCTTCGGCGAACGCGATCGCTGCTGGTCGGTATCGTCGGAACGAACTGTCGAGTACGTAGTTCACCAAGCGCTGTTTGTTGAACAGCCGGTGGGTCGCGAGATAGTGATCTGCCTCCTCGTCGTAGGTGAGGTGGGCACCCCACCAGAGACGAGCCAGGTGATTGGAGTAGAGGTCCTTCTGTGTTCCGAGAAACTTCTCTTGGAGATCGTCATCTTGGCTCCATCGGGACGTGATGAAGTCAGGGTACCGGAGGAGGGTCAAGTAGTGCCACATCCCAGGAACCGCTGCAACTCTCGGTGGCACGTCGATACACTGGTGGACTATCGGGGCGAGGTTCGAGTCCATCGCAGTCCGTTGTCTCCGTCTACCGAGGTCGAAGACGGTCATCGAAGCTTCAATCGCCTCGTCCAGTCGATCGTAGTCGATGGTCGCCTCGTCTACTTCGAGAGTGCGGAGGTGGTTCTCGAGTTCGTCCGCAGGCGGTTCGGAATCCTCCTCTGCTGGGAAGCTATCGTGGGACTTCACGAGGTCTTGGCCCGAGTCGGCCAGTACGTGGATCGTCGTCATGGTGAGTGCTCCTGGATGAAGTAGTCAAGATCGTCGGCGTACCCTTGATAGAGTTGTACGGCTTCACAGAGGTCGGTTATCAGTTCACGGAGCTTCGATGGATCCGATATTCTATCCCCGAGTTCCGAGACGACAGTCTCGTAGTCGGCGTTCTCGTCGAAGAGATGTGTACCGAGTTCAGATTCGGATATCTCTTCGACTACGCCTTCCTGCCAGTCGAACTCCGGCTCACCTGCTTCGGCGATCGTCGTCCCGGTGAGTACCACGAGCTGGATCCAGAGTGAGACGCCGAAGTCGGCCTTCAGGAGGCGTTTCATATTCGGTCGGAACCCGTACGTGTTACCGCTCTGGAGGACGTCAACGACGTTTTCGTTCTGGTCGTTGATCATCATCTTCGGGTTCGGGGTCTTACTGAACGAGTGGACCAGATCTTCCGAGGGCATACCGTCTTGTGAGAAGTCACGGTACACGAATGGAAACCCATCGGAATCTTTCGTGGGATGATCCACGACTACGGTCCAGCTCTCACCACCTGCCACACGCATCCCGTCATTCGGTGCGTAAGGGAGTCCTTTCCGACACGGTTCCGTCCTGACTAACCGCGGTGTCATGACCACGTCTCCACGTAGGAGCGATCTATCTAACGTGAGCTCTACGTCGTAACTCCCCTCTGAGACAGGTGGATCTGCGACGTTCTTTTCGAAACGGAGCTGCGTCTCTTCGGCATCAACGATCACGATCAGTTCGGCCGGGAAAGGTGGTCCCTCGTCGTCGGGGAAGACACGCTCGACAGAATTACCGATCGTCACGTCCCCCTCTAGCGTGACTTCTGACCAGTCTCCGTAATCGTACAGAGGGATCGTCCTATCGTCATAATCCGGACTCCCGGCGTCACCACCATCGAATGAGAAGCCGTTGATCCCGAACTGGAGGCATCCGTCTGCGTAGTGGTAGGGCATCGACTCGTCGCGTGACTTCGAACTACGAGTGTTCGCGGGCATCAGGAATCGTCCTCCGTCTCGATCTCGGCCGAGACGTCCAACCGCGCTTCGGTGATCGCTCCGATTTCGAACGCTTCTCTGACGTCTCCGATACCGTCTACGACCTTCTCGGAGCTACCTTCGAACTCAATCTCGTGGATGGACTCATCAACGTCTAGTGTGACAGAGTCGCCATTTTGAACGATACCTACGCCTGGCGAGAGCGGCTTCACAGATTGGACC
Organism: Haloarcula sp. CBA1131; assembly: GCF_008728975.1. NCBI lineage: Archaea > Methanobacteriati > Methanobacteriota > Halobacteria > Halobacteriales > Haloarculaceae > Haloarcula > Haloarcula sp. CBA1131. The sequence continues at coordinate 39,575 of NZ_RPCY01000003.1, forward strand.
GGTATGGAGTCCGAAGACGACTCATCGACGTCCAAACGATCGATGGTGATCGTGACACTCCACGGACCGTGATCTTCGTCGATCGGCCCGCCTTTACCGTAGAACATCCAATTTCCGTCGTCGAACCACGTCCCTGGTTCCTCTTCCCAGTCCATCACGGGGCCGCCGCCTTTGCTCTCGTCGTCGTTCGTCCGTCCACCCATTATTGGAGCGACATCATCCATGTCTGGCACCCCATCGCCCGATTCGACGTCTTCCTGAACCACTTCTGCCAGCGCCCGCTCGAGTCGTTCTCCTTCCAGCGCTGCGATCTCTTTCACTATGGTACCGCGATAGTGCTTCTTAAGGTAGTCGTTCTTGCTACCCTGCCAGTCGTCGTGCTGGGTCGGTTCGGAGCGCTTAAGGAACTTCTCGACCGCCCGCTGCTCTGGCGTAGGCGTGTCTCCGTTCGGTGACTGTGCTTCTCCACATACGAGGACTGCTACGAAATCGTCGCCTCTATCAGCGACGCTGCTCTTGTCCACGTAGTCTACGATCATCTGTGCACCCCTGAGTCTCGCGACCCGGTTCCGGCTCAGATCGCGATCGTCGCTCTCGTCGAATTCTTCCGTATCAGTCGGGTTCAGCTGCCGGATGAGAAGATCGACGGTCGTCTCGTACTCTGGGTCGGGAGCGTCCAACACTCCTTCGTTCTCTTCTGGGACAGTGATATCGACGGTCGCCTTGGCAACAGATCCTGGGCCTTCCAACTCGTCAGTTTCAACCTCAAACAACTGGGAGTAACACTCGACGAACGGGCGTACACCTGGAGCGTCGTCCCAGTTCGCGACTTCCTCGTCCCCGTCCGGCGTACGGACTCGAACGTCCAGATCACCTCGAGAGATGGCCGGCCAGAAGTGTTTCACAGCGGCGTGACGGAACTGTTCAGACAGGTCTTCGGGTTCGGGATGCATGTCTTCGCCCGGGATCCGAAACCCGACGACTCCTATACTTGTACCGGTCTCGTTGCTCGGTCGATCTACCTGTAAGGTATCCGCCAGCTCCGAGACTGCGTTGCCCCCGTCCCAGAAAGAAGGGGGCCGGCCCAGACGGTCAATCTCTGAGTCGTCGGCGTATCCGAACCAGCCGTGGTTAGTGTAGGTCCGATTTGCATCTTCATGGTCGTGTGCCGGGAGGATGCTCCGACCGATCAACCGCGGCGGTTCTTCGTCCACGCTGATCATTTCGCGTGGACCGGAATTGAATATCACCGTCGAGATACTCGAGAACGCCCACAACACGGTCTTACCGACCCCGTGACTCCCGCCGGAACTGGAGTCTAATTTCTCCGAACCCCCGAAGTCTTTCACGAGTGCGCCGTACGGTTGGGAGCTGTCGTCTTCTTCTCCGACCAAACCGGTCGTGTTCTCGTCGTGGACGGTGAGTACGAGCAGCTCATCACCTTCGAAACTATCGACGAAACGTCGGAGGCCTGGATCTCTGGCTTGCTCGTTTTCGATAGCACGTTCAACGTGCCACTCTAGGTTCGCTGGTGGGTCCGCCTGTCCTGTCCATTGGAGTGCTTCGAGGTATTTATCAAGATCATCTCCAGTAAGACGGTTGAATTCGAACGTTACTTTGACTGGATCGTCGTTCGGCAAGCCTTGGTCGTTCGCGTTCTGGAGAACCTCCCGAACGAACGTCTCTAGCTCGCTGTCTAACGCTTTCTCCGTCGGCATCGAGTGATAGTCGGTTAACCCCGATGCTTGATCTGGAAACTTCCATGTTACATCAGTCATATTTAGATATAGTTAGCGAAGTATCGATGGCAGGCATTCGGAACATATACTCCACAGATGGACAACACGTTATTAAACGTTGGTTATCGGAATATATCTGAGATACAGGAGATGCCTCAACAGAAAACGGTCGGTTCCGGCCTAAGATGGTTCTTTCCCAGGCATATTTGCTACACACGCAATCGATGATGGATGATCTAGGAATCCTGTATCGGCCATCAGCGAAGGCGGGACGTCAGTGGCCTGCATCCATAGTATGAATGAACTCCAGAACCAGTCCACGGCTCTGGACCACAACGAAATCAGAAAATAGCCGATACAGGCACTGAATAGCGCGAAACCGTTAGCTCATAATCGTGCAAACTGTGGATGGGCCCTGCCGGGTTTGAGCTAAATGGTGTCGGAAACAGAATCGTTCCCAAGATAGTGGAACAAAACGTGCTAAGGTGATTTTGGTCGTGATTATCCCTGTAATCAAGATCTTACACTTAGAGTGTCTCAGTCTCAAAAGTAGAGTTACCTATCCAACCCTCCGGGGAATAAAGTTGCAGGCTCTCAATTACAGTATATAGTTGACTGACTATGCCCATGAAACACACAGGTCAACCCCCATTCCCAGACTGGATCCAAAGTGCCTACCAGACACTGGAGAGGGCGTACGCCTCAGGCACTGACGAACTCCCCAAGAGTGAAGCACATGAGTTCCTTCTGGCTGAGTCTGAGCATATCGAGGAGCACACTGATGCAGTATACGTGATCGATCGGCTTCTTGACCGTGGCTGGCTCTACGAGGTCGATAGCCAACTCCGTAAAACCGAGTAACACAATCCTATCGGCCATGTCCATAATATTCTTCACTTCAGAGAAGATGATACAACCTCCCTGGAGCCGAGGACGCTATTTAAGCCGTAATGATCGTTCGTTGATTCGGCAATTGCTTACGGATGGAGTAGCGACGAGGAACCACGACAGCTATCCCGAACTGAACTCACCAAGGCCGATTGCTCGTGGTCCAGCAGCTCAATGACATGGGGATCGTCGTTGCCGGAGTTGTTGACTCGCGACGAAATCTCGTCGGCGTCTACGTCTTTAACCAGCACGAGAGTGGTTTGGAGTGGGTTGTTGGTTATTTTGAGGCTCACGAGGTCGAACCCCCACACCCCGTGTGCGATATGAAATCGGGAGGAGAGTGGGAGGGGGTGGTCGAAGAGATAGACAACGAAACACCAGAAATCCGCGATTTCATGGAAAAGGAATCTCAAAGACAGTAATATTAAGCTGACTACATCTTATGGAAATCTTTACATAGCTACCCTGTCAACTAGATCCGTACTGGTACTAGAGTCGGTCGAAATGGAATAGTATATCTCGTGACATAACAACTCTCAATGGTTCCTTTGCTTTTTCGTGGGTTGACGGTCTTTGCCGGTCCTGTGTCTTCTCGTGGGTTCTCCGGGCGAATACCAAGTTCCTCAGATGATTCATCCCCGTTCCCCCTCTCGCTAAATTCATATCGCACACGGGGTGTGGGGGTAGCTTAGTGACGAGATCCCATCTCACTCAGGATAGCCGAGAGATATTCTTGGTACTATCCGGCCCGAGACTACGTCTGATATTTCATCTTGCACACGGGGGGTGCCTCCGCCGAGTTCTTTTGACTCGCCTTGACATCAACAGCTGTTTGATGAATTATTCGGGATTTCATATCGCACACGGGGGGTGACTACGATCAATTGATTTCGCCCGCGGTTACCCAATCTCATCTACTACCCTCGCCTAAATGCACTCTACCTCTTGAATTCGGATGATTTAATCTCGCACACGGTATCAATATTTATTTATAGTTTCGCCCTAACTGCGCAAACATGCCTGACGGCGACGATCAAGAATCCCTCTCACAATCTATTAAAGGCCGTCTTCAGGAGGGCGTTCAGAACTCTGTCTTTCGAGATAAGGGACTTCTCGACCCGGATGCCGTCATCGATGAGGACCGGATTGTCGGTCGCGATGACCAACTGGACGACATTATCACCTACCTACGACCGGCACTACAGGGGAATCGACCACCCAATATGCTCCTCTATGGGCCGTCGGGAACCGGCAAGTCACTCATCATCAATGCGGTCTGTCAGCAGGTTCTCGAACTCGCGACCTCGCAAGGAGATCGGTTCGGTGTCATCAAAATCAACTGCCAGACGATCAAATCCCACGATCGGGCTGTCTATCGACTTGTGAAGAACGCGGCTGAAGAAGCTGGCGTCGACGTCGGCGTCCCAGAGAGTGGGATTTCGACTGACCAGAAGCTTGATCGATTCTACGAGATTTTGAGCAACAACTTCGACTCAGTTATCATCATTCTCGACGAGGTCGACCTCCTAGTGGGTCGGCAACGTGATCCGAACGATGAGCCGGCGTATTCGAAACTGCTCTACCAACTGTCGCGAGCCTCCCAGCTTGGTCGCATCGAGGGGCACGTATCCGTTGCTGCGCTTACGAATGACCCCCGGTTCATGGAGGATCTCGACGGCCGGGCAGAGAGTTCGTTCAATCCGCAGGACGTCGTCTTTCCCGACTACGATGCGAACCAACTGCAGGCGATTCTCGAACGCCGTCGCGACGCGTACCAAGACAACGTCCTTGAGGACGGAATTATTCCGATCAGTGCCGCATTTGCTGCTCAGGATCATGGTGACGCACGGAAAGCAATCGATCTGTTCCGAAAGGCGGGTGAAATCGCCGACCGAGCTGAAGAAGATACGGTCCGTGAAGCGCATGTTCGCGATGCTCAGAAAGAGGCCGAACGGGACCGAACGCTAACGCAGATGCAGGGATTATCAACGCAGAAGAAACTCTCACTTTACGCCACCGCGATTGTTCCTGTTTACTCGCAGCGAAATTTGAATGCCGTCCCCAGTACGGTTGCCTACCGAGTGTACCAGTATCTCACCGACATTCTAGATGCTGCTGAAAAATCGCGCGACTCCTATTTGCGATATATGAATGAGGCTGAAACCTATAATTTCGTCACGTCTGAGAAACGTGGGCGCGGCTACGGCAGTGGTGTCCACAAGGAGTACACATTTGTCGACGATCCGGAAGTGGTCGCCGAGACACTCCAGACTGACTTCCGACTTGAGGGTGCTGAACACGAGGAAGATCTTGTCAAATCTGTTGTCAACGCGCAGATAGACGATTTCTTCGATGGGAACTAACACGAAGAGACGCCGACGGCGGCATCAAATTCGTTTCGCACACAGGGGGTGGCCTCGGTGAGCGTATTATTAGAATGACTAAGTATGTATGACAACAGTACGCAAGATTTCATTTCGCACACGGGGGGTCTCCCCTAGACTCATCAGTCAATTCATCTCTCACACGGGGTCCACGCGGAAAGCGACCAAAATCATATCGCACACGGGGAGCCCTACCTCAACTCCGTCGGCGGATTCACTTCGCACACGGGGGGTGTGATCCGACGAAATAACAACAGTTGTCGTCTTATTCGTCCGGGTTGACCGGCCCTTTATATTTGGAGATTACCTTATCCTCTTCCCGCCACTGCCAGTAATAGTAGCGGTTGTCGTTGATCTCTTTGATCGTGACTGTGGCTTTCGGCGGGACGTTGTCCGGAAGCTCATCCTGCCGCTCGTCAACCTCGTCGGGACGGCTGTTGTCCGTGACCCACGCTGCGGTGTACTTGGTAGTCTCGAAGGTGGGTTCCTCCGTGGACGCCTCCGCCGTGGTCGTCTCGCTGGATTCCACGATGGCTCGTGTCTCATTGGCCAACCGGGCGTGGTCGGCTTCTTCACCCACACGCTTCTCGTAGCCGGCGAGCCCCTCACCAGTGCGTCGGTCAACGAGCTCTGGAATTGGCTCCTTGTCCGACTGGTCTGCTTCGGGGAGATGCGCCAGACCGAGGCTTTCAGCCACTTCCGCGTCCGATTTGATTTCGTACTCACTATGGTCCAGTTCCTCGGTTTTACTCCTCTTGTGGTATCGTTTACCGGCGCTCAGAGTTGACGACATGGGGGTGTGTGCGGCGACATTGACGACATGGGAGTGGTCCACGACATGGACGACCTAAAGTTCTGATTTCAATCTGGCTCGTTTACTGCCCTGCTTTTGCCTTTCTATGAAACTAACCTAATGACTGTTCTATTGATCCGATTCTATGGCTTCACTGCAGTCATCTTTGGCTGGCCCAATTATGCTAAATATATCACCACCAGACACCGTCAATATTAGCTCTTTAATTACCGTAATATCTGACATAGTATCTGGGATTTCTGAGGCTGAACGAATAGTTAACAAGACTACTAGTTGATGTACTAATACGTATTCCACTTAGCATTAGGATTCATGCGGTTCGAAAATTAAGGCATTGCCGAGTAAGACTACTTATCACAATCTAGAACCCTTCATCTTGTTCACAAGTTTTTTGATAGTCCCACTGTCAATACGTGCTGGCGAATTCAGAATAGGATTCACCAACTGTGTAAGAAATGTAACACAACAGCGGTAGCGGATCACCTGTGGGGAATCGGTGGGCAAGCAAGACCGCAAAACCAGAGACATCTATGTCAACGCAAACCAACGAATCGAACGCATCGAACACACAACCAACACTCTACACGCACGCGAAGCGGCGGTTTGCTGACGCGTGGCTCACGCCCGGCGTGCGACAGGCGACCCAACTGCTGTTGATCCTCACGCTGTTTGCTGGCTCGGCGATGGGCCAGACCGACGTCGGGAACATTTACTGTGACACTGCTGTCGAGGACGGCGTCAACGTCGTCTTTGGCGCACTGGCTGGTCTTGGCCTGCCAGCGACGATGGTGTTCGTCGGTCGCAGTGGCCTGTCGTATATGCGCGCCTCTGGCAACCCGAACCAGCAAAACGAGGCCCGCCGGGACCTCATCCTCTCGCTGGTTGGCCTCGGCGTCGTCGTGCTGGCAATCGTGGCTCCAGAACTCATCACGAAGTTCGGGGACAACGTCGGCTTTGGCTTCTCGGACTGCGTGACGCCATTCTGAAGATACGATGCCATCACTCCGCTCACTGCTGATGATCGCGGCCCTTTGCTCGCTGCTCTCGACAGCCGCAGCTGCGGGGCCGGCGTCCGCTGGTGGCAACCCAGCCCAAATTGAGCGGGGGACGGCACACTCCCTTCCCGACGCGAGTCACGGTGGCGTGGGGGTACTCCAACAAAACGCCACCGCGCCGAATGGCTCCAGCAACGAGGGAACACAGACGAATCGCACCGAAAACAACGAATCCAGCGTCCAAGACCCAGCAGGCAACGAGACAGCAGCCAACGGAACCGAAGGTAACGAGTCCATCGACCGAGGGCCAGCAGGGAACCAAACAGAAGCAAACAGGTCCGTCGAACTCGGAGCAAGGCAGAACCTCAGCGCGAAAGTCTCGTGCTACGAGAAGGCCTCGGACCCGCCGGCCAATGCGTCAGTGGGAGAAAACGCGACAGCAGGCGTTGTGCCTCCGAACAGGTCCTACAACCACAACCACACCTTCTTCCGGGCGCTGTGGTCTGGCGACCCTGACCATCCGAACCTCACACGGGCTGACCGGGCCGAGGCTGAGAACGGCACGCTGGCCGTCCTGCCCTCTTGCACGGGAGATATGGCGTCTCGCGAGCCCTCGAACACAACACTGTGGAACCGGCCCGAACACGACTCGTTCCGGACTGGCATCGAGAACGCCTCGCACCCAGTGAACGTCACGGACACTCGCTCTGGCATCTGGATTCGTGACGCCTACGTCGCGTTCTTCAGCATCGAGCCATCGACGGTCGTCCATCAAGAGGGAGGCACGGAGCGTCTGGTCCGTCCGAACGGAACCGTGCGTGCCATCCACGACTACCGGGTGTACATCTCGGAGTTCTTCGAGGACGACTTCCGCGTCCTGAATACGTCGACGAACACGACGCTGTACGCCAACGGCACTGCGATGGACAACAGCACTGCCGCCCAGCCCACGCTCAACTACACGGAGATCAACGGGACCACGGAACTCCAGTTGGTCACCACGATCTCGACGAATATCTCGGAGATTGATGATGACGAGATTGACGAGTACGAACTGACGGTCACGGACTCGCGGATAGTCCGAGTAGAGAATCTCTCCGAGCGGGAGATGGTTGTCGAGCCCGGCGTCGTCCCCAACGGCAGAGGGGCCACGACCGACGACTATCGGATCGGGACTGTAATCCCCGGCAGCTGGCAGAGCGTCCAGTTCGATGGCGGATACGAAGTCCAGAGCAAGTGGCGGTTCTATACTCGCTCACCGCCCGGGTGGGAAAACTGGTCGGAGAACACGACCACGCCAGTACGACCGCTCGAAACCCACGCTGTCCGGACGACGGAAGGTCCAGCAGTCACGGTCAACCGCGTCCAAAATGAGAGTTCCGACGGCTGGCGGTTCGTGCCGTCGCTCGAAGCGGCGTATCCGGCAAATGCGACTGTGAACACGACGGCAAACGCGACCAATAGGACGACGCTCCCGCCGGAGATTCGGATCAACCGTTCGGAGACGTTCACGACGGCAGATCGGTTCACGATACGGAGTGCGGAACAACTCCGGACGGAGAACTTCGAAATCAACGGACTCGTCCGTGGGAACAGCATCGAACAGCCAGCGGACTCGACGAACCCGACGCTAATCCGCGAGGTCAATATCACCTCTGAGGTCGTCAACTCGACCGACAACTCGACGGACCTGCTGGTCCGGGTCGAACCGACGGCTGGCTTCCCGATTGCGGCAGGGAACGTTACTGTCGCAACGGGGCAGTCCCGGGTCAAACAGTCACTGTCTGGTGATGATGAGATTACGGTCACCGTCGACCAGGGCGAAGTCTCCTCAGCGATAGTCACGTATCGCCCGGCTCAGATCTGGTGGGAGCAAGGGCGTGCTGTCCCAGTGCGAGACACCCAAGAGCGGGTCGCCTACGAAGTGAACCTCCCAGACCTTGCGGAGTTCATCGACCTCGCTGTGGTGACGCTCCTGACGGTGTTGCCGGCTGTGCTGGCGCTGTATGGCTACGACGTCTGGACGAGAGGCAAATTTGTTGGTTGGTATAATCCATGACACACAAGAATATACCACGAAATAGCAGTATCGACCGCAGAACAGCGCTTGGACTCCTTAGCGGGGGTCTTGCCGCGCTTGCAGGATGCAGTGGCGGGCTGTCTGATAGCAGTGACGGAGGTGACGGAAGCGCCGGCCCGCCAGAAGAGCAGTCCGACTACATCGAAGAGACATCGATTGAGATTGTCGAGAACGGCCGCCAGTTGGCTCTGGAAGTGGCTGTAACCGATGAGATCGAGCCGTCATCGGTTAGCATCATCACAGAGTCCGGTCGAGAGTTCGTCAGCGACTATTTCAGCCCCGGTGAAACCCGGACACGCCTTTCGCTAACAGAGGGCGAGGACTCGAATGAACCACTGCCTCGGGGCCAGCACACGCTCTATCTCCGTGGTGACAACGTCGAAACTAAACTCCCACTCGAACTGGGCACCACGTTTGAGTTTGAAGAGGTTATCCCTGGGGCTGAACATCCAGACTTCGTCGATGGTAGCTTGGCGGTGGTTGTGCGGAACGTGGGGAAACGCACAGATGCAGCATCTCAGACACTACTGAATGGTGAGGAGAAAAGCAATCGCTTCGTTCCAGTGAAGCCCAGCGAAACCGCTGTGGTTAAATTTGATTTCCTTCTTGAAGACCATGGAGGTAATTGTAGGAGAGTTGATGAGAGAGGTGAAATAGTTGAGATCGATCAAGCACTGACTGTCAATTTTCTCTGGAGCGACTCAGTTACAGTCAGCCTGCCCATCAGATATGACGACACAAGCGGCTGCAAACGATCTCTGGCCGGTGAGCCAGAAGAAATCACTGCAACCCCAGCGGAGACAGAGACATAGCAATGCAGACGGAAATTGCTGGGGAAATCGTGAAGGAGATTGCCGAGAGGGTGGTTGCAGAACTCTCGTCGGCAATTACATCTGGTATCAGTGGCTTCCTTGATCAACTCAAATCGGACATCGTCGATTATCTCGACGGGTTTCTAGAGAAACTTATCGATCCAATGGTTGGGACACCTGCCCCTGAAGGACCGAATTCAGCAGCCCCTGTCGACATTGCATTTGAGTCGGCGAGCAATGCTCCGTGGAACTCGCTAATCTCAGGCATCTACTTCGATGGAATCGTTGGGTTAGCACTCGGCATCCAGCTTTCTGTTCTGGCGATGATTGGGCTCAGGTACGGGTCAATGAACCCTGTTATCCGGAAGAAACTCCTACGTCGCCTCGGAGTTGCCTTCCTTTCGCTGTTCTTCTGGCTCCCAGTGGCCTCACTAGGGACGCAATTCTTCGACGCTATCGGTGAGGCGACTTACCGCTCCGGTCAGTCGAAAGAAGAGATCGCCGCACTAATTGGCTCAGTCCAGGAAATTGCGGAACTCAGCCTTGGGATATTCGTCGTTCTGATGATCGTTGGACTGTACGTCTACCTCAAGGCGGCGTTCATCTTCATCACTCGGTGGCTGCTGGTCTTCCTGCTGACCCTCTCGATGCCGCTGGTTGCGACGTTCTGGGCAGTCGAAGTCTGGCCGCTGAACCGCTTCTCGGGACTGGCGAAACAGGTCGCCGGCGCGTATCCCGGAGTCCTCGCTGCGGGCATCCCGCCTGCAATCCTGATCCGCATGAGCTTTGAAGCGACAAACTGGGGACTGGCTTCTGACCTGTCGCTGTTTATCAGCCTCGTGACGCTGTACTTGGCGGCAAAATCTCAGAAGGTCCTCATCCAGCGCAGTAGCCGCGTTGCGATTCAAGTCAGCGAGCAGGCGCTCGCCGGCGGCAAAAAGCCACTCAAGATCGGTGCGGCGGCTGGTGGTGCAGCGGCGACAGCCGGCGCTGGCGCGGTCGGCGGTCCCGGCGCAGCAATGGCGACGGGTGGCACGATTCGAGCTGCCTCAGGCGCTGCAAAAGGACGTGTCGGCAGTGCTGCTACGGGTGCCCAAATGGTCCACCGCCAGATGGCAGCCAACCCCGCCGGCATGAAGAGGGGTTCTAGCGGCGGCCCCACCGGTTCCGGTGGCGGCAACAGTGGCTCCGGCGGCGGTGGTGCAGGCGGTTCCGCTCCACCTTCTGGCGGCGGCAGTGGCAGTAGCGGGTCTGGTGGCTCTGGTGGCTCACCGCCCTCTGGCGGCGGGAGCGGGTCCAGTGGAAGTCCCCTCAACAGCCGATTCACCAACGGTGGTTCGTCCAGCTCGTCTGGCGATTCTGAGAGTGACGACACCCCGATTAGTGAACGCCAGACGAAGATGGAGCCCCAAACCAAGATGGAGCGCCAGACGCAGATCAACTCTGGCGATACCAGAGTCTACGAGTCTGACTCAGACCCGCCGTTCTCGGATGGGAAACCCGACGAAAACGGGACCGATACCGACTCCGATGAGTCGGAGTCGTATGACTCGCTGCAGGACGTGTTTGCAACTGATGACGATGTATTAGGGCCGGATGTGTACCGCGACGGCCTGCCTCACAAGGAGGATGACGACTAATGGCTGACTCAGAAGAAGAGTACAACACGAACATCATCCACGAATCCCTTGGAGATTCGACCAACTTCTGGGGCGACTACACGCTGGGGGAACTCATCCTGTTCCTCATCCCGCCGTTTGGCTTCCTCGTCGCGATGGGGATGCCATTCGTGCCGGCGGCGCTGTTCTTCCCCACGTTGGCTCTCACAGCGGTCGTGGAAGTGTTCCTCTACATCCTGCACAAAGTCCGTCCGGACCACTACCGGCTCACTGAGTGGCTGCGAGTCAAACTGTTCTGGCTCGTCAAAAAGAAGCAGTACACTCACGGCCAAGGGAATCAGGATACCCGGCAGGTTACGCGATTAGAGCGGGTTATGCCCCACGGCATTGAGCGCGTCGACGGAGCGTACGTCGGCGCGGTCGAGGTCGAGCCCGCCAATATGTCGCTGCAGGACGACGAGAAATGGGAGAAAGCCGTCAAGTCACTCACACGCCTGTCTGAATCCCTGACTGGCCGGGCGAAACTCCACGTCACGACGGCCGAAGTCGACAACGAGTCCCACATCCAAGCGCATATCGACCGACTCGACGACCCCGACGCAGAGAGTCATTCGATCTTCCGGGGCGTCCTCATGGAGTTCGTCAACCGCTACACCGACGACAGCGGCAACGTTGAAACTGAGACTGAACTCCAGCGCAAGTACTACGTCGTCGTCTGGGTCACTGACGACGACATTCACGACCTCCAGATGAACAGCGATTCCATCGCGGATTACCTGACCGGGATACCGGTCATTGGGCGGCTGTTCACTCGGTTCGACAGTGACACGCTCACTGACGCCGAGCGAGAGGAGTTCAAAGGCAAGAAGCTCCACGACCGGCTCGAAACCGTCGACAGAGCAGTCAACAATATGTTTCGGTGCCGTAGCCGGTCGGTCAGCCCGCATGAGCTGGCGCACTTGACCGAGGACTACTGGGCCTGTGAAACCCGGTCGGAACGCGAGTACGAAGAGGCGGCCTCCGTCTCCCCGGTGACGTACTCGGCACGGGAACTCATCAAGCACGGCAAGGGTGCCACAGCCCACGACGCTGCGGAGGGCATGGACACCGACGACGTCGGTGGGACCGACTACGAGGTCGACGAGACTGACTTCGTCTCCCAGTTGCATAGACCGGGAGAGAACCATCGGTCACTGGTCGCGCCGACGGATATCGAATGGGAAGCCGACCACGCCCTCATCGACCAAGAGACGTACACACGGTGCTTCTGGATCGAGACGTATCCCGAGCATCCGACCAGTGGAATGCTAGAGCAACTACTGCTGGATACGGACCTCGCTGTGGATGTCTCAATCCACATCGACCCATACGACGCTGATACAGCAGTGTCGGTGATGAAGGAGTGGATCTCCTCGCTGAAGATGCTGCAAAACGACAAGGGGGAGCTGGAAGCGGAGGATATCGAACAGGAGGTCAACCAGGCAAAGTACATCCGGCAGATGGTCCGGCGGAACCACACGTCGCTGTTCCGTGTCGGGGCGTTCATCCGCCTCACTGCGGAGACCGAAGAAGACCTCCGGAAGCAAACGAACCGGCTCGAAACGCTGCTGCGAGACTCGCCATCGAACTGCGGTGTCAAGCGAACGACCCGCCGGCAGGAAGCAGGACTGGTGACCGTCTCGCCGATCGGGGCCAACGAACTCGGACAAAACCGACTCTCCTCAATGACCGGGGAAGCACTCGGGTCGCTGTTCCCATTTAGCTCGAACTACCTGCGGATGGAGGACGGCATCGAGTACGGACTGCACGGCCACAACGATTCCTCGCTGTTGATCGACCCGTGGGAACTGGAAACCGGTCACTCGGAGCTGGTCACTGGAATGCCCGGCGGTGGGAAGACCCACGGTACGCAGGCTCGGGCGATGCGGATGCTGAAAAAACGGTCGGACGTCAAGCAGATCTACATCGACCCGGTCGGGGATATGCACGGCAGCGCGAAGATGCTGGATGCAAAGACGATCACGATCAGCGGCGAGACGCCGCTGAACCCGTGTGAGATGCATCCGACGCCGCCGCATGTCCTCGAACAGTCCCCGGATATGCAGCCCGTCTCCGCCAAGAAAGACGAAGTGTACGGGGTCATCGAGAACTTCCTGCAATCCCGGGATGTCGATCTGGAGATGCACAGCGGGCTGATCACGTTCCTGATCGACAAGATATTCACTGAATCGGATATCGACCCAGCGGACCCGTCGACGCACACGCCGGAGAACTCGCCGGACCTGAGTGACTTTCTCGAAGTGGTCGACCGCCTCCAGGAAGAGCCAGAAATGTTCCCCGGAGCGACAACGGAGTCCTCCCAGCAGAAAATCCAGCAGTACGCAAACGAACTCTCGATTGCACTGCATCCGTTCCGACCGGGGAGTACGTTCGGCAACCTCTCGAAAGAGTCGGACTTGCGGCTGATCGACGATAGCAGCAAGGCCGTCTATCTGGACCTCCAGCAGGTCGAAGGCTCGGGCAGTGGTCTCGGCAAGCAGTCGTTCATCATGCAACTGCTGTTGTCGACACTGTACCAGCAGGCCAAGAATATGCAGCAGAAGGTCGAGATCATCATCGACGAAGCTCACTACCTGTTCAACGACGACGCGAACTTGGAGTCGCTGAACCAGATTGCTCGCCACCAGCGCCACGCCGGACTGCGACTGGTGATGCTGTCCCAGACGCTCTCTGAGTTCGAGGACAAGGGCGCAGCCGAGGAAATCGCGGGAATGTGCCCGATCAAGGTGCATCACCGCGAGCCGGAACTGGGCGATGAAACCGCAACAAGCGCTGGACTGACCGATGAACAGCAGTCCTACATCCAGCACGCCGAAGCCGGCAAGGAGTCATTGGGCGACGGACAGGGCTACTCGCAAGCGCTGGTTCGCGTCGACGAACATGGCGATTACCCGCTGACGATCAAGACGTCGTGGGAAGAGAAGCAGATCATTGACCTCGACGCTGACGCGGAAGATGCGCTCGACGTTGTTGCTCACGAGGCCGACTCCCGCGCTGCTGACTTCGAAGAGTTCGTCCATTCCAAAGCAGTCGAGCAAGAGCTAACGAATCACGGATTGTCCCCTGAGAAGGCTGAACACGTCCTCAACGGACTCAGCGAAGAGGAATTAGTCGACGCGGTGTCTGTGGCACTTGACCAGACACAGCCAGATGCAGTTATCGCTGATGGTGGTATCGAAGCAGAGACCGACACGGAGTTTGACACTACGGAGTGATTCACATGAATGACATAATCTCGCTACGGATGAGTGCAGAAGAGAGAGATCAGATAGTACGGCAGGCTCGGAAGGTAGATGAAGACCTATCGGAGTATATCCTGAAAGCTACGGAGCAACGCATTGCCCGTGAGCTGCACGATCAGCGTGCGGAGGAACTGGGTCTGGAACCAGAGCTGGAACAGATCGCTGAGAGTGTGACAGAGCAAGTGAACAAGGCAGCAGATATTGAGACAACTGAAGAGTTGGCTTATGAAGTAGCTCTCTGGGACTTGATTTCGACAGACTACTCCTCAGAGGAGCGTGCTATTGCGATGGATGAAGCGACAGACAAGCTACAGGAAGAGGTAGACAACGTCCGTAACAAGGAGGGTCAAGAATGAGTGAGAGAACTGTCATTCAGATCTATACGACTGACGAAAATCGGGAGTGGCTTGAACAACTAGCCGATGAAGAGGATACGTCAATCTCGGAGTATGGTCATGAGATGATTGAGGATCACATTGACCGTGAAACTGGGGAGCATCAGTACGGCCGGTATGGAACTGATACTGAGATAGAAGTCATTTTGGACTCTCTTAAGGAGGAACTGGGGGAGACTCTGGACCAATTTGAGTCTGAAACACTCGAGGAAGTACGGCACATCCAGAGAGTGCGGACAGCGTATCTTATCTCAATCTGGAAGCTGATTAAAGACGACTACTCTACTGCCGAGCAACGGCTTGCGATGAAGTTTGCTGAACGGTTCACTGGACAGGAGCTCAACACTGAGTCCGAAGCGATTCTTGCAGGGGAAGGCAGTAGCAGCGAAGACGGACAGGGGTCCGCCGGCGCAGCGGGTGATGGCGCATGATTGTAGAAACGGACTATCAGCAGAGCGGAGCAGGGAACCTCGTCGATTATATTCGCCGTGACCGAGACCAGGATGCCGGAGCGACAGTTGATCTACGGAACCCGGCCGGCCGAGAACTCTCCGACCCAGAAGTAGACCGATTTGTCGACAAGAGTCAAGAGTTCGGATTCCAGCGGCATCTGATCGTTTCGCCAGATCCGACTGGACAGTATTCTCCCCAAGAGGTTCAGACCAACACTCGGGACGTAATGAACCAAGAGTTTGCCCGCCAGCCGACAACCGACTATGTGTATGCTGTCCACCGGGATACAGACTTTCCTCATGCACATGTCGCAGCTACTGGGAAGCAGGCAGAGCTGGAAATGGATTTAGAAGACATCCAGAAACTCAGTGAACGGGCGGAAACCGCGTTTGAAGAACCCGCCCGAACGCGCGACCCAGCGGCTGCCGCCAGTGATTCTCCGGAGGACATTGGCCGAGTCGTGGATGAAGAAGCTCGGGAGCAGTATCATGAGGCAGAGCTATCGCTGAACCCCGAAGCGGAAAAAGCGCTCAAACGGGCGACTGAGAAGAGCCAACAGAAAGACGTCGGACAGCCTACGGCTGAGAAAGCGAGCGATGAGCGGCAAACTGAACAACTCTCAGAGCGTGCTTCGGAGAGGGCCGAAGAACAGGCAACAACTGAGAGCGAATCCGAAGCTGCCCCCGAACGTGAGCAGGAACCCGAACGCGAGCGTGGGTGGTGGCAGTGAGTTCTAGTTCTTCTGCACCACCAGGACAACGCTCCGGAGAGGTTCCGAATAGTCTCAAGTACGACAACGTCGTCGGGTTCGTCTGGGCCGGGTTCATGCTGTTGTTCCCGCCGATGATCGTCGATAGTGACAAGGTCCTTCCGAAGCGGTTCTGGGCGTGGCGCTACATCTACCTCGGGTTCGGACTCATCAGCGCAGTGTTCTTCTACGACGTGCTTGTCCAGACACCCAGCGCAGCGCTGTTGTTCCCGTTCGCACACGTTCTGGCTGCCATCTCGGTCGGAACACTATTCGCTGACTTCACCGTGCCCGGGCTATCGCTGCCGATGATCTCGTACTCGACCACCGTAATCCTGTATGCCATCTCAATCGGTATCGTGTTCTCCGGGGAACTGCTCCGCCGGACCTCGCCGGAAATGCTCGCGATGAACCAGTGGGACCACGACGACGGAGAGTCCGTCGTCCCACTCGAAGAAGTCTCTCACGAACACGAAGAGGCCGAAATGCCGTTCACACTCGATCAGGATGTCTCTACAGCCGTCGTGGGCGAGACTGGAAGCGGGAAAACCTCGATGATGAAACTACTAGCCTACCAGTTCCCGTACTACAGTAACACGGCAGTCATCGCTCACGATACCGGCGAGGACTTCCAAGCATTCTACGAGGAGTTGGGCTTTGAGGTTCAGCGCATCCGCCACGAAGATAGCGACGTAGCCTGGAATCTGTTCAAGGACGCCGATTCAGAGTCGGACTTCCGTGAGGTCGCCGGCGCGATCTTCGGCGAAGCCGACGGCCACGACCCATTCCATCGGCCCGCCAAACAGACCTTCGCGGAGATGCTGATGTATCTCCATCTCAACGCGAAAAAGAACAGTCGCCGCCATGCTCTCTGTCACGCTGATATCGTCTCGCTGCTCAACGAGGGCCACATCGCGCTGAAGAAAGCGCTTGACGAGTTCGACCGGCTGGACTCGGGCCACATTGACCCTGACAAGGGGAAAGGTGCACAGAACGTCTACCAAACGATCAAGGAGAACGTCGATCCCGTCTTCACTGGCGACTTCGGAGACTACGGGGAGTTCTCGCTGCAAGAGTACATCGAGAACCCGGAAGGCCGAGTCCTCATCATTGACTCGAACCCAACGGAACTGGAAACGCTCGGGCCGATGTACCAACTGCTCGTAGACTGGTCCATCCGCTACGCAATGAACGCCTCGAATCCGACGGTTCACATCCTCGACGAGATTGACGCGCTGCCGGCGCTTACTCAGGTAACGAACCTCACAGCCCGAGGTCGGAAACACAAGGCCCGGGCATTAGTCGGCGTACAGACAATCGGCCAGCTCAAAGACACGTACAGTACAATCTCTGGCATTGTCGGCAACTGCCCGCAAGGAGTCTACTTCGGTCCGGGTGACACTGAGTCGACGGACTTCATCCTTGACGAACTCGGCGAGAGTCGACAGTACGACCGCTCAGAGATGGTGTCGATGAGTCACCAGGGGCGCGGCGAAAACCCGCGAACGCAGGCTCGGGACACATACAAAGAGAAAGACAAAACGCCGGTCACCTCTGGTCTGCTCCGAGACTTCCAGCCCGGTGAGTGCGTTGCTGTCTCTCGGACGACGTGGGTCCACGGCCAGTCCTACGAACTAGACGACGTTCGCGATAGCCTCCCGGCACAGGGTGCGGAGTCGCCGGGCAGTTCGGAGCCGGAACCCACTGAGGATGACACCGACATCGAGAGCGACAGTTGGTTCTCGTTCACCCGGGCTCGGGTCGACGATGTGCTTCGTGGGTCACTTGGTGAGGACGACAACGCTGAGTCCAGAGAGAGTGGCCCGGATCGTGACTCCGAAGTCGAGCCAACCGTCGACGCGACAGACGGGTTGGGCGACGACGAGTCGAGCGACCCACTCGACCAGACAACAGCAAACACTGCCGTCACGTCTCCGGATACAGACCACCCAGATATATCAGATTTAGAGGGTAACTCTGGTGGCGCGGATCAGGACCAACAGCTGCCCGATGACGATGGCGACCACTCCCCTGAGACGGTCCCAGATCCCAGCAGTGACGAGACGGACTCTGCTGAGAAGGAAGAGAGTGAATCGCCTGATGAATCGGACACGGAGACTGATACTGACAAGAGTGAAGAACGGGACGAAACTGAGGCAAGCGGAGAGCGACGCAGGCCATCTGAGTTCATGTGACCTACATCAATTTCCCCGTGTTCTAACTATAAGACGTTCTATATATTTCTCATTTCCGTGACGTGGTGGTGCTTCTCTACAAGTTGGTAACCGGGTCCTGTCGAGACTGTAGCACTCGACTTGTATCAAAGCTATTGAAGTTACTTTCTTCGGACTATTCTATATGCGAAATCGCAAGACGGCGTCGGTAATTTGCCAATCTGAATCACGGTGAATCACTCAAACACAGCGACGAATCATCAGTAAATCGCAGGACGGCGTGGGTATGAATCGCCCAGAATCAGATACAAACTACACTCTTTACCTTGTCGTGCATATCCCGGCGGAGGCGCGAGAGACATAAGAAGAAAAACATAAGAGATAGAACAAAGGAAGAGACAGTGGATCGCGGAACCTACCCAGAGCGAAGACTGACACACTCACCCCGCAAGGAAACCTATTGAGTTTCAGATAGAAGTCGCCTCACTCCCCGGAGCCATATCGTGACTTCGACACGGCGGGCCAGCCCCACCGAGTGCCATGCGAGTCCACTGTGCCACGCACGTTGCCGGCCGCCGACGTCCAGGGCCACGCCGATCACGACCACACTCGAGTTGAGCCAGTGCTGGCAGACCCACGCTCGACCCTCGCTCGCTTCGGCTTCTCGTGGCGCACAACCCGACAGCCACCGGCCGGCGACCACACCATCATGTCCGGAGCTTTGTATCTGAATCCCAACAAGTACAACACGCCTTGTTTTCACACTCTTTCACTATCGTAATTTAGTGTGGCATTCAGCCGGGGGACTGTCCGATTCCCGGCGGGGATCGCGCCCGCCACTGCAGGCACGATTGGACCGGCGTGAGGCGCGCGACCGCGCCGAGCGCAGCGCCCCGTCGTCCGAGTGAGCGAGAGTGAACGAGGACAGGACAGACGAGCATCGCGAGTCTGTCAGTGGCGTCGCGCGCTGGGACGGTCCACTAGCCATCCAGCCCAGTTGCGCCCCGGCCGGCAGACCCACGCCTGCGATACATCCGGCACTTGGTGAGACTGTTCTTTCCCCAGGTGCCAGCTGGGGGAGCCAGCCCAACCCGGAGCTTTTTGAGCGATGACGGACAAGTCTGAATCGTACCGTTCTCATGTCACAGCCACACTTTTCTCCAGAGCAACAGCCATCCAACCAGCGTCAGATTCCGAGCATGGAAACGATCGGGCCGGTCGTCGACGAAGTGATCGACATCGCCCGGCAAGAACTCGATGCACCGCGGTCAGTGAAAATCAAAACATGGGAGGATCGCGAGTTTCTGGTGCGTGTCAAGCACGGCTCAGCACCAGGCGTAAACACCCGGTATGGATACGAGACAGCAATCCAGTATCACAGTGATCGGGAGACCGTCGAAGCCTTCCTGATCGAAGAGGATACCCACACTGATGAAGCAGAACGCCTCCTGAAGATGGAACTCGGAACGATACCCGATCCAGTACCAGAAAAAATTGGGGAGTAGACGACTGATTTACTTGTCTGTCAGTTCTCGATGGCAGTCCTCACAGACCTGCTCGTACTCTTCATCGCGCTCTGGGTCGTAGAAGGACCCGGCGCGAAACCGCACGGGGTTGTACCGGGTATTGAAGACTTCCTCACAGCGTGGACACTGGACGTCTCCCATTTGAGAAATCACCTCCCGGCGGCCCTGTCTGGCCGCCACCCGCCTGCGGCCACACAAAATCGAGGTGTTTCCGCCCGAGACACCGGGCCCAGAAAGCAACTAACCAACAGCTCCCCAGACTGCGCCGACTGTGTTGGTTAAGACGAAGATTCCCCGACTCACCGGCAAGAGCGGTTCCCGTCCACTTCCCGGCTGCGGGCCGGGATCGCGCCCGCTATAATAGGGCGAACTGTCCAGAGGCACGCGATAGCTTACTACTCCGAAAATTATATCAGCAGCAGAAGGTACCGATATGGACAAGAATGAACGATGATAGCTCCGGCAGTCGGTTATCAAAAGTCTGGAGCTTCATCAAAATCAGATGGGTCGAATTGTTCGGAATTATCTTTCTTGTTGCAGTATCAATCGACCTCAATGTCTATGCCGGAGAGCAGTTTGTGAACGGCGTCAAATCATGGGCCAGCAACAATGGCGGTCTTGCCTCGATCATTCTCTCTGCAGGCCTGCTCTTCGCATACCTGCTCCAGTTCCGCACCCAAGATCGTCAGCGAGTTCTGATGGACCAACAAAAACAAATAATGGATGCCGGCTATACACCGCTCATCGGCGTTACACAGCAAACCCTCAAAGATCACAGCTCTAACCCCGAAACTTCTGAAACTGAATCAGTTCAACTCACCATAGTCAACCGTGGTAACTCTTTGGCAACAGATCTCCAACTCGATTTCTTGATCTCTTATGACTCTGACGATCAAAGCTACACAAACCACAGTGCCCCACTCAGGCGAACAGAAGACGGCGTATGGTGGAGCGCCGGGTCCGGTGGCAGTATATCTCCTGAAGAAGACGAAGTAGAGTTTTCTATCCCAGCGAAAGTAACCGACACAGAGCACAACCAAGACGAACCCATCGATATAGCCGACGCTATCGACGACGTGTTTGGACCGGAAAGCGATATCAACGAGATAAAAGTTGCAACACGACTCTATTATAAAGACGCTAAAGGGAATCAAAAGGAAATCGACCTTACAATATACACAATCAAATCATCCAATGGAAACGCGGACCTGCGGCTGTCCTCAGCCGCCAGCGAAAGAGCAGTAAGAAAACCCCAGGAATCAGACAAAGTCGACATGATCAAAAACTGAGAATCTTACGCCAGTCTATTTATCATACATCTTTTTGTCCCCAGCGGAGAGAATCTCGCTAATGCCTGTCCGCTCTCACCCTACCAACGTAATTGAAACTACAGGTTAGACCACTCACCAATATGATGCTTAATTTTGAAAAGCTGGTCGGGGAAGATATCGAAACAATCGTCGGTGAACTCGTCGACTTCGTCACTCGAACCGACGGAGAAATATCCGAGGAGAAAGAGAAAAAAACGACAAAAACCCCGGAGTTGAAGTTCTTCATCGCACGCGGTCACGAGTATGAACTCGGTAGGTTAGAAGAAACCGTGGAAGCACAACTTCGGGATGAGTCATTAAATGACTACGAGTACACTTTCTTTGAGGAACACTTATTTGAAGAACAAAAGCTGAACGAGAACACTTCCTACGTTCGAATTAGCACACCAGAATATGACCGTCATGATCACTTCATCTTCTTCATAGAAGAGGACTACCTCAGGGTCTTCACAGTCGAGCGACGCCACTGGACCAAGAGAACCGTTGAGAAGCTGATACGTTATCACCCCTCACTAGACAGAGTCTTTCTCTCCTCGGAAGACCTCGTTGATATTGTCAACAAGGTAGAGGGCGACATAGACGGCTTCACCGCAAAATATAATACCGCCTTTGACGACCGGAAGATGAGTATCCAACTCCATGGTGGAGAAGAACGATATCTAACGGATCTTGAAAACGATTATGGAGTACAGCCTACCCGGCTAGAATTCAGCAAAACGAACAGTCCGCGAATTGAGGGAACAGCAAACCGAGACGGATACGGCTCGATTCCACGTGTCCAGCAATCGGAGCCCGGGTTCGGAAACGATACCACACTAGAACTCACCAACCAGTACGTCGAAAAAGATCAAGAAAACTTCGAAGTCGAACACGCCCCAAGAAGATTATTCTATAGAGACGAGCAGAGCGTACAGGAAATCTCTGATCTTGATGTTGAGGACTCAAAAGATGGTCCTGTACCTTCTGATAATGATACAGCAGATTCTGTAGCAGTCGATGGTGGATTCACAATTGAAGGATACACCACGGTTGAGCTCGTCGAGCATATACCCAATAAAAAAACAGACCCAGATCAGGAGTCTCCGTCGTTTGAGCAACTGGCTGAGGGGCTTCGCGAAAATATTCTCGATAAAAAACATCGATATGACTTCTCTGAGTGGGAAGAAGGCAATTTCTTTGTCTTTGATGGAAAACGGAACGAACCCTTCGAAATCACAATCAACGAGACCAATATCTTGCTCCACGCCAAGGCAACCACGACAGCTGACAGCCTCAGTGACTTCTTTTCCATTATCCATAGGGAACTCAGCACCAACTATCAAGTGAAGAAGCATTCAGAGAGGATCGCTGCCTAACCATGGGATGGCCGGAACAAAAAAAGAAAATAAATGCCCTGAACCTCTTCCATTCGGCGATAAAAGGTGATACCAGTGCTGACGGGATCGCGTCGCAAGGCTTCAAACTCGTTGGTACATTTCTCCCGGTCCCCGATAACCGGAATAATGTATTCACACGGCCGGAATTCACGTTCTACAGTGGCGACACAATAATCTTCGTCAATGTAGAACCAGATGGCCGAGTCACCGAAGAACACCGTCGCCGAGCAGAAGATTACCAACGGTTGAATCTGGAGGCCGTCGAAGAGTTCATTCGAAAGAAGGGCAGAGCGAACGAAGTTAATCTCTCTGCCCGCAACCTCAACCACTTCGAACATCATTTGATTTTTGATAAGGATGTCGTGGAGTCAGCTAAGGCAGGAGGACCTGGTGCGGATATCTATGATGATACCAAGAATAAATGTGGCATCCTTTCGCAGAGCAGAGGTGGCCAACTCCTTTTCGAAGACGGACTATCGCAAGATGATCTGTTCTACAGCATTGTCTCAGATGGAGTCAACTTACCTTCAACCCCGAGCAAAGAGTTTCTTTTGACTGGAGAAATCAAACCGGAGAGCTTGGCAGTATCGCTTGCTCAGGAAATCTTACCGGGACAGTTCACATACAACGAGACTGTAAAAATGACACCTCGCAGGGTCCCTCACTACTATGAACGAGATATAGACCTTGACATCGTGAGGAAGTCACTAGAATACTTTCGGCATAGAGGTGTGTGTGACGATATCGGGAAATATGAGTACTCGTTCAGCCGAGAAGATATCTCAAAGCTCTATGATGTCGAAGAGCATCTCCGCGAGACTACAGTTCAAGAGTATTTAGAGAGCCAGGGTGGGAAACAATCCTCCATGGCAGAGTACACCGAATAATAATTTCGCCTATAAGAACTGGTAGGTATATTGGAGTACCTTCTGCCTCTGCGAAACACTAACTGTAACTTCTTGATCCTGTATACCCGGCTCTGTAATTGAAGAGTCGGTCTTCTATATGTCTCTCTAAACCCTGTGATCAAGGATCTGGACTTCACTTCCTAAATGTGATCAGCGTTATTCATCTATTTCAATATGGTTATTTTAGTTATGTTTTATCAACTTGGGACTGAATGGCCCTATCATATATTAAGAAATAGAAGATGGAATGCGGTTCCTGTCCACCTCCCGGCGGCAGGCCGGGATCGCGCCCGCTACCGCAGGCACGATGGACCGCCGCGAGGCGCGCGATAGCGCCGAGCGGAGCGTCCCGTCGTCCTCGTGAGCGATAGCGAACGAGGGCTCGACAGACGACCAGCGGGAGTCTGTCGGTGGCGTCGCGCGCTGTCGCGACCCACCAGCCACCCAGCCTCAGTTCCTCCCGGGCCGGCTGGCCCACGCTCACGCACACACCAAGACATCGGCTCTCTCACAGCCCCCACCAGACTGACCCACGTTGACGCGCTGGTGCGGTGGCGTGCCAGTCCGTGCGCGCGGTTGTCTCGCCGCCGCCCGGTGTGCCGGAGGCGGCGGCGAGGCCGCGTGCGCGAGCACCTGTCGCACCGCCCGAGGAAGCCCCCGCTTGATGGGGGACGCCCTCGCTACCGGGCGTTAGTCTGCGGAGTGGACCATGCCCTGATGGGTGGTGGCTCCATGCTCAGTGTCGAACAGGTCCGAACACTCGGGTTCAGGACAGCGGGCCTTCCCGAGCGTCACGGCGACCGCGCGGTCAGTGTCCCGCTCGTTGGCCCACTGATGGGTGTCTGACTCTGCTTCCCATGACGCCGCCGCCGGGCTCTCACCCGAGGAGCCGAACATACTACTCCCGTGTCCGGTGGGCGCGGGACCGTCGCCGCGCTCGATGACACACATGAGCGTGTCGCTCGTGACGGCCACCGTCTTGATACCGTTGTAGTCGTCGGGCTTGCCTCCGGAAATCCGAACTCTGTCGCCCTCGCGGAGCGTGCGCACCATCTCGCCGCCGTGCATGGACTTGCCCCAGACCGTGACCTTCGCGCTCGTTCCCTCGTCGTCCTCGATGTAGAGGACTTGGTACTGGTTCCGCGCGTCTGGCTCCTCAATGATGTGCGTGACTTCGCCTTCAACCGTACACTCGTAGCCGTAGGGACTCACCTCGTCGATAGGCGTGGGAGTTGTCAGTTCGTTCTGTGCCTCGTCCAAGACCGTAAAGGAAGCCTCATACAGGCTGTTACAGTCGCCCATCTGCCCGGACACAAGGGCTGCGAGTCGGCGGCCTGCTGCCGCTCGTGACAGACTGGTCTTGTCTGCCAGCGTTGCGGCCTGCTGGTTGACTCGCGCCAGCGTGTCGCGGTCCATCCACTGCCGAGGGTCAGCCGGTGAGCGGAACCCGTCAGCCCGTCCGGTTTCGGCGTCGGTGAGCTGGCGAGCCGAGGCTTCGCGGTCGGCACCGTCGACGTGAGCGCGTGCGACCTCGGAGTGTCGGGCCTGCTCGGCTTCGCGTCCGTGACGTTCCTCCTGCTGTTCCAGCGTTTCGCCAAACCGCCGGTCCGGACCAACCTCGGTCGAGCGCGTCCAATCATATGCCTCCTCCTGCCGGGCGTAGAAGTTGCCACGGCTATCGCTCCCCCGATTCATCCTGAAATCGAGTTCGTCGCCGTTCTCCGTCTCTGCGACCGCCTCTAGAAGTTGCTCGGGACCACCCTCGACGTGGGCCGAAAGGGAAACCGTCTGGTTGCTTGCCGATGCTTTCTTACCGCTGGAATTGCTAGCGTACATTGTCTTACGTCACCTGACGGAAAGACACTTGTCGGGTGCTGCTACACCCGATTTCTGCGGCGTGAAACTGCCCTGCCAGCGCCGCGTGCGTCGTGTCTTTCCGTACTTAATGGCATGGGTGCCGACTACTTAAAGATAACGGACCATTTGGATTGCTTCAAGTGCAATATTTAGGTGTCTGAGTGGTTTCTAAGCGGCGTCTTGTATTTCGCGTTTCGAGGGAGAATAGTATATAAAGACCGTAGGTGGTTGACACCCCGGCAGGCGGTCCCATCGTGTGCGGTGGCGGTGAGCCAGCATCCCGCGCGGCCAAGCGAGTGCCGGATGGGTGAAAGCCCGGCAGCGCAACGAAGTGAGCAGCCCGGAACACAGGGCACGCAGTGCCCGTCCTCGTTCCGGCGAGGGAGCGCCGGCCGCGCGGGTTCCTCAGCCGGATCGCGCGCGACTCCGACGCGTGCGTTCGATTTCCTGCTGTGTTGTGCCGTAGTAGTCGGGTGGGACTGAAAGGGGCACGCCGCTGGCGCTTGCCGTGGTCGCGTCAGCGGCCCCTATCCGCGTGTGGTTTGCGCGGATATGTCGCTGAGCGACCGCCAGCGGCGTGGGGCTTTCAAGGTGTGCTGGTCCGACACCGAGTTTGCCGTTGCGATGTCGCTCGGAGTAGTCCCGTCGAAGCCAGAAGTCCCGCCGCAGTCAGTCGTGCCGCCGACGTCAGCGTACCGAGTCCCGCCACCAGCAGTCCCTCAAGTCCCGCCATCCGAAGTGCTGCCTCCCCCGACACCGTCACGAGTGCCACACGACTCGCCTCCAGGCCAAGCAGTTCCAGAACCTCCCGCTCGCTATACACGAGACACACGCCACTCGTACCCCCTCTGCCGGCCCACAGCCCACGTACCGGCTTCGGCAAGAGCGAGCGTGCCGCCCAGCGGCGGCTGCCCGGCGGTCAGACGACACACCAGCCAACCACCCGTCTCTGCCCGGCCGTCAGTCCCACGCCGACACACACTCGTCTCTCGCGCTCTCAACCGGCCTGCCAGCCCCACGCTGCTATCCACCAGTCATACCTCTGTTTCGCCCGGCCGTCTGCCCCACGCTGCTATCTATCAGGTATCCGTCTGTTTCGCCCGGCCGTCTGCCCCATGCTGAGAGGGACCGACTGCCAGCGCGAGTGCAGTCGTGTCCCTCTCGTCTCCAACCGCGCGCGACCCCGACGTGCGCGTCGTCACTCCTCGGAAACGCAGACCAGCGATTACATAACTCGCTGGTGGCCCTCCCCGCAGGTGACGACAGGCTCGGTACGCGGGTCACGAGCGCGTGGGTCTGCCTCGACGTCGACAGTCTCGGTCTTGACAATATCTGCGTCACACTCCTCTCTCGGGCATGAATCTGGAGTCCCCGACATTCGTGTTCCTCACCCGCCAGGAACACACAAAATCGGGTTCGACGAAAACTGACTGCCGCAGCTCTCCCTCAGAAGTGGACGTCGGCGGGGACGATCCAGAGGTTGTCACTCTCGTCCAGAAGCCGGTCAAGCTGCGTCCGATCGCGAATCCCGCATCCGTGTTCCTCATACAGTGCAATCTCTGGACCTTTGGCGGCTCCGACTCTCTGGAACGCACATCGAGCGAGGTCTTTGTCGCGCATAATCTCCTCGTCTGAAAGCTCGTCGAGGGCGTCTTTGACCGTCTGGAGATTACGCTCGAACGCTGACTTCGTTGTCTCCCAGCCATCCCCAAGGAGTTCTTGGCCGGCCTCGGAGTCGACCGGGGCCGCGGTCGGACGCTCGCCCCACCGGGATTTGCCTGCGACGGTGGAACTCTCGTCGAACGTGACGTAGTAGTCGAACACTGCATTTGAGTGCCTGTCGACGCCGACCAGGTTATCGAAAACGCCTTTGCCAGCGGCGAGTGCTGCGTCTGCTGTCGATGCCTCAACGAGCGCGTAGATGAGCATATGCATTGGTAGATCGTGACCTGCCGGTGCTCCACGCACTGCAGTCAGTGCGACGCCGGCACCCTCGTCGGCGCACACAAAAGTACGCTACACGAGGTCCGTCTGACATCGAGCCCACTCTAGAAGCTGGCGTCTCGCTTACAGGAGACGAGCGAGGGACTGCTTGAGACGGCCCTTCAGGCCGGATGTTGTGAGGACTTCAATCTCGACGACACAAGAACACAGTAGCAACAGCTCGCCACACGCGGGGCACTCCTCGTAGTCACAGAGCCGATGATGGACCTCGCCGTGCTCGACGCCACACGCAGGACACGACTGGTCGCGCCACCGTTCGAGGTCGACGGTAACGGCCCGTTCGTTGCTCTGGAGGACTTGTAGCTTGTACGTGAGATACTGGCTGCCCTCGCCCCACGGGATCGGGTCATGGGCTTGCCCGTCGACGTAGTAGCGTTTGTCGACACACGCCGACGCCGACGGTGCCCGGCGGCAGTCGGGACAACACATCATCTCTCACCTCGGGGACGCCCCGCAAAAACCTCGCCACTCGTCTGTGCCTGCCGGTGTTGGGCACGAATGTCCGGTCGGTCGTCGGCTTCGGTGCTTGGAGACTGTTCGTCGACGGACTGCTGTTCGGTGCTCATGTTCGGGAAACCCCTCACCCTCTCGGGGGGACACAAAATACGGGCGAGTACGCGGCCGACGGGGACTCAGGCCTCAGCGACGTCCCAGACAGAGAGATGACCGCTGGAACAGACGCCGGCGTGACGCCCGACAGCCATGCAGGGCCCGTACTCTCCGTCGACAGACGCGATGCGCTCGGCGTCGACGATCACCGACGATGTGCGGGCAAGTGCTCGTTGAGCGAGGCCACGCGGTCATGGCATGGGATCGGCGGCTGGCGGTTCCTGTCGCAGCGACCGAGCGGGTTCTGGCGTGGCATGGTAGGCCGACGCCCGGTCGTGAGTGCAAGTGGGCACTGGAGCGTGACGAGCACGAGCGGCGGCGTGGAGAGGTGTAGGAAGGCACCCATGCGGTGGTTTCGGCGAAACAGCTAAGATGTATTTGTATCGACTATGTGAGGCACTGCTCCACGTTATTCGTGAAGTCTACCTAGAGAGGGTGTTTGACTGGGGTGGCATACACGACCACGAGGAAGACTCAGGCTGGAGGAATATCAAGGGGGCCTGACGCCCTGCTCTCATGCAGCCCTCGGCCCCCTCAGAGCACCGGTCACCCGGCTTGATCGGCATGTAACAAATTGGTCCAAAATCTGGACCGACTGGTATTCAACACCAGTTCAATGATGTGCGTCTCTCATCACTGGGTGAGACATACAAACCTATCCGAAAATAGATGCTTTATCATGGTGACGAAGACGAGTGGATAATAAAAAGCCTCTATCGATATGAGCCGATTTATTCACCAATGCCATGACGGTTGATTCGATGTTCAACAAACGAATTCAACTGGGTATTTGGGTCAGTAAGGTAGTTTTCAATTTTGCTTCTCGTCGGTAACTCATCAAGTAGTGTGAGACGGAGAGCAACGGACCGGGAGAATCCAAGGTTCATTAACCGTAGTGTCGCCTCCGATGAAGTTCCATGCTCGAAATAAAGATTCAGCCGCTGCGTGAACTTGACAGCCTTAGGAGCAACGCCACTGGTGTCTACGTGCTCAAGTGTATCTCCGACCACCTTGATGTACTTCGAGAGCGCGTACCGGACATCCTGTCGGAGCGTCCTGAGAAGTTCTGAAACATCATTTAGTTCATTGACGGTTACGAGGGTCTTGTAGTCCTTTTCTTGGAGCCACCCAGCGGCGAGTTCGGCGAGCGTCGAAGTGTCGTGTGTCCGTGTCTCAGCCTGTTCCTCCCGACGACCCTTGGGAACGAGCGCAGCTACGTCGTCGAGACGTTCTATTAGGTCACGGAGGTCTGGAGCGATATGTTCGGGATGAACGACCCACGCCGAGGGGTCATCACGGATTTCTCTAAACATATTCTCCACAACGTCTGGATCAACACCCGGGTTCTGTTCGACGACTCTTACTGGCACGTCCAGTCGCTCTCGGAGCGCCTGAAGACCATACAGAATCCTTTTTAAATATTCCTCGACGTTTGACTCTTCGCTTTGCTCTAACCTCCAGAGGACAAACCGTCTCGTCTGGTCTGGATCGATGAGGTAACGTGATTTGAGGAACACAGCGGTCGACCTTTTCGAACCGGACGGGGTCAAGTGGAGCGGAGAGTCGAGAAGGTTAACAACTGCTTCCGGCCTCTTACCGAGAACCTCGGTGGTCACAGGCTGAATCTCCTTGCGGGTGATTCCACCAACGTGGTTACTCGCCCAGCGGTCGTCGTTATGATCGACGTACAACACTTGACCGTGGAGACGTTTACCGACCCGCCCGACACGGCCTACAAGGTTCTGCAATTGGAACGGTGTGAGTTCATCTCCTTTTTCACCACCTACCGTGTGATCCACGACTAAAATCTTCCCTGCCGGAAGATTTACACCTTCAAGAAGCGTCGTCGTCGAGACGATTGTATCAATCTCACCGTTCCGGTAGAGCGACTCGATCTCGGAGCGTGCAAAGGGCGGGACACCGCCGTGATGGTACGCTACTCCCGACTGGAGGCACTTGCTGAGTGGGTACGACTCTGTCAATTCTTCCCTGAGAAACGAGACGAGATCGGGGAACCGACTATTATTTGTCTCTCTATCGTCCGCAATCCGCTCGGCGAGATCCTCTGCTCGGGAGACTGTTTCGGCGTATACAAGGAGCGGATCTCCCTCTCTGTACAGTTCGGCGAAAGCTCTGACTGTTTCACTTTTGTTCCCCTTCACGGTCGAGAACGTCACGTCGTTCGGACGTTCGATCTTTCGCTCGGCCTTGAAACTTGTCTGATCACCGACGGTCAGTTTGAGTTTGTTCGAGCGAGGCTTGAAGGTAAACTCAGACTGGAGGCGGTACACTGGGGAATACGTCGTCTCAACCTCCTCGACATCTGACTCTTCTGACGGCTGGTCGTAGATGTACGTCTTCGCGTCATCAATAGGTGACGCGACGTTCTTGACGAACGGCCCTGCACCAACGATTTGTGCCTCTGGCCACGCGCCAATAACCGAGTCTAAAACAAACTCGAACAGTGGCCCACGCTCTGACTTTTCGACGCTCTGTATTTCATCGACGAAGCAGAAGTCAAGGTCTATATCATCTGACGACTCCAATAGACCGAGTGCCCGCTCGGGTGTCAGCACGTACACGACCGTCTCAGCTGGCTCACTGGAGTTGACCACTTCCGTTCGGACCGGGACAAAGTCAGGAAGTTTGTTGACCAACTCTGCACTGACTTCGGCAATTAGTGCTCTAGACGGTACAAGATAGAGTCCACAGAACTCAGCGCGGGTCGCGCTCAGGTACTCGATATACTTCCGGACGAGGAATGATTTTCCTGAGGAGGTTGGTCCCGAGAAAGCGGTGTCTCGTCCATCTGCTAACTCTTCCCAGACATTTTTTTGGAACCGCGTTAGGATGAGATCGTCCAACCCTTCAGCATCTGTGTCGTCGGTCAGGACGGAGTAGTGTGCTTCCGTCCCTCTGAGTTCGTACTTTAGTGTCTCTGGAATCCCGTCTTCAGGGTCGTTCGGTCCGGATGGTCCCGCAGAAACAGCCGTCTCGGCTTCGTCTTCAAAGTATGACTGCACGACTGGAACGTTCCCAAGCCGACTCATAATCGTGAAGAGGTAGTTTCGGTAGAGATCTTTTCCAATCTCACCATCCATGTGATGGTATGCGAGGATAGCGAACGACACCGCCAGTTGGCGGTGGTCGTTGTCATCACTGTTTGCCAGTAATGAGGCGATCCAAGCTGCACGGCGGAGTTGTGAATCGTCGACTGTCACATCTCTGTCCAGTCCAAGATCGGCAAAAAGCCGTTTTAGCGCAAGCCGTTCGAGACAATTCCGAAACAGGTCGCTGTTCGCGGCTGACTCGTAGGTGGAAGGCGAGTCTCTAGACATTTTCCGGATCGAACAAGCCCTCGTAGAGCATCTTTTTGAACTCGGTGGTATCGTGAACGGGGAAGGGGAAGAATACCATTTCGACGGTCCCTCGGGCGGGCCCGAGTTCCGAAGCTTTTTCTTCCCGTCTCTTAAGATATGGAATCTCCTTTAGGCTCTTTTCTAACTCGTTCTCAATCTGTTGTATTTTCGGTGAACTATCAGGACCGAAGTCCAAAGTTTCTGATCCTGGATTCGGATACCAAGCAAGTCGCTCTGTTTTGTGACCCAAAAACAGGGGATGGACGATTTTGTAATCTTCGTGAGCGTGTGAAGTGAGACGGCTCGAGAGTTCCTCCACGTCTGAGGGGGACAGTGTGTCGGTCTTCTCGGCGAAGTCGGTACTGGCGATGTCGAGTTCACGCTCCATCCGCTCGTTTACACCCCTAGTGTGGAATTCTGAGATACTGGTAAATGCATCCTCGATTGCAGATGCGATACTGTCGTAGAACTTCGCTTCTCCAACATAGAGACACTCCTCACCCCTATACCTCCCGACGAAAATACCATCTGATCCCTTCTTTTCCTGATTTCGACTATCTAACTCATAGAGCCTGTGCGCAGCAAGTGGTGCGTCAAGGTACACTTCTGTGAACAGGTACAGCAGGAACTCGGAGACTACGCCACCGCTCTCGAAGTTTTTGTTGGGTGCTGCTTTCTTGCGTGCCTTCCGGAACCATCGAGATGGGGCTGTTTCTTCACGGACATCTGGAGGCAGAACATACGTGGGAAAATATTCGTATATTGTATCGACGAATTGATGGAACTTCCATCCGTTTGCGCCGGGTTTGATACATTTGATCTCGACTTCTACTCGGTCTGTCGAACCGCCGTCCATCGAGAAGATGACTTCTTCTAAGGTCTCTTGGTCCACCTCAGTTAGCGCCTTCCAGTCAATGTGTTCCGACTGTCTCGTAGTCACGGTCCGATTAATCAACACGATAGCACTTAAGATAACTGGGAGACAGAAGAATTCGATTTAATGGCGCGTTACACAGTCAGAGAGTCCTCGAACCTCAACTGGCTCTACGTCGGGGGCCTGCACAACTGCCTGTCCTCTGTCGAAGGTAGGGAGGTCCTGCTGGAACTGCTTCGGAACTGATGGGAGATTATTAACCACCCGTGATTTCATCCCGAGGAAGATGTTCGTATTGATCTGAGTCAAGATATCGTCATCTATATCTTGGGGATTCTGCGTCACGAGACAAAGACCGAGCTGATACTTCCTCCCTTGTTTCACCGTGCGGTGGGCTCGTTCAACGACGTACTCCTCTTGAGTCGTGTCTGGTGATGAGACGTAGCTGTGTGCTTCGTCGACAGCAAGCAGAATCGGTGTGTTGCGGACCTCAGGATCGACCCGGAAGTCCTGAATTTTATTATCGATGACATATGAAAGAATAGATAGAACGGTCAGCGTGTCCTTCCGACCCCGGAGGTGACTCGTCGGAATCACGGAAACGCGCCCTTCGCGGAACAGTTCGTTCGAGATTTCGGGGAGTAGTCCGGTTCCGCCGTCGAAGACGGCCTCGAACTCCGGCCGGTCGACCCGGCGTTTCACCGCAGACATAGTGTTCGACCCAATTTCATGTTCATCTGCGAGGTCGTCTTCCTCATTATCGACGTAATCGATGAAGTCCCTGTACCTCGGTCTACCGACGGATCGGTCTGTTTCCCAGCCGTCGCTGTCACGTTCGAACTCGTTGAAGTACGATGATACGCAGTCTGTCAGTGCCCCTCGCGTAACCGCTGAACTGTCGTCGAACGGCATCAGGAGTTGTGGTCGCCCCTGGACAATCTCAAATGGTATCGTCAATTCCTTCGAACCTTGTTCTAATTGCGGTGGCTGTGTCTCCGATACGTTCGGTACGAAAACCTCCAAGTCATCAATACCGCCGTACTTGATCCTGTGCTGCATAAGTCGGTCACGTATCCCGTCTCTCAGTTTCCCGTCATCAGCCATCTGTGCATACTCGTTTTCAGGGTCGAATAGAATGACGTTGAGTTGTTTCTGCCTAACCTCGCCGCTGTCGTGGGCCTCAACCCGGTACCTTGTCCCGTCCACATACTGGCGGAGAACGTTCTTTGTGAACTGGGTCTTCCCTTTGCCGGTTGACCCAGCAACGAGCGTGTGCCGGAAGACAGCCGGGGCGTCGCCGTCATCGCCCACGCCAGGGTTCGAGAGGTAGTACGGCACGTGTTGGCCATCTACCTCGACAGGATCCCCCCCAACAGAGAGCCACCCAGCAAATACACCGTTGCTTGGAATACCGAGACCAGTTCTGAGACGCGCCTCATCGCGAGTCAACTGTACCGAGGCGTTTGGCTTTGGGACTCTGTCCACAACGCTCTGTTCAAATGACTCATTTTGAGACTGTTGGAGAATCGAGAGCGGGTCAAGTTCGGCGACGAGGACATATTCCGCTTCATCGAGTGCTGCTTGTGAATTGATTCGATTGTGCGTGTCCGTCTTGTCGTCGAATTTAGTGTATGGTTCGTACCGGAGCCTGTCGGTCACGGCGAACAGTTCCGACTCCCCGTCCGGGTATGGAATCTGGACGTAAGCCCCCAGACGAAGTTCGTCTCTGTGGTTCGTCCGGACAAAAGCGTTTACTTGGTGGTCCGTCCGACTGACGTGGATCTCTTCACTTGCCAGAACGTGTCCGATAGTATCTTCGGCACCAGTAGAGCTCGGAACGTGTCGCTCTGGGATACCGTCGTCGGTCCCTGAGTCCGACTCACTAGGGTCCCCTGTCGGGCCGTTCTTCGTCTCTCCTTTGGCGCTGTCTTCATTCGCTTCGTCTAGTACCTCATCGATTCTCTCATCCAAGGTGTCATCCATGTAACTCACCTCGTAATCCATGACGAAGGCCACTCCACCGCCCGTCGCGATTGTAGTCGTATGTCGGTTCTGCCTTCTCTAACCGATTCCTGATATTGTCTCGGTTCTCGGAGCTAATCCGTGCAATCCGATCTGCACGAGCCACTGCACCTGGCACGTCGTTGCGACGTGCGATCTCTTTTAACACCTTCAGCCGGACAGCCTTCGCTCCTGGCCCACGTTCAAGAAACAGGAGTGGCGTCTCGATACGGAACACGTTCCCCGTCTCTGGTAATCTAACGTAACAGAACGCCCTTCGGTAGTCCGCTGGAGATCCGTGGTCAAGCTCTGCTCCCACTGGCTCTAAACGCTCAGAAATGTCCGACGAATAGTTAGTATCTGTCTCCACGAACCACGTCGTGTATGCCAGATGTTTCAGGCTGTCGTCCCGCAATACCGACGCAATGAACTGCGCGTCTCTCCGGTACGGAACGGTACGGAGACGACCGTCGTCAGTTCTGACTTCGTTGCGTTCGATTTTAGCCCGGAGGGAGCGTAACATAACTCTCATTTCGGATGTTTTCACGATACCGTACACAGGAACGTCCCGCTCGAAGCAGCCATCCACTATTTCGACATATGTTCGAACGACTTCTGCTGGGAGTTCCCATCCTGGGTCGAGAGAGCCGTCACCAGTTGAGTCGGATACACGCGGGAGCAGGTCTAGCGGGTACACTGACCCGTCGAGAAACAGTGGACCATCGATGTCATCGAGACACCGCTTCGCATGTCGCGATTCGGCTCGGCGTTGGACAGCAGACGTTAGTGTTGAAGTGACGTTCCGTTGGACTCGACTGGCCGGAATCTGAATTATTTCGCCGATTACGGCGTCGTCGTCTGTCTCCATTGAGGAGAGGGTAAGGTCACGGGTACCAGAATACAGTCCCGTGACCACGGTACCGCGACCCTCGATACGCCGGTCAGCTGATGTCCCGTTCACGCCGAGTTTAGCGTGTGCAATATCGACAATGAGCCCATTATCGTACTCCATTGGGCGTGTAGTACTGGCGTCGATACCGTAGGTCGGGTCCTCCCACGGGTCCTCGTCCCATGTCCCTAGTTCCGCCGCCGGTGTCTTGAGGAACTCTGGCGACTCGAACGGCTCAACGGAGCCGCCGTCGAGAGACAGCAACTCGAACAGCTCTCGCGCGTTCGCTGTTTGGTCATCCGTGTCGCGTGAGAGCTCTTCGTCGACTCGTTTGACTAGGTCACTCACCACTCCAAGGGCTCGCTCGTCCATTAGTCGTCACCCCGACCTGTGTTACGCTGGATTTTGACTGTCGAGGTGTTCGTCTCGTCGTCGATAGTGACAATACACTCGCGTTCCGTCCCGTCAACGAGCGCGTCGTCGTGTGAAACGACCAAAATCTGTGGGACACCCCAGCCGGCGATTGTATCTAGCATCCGGTCCAGACGGCCTACGTGGCCATCATCGAGGTAGGTCGTCGGCTCGTCAAGGATCAATGGTGGGAGGTTACTGGCATCACCGCCTCTTAGTTGGGCGATAAGTTTGTATACTCCTGCCCGGAGAGCGAGATTAACGACCGCTCTTTCACCACCGCTGGCGTTGCGAGGGTCAACTGTCGCCCCATCGGAACGGTGGAGGTCGATAGCATAGGCGGTCTCTGATTCGTCTTCTGCAGTAATCTCGACCCGCTGGTAGCTCTCATTTTTGTAGACTTCTCCAAAGATATCGTTCGTGAACTCTTGGACGAAGTCGAGGTATCGGTCACGGAGTTCTGTCTTGATTTCCCTGTAGACGCCTGCAAGCTGTTCGAATTCATCGGCACGACTCTGTGCCCATTCACGCTTTTCCTGGGCGACTTCGAGTTTGTCGTGGAGTCCCTCAAGTTGGTCTAGCTCGCTCTTTAGGGTGGTCTTGAGACTCCGGAGTTCCCGAAGTTCGTCCTCAAGCTCGTCGACATCGTCTTCGACAGAGTCAATCTCGTCATCGAGTCGTCCTTGCTTCTCTCCGAGATCTTCGACATCAATCCCGTCACGTTCCTCCTGTAGTTCCTCAATTTCGTCGTCCAGTTCCTCAATGTCACCCTCCAGCTCATCGATTCGTTCTTGGGCGTCTTCGATGTCACCTTCCAAGTTATCGATCTCTCCGTTGAACTCATCGATATCCTCGTACGCCTCAACGGCGTCGGTAATCTGATCGCGGATCATCTTGGTAGTGTCGACTGCT
This sequence comes from Haloarcula sp. CBA1131, assembly GCF_008728975.1. Lineage (NCBI taxonomy): Archaea > Methanobacteriati > Methanobacteriota > Halobacteria > Halobacteriales > Haloarculaceae > Haloarcula > Haloarcula sp. CBA1131. The sequence continues at coordinate 76,035 of NZ_RPCY01000003.1, forward strand.
TCCTCCACCTCGTCGAGTGCGCTTGTTGCTCGTTCGACAGCCTCGGCTTGACTTTCGATTTTTCCGTCGATATCGTCTATCTCTGCCGTCAGCTCTTGACGTTCACCGACGAGCTCAGAACGCTCCGTCCCTAAGGTATCGGCGTAATTCTTGGCATCTTCGACCGCTTCGCGTCGCTCCCTGACGGTTTCGAACGCCTTTTGCGCCTCCTCTCCATCCGTGACACGAGATTCGAGACTGTCGATTTCGGACTGTATTTCCTTTCGCTCTGTTCGCAGCTTCCCAAGCGACTTCTGGGCGTCTGATACTTCTGAGTTAGCCTCGGAGTGATCGTCCTTGGCTTCTGAGAGGTCTTCGCGACGGCTCTCGAGTTCGGATTGAATTTCATTGACTCGCTTCGCTGCCTCGTCGAGATCCTCTTCGCGGAACGAACGAAGATCGACAAGATTCCCCCGAATCTCCTCTAAGTCGTCCAGTTGTCTTTTGAGCTCCTCGACTGACTCTTGGGCTTCCTCTAATTCCCCCTCTCTTTTCTGAATCTCCCCCTCGATATCCTCGCGTTCAGTTTTGAGGTGATCTGCGTCGACTTCCTGCTGGCACGTCGGGCAGATGGCACCGCCGTCGAGACCTTCCAGCTCGGAGCGCGTCTCCCTGAGTTGTTTCAGTTCAGTCTCCAGTTCAGTGACGCGTTCCTGGCTCTCACCGACCTGAGATTGTAGTTCCTCTCGTTTCACCGGCAAATCGCTATCGACTATCTCGCCGATCGTGTCAGTGTCAACCCCGAGATCGAACGCAGCCAGTCGGTCATTGAGATTTGCCGTTCGGTCTGTGAACTCCTTGAGGACGCGTTCATGCTTGTCTTCGACCTCTGACAGATTGTCTTCAATTGATTGTATGTTTTCCTTGATCTCTTCGACACTTGCTTCAATGTCATCAACCTCTTCCTGCGCGTCTTCGAGTCGGTCCTCGGCCGAATCAAGCTCTGTATCGACACTAGCGCGCTTCTCGCGACATCCCTGAAGTTCCTCGCGGAGTTCGTCAAGATTTTCCACTACCACGGTCTCGATGTCATCGGTTACCTCGGCCGGACAATGTTCCTCTGAAAGGAATTCTCTTACTGCGTCTCGGCGAGAGTTGATAGCGGCCTCCAAACGCATCTCAGCACGGCCGAGGTTCCTCTTGGCCGCGTCGAGCTCCGTTTCCATTTCGGAGATTTCCTTTTTCAGTTCGGACCGTTTGTCTTCGAGTTCAGTCTGCTCGTTCTCGAGTCGTTCTTGATCTCTCTTAGCAGTCTTAAGTTCATTCTCGCGGTCTCTCTTCGTCACTTTGGCCGATTCGACCGCCTTCCGAGCGCGTTTGAGTGACTTCTCAGCTTCTTCGTGAGTACTCAGGTCGACACCGAACTCATCTGTAGTCGCTGGTTTCTCCGTCGAGACGATCGCGTCCGAGAGATCGGTGATATCTGACTCCAGTTCGTCGATCTGTTCTCGACAGTTTGCGATTTCCTTGTTTGCATCCGATTTCCCCTTCTCTTGTTCATCCTGTTTCTCGACAACATCTTTGCGCTCGTTTTCTTTTGAATCAATCTCTAACCCGAGCTCTTCGTGACGGTCAATCCTATCTTTGATGTCTTCTCTAAGGTCGCAAAGCTCCTCTAACCGCTCCTCGTGCTCCTCTTTCTTGCTCTCCATTTCACCGATTTTCCGTCCTGCATCCCCTATCTTTTCGCGGTACTCGTCGGTGTCGTGATCGAAGTCGTTCTTGATTTGTCCTTGGAACGTACTCGCCTTCGCCTCAGCTTCGTCGCGGAGCTTCTTCGCCGCTCGGCGTGCCCCCTTTGCTTGATTTCGATACACATCGAACTTGTCCAGTTCGAGAAGGTCGTCGATCAGTTCCTCTCGATCTTTGTCCCGAAGAAGTCGGTCGACTTCCCCCTGCTGGACATAGACGGATCGGACGAACGTCTCGGCGTCCATTCCGACGATCTCTCGGACGTGCGACCGGACATCGTTGACTCCTTCTACTGGACCATCGAGTGACGGGGAAGTAAGCGTCGCTTCAGCTGTCTTCCCCGATTTGATCCGCCAGATAGTCTCGTATTGATTTCCATCTGCGACAAAAGTGAGACGAATCTCGGCACCATCGTGACCATTGCGGACAAGTTCTTCGAGAACACCGATATCTGCTGGCTTTTTGACTCCAGTCATGAATAGGCCGCCGAATATCGCAAGCAGGAGTGTGGTCTTCCCCGCTCCGTTCTCGCCACGAACTGGGATCACTCCCTCGGGGAGCGATACCTTCTCAGTGTCGTAGCTCCGTAGATTCTCTATCTTGACACCGTCGACCCTCATCCGTCTACCTCCTCCGTCGACGTCTCCTCGCCGTCAAACTCTGCTGTGAGTGCTTCTCTCAGTTCTGACTCGAACTCTTTTGCGGCGGGCGTCGTACGAGTCGGGAGTTCGTCCCCCGTCCGAATTCTCGTATCTACGTTTTCCACGGCAGACGAGAACTCTTCGTCATCGAGACGCTCTCGAATGGCCTCGTCATGTCCCTCTATTTCCTCTATGTCGAGGCTCCCGGAGTCTAGATCCACCTGTCCACGTTCGTCGGATACACTCACTACTTCGGCCCCTTCCTCCCGGGCCGCGGTCACAGCATCGTTTGCCGTCACTGCACCACGCTCGCCAGTGAGTGTTAGTGCGACGACAGCGCTTTCCAGCGACTGCTGCCTAAGTTTATTACGTAGATGTCCAGCACCGTCATCAGACCCGAATTCAACAGTTAGTGGGTAGAACGGCCGTGTGTTGAGTCCAATCTGTTCTCGAGAGAGGCCTCCGTCAGAGACTGTGAGCAATTGAACTGTCCCGGCCTGTGTCTGATTCTTTTTTGTTCGGGCCGTTGATCCTGCATACCATACGTCTATGCCGTCAATTCGGTCACTCGCTGGTCTATGGAGGTCACCTAAAGCGACTCCATCAAGACTTATTTCAACCTGATTGAGAACGTCGCTGAGGTCGTGGTCTGCGTGCTGTTCTTCCATCGGCGGTGTGAATAGTTGGTGTAAACACAGTATCGAGGTATTCGTCCCTTCTGGAGGTTCTATTAGATTGAATGAAACTTCATCCCAACTTCGGGCTGGAATCGAATTGATTCCATATAGTGCAACGGTACCAACAAGCGTTGGCTCTCTATTCAACTGTTCTACGTTGCCCATTCTCTCTATCAAGTCCAGAAGCTGTATGTTGTTCTTCCGTTCGTGATTCCCAACGATTCCGTACATCGGGATATCGGCCGTGTCTAGCCGGTCAATTATCCCGGCACATCTGTCGAGATCCTGAATAGATGGGTTAGAATCATGAAACAGATCTCCTGTATGAATGATGGCGTCTACGTTACGATCAACTGCAATCTCAACAGCTTCCTCAAAGTTATTTAAAAAGTCGCTCCGTCGGATATCAGAGCGATACTGTCTGTACCCCAGATGAGTATCGCTAATATGCAAAATTTGTGCTTGCTCCATATCAGGATACCTCACACTACATCAATGAAATAGTTAGTGGCAAGTCAGGTGTTCGGAAAGAGGAATTAAAGTTCTAAGTCTCGGAGAGACTTCCTGTGCTACTTGGTTCTACGTCGGTCTCGTCACCTGCTGTTTCGTCTCTGTCTCCGACGCAGTCGTCTCAATCTTGGTGTGATCAAGTAGCACCTACTGAACAACCAGTCCATCGTCAATAGTTCTGAAATCAGCCGCCATGTGAACTACTCTACAACACCCTCACGACTAACCAACACTGGCCTACTTCTGCCACCGAGTGTTGGTTAGCGAACCACCACCCCGGAAGTACAAGCTATCTTTATTACCTCCTTTGACACGCCGTCGGAGTACGTCACCGACAGCGCTTCAAAGAGCCGAAGTTCATACCGGAGCCATCTCGAGATTCGAGGGCAAGACGAGTCAAAGACGCTGATTCTCGTCACACTCGCCCCTCCCGGAATTCCAAGGGGGCTTACATACCAGTCACCCATCAGCTACAGATACACACTCGCGCCGTCGTGGGACCTGCCTCTAACAGGCCCGGCGCGGGGTCGCGGTCAGTCAGCGGCTAAGTCCAGAAACCACCGCAACCCATGCAAAGTACGCACGCAACTCAGCAAAAAGGTAGAGGTATAGCTACCCAGCTTAGGCCGTCGCCACGACGTGCTGGTGCTCGTTCTGGGCGGGCGTCGGTTGGAGCGTCAGCCCGGCCAGCGCGAGCTCCCGGAGAACTTCCGGCGGGACGCCCTCGGCCTCACGAAGTACGGCGTCGAGCGTCCAAGCATCGTACTCGGAGCGTACCGGTGGCGTCGTCCCGACCACGGCGGTCGGGGCCGTCTCCCGCAGCGCCCGGGCAGCACGCCGGACACGCTGGCGGTTCTCGACGGTGCAGCGAACAGTCTTGCTCATGCGCTCAGCCCCCTGACGAGATCGCCGACGAGTGAGCCGCCGACGTGCGGGCCGACAGCCCAGCCACGTTCATCCTGCGTGTACTCGCACCAGCCTGCGAGTGTTTCATACGGTGTCTCGGCGAGTTCGACTTTCTCGGCGTGGTCTTCGGTGGCAACAACGGCTACAGCGAACTCGTAGCTGTCCCAGTAGTGCGCTGCACCTTCGCCGTCGACACCGAGGAAAAGCGGGCGGCTCTGGGTAAGCAGTTCGCGAGCGATACGTTCCTGTGGATGTGCGTCGGTCGTGCCGACAGATTTACTAGTCGGCGAAGCAGACTTACTCATGCTTTTGGTGGGAACCGACGCGCCTGCCGTGTTGTGACCACGGTGGGCAACTCGTGTTCTCGAAGGCACGAAATCGCCCAGCGGCGCGTCTGTTCCTACTCAATAGTCACGGCTTCCGGCCACTTAGTGATTTCGTCTATAAGTGAGAAAAGTATGTCGTTAGCTATCGTTGACTTCTCTACGGCCGTCCATCGTAATCATGTAATAAGCCCTCCTACCGGCCTCATCCTTGGGTATTGGTTCTATATCTCCATCATCGAGCGCGGCCTTATTGACGCGCGCGACCAAGCCCTTCTCTTCGAGTTCAGAGAGAATCGTCTGCACAGTTCGGTAGCTGAAGTGAATCCCCATCTCAGTCTTCATACCACGGAAGATTGCCTTCGGTGGCAGCGCTATTCCGTGATCTGCCATAAATTCAAGAACAGCCTCACGGCGCTCTTCCGGTGGCATACATCCACTATCGGCCGACATTCTCTTATTTACGCCGATAGGGACTTCTTTTCCCTCAGTAGTGTTCTTGAGCATTTGTTGGTGCTTATTCGCACTAATAGACGCAAAGCACTAAGTGTTTCTGGTGATACATCACTGGATATGCACGACTTACCGGGGAGTGATAGATTCCTAAAGTCGAGCCACCGGGGTTAGGGCCCCGCTGACCCGGTGTCGTGTGGAACGACAATGAATACGAACAGACCCAGCGCACAAAACGATACCGCACAGGACGGCCACAAGCGTCGCCTCCAAGCCGCGAAACACCTGCTGACGAACGCCGACACTAACGCCGCCGTCATCGAGTACTGCCAGAGCGTCCTCGATCCGCCGGGCTACGAGCGCAGCTACACCCAAGCACGCCTCGACGCCTGCGCAGCCCGACTTGCACTGGCCCAGACAGACACCACAACCAGACAAACACGCGAAGCCAGACAGGTGCTCCTCGCCGTCAGCGGAGGCCCACAATGAGTACGCACCACTTGCGCCGCCCGGCCTATCTCCATGGCCACCCGCAGCCGGTCGCCCAGCCACTCGAAGCCTCCACGGCCTCGGCCACGACTGTACCACTGCCACCAGCGGAGCGCGACCGGTGAACCCAGTACCACGCTGGTCCGGACGACGACAGCACATACAGACTGCTCGTCGCCGGCGCAGTGCCACGACACAAATCCACTAGACGGAGCGGGGTTGCCACGAGCCAACCGCCGCGTCTAGAGAGCGCCAGCTCCGTCACCGGTAGCCCGTGCTGAGGTCAGCACTGCTCGGTTCGATTCCGAGCACGGGTCCTGTGGTCACAATGCCACGACAAACAAACCCCACCGACGACGACAACGAGACCGATCAAGCCCTCGCCGACCACCTCGACATGGATATCGAACAGGCTGAGACGAACCTTGAGGAACTCCAGGCGCTCATCAACGACCTCGACGGCGACGTGTCACCCCTCGTTTCGAGTGTTCTTGAGACGCTGGTCAAGACTATCGATGACCTCCACGAACGCGTCACCGAACTAGAGGCCGACCTCGAACAGACTCACAAGGTTGCCACCACGGCGGTCGGTGACGCCGCCACGAACGAACAGCGCCTCGACGACCTCGAAGCCCAGCAGGAAACCACCCGCGACGTCGCTAAGAGTGCCATCGCCAAAGCCCAGCAGCTCGAAGCCGACACCGACCAGCAGGAAGACGCCGAACAACTGCCCGAGGGCATCGAACCCAGCACCTCGCCGCTGGATTTCTTCGCGAACTGCCGCCAATCGAAGGTCAAGACGATGTTTGTCGAGCGCTCGAACCGCCAGAACACCTACCGGGCGATCAGCATCGCCAAGCGCTGGCCCGAATTTGCCACGACACGAACCGACGGTAGCGGCGTCTTCATGACGAAAACCGACCTGCAGACCGCCCTGACCGCGGAACTCGGGAAGGAACCCCATCGCCAGACAATCAAGCGCGTCTGGGAGACACTGGTCGACATCGGCGGCGGCGACATCGTCGAGAAAACTCGGCAGGTCGGACGGGACCAGACACAGACAGAGATCCTCGCGATGGATATCGAGACCGCCGAAGGGTTACTCGAAAAACGCTACATCGGTCTCGATTTGTTGGAGAACAGCGACCACAAAGCCGCGACAGGTGGCGTCACACCCGTTGTGGTGGAGTCCACCCCCTAACCCTGTGACACACGTCGGATAGGACACGAACCGACGCTGAACCGACGCTACTGGACGCGGTGGTACGTGCCCTGCCGCCGTCGACGCCACTGTTTGCTAGCTGCAGGAACCGGGAGCGACCCCCTGTTGTCAGGAGTGTAGTGAGTGGTCGTAACACGAACGGAACGACCACGGCGATTCCAGTGGTCACAACAGGTGTGACAGATCCATCTTGGTTCTGGTCTGGATCGCGTGCCTGTTCGGATATGGCTGATAGGCCTTCTCTGGAACGCCTCTCGCCCGGCGGAGGCTCACAAAATACGGGAGAGTCCGCGCCGTCAGACTAGGATTGCTCTATTGGCTCGACCCACTCGGGAGCGCAATCATGGGTCCCACCGTAGATCGAGCGCTCGGGATACTGGTCGTCGGCAGCCTCGACAGCGACGATCACGTTGCCGCCGGAGCGCGAAATCTCTGTAACGGTTCCGACGACTGCATCCAGTGGGCCGTCTCCGTCGGTCCAGTCGGCTCGGACGTGGTCACCGCGGTCGAAGTCATACTCCTCGAAGGAAGGTGCTGTCGTACTCATGCTCTCCTCCGGCTCCGAGGGAGACACAAAATGGCTCGGATGCCAGCCAGAGTGCTGATGGGTTTCGCCGAGAGAAGAAGAACTGATGACCGAATTGCGGGTCCGGAAACCCGATGGCTGGACGACCGTCTCGTTTCCCGACGCAGTTGCGACAATCTCGGTTGTCGGTGGGAAGGTCGACGGCCAGCTGTGCCTGACCCTCACCGCCGAACGGGAGGATGGTCCCCGCCTCGTCGAACCCGGTATTCTCGACGTCGACGAAAATGATGAGCACTTGCTGGAGAATACAGTGCCCCGGACCGAAGACGGGACGAGTGTCGTTTTAGATCGACTACTGCCGGATTGACTGCGATTTCAACTGAGGACTACCGCTCCCACGGGAAGAAGCCATTCCGCTCGCGATAGGCACTGATCTGGTCCTGAAACTCTTGTTCTTGGAAGTCCGGCTCGTCGCCGTGGATATCCTCCGGTGAGACGCCGTCGGGAAGATGTTCGTAGTCCGTGACGTCCTCCGTGTCATCCTCTTGGTCGGGTTCGTGTCGGTGCTGTCCACACTCCCTGCAGGTCCAGATCATGCGGTCAAGGTGTGAATGGCACTCGAAGCCATCGAGTCCGTGAGATTCGTGTCCCGTCACGGCGCCACATTGGCGACAGTGGAACCCGATTCCGATTATCTCCGGTTCGGCTCTTGCCTGATGGCGCTTCACAACGCCGGGAACAAGCCAGTACGTGCCGTCGTCCTCCCGGAACTCATCCGTGAGCTGCTGGAACTCCGAGCGGTCGGTGACCGGCGACCCGTCCTCGAGGTAGATCCGTGGCTGGACGTCGTCCTCATCCCCGTCCCAGTTGGTCTGTTCGTCGGCTGTCTCCAAGAGCGCCTGTCCGGGTTCCGCGTCGACCGTGGTTTCGGTCGGCAGGTCGGGCCAGCCTTGCGTGAGAGTGGCGGCTGGCTCAGTTCCGAAGGCTGCTCGACACTTCACGGTTCCATGGGAGGTGTCTTCGCCGCTCGCGATGCTGTCGGAAACGGAGAAGGCCGCAGCGCCGAGCGCTCGTGCATGGAAGTCAGTGTTCGCTTCGACGAGCGCGAGTACTACCCGCCCGAACGTCCACTCCCCAAGTGGACTACTATTCTGATCGTCGGACGAAGTCTCGGGGACGCCGGTTTGAGCGCAGAACGGACACTGGCGTTCATCCCGTGGGATATCCTGGCCACAGGTCCGACAGGTACGAGTCTCATCCTCTGTACGGTCGGGATAGCCGGTGGATTCGAGGACTCGTTCCCGTCCGTTCCCCTTCGTTTCAGGATCGGAACTCGCGGCCCCGAGGATATCAGCGGGATCGTACTCAGGATTTCGATCAGTCACACGCTTGGTTGCGTTCGTCATCGTATTTAAACTCCGGCCCCGAGGGAAGCACAAACCGACAGAGAGCGAGAGTCTTGCCTGATCCAGTGAAACAGCTGTCGACCTGATGATGTTGTCACTGGTTGCCGTGCAAGATGTAGAGGTTCCATTCAGCACTGGGTTCGCGTGTATTTCTAGTTTCGTTGCGTGCTCAATTCCCGTCTGACGTACCGCTCGCGAGCCACCTCGTGAAGCTTCCCTCGGTTCCAGAAATCAGCGTTGGGTGCAGCCACACCCTCGAACGCATCACGGTTTAGCCACCGGTCGCGAAGTTCCGTCGTGATCACGCCAGTGCCGCTGCAAAGACTACAGACGTTGTTCACGGGGTTATGCATACAACGGCCCTGCGCGTGACAGAAGTCGTCGATGCACTCAACCTGTTCACCGTCGCCACCACACTCGATACACCGAATCCAGTCAACGTCGTATCACGAGCAGAGCGGTCTGCGGTTGCCCCCTCACGCCGACTCACCTCCCAAGTATGCCGTGTGGCACAAACTGGTTTTACAAGCCCTGAAACCGTTGTACTCGAATATGGACATCGACTTCAGACTACCCGACATATCGCCTGTCTCGATAACCGTGGTTAAAAATTTGAGCCTGTCGTGGGGAGATTCTACCCAGAACCCGGATGACAATAGCGACGATGACGACAGCGATGGGAACAGCGATTCGGCCCCGGCCGTAACCGACATCTGGGGGAAATCTCCCAGAGCAAAACGCTGGGCAAAAGTCGATCGGCCATACCACCCAGGAGACCGCCGGTAGTCGAAACAGCACTGTTCACGCTCAGTACCGTCGTTACAGCCACCGTCGCAGTAATCCAGTTAGCAGGTGAAGCCGACGATGGTGATGATGAGGACGGCAAAGGAGGAAGTGACGGCTCAGAACCAACCAGATTCTACCCAATGGACGAATTCGCAAAACGCCGGATTCGGCGGTAGTGATCAGTGCTTTCCACACACTGTGCACAAGAATCGGGTCTCATAATTCCTGAACCAACCATACAAAATAATAGAATCCAACTGACTGGGTTTTTGTCTGCCAAGTGGCATACGCACTTAAACTGTCGATACAGACGAAATACCTATCCACACAGTGAATCAACTACGGCCATGGACCGGCGCACGTATCTCGCTATCATCTCTACAGCTTCCGTAGGAATCGCAGGCTGCAGCCAGCTCAACTCTAACTCAGGACCACCCGAAAACACTGAAACTCAAACTGCGACCGACACGACCACAACGGAGACCTCGACCCCGACCGATACCGAGACGCCGACGCCAACAGAAACGGCGGTAAACATCCCTGATGACCCTGTGGCCGCAGTCGAAATGTATCTGCAAAAATACTACGAAGAGGGCGACAGAGAATGGGTGAACGAGTTCCGTGCAGACAATGGGAATAGAGAACCGGCTACAGAGGAAGATATCGAAGCACTCCAAGAAGTTGATGTTACAGTCAACAGTGTCGAGTTGGTCGAAGAAAACCAAGACAGCGCAGTGGTTACAACATCTCTTGAATTAGAATACGATGACGAATCTGCAACAGGGACGTTCCGACTGGAGTTACGCAGAATTGAGGGTGAATGGCGTCTCTGGGACTCTAGAGAGTCTGACGACGGAGTGGTTGTATCTAACATTGATTTCCAGCAGTCTGATTTCGGTATCCAGTCGATAGTCAGGATAGAGAATAACACAGAGCAAAGAGTAAAGTTGGACGTTCGTGTCGAAGCTTATGAAGGCGACTTACTGCTTGACTCTGGCTCGGCAACAGGAGAGGTTCCAGCTGGCCGGATTTTAGAGGTTGAGGATATTTATTTAGAGGTTGATGAGGCGCGAGTGACTGAGTATGATGTGTTAGCGAGGCAGATTGGGGCATCTGAGTATACTCGTGTTTCTGGTGGCAGTGGCAAGACCTTCAGGGAGAAACTGAATAGCTGAGAGTGTCGTACTCTCACTGAAAACAATCCACGCCGATATACTGGGCGACGGGTTTGAGATCGACGAGCTCTGTCGGGGCCTCATCATTGACAGGTAGTACTCTCGACTTCGGGGCTCCCTCTATGCGAGATACGCGCTGTGCATCTTGCACAGCCCGATCTACCAACCTCGAGACAGATACCAGTGTTTTGCTGTCTTCGGTAAGAGCCGAGACCAAGACAGGACGAGTTGGCTACTCGCCGTCCGTGCTGTCTGTCACTTCTGCGATGAACGTGTCCGTGGCCCTGTCCAGATCATACTGGTTGATGAGTTCGAGGGCAGCCAGCGCTGCGCCTGTGTCTACGAGGTCTGCGGCGAGCAACCGTTTGAGACGAAGAGTGCCTTTGTGGGCACGGTCGGAATCTGAACCGCGCATCTGGGTAAATTCCATCAAGAGTCGTCGCCAAGCAGTCGCCGAGCCGGTCACCGTGAGATTCCAGTCCGGGGCTTCATATCTAGAGGACGACTGCCGGCGGTAGTGGCCTTCAAGTCTGTCGAGCAAGTCGTCGATGATCGTGCCCTTCTCAACGGTCCGTCCGTGTATGGCGTAGTCTGGGTCGACGAGATTGCGCCACTCGTCGGAGGAGTCGATATCGTACTCGACAGCTAGCTCGACCTCGACTGTTTCGAGACAATCGGCCTTCCCGGGTTCATTCACGCGCCGAAGTCGATCTGCGGTCCCCTCGGCGCGGACTGTAAGGTCTGGGAACTGCGCTTCGCTGGATGCTGATTGCTGTTCTCCGGTCTGATCGCTGTTGGTGGTCTTTGATGCCATGGGTACTGTCGGGACGCTCTCACTGGACCGCCCCGCACCCGACCGGGGGTGCAAAAAATTGCTATCGGCTTACGAGATCAATCGCTGAATATAGTTTCTTCACCTATTCAAGTGAGTGAAACAGCTGTAGCGTGTACCTCCGCACATGGTGGTATCACGTCTCTGAGAGACCTCACCCCACGGCAAATTTAGAGGCAAATTATTTTAGCGACTACCCCGAACCTGTACATATGTCCCACGAAGTCGAAGACGAAACGACAGTGAACGAGAGCTATTCTGTGACGGTCCCAGCAGCGGTACGGAGAGAGGCTGGTGTTGAAGCTGGTGACAAAATCCGCTGGCATGTCGACGATGACGGGAAGCTTTCAATCAAACTCGTCAAGCAACACTATGGAGCGTTCTCACAACTAGAGCCAGTCGACGTAGGCGAACCAACTGATGCCGCTGACGACCACGATCTCATTGCTGGAGACTACTGATGGCCGCGGTTGTTGTCGACGCAAACGTCCTCATCGCTACTCGTCTCTCTCGCGATCAGAATCACGAACGTGGCAAAGCAATTACACAGGCGGTAGACCAAGGAGTCCTCCCGACAGCGTACATCCTGAGTGACGTGCTCGAAGAGGTCATCAATTATCTTCAGGCAAGGGCTGGGCACAATGTTGCGACTGAAACGCTTGATGCTATCATCGAGAGCAGCGGGTTCTCACTCAGACAGAGTTCAAAATCTGATTTCGACACTGGCCGGTCGCTGTTCCGACGCTACGAGTCCCTTTCACTGACTGATGCCATTATTGTCGCAACGATGCAACGAGAAGAGATCGAATATCTCTACAGCTTTGACGACGGATTTGACGGTGTTTCCTCACTCACTCGCCTCACGACACCTGATAACCCGTTTGAGCAGTAGCACCTCTGTCCCGACTACAGGAAAGCTCAGTATACCAATGAGCGCTTATTCGGTCGCTGAAGACGTGTGATAGGACGCCCCGGAGTCAAACGAGGTCAACTCCTCGATGCGGTCTTCGAGTTCCGCAATCTCGTCTTGGAGTTGCTGAACTTCGTCATCGTCAGCATCGCTGGCGACAAGGCGATCTTTCAGCCCCTGAAGCCGGGTCTCTTTGGTCTCCTCGTCAACATCGGCTTTGCGGACGTACTCGGTACTCTCGATATCGTACAGATCTGTCTCAGACAGTTCAGTAACCTCCAGAGCATCGTCTACCTTGTCTCGATCAACACTCGTCACGCGCTCACGGTCAATCCCGGCAGCCTCCAGTGCGTTCAGCACAGTCTCCTCATCTTTGAGCGAGCGTTGGCGGCGTGCGGTCCGCTGGACGGAGCCAAACTGCCCGCTGACTGGCTGATCGTGATGGAGCCGACTCAGGATGACGTCAGCGACCGCTTTCCGAAGGTCGTTGGCACTCCGCTGGACATCCGACAGCATCGTGTACAGGTCCACCAGTGTATCCGTCTCGATATCGCCAAACGTGTCGACGTCGTGGCGCTCAAGCGCATCAGTCAATAGAAGTGCGTCGCTGTACACCTGCAGATCCGGTTCAGTGCGCTCGGTTTCTTTATCCTCATCGCCGGTCGTAGCGATCTGTGTCGTGGTTTCGAGGTCGCTCTGTCGGATGATGCCGGCATCTTCATCAATCTCTATTCGTGGATGGAGCGACCAGACCGTAGCGAAGGGTTCGGCGTCGGGTGGCAATCGGTCAAGAGCGAACTCCTGATTTGGTTCGTCATGCACTCGCCGAAACAGCGTTTCGAACTGTTCGCGCTGGAGTGGTCGTGTCTCATCCTTTTCCACGTAGTCGACGATGATTCGGTGTTCCTGTGTCTCACTGATCCGGAATGGCGTATGTGAGAGTGGCGTCACCAGCACTACATCAGGTGGGAGTTCATCAGCCTCCTCCAACAGCGTGTGCCAGTTGACACTGAACGACATATTCGATCCAGTACTGCCACCATCAAATGACTACTGCTCACGCGTGCAGACACACCACCATTTCCGGTGAAAAACCACCAGACAGCAGTAGTGTTTACACTCGAAACACGGTGTGGTGAACCTGGGATGTGACCATGCTCAGCGCAGGAATGGCCTACACTTCGAGTGGCTCCATCGGCTCGACCTCGAATGTCAGCAGATGCGACCGAAGTTGGGCGTAGGCCCCGTCGCCGTCAGTGGTGACGCAGTACCGGTTCAGCCGGGCCTCACGAGGATTGCCGTCGTTCTCTTGCCACTCTTCCAGCGTAAACTCAAGCGCCTCCAACTCGCTGTCAGCGTCTTCAAAGACGGCCGCGACCGATGGCGTCCCGTGGTTGTCAGCGACGTATGCGACCTTGACAGCGTCGTGGTTGGCGTCAAGTCTCGTCCACCCATCGAGCGCTTCCGGCGGGTCCTCGGCGAACTGCTCGATTTCGCGCTGAGTCAGCTCGGCTTCTGCGGCGTCGCGCCACGCTTGCTTGATGTCCTCGGCTTGGGACCGCTCGATCTCCTGAAGGACGTCGCTGTCGATACAGTCGGCGGCCCACGCAAGCACGGTCTTGGCCTTCTTGTGCTTCTGCTCGGGTTCGCCGTTTAGCTGCCCGAAATTCATCTCCTGAGGAGACATCAAGAGAACATGAGTGCGCCAGTAGCCGGGGTCAGCGTCGCACTCTTCACCGGCATCGGGAGCCCACGACTCCATCGAGGTCCGGACTTCCTCGTTATGGCCGAAGCCAGTTCGGACGCCGCCGGCGCGCAGGATTCGTTCCGCGAGGTCGATAGTTCGCTCACGCTCATTAGCAGGCGCTTCGTCTGGACGGTCAACGTCGGCGTAGAATGGCAAGCCGACGTTGTCGATGATCGTCTGTTCGTAGTTTGGACTGAGTGGCGGTTCCTCGACGAAGATCGGATCGAACGGTGGTTCGGCTGTAGGCAACATACTGGAAAGCCTCCAGCCAGTGAGGCAGCACAAAATCGCTCTGAGGCGGGTCAGGTCGAGAGGTACTGGTCGGCAGTGTCACCGTGGTTCGCTTCTAGAGCGTCCCAGTCAGCCATCGAATCGTACTCTGGGCGGATCTCACTGTCCAAGAGCATGTCGTCGGCGAAGGCTTGGACTTGTTCGTCGACGGGTGCGGCCTGCAGGTCACGCTCCTGGACGATGAACTGGATGCCGCAAAACGTGCGCCCGTCTGCTGCAAGCTGCCAGAGCATGAGCTTTCGATTCTGATGGGTTGCGAGTTCGGTCAGCAATGCGTCGTCTGTTGGATTGGACATCGTTTGGAGCCTCCACGCAAGAGGGGTTGATAAAATGAACATTGTGGATAAGATGAAGTAGCAGTACAGTGTTTGAAAAGGGGATTAAGTGGAATTACGCTAAGTGCGAACGGATAAGATTATGACTCTCGCAGGTGGCATTTGGTTTGACAGGATGTACGATGTGAATAGCTTCAAGCGCGATATGATGGTCGTTATCGCAGGTATGGACAGTCCGATGGGGACAGAATTGACCGCAGAACTGCAGGAGTACTACTCTGAGGAAATCACAGTAGGACGTGTCTATCCACAGCTGGATGATCTAGTCGAAAAGGGACTTATCAAAAAGAAGGCTAAGAACGGACGAGAGAACGAATATCAGTTGACGAGGCGTGGTGTGCGAGATCTTCAAGCCCATCGGGAATGGGAGGACGAGTACTTGGCTCCGATTGATGAGCTATCCGCATAGAAGGTGTGAGTGGTAGCTGCGACTTCTATAGAGGTTTTTCATCGCCCTAAACGGCAGTTTAATACTAATCTTAAATTAGACCTATTCTGAATCTATCTCAAACTTTCGTCGGGCCTTGTCAGCGACCTCGGGATGCCGATTCGCCAACCGCTCTAGCTGGTCACGGAACTCGTTGCCCAGATCGACGTCAACGCCATCGCTCGCACGAAGCTCATCGTAGAAGTGCTTCATTTCGGGACCGATAGCGAAGCCAATCGTCTGGTCACTGCTCCGACGGTGAACGTCTCACCGAACTCGCAGTTGGTATCACCCGGTGTCGGCGTTGGTTCCAGCATCGGTTCCAGGGTTGCCCGGCACGGGCGTCGCAGTGGCTGTGGCTCGGTGTCCGCCGTGTCAGCTGCGGCCGCCGCTGTGGACGCATCCATCGCTGGTGCTTCAGCTCCGCCGCTGTCGCCGCCTGCCCGGTGACGACCCATTCCCAGTGAAACCAGGAACTGACGGATATCGAATCTGAACTTCGCTCTATCTTGATTCAGCGAGAGAATCCCGCCCTTCCCGCGAAGGACGAGTGTTCCGACGCTCTGTCGGAACCGAGGACTAAGCAGGGCGGGAGTGAATCGCGTAAGCCTCTTGCCACAATCTCCGTGACTGTTGCCTGGCTGAATACCCAACGTAAGTATTTAGTGGGGTAGAAACGTACAAATTCTTGTGCGAACGGAGATAGATATGGAGCGCGGTGGCGACTTACACGAGCGGGTCAAAGAGTACGCTCGTGAGAATGGTATCCGCCATCCGCGTGCCTACCGCGAGCTAATCGAACAAGGGTTAGAGACGGATGAAAACGGCGACTAAGACGCTCGAAGCGACTCTTGCCCCGCCGACAGCACACAAGGAGCGGAAACTGTGTGACCTGCTCGACACCTACCGTGAGGGGCTACACGAGGGGTTCGACGCCGGGTGCGACACGATGAACGCAACCAGCGACGTGGTGACGCCCTACGACCTGCCGTATCAGGCGAAAGCGGCACTGTGCAACTACGTCCCACAACTTCACGACACCTACGACGCACAGGAGTTAGACGATGACCACCCGGTTCGGCTCACCAACCAAGCCGCCGAGTTTGACCACTCTCCGGCGCGAGACTATGAGTTCACATGGTGGGCACCGCAACCCGGTCGCGGAACGAATTTCTGGATACCGCTTCGTATCAACCCCGAACAAGAGGGGCTTTGGCACGACCTCGTAGACGGGGACGCATCCGCAGGGCAACTCCGCCTGCAACAGAATCGCACATCGTGGACGCTACACGTCACTGTCGAATTTCCGGTTGAAGAACCCGAGTACGCGACAGACGGCGACGACGTGACGCACATCGGTCTGGATATTGGTGAAACCGCCCTGATAACGGGCTGTGCCCTCAAGGACGGTTCACCAACTGGCCCGTTCGTGTGTGACGGGAGCCGTGCGAAGCATCTTCGCAAGGAGATGCACACGACTCTGAAACGACTCCAAGAGCGTGACGCCGCCGAGTGGCGGATAGACGAGCGATTCGACCACTACCAGAACGCGCTCACTGATATTGTCGAGAAGGCGTCTCGGCGGGCTGTTGAGTATGCCCGCCGGTTCGAGAAGCCGGTACTCGTGATGGAGAATCTGACGTACATCCGCGAAGAATTGGACTACGGTTCGTACATGAACCGGCGACTCCATGCGTGGGCGTTTGCTCGGTTACAGAACCGTGTCGAGGACAAGGCACGAGAGGCTGGTATCCCAGTCGAGTACGTCCGACCGGAGTACACCAGCCAGACGTGCCACGCTTGCGGTCACATCGGAAACAGAGCCGCACAAGCCACGTTCCGGTGTACCAACGACGGGTGCCACATCACGAAGTTTCAGGGCGATATAAACGGCGCAATCAACGTTGCACACCGGGCTGACCCGTGGGGAGAGAGCGTGCCGCTGAAACCGGCAGGCAATGACTCGCCTCGGGATGGGAGTGTCTGTGACAGCACCGCGACCCACCGAGAGACGAGCGAGAAA
The DNA here is from genome assembly GCF_008728975.1 of Haloarcula sp. CBA1131. Classification (NCBI taxonomy): domain Archaea; kingdom Methanobacteriati; phylum Methanobacteriota; class Halobacteria; order Halobacteriales; family Haloarculaceae; genus Haloarcula; species Haloarcula sp. CBA1131. The sequence continues at coordinate 93,445 of NZ_RPCY01000003.1, forward strand.
CACTCGCAAATGACTCTCTCGGCGTTCCACGGGTCGGTACCCTCTACCAGCAACAGCGAAACTTAGCTGGTATTCCCCATGCGTGGGAAGCCGCGCCGTTCACGGCGCGGAGGATGTCACGTTGGCGCTCGTCTCCTGAGCCACGTTCACTGACTCTACACTAACTATTTCAGAATAGAATACTATTTCAGAATAGAAAATCATTCGCACTATTCACCACAGATTTAAGTTGAGAGGAGGTGATACTGCTGAATAGCATGGATGGCTCAAATAGTAAGAATAGCATAGATAGAACGAATAGTCCGAATAGCCCATATAATTCGATACAGACCGACGGGAACTCTCGGGCTGTATCGGTGTGTATGCTGAAGGGGGGTGTCGGCAAATCGACGATTGCTGTCAACCTCGCCCGGCAGCTGGCCGCACAGGAGCACGATGTGCTCCTCATCGATCTTGATCCGAACGGCCACGCGTCCGTTGGTTTAGGCTTTGACGACCAGTATCACAACACCGAAGAAACTATCGGCGACGTCTTCTTCGACGATGCTGATCCGACCTCTGTCGTCTACGATACTGGCTACGAGTTCGACATTCTCCCGTCCAGCGAGGACTTAGAACAGGTCGAACGGGAGATCGTCGTCGGCGACGTGTTCCAACCCTCTGCACTGCTCAAGCGAGAAGTTGTCGACCCACTCCTCGGAGACACATACGATTACATCGTCACGGATTCGCCGGCGTACCGGTCCCGACTCACGGATAACGCACTCGTCGCGACGACGAATCTAGTGCTTCCGCTTGCCCCCGGAAACGAGGCGATGGCCGGCCTAGAGCGGACCATCGAACGACAGATTTCACCGCTTCGGCAGCATATGGACGTCGACGTCCTGGCGCTGGTTCCGAATATGTTGAGCGGCCGTATTGACCAGCAGACGCAGGATCGACAGTTGCTCGAACGGCTCAACTCGCATGATAATCTCCAAGATCGCATCCCGAACTTCGCGCGGATTACGGACTGGGAGGCCGTTGACGCCGGTGACCTCAAACCTTCACCGGGTATCCGGGACCGTACGAGCATCACGAAGGCCTACGGTGAGCGCAAACCGCTGCTGGACTTCGACCCTGACTGTGACCAGTTGAAGTGTTTCGACGAGCTGGCACACATCGTTGAGGCAGGAGAGGTGGTCCGTCATGTCTGAGGACGACCCGTTCGCCGACCTCGGGGAGACGCTCGAGGATGAACCGGATGACGAAACACAAGAGACGGATGAGGCGTCCGATTCGGAGACAACCGCGGAGGCCCCTGTACAAGAATCGGTCAAGCCCCGTGACCCGATGACCGATACTGCGTTCAGCTACGAGGCTGCCAAACAGCGCCCCTTCTATGCTCGTGAGACTACGATTGAGGACTTCGATTCCTGGCTGAAGTACGAATTAGAGCGGGAGCTCAACCAACAGGGCTACCAGAACATCGTCGTTCGCGAGATGACTGATGCACTTCTGCGAACCGTCGTGGAGGAAGATATCGTAGAAGAGGTGGCCGAACGGTTCGAACAAGCCCGCGAGTCTGCTCTTTCAGAACCGGACGAATAGCACACTATTTTAAAATAGAATACTATTCTACAATATCTCAACAGCAGTCTCAGAAAAGCCGGATCTCACCGTTGGACGGCAGGCTCAGTTGTGGCCTCCGCTGATAAAAATTGAGACCGACCTTCTCAATGCATGTGGAATTTTGACATAGTTCCTGAATAGTATGAAGGCGTAGTCTGGGATAGAACGATGGCACGAGACGACGCTGATCTACCGACGGAAGGAAGACTCTGAGCATGACGACCACCGCCAGTATTCAGTGTTCATGTCCAATCGCGGTAGTGGCTTCCTCACTGAGTATGGGTATCGGTGGGAGATCGAGAGCGGCTACAGATCGATTAAACGGTTCATGGCCGCGATGACATCGAAAGGCTTCGGACTCCGATTCTTTTATTTCGCGTTTGCGTGCCTGTTGTACTCGATTTGGCGTGCGGTGGATCTGCTCGTACAAGTCGAATTGACTGGTGAGTACGAACACTCGCCGATGGTGACGGCAGATGACACACTAACGTTGTTGAAGAAGGAGACTGGAATCGGGTAGGGATAACTCGATTTGTGGTCGCGCAGCGTCTGAGTGACTACGCTCTTGAGAATCTTCGAAATTCGGCGATATAGTCATTAGTTCAACATAAAATGGTGGTGAGAGCCAACTTGGAGTGGCTTCCGCTTGACGATTCGTCCAAATACACGCATTACAGCCACTCTAAACCCGCTGTAGTCTCATCTTTCCATACACGTTTCGGTGATATCGAAGTGCTACAAACGAACATCGATTTGCATCGATCAGGATTTGAGAGATGAGAGAGTACGCTCTATGCGTCGCATTCTAACTAATCCGAGGCGAGATCAGCCCCCGACATTAGCTAAAGACTTCTCGGACTTCTAAATACGGAAGTGTGGATTTTGGCCCCCGCGCTGGCCTATAAAACAACTATTTCAGACATGGACCAAGCTAATTAATGTCTAAAATATCGATATCGACACTCAAAGTGATTACTATCGTTATAGTAGTTGGTTGAATTGGAGATAACGGGATCTCGTACTCTAGTGGAGTTTCCAGATGACACACTCAGAATGTCACTTTCAGACTTGTTACCAATCCACCCAAAATAATATTTGTACACTTGTTATCTAATGCTGGCATTTCTTTGCCCTACTTTCTAAAGCTCAGTTCACATAACAGATAGGTAGGGGTTGGCAAGAGCGAGTTTCGTGGCACTGACTGGTAGCTCTATTTCCTCTCACGAATTCTCCGCATCCATACGAATTTACTGGCGGTCTGTAGCAAACTCACCCGTTTCACTTGACTCATTAGCAACAAAACTACGGCGATAAGGATTAGAGCCTTGATTGTGTAATCGTTTCTCGTCCTGACTTAGTTTAAGACTGACCCTAAGTTTCGTACTTTGGGGGATTCAACTCTCAGCGCACCCAATATCACGTAGTTCTCTCGGGCGCGCTTTATTTATCTTTGTCAAAGTTCGGTAGGTGCAGATGACGCTCTTCGGTCTCCTCATTACAGATTCTGACTAAGCGGAAGGGGGAGAGTCTTGTAGGTGCGGTCACGGTACTGACCGCAGTTCCACCTCTTGATTTTAACCACTAAAGGGTAAATTTTCCGTTACGCGGGAATTCGTCAATGTATAAAAAACGCACCTCGCTCGCTTATCCTTGCCCTATTTGTACCACTGAGTAGCACCCAATTTTGTAAATAGTAATATGTCAGCCCATATTTTCAGCAATTCACCCGGCTATACTCAATCACAACAGTGTGTTCACGGAGGTCCGGAAGACCAATAAAAAAAGTGATCTGGATAATCCGAGGAAACCGCTGTTGGCACCCATCAGCTTGGGATAACTTCATGACATGCTCTACGCTATAGGTTATTCAGCACGATTCCTATCCAATCACTTTCTACAACTATACGTGACTAATTCTCTCTAGTATCTACCAGGAATAGTATCTAGAAGCTTGGATTCTATTCAACCCCATCCCAGAGATATTGAAGCATGACACCTACAGTCGACACAAATAAACCGAGAATTCCAATAAACATTCCTGGTTCAATGAATTGGGAGAGATCCGATTCGAGTAACAGAATCCCAAAGGCAATCAATGCAATTCCGTAGACTGTAATTGTTTTCATGTCTACACATATCAACTCTTGCTATTTATGTTCTCCGGATTAATAATTATCTCACGTCATGTCACACCATTAAGTTTAAAATATTGGATATCACAGTGATGAGTGTGGTGCAAAAAAGAACCTCCCGAAGAACCGCTCTGAAGCTTATAGGATCTGCTACTGCGCTATCATTATGTGGTGGCGTAAGTGCAAATAGTGACCCTCCAGCCACAGTTATCGAGTACAAAAAAGGAGACAGCAATAATCCAATTAAAAATGAAGATATTCGAGAAATGCGTCAAACTGCTGTAGAGAAATCCGAGGTTGCCTCATCGAAAGAAAAGAAGGAACAAAACGATAATAACGAAAAGGAGAAAGTTAGCACTCAAGTAGACAGGATTGATGATATGAAAATGCTTGGAAATATCAAGACATATTCTTCCCAAGCAATTACTGGATATGCTATTGCTATAAAAAATAGAACGCCAGTTGAAAAGATCGTTTCCGAACCTGAAAACGTAAGTAAGTCAGTTACGCTACAATCCGAGTCAGACAGTTTGCCCAAACCATCGCACAAGTCTATTGATAAATTTATAAAGAAGCATTCAAACGAGGGTGACGTGAAGATACAGCAACAAGGGGCAAGTGAAACTGAGCCTAGGGGGAAAACTACTAAAATTGGGACAATAAACCATGAAATATTCTGCTATGATTTCGATGTTAACCCAACCGAAGTTGCTGGAAGACTAAGTACGTGGGTGGAAGCATGGAAGATTGATGCTGAAGAAGACGCATACTTGGTAAGTTTACTCGGTAAACAAATTCCAGCGAGCTATGATAATTTTGATTATGGATTTGGTGACACAATTAAATTGAAAGACAAGACCTCCAACTTCAGATCTTGGCTGAAGCAGAAGTGGACCAAATCTGACCTAGGCGACCCACAAATAAAAGATAGAGAACCAAAAGGCAACGTAACAGGGTCTGTTGACACTAGTTTGAGCATCTCTGTTGGAGCTAGTGGCGGCGATCCGGGTGCTACGGCAGGGCTCAGTGTCGATATAGATACACCCTACGTGGAGCGAACAGAACAATCAACAGTCGGCCGTGATGTAAAACAAAAGTATAGATATCCACACAAGTATTTCAACAAGGACGCGACGAAGGTCCCAGTGTCATTGTATTCTCTAGGCTACGGACATCTGTCAAAAGATCCCGCTGATAGCAAAACGCTATTGAAGACAGAAATGAAAGGGGAGTGGTTAGGTCCGGGTGATTTCAATAAGACAGAAAAAAGTGAGATTGACGCCACTATCAGAAAGTTGGACCAACCGGTGCAATAGCACTCTAGCTACAGTATCCCACAGGGCCGGTGGTTGAGAAATCTGCTTGCTGCGAATTTACCACGTTTCCGCGATATGAGTGTTTACAAATGTACACTGGTAGCACTGTCTAGTTAGTGACACTGAACTGGAATTCGTTCATCGAGCGCTCAATGCCGTCGTTGGAAGTTATAGTATTGCGCAAATTCCATCAGTCACTTGATGCTGCTCCACCGACAGAAAAAGACGCTGAGCATGATGTTTTCGGGTAGTATTCGGTATTCCTAACAAACACTAGCAGCTCCTATTTTGCCGAACACGGTATCGTAGAAGATTGAGAGCGGGTACAGGTCGATAAAGCGATTCATGGCCGCGACGACGTCGAAGGATTTCGGGTTGCGGTTCTTCTGTTTCGCGTTCGCGTGCCTCCTGTACTCGATCTGGGGTAGCGCGGTGTCGAGTGGCTACACTGTTGACCATCTTCGGAATTCGGCAATATAGCTAGTAGTGCAACAAGAACGGGTGATTGAGAGTAAATCTGAACCTGTTTCCGATCACTTAATCGTCCAAATACACGCATTACAGCCTCGCTAAACCCGCTGTAGTCTCAACTTCCCACCGTGGTGTAGTCCGAAATAGCGATCCCAATGCGTGGGATTCCACGGAGAACTGAACGACCGCATTGTTGTGATCGTTAGTCTCTATGAATGGCCTGAGTGGCGTGTGGGCCATCGCGACAGTCGATGGCCCACACAGCCACGACCCGTGCAGAAGCATTCGAACCGCTTCACGAGAAATCAGACAAGCACGCCCGCCTAGTCTGGGGACTCCAGACTGAAGATGGGTCACAGAAACCGTTGTCCAAACGCGCCTTCCACCTCGCAACGCACTGGTTTGGTCACGATGAACACAATGATGTTGAGGCCTTTCTGGCCTGGTTACCGATCACGATTGGCGGCACGCCAATCGATGATCCGTACCCGCAATGGCACGCCAATACGACCGATTTCGATCTTGTCACCCGACTTCACTTGATCCGGCTCTATCATAACTGGAATCATGAAACCGCGCTCTGCCAGTACCTTGACGCCGAGCCGTCGCTACTCGACGCGCTCGGCGTCGATTCTCGCCCCGACCAGTCAACGCTGTACAACGCTTGGCACGAACGATTTACCGAGCAGTTCCGTGAGGAACTGCGAGCGACTATCAAACAGGTCGTCCGCGTTGCCAAGATCCGCCGAGTCGATGTTGCTGACCGGATGTCTACGGCTGACGAAGCCACTGAAGAAGACGAGGAACCCAGTGCCAGCTCCCAACGAAAACACGCTCGGGAGACGACCAAGCAGATCTGGCAGACAGCTAAACCACTTGTCGGGCCGGTCGTCGATTTCGACCGGCCCGACGAGACCCAGATACACGATAACGCCTTTCTGGAGTTACACACGTTCCTGGGCTGTCGAGAAGACCTCTACGCGGAGACTGGTGCTAACGACTTTGTTGAAGACTCGACCCGGGACCGCACGCCAACTGGATCGTATCACCGCAACTCTATTCGCGACCTCTCAATCCAACAGCACCGCCAAAACCACCGCGCGGCGATGACCAATGTCATCGCTCGCGCCAGACAAGCGGGACTGCTTACCGGCAAGCAGACCGTTGCAATCGACATCACCGAGGGAAAGAAATTCTGGGGAGAACGCGATACAACGGAGCTACAGACACAGATTATTGGAACAAAAGAAGACAATCGGGAGGTCGCGTACCAGTACGCGACCGTCCAACTGGTCGGTAACGACCTCCCAATCGTTCTTGATGCAGTGCCAGTCGTCAAAGGAATGGCTCGCGACGAAATCGTCGATAAGTTGCTCACGCACGCAACAGAGATGGTCACTATCGATCTTGTTCTCATGGACCGTGAGTTCCAGCACGACGCCATTAAGGAAGTTTGCGAAAAGCACGGCGTTTACTACCTGAATCCGTCGAAAATGTACCGTGAGGAAAAGCTCACAGCAAAGCAGGTAGCCCGTGAAGATACCACGATCCACATTGAATCCGTAGCGGCGGCCGGCCAGCGGCCGCCGCGAAAGCGTCTCTGGGTTCCACGAGCCAACGTGAGAAGCGATGAGATGTTACCCGACGGTGGAACAACCGAGGAAACCGAGGACGTGTCGGAAGCCGACGAACCGTCGGCTCCCGACGGAGAGACCCAGAAGCAGCGGATTCGTCGTGAAATAGTGGAAGATTTTCTCAAAAGATTCGTAGACATCTCGGAAGAGGAAACCGCCGAATGGGATCTCGGCACGGAGTTCTTGGAGACAGTGGAGGAAAGTGCCTACAGGGAGTCGTATGCCGTCTCCGAGGACGGCATACGACACGTCGTTTTCGAGACGAACCATCCGGATATCGACATTTCAGACGGTAGAGCGAGCGATACAGCAGTAATTCACAAGATAGCACGCTTCACGCGACAGTACGCCAACCGGTGGGGAATCGAAAATGGCTACAAGAAGAGCAAGTCGATGATGGCAGAAACAACCAGTACAGACCACAGCTACCGATTTTTCAATTTCATCTTCGCCTGTTTGTTGTACTCGCTATGGCGGCTCATCGATGTGCTGGTGAAACGCTCGCTCGGCGACGAGCGAGCGGGGACCTGCGTACGTGCATCAACGTTCCTCACCATTGCCAAGCAGGATCTTGGCCTCGGACCACCAGAATAATCACCTGATTCCCGTGGAGTTTGCCCGGCGGGCCAGCGGCAGCGCTGGCCCGCCTGAGAGGATTTCCGGCAGTCGTCGACTCCAGTTGTCACGTCACGGCTGACAGACTCATCACGCGCCGATTTCGCGTTATCTTCGACCCACCGTAACCGCTGAAACGTCTGAAATCCCGCGCATCAGCCGGCCTATCTTGGAGTCCTCCACCGTGAAATTAGATATAGCGATATGCACTTTATCAACATCGGTATCTCAATTCTAAGCACTATAGAGGTGCTGAGACGCGAGAATTCTTGTTTTGAGATTAGGTTTGTATTATAATATTAAGCACCACCAGTTTTACCCGGACCGCCGCTGTACGGGAAGCATGGATCGGCTTCCGCCTGCATACGACGCTACTCCCGGGGGTGATGCCCTCGAAGAAGCCATCGAGAAACGACTAGTCGATATCGACTCCGGGCGCTACCAAACGAACGTCGCCAGCGTGCTGCGGAAGTTCGCAGCTTGGTCCCGGGACCAGCACGGTATCTCCAGTCCCGAGGATATCGACGACGACCTTTGTCGGCAGTACGCTCGTGACCTCGCCCGGGCCGACGACAGAGACGATATCTCACCAGAAACCGCCCGACGCTACTTCGCCTACGTCCGCTCGTTTCTGACGTGGGCCGTCTACGAGAGTCTGATTCCGACGAACCCAGCCAAGACCAACCACGCCGAAGGCCCGCTGCCAACCGACGAGACTGAAACAGACCAGCAGTACTGGACGACACGCGACCGCGATGCTATTTGCGCTACTGCGACCGCCCGCGTCGACGACGCCGGCGAAAGCGATGACGTCGACCGCACGGCGGCCTACCGCGACCAAGCACTCGTCTTCCTCCTCGCCTACTCCGGTGCGCGTAGTGCAGAACTGGTCGCTGTTTCTGATGATGAAGAACGGAACGGCCTGCGGTGGCGTCACGTCGATCTCGACGCCGGCACGATGCAAGTATTCGGCAAGAACCGCACCCGCGAGTCTGCGCCGATCCTCGACGATGCTATCCGTCCACTCCGGCGCTGGAAGCAACTTCGAGAGCCCGACGAGAATGAAGCTGTGTTTCCCAGACTCGACAACGCGGCAAAAGCACTTGACCCGACGCCGTCGATCACAACGCAGTCGGCTCGGGATATCCTCGCCAAACTCTGTGAGTGGTCCGACTACGAGTTCGAGGAGCCACTGAAGCCACACGGTGCCCGCCGTGGCCTCGGGCGGGAGATCTATCGCGAGAATCCACAGCTGGCGCAAGATGTACTCCGGCACAAGTCTATCGAGACGACCCACAAAGGCTACGCACAGGAGGCCGCAAAGCGGACACGCGATGAAGCGAACGATATCATTGGAAAGCAGTGAAAGATACAGCTACTGCAAAGGGTGCTGAGTAGTTCGGGCTCTGGAGTGCGATCCGTGCCTGTCACCCCAGATCACAATTACGGGTTCAGTCACATTCGCGATTTTTCACTCGTGGTCAAGGCGAATAGAGCTTGGCCTCGGGCGATTTACGCTGACTTGCACGCTTTAATCACAACTTCAGGGTCGTCAACAAGTTGGTTTACTGTGTGTGCGCCCTTGCCCTTTCCCCGCCCTTTGCGCTCCTGCTCAACGAGCGAGAGAAACGCAAGTTCGGAGAGTAGATCCCGAACACGTCGCACTTTCAGTGGATCAACTCCATTGCTCTCACACAGGCGTTCATACACCGAATAGACGCTTTTCGTTGGGATTGGAGGATTCTTACCTGACGTATCCTGTACTTGTAACGCAAGCGACTGTAACAGGTATTTTGAGTGTTCTGGCTGCTTGGCAATGAGCTCAGAAAGTCTAGCCTGCTCTTCACGGTCATGCGCCTCATCAACATATTCGATTTTTACTGTATCATCGTCGTGTTCGTCGGCAATCTCCCCAGCATATCGGAGGATATCGATTGCCTTGCGCGCGTCTCCATGTTCCTTCGCCGCGAGTGCTGCTACTTTCGGGATAACATCTTCATCTAGAACACCCTCACGAAAAGCATCGGAACGAGATTTGAGGATCTCCCGGAGCTGGTTCGCATCATACGGTGGGAAAACGAAGTCTCGTTCCGACAGGCTTGATTTGACTCGTTCATTGAGAGAGTCTTTGTAACGGATCTTGTTACTGATACCAATCACACCAAGAGTACTTTCTGTCACCTTGCCTGCTTCGGCAGCGCGTGACAGTTGCATTAGAACGTTGTCACCTTCTAATTTATCTATTTCGTCAAGAATAATGATTCCAACATCCAGCCGTGCATCAAGAATATCCCAGAGACGGCGGTAATAGTCCGAGGTACTCACCCCAGTATGTGGAACTGTTATTTCTGTCTCTTCTGGGCTATTGAGTGCTTGAGCAATTGTGCGGACTGTCTGTGTCTCAGTTGATTCTTGGAAACAGTCAACGTATGCGACGCCGATTTTGACACCGTTGTCGGCGGCCGCCTCAGTGAGATCGCGAGTTATATACTTTGAACACAGGCTTTTGCCCGTACCCGTTTTTCCGTAAACCAATACGTTGTTCGGGGTGTCTCCCCGCTGGGCGTCTTTGATAGCATTAGCGAGCTTTCGAAGTTCAGTGTCGCGTCCGATTATCCGGTCACTCTCCGGAAGGTGGCTCACTCTGAGGAGTTCCTTGTCAGCAAAGATTGGATCTGGATTGCCGAAGAACGACTCAGACTCATTCATACCAACACAATCTCATGGACCTCATATTAATATTGTCCACCACCTTGCCGCTGTAAAACAGGTAAGATTGGTATGCTATATTTGAAAAGTCGTATATCAGTCGCTCAGTTCCCATCTATTGGTGATATCCTACTCCAGGATACTGTATGAATTTAGAAGGTAGTAGTACTCCCACACCCCGTGTTGCCGCTGTAACAGTTGAGATGAGTTTCCAGATGAAAGCGGGCACAATAATGAGTGATAGCATACCTACACGCTATCTACACGCTATCTACACGCGCTTGAACAGATCCTGTGTAGAAGGGGTGAAAACCGGTATTTCACGCTACCGACGCTAAAGCGTCGTTATTTTAGTACGCTAAAGCGTGGTACGGTACCAAACAGCATAGATCATAATAAAACTGATGATGCCTGTCCTAATTTAGTGGCTACGCGGAGTTATCAACTTGATATGGTAACACGCTGTGGCTGCTTTACCGATTCACTTACAGCGGCAATGAGGGGTGTACAAACATGACCTCGCATAAAAATAAGAGACAGGCAACTGTTCTCGATTGTTTACAGCGGCAACGAGGGGTGCGACTGCAGACTAGTCTAATACTAGCGTGTCATAGAGTACGCCACACACCCTCTCCTCCTTGCGATCACCGCGGATGATTTCGCCGTCTGGAAAGTCTTCCAATCTGGTGCCACACTCTGTAAATTACCCCTTATAACCCTGTTCATCGTATTTTGAGACGACCGCGTGAACCACGTTCTCAATCTTGACTGCGGCGTGGCCATTCAGAGTCGGAAGTCATCCAGAAGGCTCACCCGCTCTGTATTGTTGTTCCCACTCGTTTCGAGCAGCTATCTCTCGTTCGCCACGTCGCGTGATTGAGTAGATGTTGGTCCGTCTGTCTTTTTGTGCCTTCTCAACGAGCCCTTTGTCGACAAGTGTGTCAAGGTTCGGGTATAGCCTCCCGTGATGGATTTCTCCCTCGTAGTATTCCTCCATCTCCTCTTTGATCGCGAGGCCATGTGGGCCGTCTAGACCGCACACCACGTACAGTAAATCACGCTGAAAACCGGTGAGGTCAAACATCTCAGGATAACTAACAACTTTGCGCCATTAAGTTTACTGAAATTGACCAAAATCCAGACGCATTGATGGCTAGGACCGGTCTCGAAAGCGGCTGAAATCTGATGTTAAATGGTTGTCAATCCCCGTCTTACTCGCCTGCCTCGTCTTCCCCTGGCTGAACATCCCGAAGCCGGCCACCGATCTCCTGCTCGTACTCTTCCAAGAGCTTGTAGAACTCTGCAATCGTCTCCGCAGCAGTCTCACCCTTCGACTTGATGGTCACTCTGTCTTGATCGCGAGTGTCAGTGCCTCGATCCAACCGTGCTTCCATACTGCATCCAAAGTCCGTTCGTTCGACCTTTTCGACTGAGTCTGGAGCCGTGTCTGGCTCTACATCTGGTTCACTTGACATGGGTCTTCTCGGGACGCTCTCACTGGAACGCCCCGCACCCGACTGGGGCACACAAAACAGCCGTCAATCGCTGCCCTCGAACGCATCCAGACTGGCCTGCTCACTTGGGACAGACGTCGCAACAGGAGATGCTTGGTCTTCCGCGCCCGTGTCTGTCCCCTGCGTTGGACTGGGCTGGTTCTCCGCCTCGACCGTATTCTCGAAGGCGTCGGTCACCCACTCGTGAAGCTCTTCGACCTTCTTCTCGTCTAGCTCGCGAACGCTCCCTCCCAGCAAAGAGTACGAGGTCTGCCACGCTCGCTGGAACTCAACAGTCAGTGAGTCGCCCTGTATGATATAGGCGTCCAGATTCAGGAAACAGCAGTTCAATGCTGTCATTCGAGCACACAGTGGGTCTTTATCTTGCCCGACAAACAGCGCGTCTGGCTGCTTTCGACCGGCGACCAGCAGTGTTCGACCGCTCCCACAGGCTGGATCAAGAACTGTCTGTCTATCATCGGTATCGCTCTCGTCTCCGACGCCGGCGCTCTCGGCCATCGTCTCGCAAATAGAGTGGGGCGTGAAGTGCTGGCCGAACGCATCGCTGGACAGTCCGTATTCCTCGTAGACAGCACCCAGAACGTCAGCGTCGGTGGCTGCCATCCGTTCTTGAAGCTGGCCGAACGCCTTGGCGAAGAGGTCGACCGAGCGCCGTCCTTCTGGATGGTCCATATCGCCGCGTTCGCGATAGTCGTCGACGATCTTCAGATACGGATCGTCTCGGTCCTGCAGTGCGAACAGCATGAGGTTGACCCAGTCTCGGAAGACTGTGTGGGCGCTGTGTCCGCGCTGGCGAATTTGCTCAAGCGTTGCAACAATCTCGTCGACGTCGATCTGTGGCGAAGCCATGCTCTCTCAGCCACCAGAGAGTCACAAAATCTGGCCTGCCGGAGGGCACCGCTCTGGGAATTCTACTCGTGGAATGATCTGGTCAGTACAGGGAATAGAGTTATTAGCCAACAATGACGTTCCTGAAATATGGATTTTGAAAATTTCAAGTCAGAAATTTGTGACAAATATTCGGGGTGTGATGAGTCTACTGCAGAAAAGATCGCAAAGAGAGCAAGGCAGTACCACAGTAAACACAATTCAAACAATACGGCGGAAGACTGGTTATCTATCATGACGAGATACAATCAGCAAGACCCTATAGCTGCTTGGAATTATGCAGTAGGTTGGGCTGACGTTTCCAACTTTGGAGGCAGTAGCCCGTATAAAATCGATTAGGACGCACGCTCACTGAACGGTCGTTTCAATCGCTGTCATGAGTAAAGAAACCGTTCTACAGCGGCTACGACGGGTCGTATAGGTCTTCGACCGAGCGTCGGTAGTAGTCCTGGCTGGAGTCTGGAACGGGATCAGCCTCCTCTGGGTGCTTCGCGATGATGCTGGCGAACTGCTTGGGCGGCTTCCAACTGTCGTCAATTTCGCGGGCCTCCAACTCTTTCAGGACTGCATACTCACCACCAGCGGTGACGTACAGAACGCGAAGCCCCGGTTTCTCACTCAGTGGACCTCTGAGTAGCTTTCCTGTTCGTGTATTGACCAGCCACTCAAGCAAGAGTCCAGCCCGACACTGGATTGCGTACAACTGCACTTCGTTCTCCTCGGGAGATTCTGTGCGACCGTTGTCGGCCCACGATTGGGGCAGCGACCGATTGTCAGTCTCATCTTTCCAGCGCCACTTCAGCTTTTTCGGCCCGGTGTTCCCTCGTCGGTATCCACTACTCATTGTTGGATTCTCTCAGCCACTAGAGAAACACAAAATCCGCTCTGTATCGCTTCTATGGCAACTTTTTTGCTGTTTGAGGGTATATGTGTTAGTACGAGGACTCATCATGAAAACAGCCGAGTCCCCCACTACGACCAGCGAGTATTCGGCCCCAGACCAGTGGATATCCCGCCAGCCCAGTGGCACCCGCGAACTTGACTTCCGGCAGATTCGTGACGACCGATCAGCAACGTGGAACGCCGCCCTCGATGCCAGTGTCGACGTAACGAAAGGTGGTCGCCCGGACCTGTTTCTTGTCTCCGTCGACGACGACTGTCCGGTTAATTGCTCGCTCGCCGAGCATCCCAACGGGATCCACGCCGGCTGGTGCAGCTGCGAGGTCTTCCAGGCGACGACCGTCTGCCCACATCTCTGCGTTCTCCGCCAGCACGCTGCCCTCGGTGATCTTGACCTGCCAATGCGGGACCAGACCTGAAGTACAACTCAGTCGTCGCCCATCGAGATATCAGCCAGCGGCCGAACGTCGACGCGCCCAGTCCGGTCGTGGTCAAGACACTGGCACAGTCGTTCTCGAACCGTCGCCTGCGAACACGGCTCGACATCAACACCTAATCGTGGGTCGTCTCGAATCTGGACGTACTCTGCGTCGACGTCCAACGGCGTGTGCTCGACCCGGCACCAGATTGTCGTCGCTCCAGCCCGGTCTAGATCGGTCACGTACCGAGAAGCCACGGCTTCATGGCGAAGTTCGACGAGGACTCGTTCGACAAACGATGCGACCTTCGTTGGCGACCGTAGCGCTGGGACCGACGCAAAAACACTCGAAGAGTCGTGCTGTGCCGCCGATTCGGGAGTATCAGTAACTGACATATGTCTCTCTCAGGACGTGCTTGCTGGCTCGCCCTGCACCCTCGCCGGGGCACGCAAAACAACGGTCGCGAGCGGTCACGCAACGATATGCTCCTCGATCTCTTGGAACCACTGCCGGGCCGTCGTAATATGCACATCCAGTGGCTCGCAGATCGTCGCTTGCGTGAGCCGGATGTCTGACTCTTTCCCGGCGAGATATAGAGCGCCGGCTGCGATACCGTCTGGTCGTCCATTGACCTCAGTGGACTCGGTCGCCTGCTCCGCTAGTTCGAGCGCCCGCTGGCGAATCTCCGGGGAAACGTTGAATGGAAGGTCTGAACAAATCCGTGCCACCCAGTCCACCGGGAGCGACACTGGGATTGGGAGATCGAGTTCCACCAAGAACGTCCGGTAGCAGTTCCAGACGTGCGATGCAGAACACCGGGCAACATCGGCTACCGTCTCCATCGTCACGAGGCCGTTGCATCGGCAGGCAGCGTATACAGCGGCCGCTGCACCGCCCTCAATCGACCGCCCGATTAGGAGGTCCTTGTCCTGGGCTTCCCTGAAGAACGTGGCTGCCTGCTCTTTCACCGACCGGCTTTCGGACAGCGCACTCGCAATGCGTCGGATTTCGCCAAGCCCGTGAGCGAGATTCCGGTCGCGCTTGCTGGTGAACTTCGACCGGCCGTGGAGTTGTTGCTGGCGAGCAAGCCGTCGACGCCGTCTCGGGGAAATATCTGCACTCTCAACCGAGCCGATGTTCGTCGACAGGCCTCGATCATGCCGAGTGGCTGTTCGGGGCGCACCCGTCCGCTTCTGTTCCTCCTTGTCGTACGTCCGCCATTCCGGCCTGCGGTCAATCCGGTCTTGATCGGTCACCAGGCCACAGTCCTCGCAGTTCGTTTCTCGCCCGGTGCTGTCGAGTTCGCCGCCACACTCGGGACAGCCCGGCGTAGCTGCAGACAACGCTGTCTGGACGGTTTGTGAAGACATATTTCGAGACATCCTCTCACCTGACCAGAGGGTCAGAAAACACACTGCGGCCCCCGGTTAGGCGTCTGGCAGTTTTCCATCCGGGCGCGGGACTCGCTGGGCGTCGATCTCGATCTCGACCCGGCGACGGTGCTTGCACCGCTCGGCCTCATCGGGACAACTGCACGTCTCTTCGAGCACGTCGACCTCGTACCGGCTATCTGATGCTGAGTGAACCTCGTAGCGACCGGGCTTTGCGAGGAAGGAAACGTCGATATCTTCCTGCTTCGCTCGTTTCGTGCGTGGTTCGTCCTCGGAGGTGACAGCCAAGGGGTCCTCTTTGGGGCCCGTGACGCCGCTGTCGTCGAACCGGACCTGCATGACTCCGCCGTCAGCGACTGCCTTGCGGGGTTCGCCGTCGACGTGCAACCCGAACTGGCCATCGAGAGCGTCGTCGTCAACCCACTGCGGGATAGGTCGCTCGCCGGTGGCGAAGGCGACTCGCTTCTGGTGCTTGCACTCCTCGCCGGGGTTGAACTGTTTCCACTTGCATTCGCAACTCCCTGTTCGAGTGTCGACAAGGTACTCTGAGCCAGACCCGGAGTTGACCAGGAAGAGGTCGTCGTCGTTTCGTGCCCGACCAATCGAGTCCATCACGGTCATGACTTCGGTCAGCGCCCGAACGGTCCGGTTGTTCGGGTCAGCCTTCTCCAGTTCGCTCTCGTCGATGCTGCTGGCGTCGCTACGGGATTCTGTGGTAGCCATGAATGACAGGCGGCACGCCCTCTCTGGGACGCCCCTCACCCCGCTGGGGCACAGAAAATTCGGTGGCTAGAGCTTGTGAAAGCGTAACTCTATTTTCGGATAGGAGTGGGCGCTATAGAGAATACAGCCAGCATACGGCAAGAATTTCGAATTCGACAGTATACCATTGTATTATGAGCAGGTTGCATAACAGCACCAAGTCCATAATCAGCTGATGTGGGCCTCAATAGTGCTTACTTCATACGGTTCCACAGTGCTAGAAGTTATCGAAGTGAATTTTTTATATACAAATAAATACGTTTTGATAGGTTATTGGACTTTTTTGAGTGGGTTTCATCACTATCTCGTATAGTTCTGCCCTGTTTCTTTTTCTCCCAATACGGCTCGCCTTCTGTCGGTGCTGGCGGAGTACATGGGTCGTCTACGTATTTTTCCTCATCTACGTCTGGATGCATCGGGTGCTCTTCAGGGGTAGATGTTCTTATTGTATTGATGTTCTTTCCACCATTTCTGCTTGGGATACTATGCCCATGTATTTGTTCGTGGCAGCGTCTACAGACAGTAACTAGATTATACATACGGTGGCTACCTCCCCGAGATTTTGGTACCTTGTGGTGTGCGTGAAGTTCTACGTCCCCCGACCGCCACCTTGTGCCCCGCACTTTTGACATCGATAATTATCCCGTCTATAGACTTGTTGGCGGCGGTTTTTCCAGTCTGGTGGATAGCCGTTTGACATTCCAACACCCTGTTATGTCATCTATTGTGACCTTTAGCCACAGATTGTATAAATACTTCGTTAGATAGTAGTGGCGGTGTATATACATTTTACTGAGCAGAAGCCAGCATCATGGCTAAAGAAATTGCTTCTCACTGCCCGGTCAGAGTTCCGTCGCCTGCATCTGCTCGTGTGCGTCGGGATTGACCACCGGGATGACGCCCTCGATATCCTCTTTGCCGTACTCCTCACGAATTAGGTCGTGGATATCGTTCGCGAGAGCAACGGCCTCGTCTTGCGTGTTGGAACTCGCCTCGTTCTCAGGAAAGTCTGCTGGCCCGACGCCCTCAACGACGATGAACAGCTGGTCGTCACTCATTGTCGACCGCCTCGACGAGCAGCGTCGTTTCGGGCAGGTCGCCGCGAGAGGTCGACAGGAACTCGGACGTCTCCAGCGTTTCCTCGACCAGCTCGACCAGTTCCTCTGAGACATCGCCAAAGTGAACGATGGCGTCGGGATCGGGGTAGTTGTCGTACTGCTGTGTAGCCGTCTTGTTTGTCTTGTTCTTACTCATAATCAGTCGGCAGAGCGCCCTCAGTGGGACGCCCCGCACCCCACTGGGGCACAGAAATTATACGATGGCTCGTTCCCAGCCATCCGATTCATCGCGATGAGCCTCACCTACCTCCTGAAGCGGGACCGCCGGACCGGCCTGCCGGTCCAAGGTGGAGCGTGTCCCCCGAGCGCTTGCGCTCGGGAACCGTGAGCGTGAGAGTGAGCGAAAGAGTGGCTGGTACGGCTCCTCGATTATTTCGCGATCACGTTCCCGTCCTCGTCGATGGCATACCTGAGTGGGTACACGTTGCCGTCGATATGCGTGGACTTCTTCGGCAGCGTCTCGTTCAGCCACGCTTCCCGGTCGGCGTCGGTCTGGATGTCCTCGTTCGGGGAGTGGACGCTGAACAGGTCCATGCTCACCCAGCGATTGACCGTCAGCTCACCGGACGGGGAATACACCTTCACCCGCTCCTTTTCAGCGTCAACGCCGCTGACAACAACTTCAGGCGCATCTTCGGCTGTTTTCAGTCCATCACCGATATCCACGGCATCAGGGTCGATATCGAGGTCGTCGCACTGCTGTACAGCCGTCTCGTCTGTCTTGTTTTCACACATAGTCGGTAGGCAGAGCGCCTTCTGTGGGACGCCCCTCACCCCGCTGGGGCACAGAAATCACACGATGGCTTGCTCCTCGGCATCCGATTCATCGCGACGGATCTCCCGTGCCCGCTCTCGAAGGCGAGACTGGACTGGCGTCCGGTTCTGGTGCTTGTTCTCGTATGCGAGATACCGCTTGACCGTCTCCATTGAGTGCATGCAGTTGATGCCGGCGACGATTGGCTGGAGATGGTCGGCGTCCAGCAACCGCTCTGGAGGGAGTTTGTCGAGAATTGGATCAGGAGTGTCGCTCATGAATCCTCCTCTTGGAAGTCATCGAGTGTCGTCCTGCGTTTGTACCGACAGCCCGGGTAGTGAGCCAGCAGCGTCTCGTCGACGGCGTCCCAGAACCCGACCTTGTGCGGCGCAACCGACTGCCAGAACCGGGCGCGTGCAAGTGCTGCCGCAACTCGGTGGCGTTCCTCACGACGCCACTGCTCGCGCTCAATCATCGCCATGCCGACGCTCCCTCCGGTCGATCCGCCATGTACGAGCTGGCAAGCTCCAGCCCAGCATCGAGTGACCGGCGCGTCCCGACCAGTTTGGTCGCCCGTTCGAGCGTCCAGCCAGCATCGCTCCGTTTGAGCAGGACTGTGGCTCCGGTGTCGGGGATGTGCCAGCCGATCGTGTCGTTGCCAGCGGCGAGAAATTCCCACTCACCGGCAACTGCTTCTTGTGCCGCGCTCTGCGTGTCAATCAGCACATTCGAGCGTGGGCCACCAGCGCCGAAATCGCCCAACGTGGCCGTTCCTGCTGCGTTCATGCAGCGACCTCCCGGCGGTCCCAACCGGCGAGTTCGGCTTCGATGGCGCTGATGATACTCGTGACCTGTTCCTCTAGCGTGTCTACCTGCGCACCGTCGACGTCCAAGAGCGAACGAAGTTCGAGTACGTCCGGGAGGTCGATACTGTCTGATCGCCGGGCCACCGCACGGAGGACAACCGCTTCAACATCGGCGCTGCCGGACTGCGCTCGAACAGTCGTCGCGATGGACTCGACGAACTTCGGGATGGTTGGCTTCGACAGGTCTTCCGAACGACGGCAGGACATATTTCGAGACATCCTCTCACCCGCCAGAGGGACACAAAATTAGGACTCGCTGCCGCTGTGACTGGAGTTTTGTGCTTACTGTGCTGGCTGAACTACCTGCTCAATAAGACTGCTCACGTACCGTTTCGGAGGGCATCCACTATCCTGACACCGACGAGACCGTAGATGAGTCCGAAGAGACCGAGGTAGAACCCTATGTAGAAGGCCCATGTCTCCCCCATCATACCCGTGTCCAATATCGTGAATCCTCCATAAAGTACGAGTAGGATTGCGAATAGCTCAACGAGGAGGGCTTTCTGGACGGACATCTTATTAAAGGTCTGTCTTTTCGACAATCAATAATCCCACGATGCCTGGCTCACCTGTACTGTTCATTAGCGGATCAGACCCACCAGTTTCGTGGAACTACCGCCGGCTACCCAGTCCACCCGCCGATCTCGACCTGTGTACTGTCTGCTGGAGCATCGTCCGCTATCCTCGCAGCTGAGTCAAACGGGGGCTCGACGAGATGCGGCACTTCATCGTCGTATGTCCGGTCGGGACGTTTCACACAGTCGAACGTCACGATGGGGCTACACTCACTACAAGAGTGCGTTGCCCCGTCGAAGCCATTGATACTCACCGACCAGGAGATAACGCTCGCGAGCCGATACGTCTCCGCTGCTGGACGACGAGTACTGGCAGACTGGCAGCCAACAGCTCCACAGACATCGCAGGTAAGCAGATAGTCCCGATCTGCCTCGTGGAAGAGCGAAGCGGCCTGTTCGACGTTGTCGTGGTCCTGAAGCGCACACTCCCGGCAAATCGTAAATCGGAACACGCCGTCTTCTCGGTCGACCTCGTTGGGCCACCGGACATAGGTGTACGCCTCACCGGAGATCTCGGCTCTGTCCCCACAGAATCGACAGCACTCGGCCGTTGCTTCGGGCTGGACGTCGGTCACTGAGACCACCGTGCAAGTGTTGACTGCTCGCGAGCAGTATCCACGGGACAGACAAAGCGCCACTTGTATCGCTCACGAATCGGCTTGTTCTCGCGGTTGCTTGCCTGCCCTGGTTCACGGTAGCCCGTACAGGTCCAGCCCTTGTCTTGCAGCGCCCGAACCATCGCCCCATCGTAGTCCGAGCGTACCCACGTCAACAAGAAGCGAGTGTCACGGTCGTCAGCCTGCAAGAATCGCTCTTGTGAGCGGGCTAACGCTGCCGACGCGAGGTTTGGCATCCGAACGCCCATGCAAATCCGCGCGGCCTCGACGAGCGAGTCCCCAGAAATCACCTCACTGTCAACGACTGGTGTGTCCGTCGACGGAAGCACCCGCCGGGCGGTTGCTCTGATCTCCGTGGGAAGGCTGTCGATCTCGACGGGCTCGGGACAGAGCTGGCCGTCGACGCCGTACCGGATTCGCTTCTTCGAGATGAGCGGGTAGCGGTAGGTGATGGCCCCGACTAGCGAGTCCTGAAAGTACATCCCGTGGTGAGCGAGATTGACCGACGGCAGTGACCCCATGTAGGAGTGGTGCGCCTCGTACACGGCGGCCGCTGTTTCTCTGTCGATTGGCTCCACGCCGACATGATCGGCAAATCGAATCCCGAGAGGTGCGGTGAACGGGTCGCCGTTGGCGTGAATCGGACAGGAACACTCCCCTGTGTCTGCTGGCGGGCGATGCTGGAACGACTGTGTTCGCGTCGATGCTGAGTGTGTGGACATCCTCTCACCCGCTAGAGGAACAGAAAATCGCTATCGAGTTACCACGGGGTGATCACAATGCCTGCGTCGGGACCTTCGATATACACTGGTTCGCACCCTCGGTAAAAGATCGTGAACCGCTCAGGCTGATACGCAGGATGCTTCGCAAGCGTTGCGATTGCACGGCTCACGTCGGCTGGCGGGAACTGTGGCTCGCCCGACCGGAGTGCAAGGCGGCCAGACTGGAGTGGCCCCCACGACTGGAACTGGTAGTCAGCTGGGGGAGTGAACGTTTCTCGGGCTGTTGCCACAAGATACTCAGCACCGTCGACGACCTTTGCAGCTATCGGATACCGGGCAGACTCCGGGCGCACGGTGATAGCTCCATCGAGCGCGGGGACCACTTCATCTTGCCAGACAAACGCCGATGGTGGCTTGACGACTGGAATTGGTTGCTCGTCGACGGGCGATTCGCTGCTGTTCGTGGCTGATCCGTCACGGGCTTTGGAGGTTGGTTCTGTCATCCTTGCACCCGCCAGAGGAACAGAAAACCGCCGTCTCAGTCGAGGCCGGGGAGTCGTTCAGCAATGATGATGCCGCCCCTCGGCCCCTCCAAGTACAGTGCTGTGTGCCCCCGGAAGTAGATGGTGTAGCGGTCTGGAACGTACTGGTGACCGGGTGAAAGCGTCGCGATAGCCTTCGACAAGATCCGCGCCGAGAACAGTGAGTCGCCGTTGTGGTTCGACAGGCGGCCAGATTGCAGTGGGTCCCAGCTGTCGAACTCGTGGTCCGCTGGTGGCGTCAGTGTTGTCCGGGCCGTTGCGATCAGGTAGTCAGCCCCCTCGACAACTTTGGCGGCGGTGTTCGTTACATCTGGAATGAATTCCACATTCTCTCCAAAGTCGGTCATCGGCTCGTTGTCCCAACGCAATGCTTCTGGATGGCCGGCGACCGGCACCGGCGGGCCTCGGAAGCTCTCGCTTCGGATGTGGGATTTTGCTTTGCTCTCGCAACCGAATGTCTCTCCACAGGTGCACTCGAACGATTCGTCGTTGCGATAGTAGCCGTCGGTATCCTGTGAGCGGACGAGTTCACCGTCATCGTCCATGTAGATGGTGTCGACATACCCCCACGAATACGACACCTCGATCTCGTGCTCTTGACTGGGCTTGCTGAAGTCGAAGCCGGCTTGCTGATCTGGCTGTCCGTCCTGCGTCTGAGTCGGATCAGTTTCTGTCATCCTCTCACCCGACAGAGGAACAGAAAATCGTCCGACACAGCGTGTTAACCAACAGAAGCGATGAGTGTTGGTTAAATACGAGGTGTCAGCCCGACGACCACCGTTTCAGGTCGCTCTGGGCGTTGGCCTGTCCACAGAACGACAATCAGTCGGACATTGGAACGCTCACTGCTTCGTCGTCGCGAGCGACGTAAGCGAATATCTCAAATGGCTATCTCCTACAGAACTTCTGGAATTGAAAAAATTTCAACTGCAATATTCAGAAACTAAGACAAAGGAGTAATTTCAGCCATCTGAATCTGAGAGGCTGAGAGGCCCTTTAGACAACTCTTAGCAATCATATTAGAGCCTCAGGTTATAATACAGCACACTAATACCCCGGCAAATAGCTGCTACCGCCCAAATGACTAGTGCTGAATATAAAATCGTAGCAGCTAATCTTTGAATGAGAAGTCCTGCAGTCATGTAGCCTCCAGACCCAGAGAGTAGCACGTCCGTATTAACCGTTGAGTTGACAACACCCGGCACTACTGCCCCAAACGCGAAATAGTAAACCAACAGCGCACCCCATAGTATATGTAATCCGTTCCACGCTACACTTGCATGGCGAATGTGAGGTCCACCGTTCCCAGGGTTTCTGGCCTTGATTCGGTCCAAAAACCAGCCTTCAGCCCACTTTGAGATCAGGGTCGTTGCCAAGAAAAACGCGATTGAGACACCGACTAACGCAGTTGTCGATTCAACTCCAGTGCGCGCTTCGAGTAATGGAGGTAGTATAGTCAGTGCACCTAATACGGACACTATGATGAATGTCAAATTATGAGAATAGTAAGTTGCACGGTAGACCGATAGAAGGAACGCAAACTTGTCATGCCGATCCAGATCGGGAATAAGTTGAGAAATCAAGTTATACTGAGATATAGTGCACTCATACGTAATATTTGTCTTATCTAGGTTGGAAATATCGGGAACACGACCACATAGATAATAAATGTCTACTGTACGTTCTCGCCTCTTCTGGCTGGCTCCGGAAACTTAGGTTTTGAGCTAAGGCCGCAAGTGGACACTGGAACACCTGTCCTGAGCGATTCGATTTCTCGTGATTCAGGAACCGGTAAGTGCAAGGCTCGCGCCCTGTATTCATCAGCAGTAGTTATGATATAACGCTGGCAGCACTGTTTCACTGAGTTCAGTAAAAGCCTCACTGGCAGTAGCTCTCCTAGCCGTAGACCTCGATGGGAGTGAGTCCTGCCCGGTATTCCACTCTGTCTCTCTCGTGTTGGCTCCGATACGCGAGCGTCTGTCCGTTCTCATACTCGACGACAATAGCATCCTCAAGGCCATTTACAGTTGCTCTCGAACCGTCAGCAGCCCAGACGGGGTCCATCGGTTCCGCTGTTAGCGGGGTCCGGTCTTTCTCCACGGTCGGCCACACACCCCGCGATTTCCAGTATGACCGGATGTGTCTCAAACTCTCTCGAACCGTCTCCCGGATCGAGAGGTGGTCCGCACTCCCGTAGCCGTGTGGTGAGAAGTACTCGCCGTGAAGCGCCGCAAGATGAATCCCGTTCCAGTCGACGCCAACGATATCGGCTGGTTCCTCACCGGTCACACGCGGCTGTGATAGTTCCTCGATCACCGGATACTGCTTCGTCGGACTTGCCCCCAGCAGATGCACGCGCCGCCCCCGCCAGTCCACGATGTCCGTGTACTCCTCGGCTGTCTGGTCAGAATATCCCATCGGGTATCCCAAGACAATATCTTCGTCGATCACATCGATTGCGTCGCGGCACTTCGGGACGATGATGACCTCTGTCCCTGGAAACTTCCGTTTCAGCTCCCGTGCGGCTTGGTTGTACCGTCGCGCTTCCTGCTGGTCGTATGCATCGCCGAGCATCCCGACCGACGGCTCGCATCGCTCGAAGCGCTCAATGTACCGGTCCAAGTCTGGATTCCGGAAGTCGTTGTCTAGAATCTCAATCGGGACGTCGACGTTCCGCAGCGAGGACTGGTAGGTGTAGTCCTCGCGAACGCCGACGGCGAATCCAAGCCGGTAAGCATCGATTACGAAGGGCTCGCGATGGAGGAACCCGATGTACTCAGCCTGCTGTGCATCGCCGACAGCCGCCGCTGACCAAGAGTGTCGCGCCTCAGAAGACATGGAAAACACCGAGCGCACCGACCGGCGCGCCCAGCTGGCAGGCGCGGCACAAAACGACCCCGCGCTTTAAATACGGAGACGGGAAGAAATGTCGAGGAGAATGAAGGAAGGTATCGAATCGCAGTACGACGACCCTGACAGCTACCGGGGCGAGTACCCACCAGACTGGGCGTACCGGATCGTCTTCCGGAAGCAGTTGGACAACAACACTTGCACCAACTGCGGGACGCGGTTCCCTGCGGAGGATTTGGAAGTCGTGCGACGAATCCCCGCCGAGAACGGCGGGACAAACAAGACCACGAACCTGCTGACAGTGTGTTCTACCTGCGAAGAAGACATCAAGCAGACGGGACGCCTGAACCTGCCAGCGTCAGCGAACCAAGAGCCAGCAAGCAGTCCAGAAGCAGACTCCCACAGAGTGCTTGCGTTGCAGAGCGAAGTCCCGATCACTGAGGAAGTCGAGGGCGAAACGGAGGGCAACGGGCAGTCTCGTGGTGTCTCCCGGCTGGAAGCCAGCCACGTCGAGACACAGTCGAGGAGTCCTCTTGCAGTCACCACGACGACCGAGGACAGCGACGAGCAGTCCGACCAGGACGACACCGACGAGCGTGTTGGATGGCGACGGCTATTCGTTGCGTCGGTAGGAGGCACAGCGATGTTTCTGACATACTTCTGTGCGTTTGGTATCTCCTATTTCCTGTCCTCGCTTGCGGGTGATGTAGCGTTCTATGGCCTCCCACTGGCCGGGCTCGTAGCGGGAGTCCGGTGGCGGCTGTCGACAGCCATTGCATCCGTCTGCGTTGTTTTGATGTACGCTGCCGTCTGGGAGTCTATCTCGACGGAACTGCTCATGTCTCCGTTGGCGTGGATTCCCGTGGTTGCGCCACTGGCTGGGATTGCCTACGGACTCATAACCGAGCGCACTGAGTTCTCGCTGCGGAACCTTCCTTCAGATCCGCGACTGGTGGTCCAGCGCTTCCGTTGACGAAATATACTCTGATAACTGGTCCACGACCGACGGATCGAACGAGTCGGAGACGTGCCGCACGTTCCACAGCCCAGACTGATACACCTCAGATTTCGGCGAGTGGTATCCAAGCCAATCGAGGTCCGATGGTCCTGCGGATCGACGATGATGCGACACCATCGCGATGGTATTTGACTCAATCTCGGCTCTGTCACACTCTGGGCCGGGCTTGCCCGGAACGTCAACCCAGAGAAACGGCAGATCCCGGATGTACTCCGACACGCGCTGTTCAAGTTCGTGTTCCTGCTCGCGAACAGTCGTTGTTTCCTCATCGGGATTCGGTTCGCCCCAGTGAGGATACTCGTCGCGCCAGCCGTGCTTCTCGATCAGCGCCCGTCCAACGTGCAAGCGAAAAATCGAACCGCGATGGTTGCCACCGCCGGCGTACTTCCCTCGAACATTCCCACGATGTTGTCTGAGTCGATTCCAGAGCGTGTTCGACGAGCCGGTACTGACGCCGACGGTGCCGATCCGCGAGAGTCGCCAGTCGACCGCTGTCGTTGCGCGAAGGTCGCTTGCTGGCGAGAAGAAAAAGTACACTCCTCGGTCGGGCCAGTCCAATCGCCCGGTCACGTCTCCGAGGTAGTACGGCCCTCCGATCTGGTCACGCAAGTCAGCTAAGACACTCAAGAACTGTCCGACAGGACTGCCACCTGACGCTGCTGTGGAACGCATATTCGACTCCCTCGCCCATCAGGGGAGTCACAAAATACGGCTCTCAAGCACGTCTGGAAAAGCACGACCGACTGCTCAGCTGTCACCTTCGACGGCGTCGATCAGATCCGCCGCAGTCGACGAGATACGGTCCAGCCGGTCCCGCAGCGTCTCTGGTGCGTCGCCGTCCCACGCCGCCAAGTAGAACGCCGAGTTGTCGGGGTCCAGCCCAAAGTGACGACTGACCACGTAGGCGACTGCCTCAGCCTCGACCTCACGTTTCGACCGCTCCGCCTCATCCTCGACATTGAAGTGAAGCTCCGCATGGGCGAACTCGTGAATCAGTGTACTCGCGAGGGCGGCCCGATTCTCCCGGTCAACCGCTTCGATCATCGGATTCGTGGTCATCACGCTCCGACGCTGGCAGACACCCCGTGCAGACCCATGCTCCCACTCTTCCGGAGTGACGATTCTTGCGTCGACGCCGATCTCGTCGGTGGCGTCCAAGAGGTTCTCGACAAGTCCATCCGGGTCGCCGTGAGCTTCTGTCTCCAGTTCGGGAAGCGGTTCGCCCTCGGTCTGAGAGATATCGAACACCGACGTTGGCCGGAACCCGACCAGTCCCCGACGCCACTGCTCGGGGTCCGTTTCATCGTACTCGCAATCCGTGTTCTCGTGATACGACGGCGAATTGCCGCATTCGGGGCACTTCTTCGTGATGATCGGAGCCCAGATCCAGATCGCATCCTCGCCTTGCTGGACGTAGCGGTCGAACTCATTCTGCCACGTATTGTAGCCGGCGACTCGCGTTGCTTCGGGACACTGGAGCTTGATGAGTAGCGTGTTCCGGGCCGAGTAATCGTGGAACTTGCTCTGCACATCGAGCCACTGCTGGAACTGCTCACTGGTCTGCGCTTCGTCGGTGAGGTCGGCAAGATCCTCGACCCACGCATCGAGTTGGTCGCGCATCTCCTCGTCCCGGGAGTCCGAATCGTCGAAGGTGCAAGTGGTCTGTTGGCTGGACTGCTCTGGAGTCTCTGACTGTATCGTTGACATCGGTCTATCTTCGGGACGCACTCTCGGGCACGCCCCCGCACCTCCACTGGGGGTCACAAAATCGACTGGCTGACTGAGCGAGAGCGAGGTGAGGTGGCTACCTGTACCGCTCCGGCGGGTAGAAGACGACGTGGATAGCAGAGCCAAGGTTGTACCACGACTTTGCGAGAATCGAGACCTCTAGTCCCCACTCGGCGGCAAACTCGAAGACGTCGAACCAGAGATTGTGGGGCGGCTCTGTGGAATCCAATCGCTCGATATTCCCCGGATAGACGTGCATCGAGTACAACGCCGGCTCGCCATCGTCAAGCCAGAGCGTCGAGTGGTCGTCTGCTGGCGGGCTGTGAGGCGGTCCGTTTGGGTCGGTGTCGGCGTCAAGCGGCGAGTGCGGGCACTCGTCGTCGCCCGTGATGAGACGGCGTATGCAGGCTGTCTCGGCAGTCTCATCGAGGTCGAAGGATTGGGCAAACGCATCGCGCTGGTACTCGCCCATGATCGCGCCGAGCGCCCGCCAGATGTCATCCCACCTTGGGTCCTCTGGCTCGTGATCGAGGTAGTCGTGGACAGCCTCGCGCAGCTGTCGGTACTCGTCCCATGCCGGGACAGGCTCGTTCGGGCCGGGTGTCGGCCAGTCAGTGCGGTCCATACGCTTGGGAAAATTCCGATAGGGTATCAACTCTCGGGACGCGCCCATACGCCGCGTCAGAGAAGAGGTCCTGACGCTAACCAACACCGAGTGGAATGTGGGGTACTGTGTTGGTTAGTCTGCGAGTTGGCTACTCCGCGCCTCTAGCCTCCCAGCCCTTGTGGAAGTACACCAGCGCCATGTCGGAATCAAAACACTGCCCGGACGGAACGTGCTGCAAGACGTTTTGTTCTGGGACGGATTCGACCACACCCTCATTGAGTAGACTGGTAACGACCTCACGCCCTCGTGGCTCGTCGATCTCGACGGTATCGGGACGCTGCCGGTCACGGTCCTGTGCGATCTGTTCGCGCTCGAAGCGCTCGTAGTCTGGAACTGTTTCGGTCGGGTCCATAGAGGAAATCCCTCACCCGACCGGGGAGACACAAAATCAGCGCTAACCAACAGTC
>NZ_RPCY01000004.1:0-778205 GCF_008728975.1 Haloarcula sp. CBA1131
GGACGTGATGATCGCTGATGGAACGGTGTTGCGGTTGCACGAGTTCCTTTCCGACGAGTTCCAAGCTCGCCACGAGGAGCAGGCTGGAGCGAAGCTCCACCTGCTCCACAATGCCACCGACCAGACGATTGAACGGATCGATGTGACCGATGAAAAAGCGCACGACAGCACGCTGTTCAAGACGGGATCGTGGCTGCATGGACGGCTGGTTTTGTTCGACCTAGCGTACTTCAAGTACCGCCGCTTTGCGCTGATCGACGAGAACGACGGCTACTTCGTGAGCCGGTTGAAGCAGAACGCGAATCCGGTGATAACAGAGGAACTACGGGAATGGCGCGGGCGCGCCATTCCCTTGGAAGGAGAGAAGATCCACGACGTGGTCGGTGATCTCTCGCGGGAGTACATTGACGTAGAGGTCGAAGCGGAGTTCAAGCGGGGTCAGTACGAACACGGTCGCTAGACACGAAGCGGTTCCGCGTCGTCGGCGTCCGGGACGAGGACGCCGACGACTACCATCTGTATATCACAAATCTACCGAGAGAAGAGTTTCTCCCAGCAGATCTAGGGACGCTGTATCGGTGTCGATGGGAGGTAGAAACGCTGTTTCGTGAGTTGAAGACGCAATACGAACTAGATGAGTTCGACACGAGCAACCCTGTTGTGGTGGAGATTTTGCTGTATGCGGCGTTGCTGTCGCTGCTAGTGAGCCGTGAGTTGTTGGATCTGGTCACCGAGCAGGCTGACGACGAGATTGTGTTTCCACCGGAACGCTGGGCGGCGACCTTCCGGTCGCACGCCCAGCTTGTTCTCCACGAACTCGGTGAGTACCTCGGCTACTCACCACCACCGTTGCTGGAGCGGCTCATCGAGGATGCTCAGAAGATCCATCAACAACGACCGATCTTACAAGAGACGCTCGCTACCGCTACACAACCGAGGTGTGAGTCTTAGCTAAAGACGAATGCTCTAGACGGTAGCAGGTATGCTAAAGAACCTAGGGGAAACCAATAGGCCGCCTCCGGCAATAACTGACAATCAAACGATGGAAGCGACGCTGAAAAGTCGATGCTGTCGGACAGGTGTCGATGGCTAACCAACAGCGGTCCGATATCCCACAAATATGTTAGCCCTGCTTTGTCGATATCTTCGTCGACGATGGCTCGCTTGCAAGCGGTAGACGAACTCCAGCAGGCCGGTGTGTCGGTGTTCGTCTCGATGTCACCCACATTACCCCACGATGGACGAAGACGACTTTCACGAGCTACTCAGCTACTTCAGAGCGCTTGGTGAGGTTGTGGTCTTCCACGAACCAATCAATCCCCGTGGCGCGAATTTCCAGCAGTGTCTCACTGCCGCCGAGCAAGCCGGCTACGACGACGTGGTCGAAGAACTCCAGCAGATGCAGGACAGCCACCAGTACTGGGTCGAGTACGCCCTCGAACAACTGAACACGGTCCAGCAAGTCGCAACGCGCTTCGACGGGCTCGAAGTGTATTCCTGGCCAGACGATGAGCTGGTGCGCTCGACGAGCGGCCAACTTCGGTCAAAGCTCAACGCAATGCAACAGGCCGTCTCACCGGAGTCGTTTCTGGAAAGCACTCAGGCACGTCACCGGAGCAGTCAAAATTGGCTCACGAAACTGACTCTCTCGGACATCTCATCTAACGCGCCTATGTACGGTACATACTGGGTTGCGTCACAGATGACGCCGTTACGGGCAGGGTATGTGCACGTGGCAGCGACAGTGTAATTTCCACGTGACTCACCATGTTCTAATGGGACTTACACCAAATTACGGGACGGTAATCGATTTGAAAAAGTGAGTCGATCCTTTATTTTCCCACGAATTTTCCGCCTCAAACTGTGGTTTTGACGAGGTAACCCATTACCAACGGCGGCTGGCAGCGACTGATCACCAGCATACAGGCAACGAATCCAAGAAAAAAGTACGACACCGACAATACGGAACCGTTCAACTACCCATGCTTCCTGTAGAAAATCGCCCAGAAGACGAAACCGGCGAGAAAGCCAAACGCGCCCAGCGGAAGTCGCATCCAGTCCGGGACAGGGTTTTTCCAGATAGGGGCCCAAAACGGATGTCAGGTTTGAGAACCCGGCGGGACTGTACAAAAATGAGCCAGCCGTCGCAATTACTAATCCGAGCGCTGCAGTCCAAGAAATCCGGTGGGGCGAAATACCGAAAGTCGAACGTGATGCCAGCAACAGTGAGAAAAAAGAATCCGATCCAGAATCGCCTGATGGCTCGAATAAGCTGGCCGTCACCGAATGCGTAGACAGCGAAGATGCTCAGCGTCGTCTGGGAGACAATTATCATAGATACAGTGATAATCAGAATCCGGTCCTTAATTTTGCTCCACACGAACCACCAAACTTTGGGAAGCGGAGTCTTTTGAGTGTCCCACCCAAGCTATCACTGCTGTCTTCACCAGAGAGACCGAAAAAGAAGCCGTAGACTTTCTGGATGATACGGGCGGTAATCGCCCCTTGGATCATCCGCCCTGAGACGAAAGCAAAGAAGACGAATAACAACACCATCTCCTGCTTGATGACGGATACGTAGGTCGCTCCAGCGATACTCGTCGATAGGGAAATTACGATTATGCTGCCTAGAACGGACGTGTATTGGGGGACGTGTCCTACGTATGACTCAAGATAGTGGTTGCTCATCCCAACCAACATCATATACACCCCCGTACAGATTGCGACAGTCGGAAGCCATGATGGGAGAACCTCCAGAAACGCGGTAACCTGCAGCACAACTGGTCTGATCATGTCGATTTTATAACCATCCGTATACTTACGAGGCTGAGCCCGACTGGGGCTGCAAATCCAAAGAGCGTCAGCAACCACCGTACTGGCAGCGTGAGTACTGGAAGTGTATAGAAACCGACCAGCAAAACGAGGAGTGCTACAGTGCCGAGGCGGCGTACGCCCGCCCCGAGGTCGGCGGCAGCAGTCAATAATAAAAACAGAATGGTAGCTGCAAGGATGAGCATCACAGGCCAGATCAGGGATGCAAGTTCAAGCGGGGTCATAGTGTCAGTTATTGTCATCTTCCTCGGGCCACGTCATGACAATAAGAACAGTCACTAACGAGATCCCGACGACGACAAGCATCTCTGGGCCGACTATGGCTTGAAATATTTTCATGAAGAATTCACGAAGCGAGTCTGGAGGTGGTGGTTCGGTCTGCTGTTCCGTTGTGATCTGGGGGGAGGTTGTGACTACCGCGGTTCGCGAGTCGGTCGCTGTGGTAGGTATCTCAGACTCTCTACCATCCGTTGTCCCCTCTGGAGCTATCTCCGTTGGTTCAGGCGTTGACGTGGCCGTTGGTGTGGCAGTAGGCATGACCACCGAGACATCTGCCCGCTCAGAAACTGCGGCACCGTCGGCGGTGTACGGACCATCAGCGTCCGGGAAGTCATACGCTTCGTTGTCGTTGGTGTCGAGGTGCAGCATCGCGATGGCCGTGAACTCGGTAGTCTGCCGTTGGATAGGTATTTCGATACTTTGGTGGTACCCATCGTCTAGATATTCCGAATGCCCAATGACACTCTCTCCAACCTCACCGTCCAGCATTGTACTGTCGTGAATAGCGATGAACCCGCCTTCAGATAGTCGAGCACTGTCAACGACAACCGTGTCTCCGTTCGACTGTTGCTCACTGATCGAAATGCTGCCCGAGGGCGATGAGGGCGTCGGTGTCGGAGTTGGTGTGGCAGTAGGTGTGCCCACCGATACATTTGCCCGCTCAAAAACTGCGGAACCGTTGGCGGTGTAGGGACCGTCAGCGTCCGGAAAGTCGTACGCTTCGTTGCCGTTGGTGTCGAGGTGTGGCATCGCGATAGCCGCGAAGTCCTCGTCCTGCGGCTCGTCGAGTGTGATCGTGATGTCCTCGTGGCTGCCTGCCTCAAGATACTCGGAGTTCCCGATGACGCTACTTAGAATCCCACCATCAAGGAGAGTGCTGTCGTGGATGACGATGAAGCCACCCTCGGGCAGCTGTGCGCTATCGACGACGACTTCGCTACCGTCAGATTCCTGATCGCTGATGGTCACAGTGGCCGTCCTATCTTCAACGATACGACTGCCTTTCTCGTCACTGAAGTTCTTGTCACTGTCAATATCGGGCGTCTGGGCGTTGAAGTTCGTCTCGGCGGAGTACTCGCTGAAGTCCGCTATGGCAGTGTGTGTGTCGACAAGTCTGACATCAGCTTCCGGGCGAAGGACGGACCGGTTCATTTCGCTCTCAGACTCCATCTCGATTTCGAGTTCGGAGTCAGGTGAGATGTTCGTATAGCCTCTCACTCCCTGCCAGACGGCTGTACCGGATGTAATCCGATATGGCACCTTTGTCTCGCGTTCCACTCGGGAATCAACCGGCCCGTTTGGGCCCCCCCTCGGCGAAGCTGTGGTCTTGAACGTGGAATCTTTCCCAGCGTGGATGTCTGCGTCGGAAGGCAATGTCTGGCTAGAGGCACCCGGGATAACGGTAAGCGCCGCAAGTAAGAGAACAAAAAGTGCAAAAATCCAACATTTACGCATACACAATTAACAATAGTCATTCTGTTATAACAATTCCTGTTAAGTTCAGTCGAGTTGATTAAAATTAAGTATCAAGTAGTATATCAGGGCGGACGCCTGTCTGACGCACATATTTGTATCACCGATATGTATACAGTATCTGTATATGGCATCAGTACAACGGGCGGCAACATACGTCGAAAAGGGAGGCGTTGGGAAGACAACCAGCGCCGCCCACATCGCCGTTGCCGCACACAACATGGGCCACGAGGTGCTTCTGGTCGACCTCGCCGGAACACAGAACGACCTCGCGACACACTTCGGGCTCTCCATCGTCGACGAAGAGACGGCCGACGACGGCGTCTCGATCGACGCCCCGATCTCGGCTGTCTTCGGTGACGACTGGGCGTTCCTCCGAGACAACATCGATGACCTTCTGGACCGGATGACGTTCCCGACCGACGAGGGCCCGGACCTCATCCCAGCTGACCCAGGCCTGGGTGGCGCGGACAACAATCTCGCGAACGTCCCCCTCGAAGAGCGCTACCAGAAACTCGATGGGTTCGTCGAGGACCTCGTCGCCGAACAATACGACCTCGTCATCTTCGACCTCCCAGGCAAAGAGGACAACATCGCACTCAACGGCCTCTTCGCTGCTCGGAACGTCGTCGCTCCGCTGAAGCCTGGTGCCTTCGAGCGTGACCAACTCCAGAAACTGGATGCGACGCTGGAGGAAATCAGTGCGGACCTCAACGTCGACCTCGGCCTGGCGTTGATCATCCCGACGATAATCAGTAGTCAGGAGACCCTCTCAGAGTCGTTCGTCGAGTATGTGACAGAGGAGTATCCGGAAATCGTCGGCGAACCAGTCACGAAGACCGCCGACATAGGGAATAACCAGAACGCGGGCCGGACGCTCTTCGCCGTCCCTGACGACGAACTCTATGCGACCGGGAAGCGAGCCCGTGAGGCGTACAGTGCGAACACCGAACAGTTGCTGAGCAGACTCACAGACCGATGAGCGACACTACAGACGACCGCGACCCAGAGGAACTACTCGAACAGTCGAAAGAACAGAAACGCCATCGAAGCGAGGCACAGCAGCAAGACACTGAGCCCGACGCGTCGTCGTTAGAGGAGTACATCGCCGACGTCTACGAAGAACTCGATGCTGGCGAAGTACCGACGAACCTCACCATGCGAGATCAGAACCTCGCAGCGTTGATCCGTGGCCTCGACGAGGCTGGGCAACTCGATGCTGTCGGGGCCGATGTTCGCGAGTACCTCGACAGAGATGCCACCGACTCGGAGAGTCGCGGGTCAGTCCTGGGACTGCTCGTCCGGGCAGGACTTGCGGAGGTCCGGCCTGATCTCATCGAGGCCGGCGAAGACGGCTACAAGACCTTCACCGAACGGCAAGAGACACAGTTCTGAGTCGCCGTTTCTACATCACGGATCAGTCATCTGTATGTGCGTGCAGGCCCACATATCGTGTATCTGTATATTGTATCTAGATTTTGTATCCAGATATGCAATCTGTCTCTAGTCTACAGATATTCGATATAGCAACATAGAGTTTACCGGCTCAACGGCTGTGAGTCAGCAGTCACCGTGGGTCATGCCGTCGAATCGTCCACGCCGACGAAGCCGCTGGCCACGTCGACGTCGACCACGCCGTCGAAGTCACAGTGTGGACACGTGATCGACAGCCCGTTGACGGCCCCCACTGCACCACCCTGAACAATCCCATGGCAGATTGCTTTTGAACACGAGGGGCACGTGACCGACTCGAGCGCGACGGGTTTCTCGTGGCGCAGACAGTCCTTACAGCCCGAGTATGTGGGCCGGACGGTGTTGGAACGGACAACGCGATACGAAGCCCCAGGGTTGCCGCCGCCACAGGCCGGCCGTGCTTCACCGAACGCAGCTGCCTGTGGGTCCGGGAAATGGTAGCGGTCTGCGCCGCCGGTGACGACCACCCACGGAACATCCTGGGTGAGTATCTCGACATCGTGAACCTCGAACACCTGGCCGTCCTCAGTCCAGTCTTCGGTCGCAAGCACATGGATCGACGCCGTGTAGCGGTCCGGATACGCGACGAGTTCCAGGCCGAACACCGACGCCCCACAGGACAGTCGGCACACGCGCTTGGACTCGCGAGCGTCGCTCGGGTCCTCAATGGACCGGTCGACGACATCGGTGACATCCCAGGTTCGAGAGTCACCATTGACGACGAGGACATCACCGTCCTCGATGCGCTGGATTGTGTCCACAAGCGCCGGGTCCACGCCAGCGTCGACGGTCGCAGCTGCGTCGGTCGCTTCCATCAGTCATCACCGGGCACCGTGTCGGGATGGGCGTTCCAGAGCCGGCGGGCAGGGCCGTTTTTGGGTGGCGTTTCGTAGTCGATGTCGTGGCGGTCCAGCACTCGATAGATGGAGCGCTTCGAGACATCGTGTGCGGTGGCGAGGTCGACAACGGTGAAGCCGGCCTCAAGGGCCGCTTCGAGATACGGTGCCGACGTATAGGCGTCCGCCGAGAACTCATCCAGGTCGAGTGCGGCGACGATGTCGGCCTGGTAGTCCTGCATCGTGGTCCGTGAATCGGGGTCAGTCATAGCCGTATATGTCAAGATGACTAGCCGGATTTCCTAGAGTGTTTCGGCGAAAAGCTGAGCGATCAATAGAGCAGTCTATTCAATAAGCTATAGATTTCCACACCACCATATTTGCCCACCGCTTTGCGCTGAGTAGCAGTCGGCGAGTTAATCGACTGTATCGCCCTCATTACGTTTGGTTAGATCACAGCAGAGAACGTATAGATAAGTTTATTTCTGACTCGAAGTGAATTATACCCTACCCGAATGGTCCATCAGTGGCAGTGTCGGGAGTGTAAGTTCACAGTCTGGTCGTCGAAGCAGTCAGAACTCGTAGATGCAGTAAAATCCCACTTACTCTCCCATTACAAATACACCGTTGAATCGGACGAGTTCAGCCTCAGGTGGGACTGCCCGTACTGCAACCAGACCAGTCAGAGCTACGACGCCGACGAGGGGCTTGCCAAATTCAAAAATCACCTGTTCAAACACGTCTCCGCACTCATCGACTCTGGTGTTCATGTGGCCGACCGGATTGATCGGGTCGGTAATATCCTGATTCTCTCACCACTAGAAACTGCAGGCGCCGACAACGCCCGCGTGCATTTCACATCGCCGGCAGACGTCGCAGTTTTTGTCACTAATAACCCAGCAGAGCGCGTTCGATTTCTTGACAACGCGCTTCAATCCTGGCCAGCCTGGACGACGATCCTCACGACCAAAGCACAGCCGTTTGCCGATGTTACGGATATTGATCTGGAGGCGGCTCCACTTGACATCGCTATCTTGGATAAGGGAGTAAGCATGACCGAACTTGGTGAGACGCTCGTTCGTGTCTTGGACGAACAACAAACAAGCAACTCGCGACTAACCGTTGGATTTGATATTCTCAGCGAACTACTTCGTTTATTCGACACTGAGACGGCATTCAAGTTCGTTCACGTCTTAAACTCTCGGCTGGCAAACATGGATGCGCTCACCCACTATTACCTGAATCCGAACGCACAGCCCGAATCAGAAATCAACGTACTCAAGGAACTGTTCGACCTGCAGATTCGGGCAAAGGGTTCACGATTTAGGACCGTATAAGAGGTGCAGTCAGTCACGCGAACTGTGCTGGTTCGTGTAGTCGGCCGGACTGTCGACATATGTATAGTCGACACCCGTTGTCACAAGTTCTCCCGAGGAGCCGTCGCATATCTCATCAAGAACTGCTTGAGCGCGGCTCCGTGCCTCTTCGGATCCACGTTCACGGCTAAGATACACCCGAAGGCGCTTCTCTAACTCGGGACTCCGTAGCTCTGGGAGCACTGCTTCGGCTAGCTGTGCGGTTTCCTCGTCGGGCTTGTCTATAGCCGGGAGCAGGCAGTCAATCACTTCGGATCGATATCGGTCACCAGTAATGCGGCTCAACAACCAAATCGCTGTCTGCCGGTACCGCCGCCGTGTCCCGTCTGCAGCGATATCAAGTAGCGCCGGCACTGTTGCCTGGATATCTGCTCGAGCCAGTTCGTCGACAACGGTCCCGCAAATGAGTTCGAGTTCCTCTGTGGAGGCCGTCGTGAGTAACTCCAGCAGGGAGAGCATCGCTGCCCGCTGGACCGTCGTTGAGTCGTCATCAAGGGCATCAACAAGGACCACGACAGGTTTTACCGACCCAAACTGTCCGAGTTCATCGACCGCAATGAGCCGAAGCCCCTCCTCGTCTGCCTGGGTTACGGGAACCAACTCTGCAAGCGCGCGGTCCGTGCCGATGGCCCCCAGTGCGTTAGCGGCAGCTTCCCGCACTTGCTGTCGACCATCTGAAAGGCGCTCACTTAGTGGTGGGACGACTCGCGGATCTGACAGTCGCCCACACGCCTGCGCAGCCCGGGTTCGAACGCGAGGGGCCGGGTCAGTTAACGCCCTAACCAGGTCCGGGACAGCCGCCGTCGCACCACGTTCGCCAAGTGCCGTCGCCGCGACCATCCGGAACTCAAGGTGGTCAGCTGAGAGCCACTCGGTTAGCAGTGTTGTCGCGGTTCGCTCAGTTGCCTCTGAGCCTCCCATCTCAGCGATTTCTGCGACCAGATAGTCGAACGCGTCCTCGCCACGCTGATACAACGCGTCGATCGCAGCCGCTCGAACGCTGTCGTCTTCATCCGTTTTAATAGCGCTGACCAGTGCTTTGACAGCCTGGCGTCGCTCGTTGGGATCCGAGATTTCTGCAATGTTCCCCAGCATTGTGGCCGCTCGTCGTCGGACGTAGGTCTTCTTGCTCCGTTTTAGGTGTGCGATGAGCTTCTGAACTTCTGATTCCCGTTCAAGTTTATACAGGAACGTCTCGTTATCACCCGGTTCGTCGTTGAACACCCATGCAGCCTCCGGTTGATATTAGTAACTTCGTCATGGTTCTGTTTAGTGTTAAACATATTGTGAGGGTGTCATAGAACTCTTCTCACACCGTGATGATTGTGCTTCCCGGATTGTCTCCGCGTTCGTAGTTGGTGATTGCGACGACGAGACGAAGACACAGGGCGATAAATACCTGTGCTCGTGCGTGGACGCGGCCTCGGGCGAACGCACGCCCGAGGCCGCAGTCCTTCACTGATTCGTTGGTTCGCTCGACTCCAGTTCGGCGGTTGTACGTCTCGTCCAAGGTTGATTGCTTCAGCTGAACGTCCTCGCTGTGTTCCTCAATACGGTCTTCGACCCTGTACTCGATGTCTTTCGGATCGTCGGTGTTTCGCGCGTTGTACGGGGCGACTGGCACGACCCCTGCAGCCAGCAGGTGGTCGTGCCAGTCGAGTGTGTCGTAGGCGCTGTCACCGATCATCCAGATCGGTGTGGCGACGGCGAGCGCGTCACATGTGACGCGCATCGCCGTCTCTTCTGGCGCTTGCTTACTCTCTGTGAACTCCGCCGCAATCGGGATCTTTTGTCCGGTCGAGACGATCGTGCAGCCGTAGCCGTAGTAGTACTCGTCGTCGGTTGGATCATAGCATTTCGACGCGTCTTGATCGGCGGGCATCGCCCTCACGTCAGTTGAATCGATACAGTAGGTCAAGTCGAGCAGGCCGCGGCGGGCGGCCTGCTCAACGAACCGGTCGAATACGTCGTCGACGACGTGTTCAAGATCGGTGAGAAAGCGATCAACCGCATCTCTGGACGGCGGTGAATCAAAGCCACAGCCAAGCCAGACAACCGTGTTGTGCAGCTCTCTTGCAACAGGACGAATCCCGTAGATGTCTTTGTAATAGCAGTGGAGGAAGCCACGCATCAGCTCTGGGGGTTCGTGCTCTCGTGTTCGCCCCGTCTCCGTCGGGGCGAACACGTCGAACTCTTCGAGAAACTCGAAGGAAAGGTGCTCAAACAACGCAAGCGTCTCTGTCTCCACGACATTAAAGAACGACTCTACCGAAGGATCATTTTGCAGGGTCGCTGAGTCCATACCACCTCAGCATTCACCCTGCTCTTTGGTGTGGTAACTGTTCTATGACACCCTCATATTGTCGCAATACTGGTCCGGCATGACCGCTGGTCGATCCAGCGTCACTATCCGACAACCTCCCGATGATTGACGCCGTCGAAACAGAGTCAAACGAGCAGATTTATCTCTGGAAGGAAGGTGATGAGTAAAGACAGTATGAGGTACGAAAAGATTGTTGTGAGGGAAGCTGGCGGCCTCGGTTCAACCACTGATTCGGAACCGCCGGACATCCGCGATGAGAGCGACCACGGTCAGAAAATGGACCTCAAGACACCAGCCTGGGACGCAGTGCGAGCAAATATCAATCCAGGCGAATATGAGCCAAAGACTCACGTCGCAACGATTCACTATGATCTCGACGAGTGGGATTTTGTTATTGAATATTTGGTTGAGGTAGATAGAGAGCGCGCGTAACTTATTCACTTTTCGAGGCGTGTTACGGCGTCCAACGAACGTCGTGGTTAATTCCAAATCCCGACGTTAGCGTAATTACGACTTGTCCGATAAGTCGCGGTTTGGTCACTACATCGTACTGCGAATCTGTTCGGCTAGAAATTCGTACTGTTCAGCAGTTGCCTCCTTTTTTACATAGCCTGTGGGACCGACGGCGATAGCACTACCAATAATCGTCTCACGGTCCTGCGAAGTGAAGAAAACAACCGGGAGTTGTGGATACTTTATCCGAATCATTTGTAGAAATTCAAGTCCATCTACTCTGGGCATATCGAAGTCTGAAATGACACAGTCTGGCTTGTCGTTGTCGATTATTTCTAGAGCCTCGGTGGCACCAGAAGCTACGACGACACTGAACTGCTCGTCTTCGCGTTCAAGAAATTCCACAGTGAGGTCCTGAAAGTCCGGTTCATCATCAACATGGAGGACTTGGATTGCCTCTTGAACACTACTCGACATATTTAGCTATTTTATGACATTTGCAAAAACGACATGGGCACAATTATCATATTTGATAGCTAGCGCGGACTTTGCGCCGTGCGCGGCCCACGGATGTCACTGCCAGTAAGGTGTCACAGAACAGTTCGCAAGGTGATTATTTTCAGAACTGTCAAAAAGAACCGCCTATTCAGTACGTAAACATACCGAGCGGCCATATCTCAAAGACACGCCTAAGATAATGAGTAACGACTTGTTATATAAGCCATAACAAAACACTCCAGATTTTCATATGGAATATGGTGTGTAGCACCGGCAGACACCCAGTTAGTAGCGGAGAGTTAATTAATCGTAACTGAGTTTTTGAAAGAGCGTGTTGAGGCACAGTAGTCTCCAGAAGCCGGCGTCGTGGGCAACGTCAGGCGAGTGCACCACATCGCTCGCGAGTACCACGGCTGGGATCTACCAGACGAAAGTGAGCTCCGTCACCAAGCGATGGAGGGCGATGCGTGATGTCCAGTTGACTCATCCAACCATATGACCTGCAGAACCGACGAGTGCGACGCGCCGATCGTCTACGCCGAGCGCATCGCGTCTGTCGACGGAGCGTACGGGCCCTGCATGGCTGTCGGGCGTCACGCCGGCGTCTGTTCCAGTGGTCATCTCTCTGTCTGGGACGTCGCTGAGGCCTGAGTGCTGTCGGTCGCGTACTCACCCGTATTTTGTGTCCCCCCGATGGGGTGAGGGGTTTCCCGAACATGAGCACCGAACAGCAGTCCGTCGACGAACAGTCTCCAAGCACCGAAGCCGACGACCGACCAGACATTCGTGCCCAACACCGACAGGCACAGACGAGTGGCGAGGTGTTTCAGGGGCGTCCCCGAGGTGAGAGATAGATGTGTTGTCCCGACTGCCGCCGGCCACGGTCGGCGTCGGCGTGTGTCGACAAGCGTTACTACGTCAACGGGCAAGCCCATGACCCGATCCCGTGGGGCGAGGGGAGCCAGTATCTCACGTACAAGCTGCAAGTCCTCCAGAGCAACGAACGGGCCGTTACCGTCGACCTCGAACGGTGGCGCGACCAGTCGTGTCCTGCGTGTGGCGTCGAGCACGGCGAGATACATCATCGGTTGTGCGACTACGAGGAGTGCCCCGCGTGTGGCGAGCTGTTGCTACTGTGCTCTTGTGTCGTCGAGATTGAAGTCTTCACAACATCCGGCGTGAAGGGTCGTCTCAAGCAGTCCCTCGCTCGCCTCCTATAAGCAAGACGCCAGCTTCTAGAGCGGGCTCGATGTCAGACCGGCTTCGTGTGGCGTACTTTTGTGTGCGCCGACGAGGGTGCCGGCGTCGCACTGACTGCAGTGCGTGGAGCGCCGGCAGGTCACGATATACCAATGCATATGCTCATCTACGCGCTCGTTGAGGCATCGACAGCAGACGCAGCACTCGCCGCTGGCAAAGGCGTTTTCGACAACTTGGTCGGCGTCGACAGGCACTCAAACGCAGTGTTCGACTACTACGTCACGTTCGACGAGAGTTCCACTGTCGCAGGCCAATCCCGGTGGGGCGAGCGTCCGACCGCAGCCCCGGTCGACTCCGAGGCCGGCCAAGAACTCCTTGGGGATGGCTGGGAGACAACGAAGTCAGCGTTCGAGCGTAATCTCCAGACGGTCAAAGATGCCCTCGACGAGCTTTCAGACGAGGAGATTATGCGCGACAAAGACCTCGCTCGATGTGCGTTCCAGAGAGTCGGAGCCGCCAAGGGTCCAGAGATTGCACTGTACGAGGAACACGGATGCGGGATTCGCGATCGGACGCAGCTTGACCGGCTTCTGGACGAGAGTGATAACCTCTGGATCGTCCCCGCCGACGTCCACTTCTGAGGGAGAGCTGCGGCAGTCAGTTTTCGTCGAACCCGATTTTGTGTGTTCCTGGCTGGTGAAGAACACGAATGTCGGAGACTCCTGATTCATGCCCGAGAAAGGATTGTGACGCAAACATCGTCAAGACCGAGACTGTCGACGTCGAGGCAGACCCACGCGCTCGTGACCCGCGTACCGAGCCTGTCGTCACCTGCGCGGAGGGCCACCAGCGAGTTATGTAGAATCGCTGGTCTGCGTTTCCGGGGAGTGACGACGCGCACGTCGGGGTCGCGCGCGGTTGGAGAGCGAGAGGGACACGACTGCACTGGCGCTGGCAGTCGGTCCCTCTCAGCGTGGGGCAGACGGCCGGGCGAAACAGAGGTATGACTGGTGGATAGCAGCGTGGGGCTGGCAGGCGGGCTGAGAGAGCGAGAGACGAGTGTGCGTCGGCGTGGGACTGACGGCCAGAGACGGGTGGTTGGCTGGGGTGTCGTCTGACCACCGGGCAGCCGCCGCTGGGCGGCACGCTCGCTCTTGCCGGAGCCGGTGCGTGGACCGATGGCCGGCGGAGAGGGTGCGAGTGGCATGTGTCTCGTGTGTAGCGAGCAGGGGATTCTGGAACTGCTTGGCCTGGAGGCGAGTCGTGTGGCACTCGTGACGGTGTCGGGGGAGGCAGCACTTCGGATGGCGGGACTTGAGGGACTGCTGGTGGCGGGACTCGGTACGCTGACGTCGGCGGCACGACTGACTTCGACGGGACTTCTGGGACTGGCGGCACCACTCCAAACGGTATCGCGACGACGGACTCGGTGTCGGACCAGCACACCTTGAAAGCCCCACGCCGCTGGCGGTCGCTCAGCGACATATCCTCACTCCGTTCGGATAGGGGTCGCTGACCCGACTACAACAAGCGCCAGCGGCGTGCCCCTTTCAGTCCCACCCGACTGCTACGGCACAACACAGCAGAATCGAACGCACGCGTCGGAGTCGCGCGCGATCCGGCTGAGGAACCCGCGCGGCCGGCGCTCCCTCGCCGGAACGAGGACGCTCCTTGCAGTCGCTGTGTTCCGGGCTGCTCACTTCGTTGCGCTGCCGGGCTTTCACCCATCCGGCACTCGCTTGGCCGCGCGGGATGCTGGCTCACCGCAACCGCACACGATGGGACCGCCCGCCGGGGTGTCAACCACCGACAGTCTTTATATACTATTCTCCCTCGAAACGCGAAACACAAGACGCCGCTTAGAAACCACTCAGACACCCGAATATTGCACTTGAAACAACCCAAATGGTCCGTTACCTTTAACTAGCCGGCACCCATGCCATTAAGTACGGAAAGACACGACGCACGCGGCGCTGGCAGGGCAGTTCACGCCGCAGAAATCGGGTGTAGCAGCACCCGACAAGTGTCTTTCCGTGGTGTCAGAAAGACAATGTACGCTAGCAATTCCAGCGGTAAGAAAGCATCGGCAAGCAACCAGACGGTTTCCCTTTCGGCCCACGTCGAGGGTGGCCCCGAACAGCTTCTAGAGGCGGTTGCAGAGACCGAACACGGCGACGAACTCGATTTCAGGATGAATCGGGGTAGCGATAGCCGTGGTAACTTCTACGCCCGGCAGGAGGAGGCATATGATTGGACCCGCTCGACCGAGGTTGGTCCGGACCGGCGCTTTGGCGAAACGCTGGAACAGCAGGAAGAACGCCACGGACGCGAAGCCGAGCAAGCCCGACACTCCGAGGTCGCACGCGCCCACGTCGACGGTGCCGACCGCGAAGCCTCGGCTCGCCAGCTCACCGACGCGGAAACCGGACGGGCTGACGGGTTCCGTTCCCCGGCTGACCCCCGGCAGTGGATGGACCGCGACACGCTGGCGCGAGTCAACCAGCAGGCCGCGACGCTGGCAGACAAAACCAGTCTGTCACGAGCGGCAGCAGGCCGCCGACTCGCGGCCCTTGTGTCCGGGCAGATGGGCGACTGTAACAGCCTGTATGAGGCTTCCTTTACGGTCTTGGACGAGGCCCAGAACGAACTGGCAACTCCCACGCCTATCGCGGATGTCTCGCCCTACGGCTACGA
This sequence comes from Haloarcula sp. CBA1131, assembly GCF_008728975.1. Classification (NCBI taxonomy): domain Archaea; kingdom Methanobacteriati; phylum Methanobacteriota; class Halobacteria; order Halobacteriales; family Haloarculaceae; genus Haloarcula; species Haloarcula sp. CBA1131. Next base: position 15,438 of record NZ_RPCY01000004.1, read on the forward strand.
GTGTACGGTCGAGGGCGAAGTGACCCACATCATCGCGGAGCCAGACGCACGGAACCAGTACCAAGTCCTCTATATCGAGGACGACGAGGGCACGAGCGCGAAGGTCACGGTCTGGGGCAAGTCCATGCATGGCGGCGAGATGGTGCGCACGCTCCGCGAGGGCGACAGAGTTCGGATTTCCGGAGGCAAGCCCGACGACTACAACGGTATCAAGACGGTGGCCGTCACGAGCGACACGCTCATGTGCATCATCGAGCGCGGCGACGGTCCCGCGCCCACCGGACACGGGGGCGGCTCGTTCGGTTCGTCCGGCGATAGTCGAACGGCGGCGTCGTGGGAGGCCGAGTCAGACACCCATCAGTGGGCCAACGAGCGGGATTCTGACCGCGCGGTCGCCGTGACGCTCGGCAAGGCCCGCTGTCCTGAACCCGGATGTTCGGACCTGTTCGACACTGAGCATGGGGCCGCCACTCATCAGGGCATGGTCCACTCAGACGACGAGGCTGAGAACGAAGGTGATGGGCCGGTGACGGTCTTCACCTCGACCTACCGGGATGTGAAGAACGGACAGACGGCCGACTGACGCCCGACACCGGGGGCGTCCCCCACCGAGCGGGGGGCTTCCTCGGGCGGTGCGACGGTGCTCGCGCACGCGGCCTCGCCGCCGCCTCCGGCACAGCGGGCGGCGGCGAGACAACCGCGCGCACGGACTGGTACGCCACCGCACCAGCGCGTCAACGTGGGTCAGTCTGGTGGGGGCTGTGAGAGAGCCGATGTTCTGGTGTGTGCGTGGACGTGGGCCAGCCGGCCCAGGAGCAACTGGGGCTGGGTGGTTGATGGGTCGCGACAGCGCGCGACGCCGACGGGACGCTCCGCTCGGCGCTCTCGCGCGCCTCGCGGCGGTCCATCGTGCCTGCGGTAGCGGGCGCGATCCCGGCCCGCCGCCGGGAAGTGGACGGGAACCGCTCTTGCCGGTGAGTGGGGGAATCTTCGTCTTAACCAACAAAGTCGGCGCACTCTGGGGAGCTGTTGGTTAGTTGCTTTCTGGGCCCGGCGTCTCGGGCGGAAACACCTCGATTTTGTGTGGCCGCAGGCGGGTGGCGGCCAATTGGGGCCGTCGGTCAGAACCATGAACTGGGAGTGTCCAGACTGCGAGAGAGAGTTTGAGACGTACAGAGAAGCAGACAGTCACGGTCACCAGACCTTCACAGAAGACGACGCCGAGGTCGTATTCGACATTGCACTGCCCCCGACGCATCCGAAGGTCACTGCCTCACTGTCACGGCGGCTCAAATTCCGCCTCAAGCAACTCCTTCGGTGAGCACGGGCGACTCAGTTTCTGGTCCCGGTATCCCGGGCGGAACATCTCGATTTTGTGTGGCTGCAGGCGGGTGGCGGCCAGACAGGGCCGCTGGGAGGTGATATCTCAAATGGGTGACGTCCAGTGTCCACGCTGTGAGGAAGTCTTCAATACCCGGTACAACCCCGTGCGGTTTCGCGCCGGGTCCTTCTACGACCCAGAGCGCGATGAAGAGTACGAGCAGGTCTGTGAGGACTGCCATCGAGAACTGACAGACAAGTAAATCAGTCGTCTACTCCCCAATTTTTTCTGGTACTGGATCGGGTATCGTTCCGAGTTCCATCTTCAGGAGGCGTTCTGCTTCATCAGTGTGGGTATCCTCTTCGATCAGGAAGGCTTCGACGGTTTCCCGATCACTGTGATACTGGATTGCTGTCTCGTATCCATACCGGGTGTTTACGCCTGGTGCTGAGCCGTGCTTGACACGCACCAGAAACTCGCGATCCTCCCATGTTTTGATTTTCACTGACAGCGGTGCATCGAGTTCTCGGCGGGCGATGTCGATCACTTCGTCGACGACCGGCCCGATCGTTTCCATGCTCGGAATCTGACGCTGGTCGGATGGCTGTTGCTCTGGAGAAAAGTGTGGCTGTGACATGAGAACGATGCGATTCAGACTTGCCCGTCATCGCTCAAAAAGCTCCGGGTTGGGCTGGCTCCCCCAGCTGGCACACGTCGAGATACCGATTCCACGGAGTGTCGGATGTAGCGCAGGCGTGGGTCTGCCGGCCGGGGCGCAACTGGGCTGGATGGCTGGTGGAGTGTCCCAGCGCGCGACGCCACTGACAGACTCGCGATGCTCGTCTGTCCTGTCCTCGTTCACTCTCACTCACTCGGACGACGGGGCGCTGCGCTCGGCGCGGTCGCGCGCCTCACGCCGGTCCAATCGTGCCTGCAGTAGCGGGCGCGATCCCCGCCGGGAATCGGACAGTCCCCCAGCTGAATGCCACACTGAATTACGGTATTTGGAGAGTGCGAAAACAAGGCGTGTTGTACTTGTTGGGTTTCAGATACAAACCACCGGACATGATGGTGTGGTCGCCGACCGGTGAGCGACAAGGTGTGCGCCACGAGGGGCCGAAGCGAGCGAGGGTCGAGCGTGGGTCTGCCAGCACTGGCTCAACTCGAGTGTGGTCGTGATCGGCGTGGCCCTGGACGTCGGTGGCCGACGACGTGCTTGGGGCAGTGGACTCACATGGCGCTCGGTGGGACTGGCCTGCCGTGTGCAGTCCCGGTCGGACTCTGGGGAGTGAGGTGAGACATATCTGTTCCCCAATAGGTTTGAGTACAGGTGGCCTGAGCGGATTCGTACCCCTGTTTGTGTCGGGTCTATCGACCCGCTCTCCCACTGTTAGATTGCCTATGCATTTCTCGCAAAAATCGCTCTCAGAACGCCCCGCAAAGCACGGCAAGTTAAAGGACCAATTATTCGGTGAATCACACCCGCCACGTATTGCGATTTTGTACGAATCAGTCACTTAGCTAATAGATTCAGATAGGAGCAAAACCGATTCCGTCTGGCGATTTCACCCAGAATCAGTTAGCTGGAGAGACTTTACTGGATATCTGATAATGGCTCTATTGAGGGGCTACAGCCAAAGGACTCTATCAGTCAACAACCAAAGGGAGATCAAGAGATTATCCGCAAAAGTATAGAATTTCTTAGATGGTATCGTTACTCTGTAGAGAGGCAGTCACATGAACCCAGCCGGGTCGTGCCCCTTCTCTTCTGACTCTGTTTTGTCTTGCTCATCAGTCTCAGTAGCGTCTGATTCTGAGGCCGATTCAGCATCTCCTTTCTCAGCGGCTTCCGTCTCATCAGTGGTGGGGTTCGGTGACTCGTCAGAGGAGAAGTCACCGCTGTTGTCGTCGGACTGCTGGTCGTGATCGCCACCGTCGTACTCACATTCTTCATCTGATAGGTTCGGGTGGTCTGTGTCCGGGGACGTGACGGCAGTGTTTGCTGTTGTCTGGTCAAGTGGGTCGGTCGACTCGTCGTCGCCCAACCCGTCTGTCGCGTCGACGGTCGGCTCGACTTCGGCGTCACGATCCGGGCCACTCTCTTTGGACTCATCGTCGTCGTCCTCACCAAGTGACCCATAGAGCACATCATCAAGTCGGGCCCGAGTGAACGAGAACCAGCTGTCACTCTCTATGTCGGTGTCATCCTCAGAGGGTTCCGGTTCTGAACTGCCCGGCGACTCCGCACCCTGCGCCGGGAGGCTATCGCGAACATCAGCCAGTTCATAAGACTGCCCGTGGACCCACGTCGTCCGAGAGACGGCAACGCACTCGCCGGGCTGGAAGTCTCGAAGCAAGCCAGACGTGACCGGTGTTTTGTCCTTCTCTTTGTACGTGTCCCGAGCCTGCGTTCGCGGGTTTTCGCCGCGCCCCTGGTGGCTCATCGACACCATTTCGGAGCGGTCATACTGCCGACTCTCGCCGAGTTCGTCGAGGATGAAGTCCGTCGACTCGCTGTCACCCGGACCGAAGTAAACGCCTTGCGGGCAGTTGCCGACAATCCCAGAGATTGTACTGTACGTGTCCTTGAGCTGGCCGATTGTCTGGACGCCGACCAGTGCCCGAGCCTTGTGTTTCCGGCCTCGCGCCGTAAGATTCGTTACCTGAGTGAGCGCCGGCAGCGCATCAATCTCGTCGAGGATATGGACTGTCGGGTTCGAGGCATTCATCGCGTAGCGGATCGACCAGTCTACGAGCAGTTGGTACATCGGCCCGAGCGTTTCCAGTTCCGTTGGGTTCGAGTCAATGATGAGGACCCGGCCTTCCGGGTTCTCGATGTACTCTTGCAGGGAGAACTCCCCGTAGTCCCCGAAGTCACCGGTGAAGACGGGATCGACGTTCTCCTTGATAGTCTGGTAGACGTTCTGTGCGCCTTTGCCCTTGTCAGGGTCGATATGACCTGAGTCCAGCCGGTCGAACTCGTCAAGGGCTTTCTTGAGCGCGATATGGCCCTCGTTGAGTAGTGAGACGATATCGGCATGACAGAGCGCGTGACGGCGATTGTTCTTTTGTGCGCTGAGATGCAGGTACATCAGCATCTCCGCGAAAGTCTGTTTTGCGGGCCGATGGAACGGGTCGTGGCCGTCGGCTTCGCCGAAGATCGCGCCGGCGACCTCGCGGAAGTCCGACTCCGAATCGGCGTCCTTGAACAGATTCCAGACCACATCGCTATCTTCGTGGCGGATGCGCTGAACCTCAAAGCCCAGCTCCGAATAGAACTCTTGGAAGTCCTCGCCAGTATCGTGAGCGATGACTGCCGTGTTACTGTAGTACGGGAACTGGTAGGCCAGTAGTTTCATCATCGACGTCTTGCCCGACCCAGTCTCGCCCACGACGGCTGTAGAGACATCTTGATCGAGCGTGAACGGCATTTCGGCCTCTTCGTGTTCGTGAGAGACTTCTTCGAGCGGGACAACGGACTCTCCGTCGTCGTGGTCCCACTGGTTCATCGCGAGCATTTCCGGCGAGGTCCGGCGGAGTAGTTCCCCTGAGAACACGATACCGATTGAGATGGCATACAGGATCACCGTGGTCGAGTACGAGACCATCGGCAGTGACAGGCCGGGCACGGTGAAGTCAGCGAACAGTGTCCCCACTGAGATAGCAGCCAGAACGTGTGCGAACGGGAACAACAGCGCTGCGCTGGGTGTCTGGACAAGCACGTCATAGAAGAACGCCGTGCTGATGAGTCCGAACCCGAGGTAGATGTAGCGCCACGCCCAGAACCGCTTCGGAAGGACCTTGTCACTATCGACGATCATCGGTGGGAAAAGCAGCATGAACCCGGCCCAGACGAACCCGACGACGTTGTCGTACTTGAGGCTATTCGGGACTTCGCCAGAGCGTTGTCCCGGTGGTGCAGAGGAACTAGAACTCACTGCCACCACCCGACTTCGCGTTCGGGTTCCTGCTCGCGTTCAATATCAACTTCGGGTTCGCGTTCAGTTGCCGCCTGTTCTTCGGCTCTCTCCGCAGCACGTTCTGAGAGTGGCTCAGTTTGGCGCTCATCGCTCGCTTTCTCAGCCGTGTGTCCGACGTCTTTCTGCTGGCTCTTCTCAGTCGCCCGCTTGAGGGCTTTTTGTGCTTCGGGGTTCAGCGACAGTTCTGCCTCGTGGTACTGCTCCCGAGCTTCTTCATCCACGACCCGGCCAATGTCCTCCGGAGCATCGCGAGGGGCAGCCGTTGGGTCGCGTGTTCGAGCGGGTTCTTCAAATACGACCGCTGCTTGTTCGCGCATCTGTCGGATATCTTCGCGATCCATCTCCAGCTCTGCTGGTTCCCCAGTTGCCGCGACGTGTGCGTGTGGGAACTCCGTATTCTGGTGGACACCGTATACGTAGTCAGTTGTCGGCTGCCGGGCGAACTCGCGGTTCATAAGTTCCCGAGTGTTGGCATTCACCTCTTCTGGTGAGTATTCTCCAGTGGGGTCAGGAGAGACGATCAGATGCCGCTGAAATCCGAATTCTCGACTCTTGTCGACGAACCGATTCACCTCTGGGTCGGACAGTTCTCGCCCGGCCGGATTCCGTAGGTCAACTGTCGCGCCGGCGTCCTGGTCCCGGTCGCGCCGGATGTAATCAACGAGATTCCCTGCTCCATTCCGCTGATAATCCGTTGGCAGTATCATGCACCGTCACCCCCAGCATTAGTCGCCACCGAGGACTCACGACCCTGTTCTCCTGAGTCTGTGTCACCCTCGCTTGTTGCCTCTGTAGCTGGCTCCCGTCCAATGCGGTCGGTCGCAAACTTCATCGCTAATCTGAGATGTGCATCATCGTGGTCCTCCTGCAGTAGTTTCCAGATAGCGATGGTGTATGCTGTCCGGACCTTCTGGACCGTCTTCAGTTCCTCCAGCGTCTCGGCTTTGAACTCGTCTAGCTCAGCCGTGATATCACTCCGAATATTCTCCATGACGAGTTCGAGTTGCGTATCAGTCCCGTACCTCTCAAACTGGGTTTCACCAGTTTCGCGGTCAATATACTCTTCAACGAGACTGTGGCCGATATCCGAGATCGTCTTGCCCTCTATTTCAGCCCGCTCTTTGATCCATTCCTTGTTTTCGCTGGTCGTGTATATCTGAAGAACTTCATCTCGCTCTGTCATCAGTCATCACCTCCGCCAACTTTCTCTACTTGCTCCTGCAGTTTCTCTGGGGCTTCCTCCATTGCGGCAGCCCGAGTATCAGCATCATACTTACTCGAAATCAACTCCCACAATGCCACAGTGTGACACAGTTCTTGATCTGTGTCGATATCCGTTGCAGCGCTCACTTCGCCAGTGACGCTATCAGCAAGGTCTTGCAGTTCATCTGCAACCCCTAGTTCGTTAGCACGTTGCTCCTGCAGTTCACGAGATATACGCTGTTCTGCCGCTTTAAGCAGGAACTGAGTTACCGTTTCGTCGTTCTTCTCAGCTTGCGTTACAATCTGTTTCTTTTTCTCTGCGCTCATCGAGAATGTGATACTTTCATCCATGTGAATCACTCCGTAGTGCCGAACTCCGCATCAGTCTCTGTCTCGATACCACCGTCAGCGACAACTGCTTCTGGCTGTGTCTGGTCAAGTGCTACAGACACCACGTCCACCAACTCGTCTTCGCTGAGTCCGTTGAGGACGTGTTCAGCCTTCTCCGGGGACAATCCACGATTCGCTAGCTCCTGCTCGACTGCTTTGGAATGGACGAACTCTTCGAAATCAGCAGCGCGGGAGTCAGCCTCGTGAGCAACAACGTCGAGCGCATCTTCCGCGTCAGCGTCGAGGTCAATGATCTGCTTTTCCTCCCACGACGTCTTGATCGTCAGCGGGTAATCGCCATGTTCGTCGACGCGAACCAGCGCTTGTGAGTAGCCCTGTCCGTCACCCAGCGACTCCTTGCCGGCTTCGGCGTGCTGGATGTAGGACTGCTGTTCGCTCGTTAGCCCAGCGCTCGTTGCGGTTTCGTCGCCCAGTTCCGGCTCGCGGTGATGCACCTTGATCGGGCACATTCCTGCGATTTCCTCAGCGGCTCCCTTGTCCTCGAACTCAGAGAGCGTCTGAGACAGCATCACCAGTCGCAGTCCGGCGTGGCGCTGGTGCCGAGCAATCTGGTTCAGCGACTCCAAGTTCGCGTCGTCGTTGAACAGGTAGTGAGCTTCGTCGATGATGATCTCGACCTTCTGCTGCATATTTTTCGCCTGCTGGTACAGCGTGCTCAGCAGCAACTGCATGATGAACGACTGCTTACCGAGGCCGCTGCCCGAGCCTTCGACCTGCTGGAGGTCCAGATAGACGGCCTTGCTGCTGTCGTCGATCAGCCGCAGGTCCGACTCTTTCGAGAGGTTGCCGAAGGTACTCCCCGGCCGGAACGGATGCAGCGCAATCGAGAGTTCATTTGCGTACTGCTGGATTTTCTGCTGGGAGGACTCTGTCGTCGCTCCCGGGAACATTTCTGGCTCTTCCTGGAGGCGGTCGACGACTTCGAGGAAGTCACTCAGGTCCGGCGAGTTCTCCGGCGTATGTGTCGACGGGTCCGCTGGGTCGATATCCGATTCAGTGAATATCTTGTCGATCAGGAACGTGATGAGGCCGCTGTGCATCTCCAGATCGACATCCCGGGATTGCAGGAAGTTCTCGATGACCCCGTACACTTCGTCTTTCTTCGCTGAGACGGGCTGCATATCCGGGGACTGTTCGAGGACATGCTGAGGCGTCGGATGCATCTCGCACGGGTTCAGCGGCGTCTCGCCGCTGATTGTGATGGTCTTTGCGTCCAGCATCTTCGCGCTGCCGTGCATATCCCCGACCGGGTCGATGTAGATCTGCTTGACGTCCGACCGCTTTTTCAGCATCCGCATCGCCCGAGCCTGCGTGCCGTGGGTCTTCCCGCCGCCGGGCATTCCAGTTACCAGCTCCGAGTGGCCGGTTTCCAGTTCCCACGGGTCGATCAACAGCGAGGAGTCGTTGTGCCCGTGCAGTCCGTACTCGATGCCGTCCTCCATCCGGAGGTAGTTCGACGAGAAGGGGAACAGCGACCCGAGTGCTTCCCCGGTCATCGAAGAAAGCCGATTCTGGCCGAGTTCGTTGGCCCCGATCGGCGAGACGGTCACCAGTCCTGCTTCCTGCCGGCGGGTCGTTCGCTTGACGCCACAGTTCGACGGCGAGTCGCGCAGCAGCGTTTCGAGCCGGTTCGTTTGCTTCCGGAGGTCTTCTTCGGTCTCAGCCGTCAGCCGGATGAACGCCCCGACACGGAACAGCGACGCGTGGTTCCGCCGGACCATCTGCCGGATGTACTTTGCCTGGTTGACCTCCTGTTCGATATCCTCCGCTTCCAACTCTCCTTTGTCGTTTTGCAGCATCTTCAGCGAGGAGATCCACTCTTTCATGACCGACACTGCTGTATCAGCGTCGTATGGGTCGATGTGGATTGAGACGTCGACGGCAAGGTCCGTATCCAATAGCAGTTGCTCCAGCATTCCACTGGTCGGATGCTCGGGATACGTCTCGATCCAGAAGCACCGGGTGTACGTCTCTTGGTCGATGAGGGCGTGGTCGGCTTCCCATTCGATATCCGTCGGCGCGACCAGTGACCGATGGTTCTCTCCCGGTCTATGCAACTGGGAGACGAAGTCGGTCTCGTCGACCTCGTAGTCGGTCCCACCGACGTCGTCGGTGTCCATCCCCTCCGCAGCGTCGTGGGCTGCAGCACCCTCGCCGTGCTTGATGAGTTCTCGTGCCGAGTACGTCACCGGGGAGACGGAGGCCGCCTCTTCGTACTCGCGTTCCGACCGGGTTTCACAGGCCCAGTAGTCCTCGGTCAAGTGCGCCAGCTCATGCGGGCTGACCGACCGGCTGCGACACCGGAACATATTGTTGACTGCTCTGTCGACGGTTTCGAGCCGGTCGTGGAGCTTCTTGGCCTTGAACTCCTCTCGTTCGGCGTCAGTAAGCGTGTCACTGTCGAACCGAGTGAACAGCCGCCCAATGACCGGTATCCCGGTCAGGTAATCCGCGATGGAGTCGCTGTTCATCTGGAGGTCGTGAATATCCTCGTCAGTCACCCAAACGACGATGTAGTACTTCCGCTGGAGTTCAGTTTCAGTCTCAACGTTGCCGCTGTCGTCGATGTAGCGGTTGACGAACTCCATGAGGACGCCCCGGAAGATCGAATGGCTCTTCGCATCGGGGTCGTCGAGTCGGTCGATATGCGCTTGGATGTGGGACTCGTTGTCGACTTCGGCCGTCGTGACGTGGAGTTTCGCCCGCCCAGTCAGGGATTCAGACAGGCGTGTGAGTGACTTGACGGCTTTCTCCCATTTTTCGTCATCTTGCAGCGACATATTGGCGGGCTCGACTTCGACCGCGCCGACGTACGCTCCGTCGACGCACTCAATGCCGTGGGGCATGACCCGCTCTAGTCGCGTGACCTGCCGAGTGTCCTGATTCCCCTGGCCGTGAGTGTACTGCTTCTTTTTGACGAGCCAGAACAGTTTGACCCGCAGCCACTCAGTCAGGCGATAGTGATCTGGCCGGACTTTATGCAGGATGTAGAGGAATACTTCCACGACCGCTGTGAGTGCCAACGTGGGGAAGAACAGCGCTGCTGGCACGAACGGCATTCCCATCGCGACGAGGAAGCCAAACGGTGGGATGAGGAACAGGATGAGTTCCCCCAGCGTGTAGTCGCCCCAGAAGTTGGTCGAATCTCCGAGGGATTCGTGGATGATGTTCGTGTTGTACTCTTCTTCTGAGTCAGCCATTAGTCGTCATCCCCCTTGTGCGGCAAGCCGTCGCGGTACACATCCGGCCCTAATATATCGTCATCAGTCGCAAACACATCCTTGAGCGAGTCGTACGACTCGGACCCACCAGAGTCGGTATCGGTCCCGTTTTCGTCGGGTTTCCCATCCGAGAACGGCGGGTCTGAGTCAGACTCGTAGACTCTGGTATCGCCAGAGTTGATCTGCGTCTGGCGCTCCATCTTGGTTTGCTGCTCCATCTTCGTCTGGCGTTCACTAATCGGGGTGTCGTCGCTCTTAGAGTCGCCAGACGAGCCGGACGAGCCGGACGAGCTGGACGAACCACCGTTGGTGAATCGGCTGTTGAGGGGACTTCCACTGCCACTCCCGCCGCTGGAGGGCGGTGAGCCACCAGAGCCACCAGACCCGCTGCTGCCACTGCCGCCACCAGAGGGTGGAGCGGAACCGCCTGACCCACCGGAGCCACCGCCGCCGGAGCCACTGTTGCCGCCACCTCCGGAGCCGTTGGGACTACTGCCGCCACCGGAACCGGTGGGGCCGCTGCTGGAACCCCTCTTCATGCCAGCGGGGTTGGCTGCCATCTGGCGGTGTACCATCTGGGCTCCCGTGGCAGCACTGCCGACACGCCCTTTTGCAGCGCCTGAGGCAGCTCGAATCGTGCCACCCGTCGCCATTGCTGCGCCGGGGCCACCGACCGCGCCAGCGCCGGCTGTCGCCGCTGCACCACCAGCCGCCGCACCGATCTTGAGTGGCTTTTTGCCGCCGGCGAGCGCCTGCTCGCTGACTTGGATTGCCACGCGGCTACTGCGCTGGATGAGGACCTTCTGGGACTTTGCCGCCAAGTACAGCGTCACCAGACTGATGAACAGCGACAGGTCAGAAGCCAGTCCCCAGTTTGTCGCCTCGAAGCTCATGCGTATCAGGATTGCAGGCGGGATACCCGCAGCGAGGACTCCGGGGTACGCGCCGGCGACCTGTTTCGCCAGTCCCGAGAAGCGGTTCAGCGGCCAGACCTCGACCGCCCAGAACGTCGCGACCAGCGGCATCGACAGGGTCAGCAGGAAGACCAGCAGCCATCTGGTGATGAAAATGAACGCCGCCTTGAGGTAGACATACAGTCCGACAACGATGACGACAAGGAATATTCCAAGGTTGAGTTCTGCAATCTGCTGGGCTGAACTGATGAGAGCAGCGACCTCTTCTCCAGACTGACCAGATTTATAAGTCGCATTACCGATTGCGTCGAAGAACTGAGTTCCCAGTGAGGCCACCGGCAGCCAGAAGAATAGCGAAAGAAATGCAACCCCAAGCCGACGTAGGAGTTTCTTCCGGATAACAGGGTTCATCGACCCGTATCTAAGTCCAATCATCGCCAAGACGATGAACTGCAGCCCGAGTGCCAGCCCGACTACCCCCTCAAAATAGATACCCGCTATTAGCGAGTCCCAAGGGGCATTACTCGCAGACTCAAATGCAATGTCGACAGGGGCTGCTGAATTCGGTCCTTCAGGAGCTGGCGTCCGTACCATCGGGTCGATGATACTGTTGAAGAATCCATCGAGATAATCAACGATATCCGTTCTGAGGTCATCGAGGAAGCCACTGATACCAGCTGCAATTGCCGATGAGAGTTCTCCAACTACCCTCTCGACAATTTCCTCAAGCACTTGGTCACCAATTCCCGACTGCATTGCTACGTCTCCTTCTCCGTCTTTGCCGGAGTTGCAGCGATCTCCTCTGGCTCGCCAGCTAGAGTCCTTTCACATCCGTCAGAAGTGTCGTACCTGATAGGCTGAGTAAGCCTAACTGGGTTGCTCCAAAGAAATCCGACAGTTAGTTGTTCATCTCTTTCAGCTGTTTCTTCGACTTTTATGCAAGATGCACGGTCCTTCAGAAGGAATGGGAATTCGACAGTACCAATCCCACTTGGCTTCACCGGCACAAACAGCTCATCTTTCTTCTCGTTATTTACGAAGGTCTGAGCAGTTGCACCAGTTCTTTCTCCAACATTCCGGATAACGACTCCTAGGCTACCATCAAGTAATTCCGGACGCTTTGTCCCAGGGACGACTTCTTCAACTTCGAACGTAGTGCCCAGTTCGAGTGGGAGTTTAGTTTCGACGTCGTCACCACGGAGATAGAGCGTGTGCTGGCCCCGAGGCAGCGGTTCATTCGAGTCCTCTCCCTCTGTTAGCGAGAGCCGTGTCCGGGTTTCACCGGGGCTGAAATAGTCGCTGACGAACTCCCGACCGGACTCTGTGATAATGCTGATCGATGAGGGCTCGATCTCATCGGTCACAGCCACTTCCAGAGCCAATTGGCGGCCGTTCTCGACAATCTCAATCGACGTCTCTTCGATGTAGTCGGACTGCTCTTCTGGCGGGCCGGCGCTTCCGTCACCTCCGCCGCCGTCATCAGACAGCCCACTGCATCCTGCAAGCGTGGCAAGACTCCCGCTAAGGAGTCCAAGCACTGTTCTGCGGTCGATACTGCTGTTTCGTGGTATATCTTGCTTTGTCATTGATTATACCAACCAACAAATTTGCCTCTCATCCAGACGTCGTAGCCATACAGCGCCAGCATAGCCGGCAACATCGTCAGGAGCGTCACTACAGCGAGGTCGATGAACTCCGCAAGATCTGGGAGATTCACTTCGTAGGCGACCCGCTCTTGTGTATCCCGAACCGGGACAGCACGCCCTTGCTCCCACCAGATCTGAGTCGGGCGATACGTGACTATCGCTGAGGAGACTTCGCCCTGGTCGACGGTGACCGTAATCGAATCATCGCCAGACAGTGACCGTTCGACCCGGGACTGCCCTGTTGCGACAGTGACGTTCCCTGCCGCAATCGGGAAGCCAGCCGTCGGTTCGACCCGGATCAGCAGGTCCGTCGAGTTGTCGGTCGAGTTGACGACCTCAGAGGTGATATTGACCTCGCGGATTGGCGTCGGGTTCGTCGAGTCCGCTGGCTGTTCGATGCTATTCCCGCGGACGAGTCCGTTGATCTCGAAGTTCTCCGTCCGGAGTTGTTCCGCACTCCGAATCGTGAACCGATCTGCCGTCGTGAACGACTCCGAACGGTTGATCCGAATCTCCGGCGGGAGCGTCGTCCTGGTGGTCGCGTTTGCCGTCGTGTTCGCCGTCGCATTTGTCGGATACGTCGCTTCGAGCGACGGTACGAACCGCCAGCCGTCGGAACTCTCATTTTGGACGCGGTTGACCGTGACTGCCGGACCTTCCGTCGTCCGGACAGCGTGGGTTTCGAGCGGTCGTACTGGCGTCGTCGTGTTCTCCGACCAGTTTTCCCACCCGGGCGGTGAGCGAGTATAGAACCGCCACTTGCTCTGGACTTCGTATCCGCCATCGAACTGGACGCTCTGCCAGCTGCCGGGGATTACAGTCCCGATGCGATAGTCGTCGGTCGTGGCCCCTCTGTCGTTGGGGACGACGCCGGGCTCGACGACCATCGCCCGCTCGGAGAGATTTTCCACCTGGACCGTCCGTGAGTCCGTGACCGTCAGTTCGTACTCGTCAATCTCGTCATCGCCAATCTCCGAGAGATTCGTCGAGATCGTCGTGACCAACTGGAGTTCCGTGGTCCCGTTGATCTCCGTGTAGTTGAGCGTGGGCTGGGCGGCAGTGCTGTTGTCCATCGCAGTGCCGTTGGCATACAGCGTCGTGTTCGTCGACGTGTTCAGGACGCGGAAGTCGTCCTCGAAGAACTCCGAGATGTACACCCGATAGTCGTGGATGGCACGCACGGTTCCGTTCGGACGGACCAGCCGTTCCGTGCTTCCCTCTTGATGGACGACCGTCGACGGCTCTACGCTGAAGAACGCGACGTAGGCGTCACGAATCCAGAGTCCAGAGCGAGTATCCGTGACATTCACTGGATACGAGGCGTTCTCGATGCCAGTCCGGAACGAGTCGTGTTCGGGCCGGTTCCACAGCGTCGTGTTCGAGGGCTCGCGAGACACCATATCTCCCGTGCAAGAGGGGAGGACGGCCAGCGTGCCGTTCTCGGCCTCGGCCCGGTCGGCCCGCGTAAGGTTCGGATGGTCAGGGTCGCCAGACCACAGCGCACGGAAGAACGTGTGGTTGTGGTTGTAGGACCTGTTCGGGGGCACGACGCCTGCCGTCGCGTTGTCCCCGACAGAGGCATTGGCCGGCGGGTTCGAGGCGTTCTCGTAGCACGAGACTTTCGCGCTGAGGTTCTGCCTTGCTCCGAGTTCGACGGACCTGTTCACCTCTGTCTGGTTCGCCGCTGGCCCTCGATCAACGGACTCTTTGCCCTCGGTTCCGTTGGCTGTTGTCCTGTTGCCTGCTGTCTCGTTGCCTGCTGGGTCTTGGACGCTAGATTCGTTGTTTTCGGTGCGATTCGTCTGTGTTCCCTCGCTGTTGGAGCCACTCGGCGCGGTGGCGTTCTGTTGGAGTACCCCCACGCCACCGTGACTCGCGTCGGTGTAGGAGTGTGCCGTCCCCCGCTCAATCTGCGCTGGGTTGCCACCAGCGGACGCCGGCCCCGCAGCTGCGGCTGTCGAGAGCAGCGAGCAAAGGGCCGCGATCACCAGCAGTGAGCGGAGTGGTAGCATCGTATCTTCAGAATGGCGTCACACAGTCCGAGAAGCCGAAGCCGACGTTGTCCCCGAACTTCGTGATGAGTTCTGGAGCCACGATTGCCAGCACAACGACGCCGAGACCAACCAGCGAGAGGATGAGGTCCCGGCGAGCCTCGTTTTGCTGGTTCGGGTTGCCAGAGGCCCGCATGTACGACAGGCCACTGCGACCGACGAACACCATCGTCGCTGGCAGGCCGAGACCAGCCAGTGCGCCGAAGACGACGTTGACGCCATCCTCGACAGCAGTGTCACAGTAGATGTTCCCGACGTCGGTCTGGCCCATCGCCGAGCCAGCAAACAGCGTGAGGAGCAGTAGCAGTTGGGTCGCCTGTCGCACGCCGGGCGTGAGCCAGGCGTCAGCAAACCGCCGCTTCGCGTGCGTGTAGAGTGTTGGTTGTGCGGTCGATGCGTTCGATGCTGTGGTTTGTGTTGACATAGATGTCTCTGATTTTGCGGTCTTGCTTGCCCGCCGATTCCCCACCGGTAATCCGCTGGTATCGTTATATTGGTTTTCTTACACAGTTGGTGAATTCTGTCCTGAATCCACCAGCACATATTGACAGTGCAATGACCAAATAACTTGTGAACAGAATATAACATTCTAGGTTTTGATATGTAGAATTATACGTGAATGACGTAGTTTTACGCACCCATGTATACTCAGGCTGTGGAAAATATGTAGAGAAGGAATAATTAATTAAGTAATATAAGTATTCTGATACTAAAAGAATATTTAGAATATAGGCTATATATGTCATTATAGTTTCGGCTATACTGTCGGCAAAGTGAAAGGAAAAAATACATATGACATAACTAGATATTGTCACATACAGGTGCAACGACTCAACAAGGGACCAGCGAGACGGGACCGCTCCCCGCCGACAGCTGGGGAGGGCAATCGCGGATCGCTGGTCCACTCAAGACAGTCAACTAACTCTTGTCTGACGTGCGGCAGACAAACTAGCCGCGGTGTTTAAGACAGGAGCGGCCAAACCAAATCAACATCAAGCATACGGAAAACACTCACCGCTAATCGGTGAGAGGCAGGACGCCGGGGTCGCGCCAACGACCCCGGCTGAAAAGGTGAGCCTACTATCGTTCTCACCTACTGCTTCTTGCCGTGATGAAATAAGCGTTGCGCCCGAACAGAGAGAGCCATCTCTGCGCTGTGTTTGGGCCTAGTCGCGTCGGCAGATAGCTGTGAGACTGTCGTAATCGCCGGACATGACGAGCTTCGAGGTTCGCCCCGAGGGGTCGATAGACCCTACCGCACGACTATCACTCGGCCCAGAGGCCATAACGAGTCCTACGGCTCTCAATCGCGCCCTCTGGAAGCCCGACACGCAACTCTCGGATGCACTCTTGACAGCGCTACGCCAACTGCTCGCGGATGTGCCTCGCGACAAGTGGCGGGCGACACTGATCGAAGAGTGCGGTGTCACGGCGCTTACTGACGAGATTCCCGGCACGGAAGACGAGTACCACTACGCGACGCTAGCCGCCCAAGCAGCCGACTCACAGTTGCAGTGGTTCCGGCTGCTAGAAGTGTCTCGCCAGCTCGGTGGGACAACATCTATCGGAACCCATTCATCGCTTGCTGATGTGCTTGAGGGGCCGATCAAGATGCTTGAGGCCGCCGACGTCCAGCCCACGCTTGCCGTTGACGTGCGTAAGTTATGGGACCTCTCTCGAACACAGCGTACGAGTCTGGTTGAGTTCCTCGTCGAGCTGAGTGTTGGTATCGAGATCGTCTTGACGAACGCAACGCCGCGCGTCCAGCGTCATCTCCTCTCCGAGTTTGATGAGGTGCTGCCGGCCAGCGTGACTCACTCCATAGAGTCGAGCCTATATGGGTCCGACTCCGTGTCGACCCGGACAGAACACCGCCGGCAACACGTACGCACCCTCTTGGCCGACCGAGGGGCAAACCATGAGGACTGGAAGCGCCTCTACGCCGTCGCAGAGGCCTCAAAAGAGGAACTGACCTACGATGCTCTCCAAAGTCACACGCTCTTGGAGTGGTCCTCTCGCGAAGCGATACGCGCGTGGGTGAAGCGGATGGCTGACGCCGATCTGGTGACATCCTATGGCACACACGAACGGACTGTTCGCCTGCTGCCAGCGGGCTATGCGTTGCTGGATGAACACCCGGACTACTCTCTCGAAACCTCGTCTGCCCCCTCTACTGGCGGTACGGGCCGTATTGACGAGAGCACGCAAGGAGTGGGTACCAGCCAGCGGGCCGATTCACCCGGCGTTACTGACCCCCAAAATCTCCGCACAGTTCCGTGTACACCCCAACCACCAAAGGAGGGGAGGGGGACCGGCCCGACAGCGAGGCCGCGACCGCCACCCGCGGCGGCTCCAGCACCACATCGTCCGTTTCGTTCCTTGACGGTCACATCCACGATGCAGCCGTCTCGGCGGCCGCTCCCGGCGAAATCGCGCTCTCGTCCCGCACGGTCGACTCGACTGGGGACTCTCGTGGGGTCGGTTACTCATTCCTAGAGGAGCGCGACGAGGTCGTTGTCGAGGTTGAAGCAGCCGGCTACCAGGCCCACACACTGGTCCGTCTTTGTGCGGCGTTACTCTCAGAACCGGCGTTTCAGCAGGTCTTAACGCAGAACAGACTCGCTGGCGGGCCAGACCGGTCTGGTCTTGATGGACTCCCAGTGACTGACCCGTATCTACTCCGGGACGGCGGCTGTCTGGGCTACCTGCGAAACCAAGACGCCGACGCGAAGGGGCTTCAATCCCGGCTTCGACAGGCTCGCGACGGCCTACTATCGATGAGTGTTGACGTCGACGTTGAGGACGACAGCAACGACGAGAACAACGGCCTGTCGATGCTGGCCCGGACCGCACACGGGCTGCTCGGAACGGTGTCCCGGATCTACGACATGCTCGGTGTCGATATCACCCGTGTTCTCAAGGTACCTGACTGGGCTGTCTCGGATAGCCGCCGCCGGGACCACCTCGCGAAGATGATTGCCACTCAGACTGCTGTGTCCAGCCGCTACGGGCTCTACTCCGCGTACCGAGTGCTCTACGAGGACCGCGAAGAGAAACGGTCTCAACTTCTCGCGACACCCGACGTCGACGCATCGGACCCAACCGGTGACACGACCGGCAGCTGGGTCTTGGCCGGGCCGACCGTCGATTCGATGCGCTCGCACCTCGAAAATCTTGACGAGTATCTCGATCTTCAGGACGAGGCTGACGGGTTCTCAGCGTTCATACTGAATGTCGATATCGTCAACGGTGATCGTCGCGACGCCGTCGCCATTGCGCTGTCCCGGCAACTCAGCCTCAAATCGCTGAAACCGACCCGAGAGACGGTTTCGATCCTCCATGCACTGACGAGCGATGCCTTCGCTGCGGCACGGGCCGTCTCCTATCTCGGTGCCGAGACGGACCGGCCACGGAACCTCACGACCGAAGACATTCGGTATGCGCTGTCGATGCTCGATGCCGCCGAACTCTTGCCCGATATCGGCCCTCGATCTGTCTCGGGAACTGTCGCGATACTGCTGGATGTCGATGAACCCCTGGCGACGGGTGACCTTGCCGACCTTCTGGACGTCTCGACACAGACGCTTCGGAACAATGAGACGTACTTTGCCGACCTCGAGGCTGCCGGCGTCATCCAACGCGAGGATCTTGGGCCGGGTCGAGCGACGGAATGGCGGATTTGCCTGTCATTCAATGGTGAGGACTGTGGTTCGCGGGCTACGACCCCTACCCCTGACGTGGATATAGACGCCTACGGGCCGGCGTTCTCCGACGAAATGGCTGTTATCGCCGAGGTTCTCTACGAATTGGGGCACCGGGAAATCGACTACGGCGGTGAACTGACGCTGGCTGTGACAGGACGCGGTGATCGGTTCGACGAGTGGCTGGACCGGTACCCCCATTGTCGACAGGTCTTGTCACTGGTCGCTCACCTGCAGGGGATGACGCTCGAAAAACTGACTACTGGGACCGAATCAGTGCGTTACCAACCCCCCAAATCGGTCGTGCTGGGGCTTGATCCCGATCCAACGACGACGCAGACTTCGCTCGTCAATTCTGCAAACTAGAGAGCAATCCGCCGATCTGGATGATTCCCTCTACGAAGTTGTGATTACCGCGATAATCAGGAACATCTCTCACGTCTGTATGGCGCGCACGCTGGGTGATGCAAGAGTTTATACAATCACACAGCTAATATTGAAGTGAACTATGAGCCTTGATGAAGCGGTGGACGAGGCGCTTGCGACATATGGGATGTCGCGTAGCGAAGAGGCCAAGGAAACTGGCCGATTAGTCGCTACTCTCCAAGACTAACGCAGTCCGCTAGTCAAGCCGCCGGATTTTCTCTGCGAACTCTGCTTTAGATATCCCCGTAGTGTCGGTCAATTCTGGAAAGCCGGCTCGCTCGACTGCTTTCTCCACAAATTCTATCCAGAGGTCTTGGTGCTTTTCGGCGTAGAATACCTTCGCTTCATGCGGATACATATCAAGCTCATACTCTGACAAATCGATCATGACTTCGTGTTTCCGCTCAAGCGTTGTGGCTCCGAACTCACGCAAATGTTTGAACAGGACGTTCTTCCGCCGAACAGTCAGGAGACGCTTTGATTCGTTAATATACTCGTTGACCCACTCTCGCCAGTCGTAGGTATCGGGCTCAATCTCGGTTTTTGTTTCGGGCATCGAAAAGTCGCTGTTGATGCGACGCAGGTAGAACTGTATCAGCGCCACAGCGGTCCGATGATTGGCGTTAGGAAGAGCGTGCTTGAGAATCAGGTTCGACGCGAGGCGACCAGCGACATCTGTTGCCGTCCCTTCCCACGACGTCTCGTCAAACGCATCGGGGAGGTCCTCAATGTCGATGTTCTTGTAAGCCTCCACAGGCGTACCCTCTTCTTCCTCGTTCTGTGAGAGGAGCGCACGATATATCTCTAGGAGACGTGCGACAATCGTCCCATTGTCCTCAGTCATGTCCGCGAGAGCGTCACTGAGGTCAAGTTCGATCTCGCTCACTGCACCGCCGCCGACCCGAGATGTGTATACACCGTAGAACTCTGTTTCAAGTTCGTATTCCACGACTTTCACAGCTACATCCCCGTCGTAGTCGACGATTTGTGACACGATATTCTCGGCGTCTGGATTGACGAAATCGAGAGAGAACTGCTTGTCTACAGGGTGATGGTAGTAGACGTGCCCCATCTTGCTATCGGACAATTCTCAGAGAGCATATTAATGACTTCGTGGACAGATGCAGGTCGGCGGTCGTCCCCGATTGTGGCGATAATCACGACCACAGTATCCACTCGCCTTTCAGCTCTGACCTGATAATGACGGACGAGATCAAATCGAACTTCCTCTATTTCAAGCCAAGTAAACAGTATCCTCTTTCATATTCATTGGATGAAAGGTTGTCTGCAAGGTGGTCACCTGCGCTTCCCCCGATACGAGTGAGATAACTCATGTACTCCCGGCGGGTCCATACCGCTTCCTCGTCTCGTTAATCAGGTTGCTCAAGCCACTTGGGTCCAAAAATCCAGTTTGGTCAATCAGTGCTATATCGAGATTGATGGCATTCGGAGTCTCTATGGAGAAATCAGGACCGTAATTGAAGGCTCATCAAATTCAAGATCTTTTATGAATCCGTCTGGGTTGGTTATCATTTCATCTGGGTCATAGATGAAACAGACCAACTGGTCATAGTCTTCTTTTCGGTAGTGGTCCTTGTCAATGGCCAACTCTTCTCTTATTTCGTCTTTCCCATGGTTAGCTCGGGCATGTTTGACCTCAATCAAAATATCGTGAGCCTCAATCAAAAAATCAATACGAGGCTGTTTTCCAGCATAGCTTGGATTATATTCTTCCGCTCTAACATCATCAAACTCCAGCTTGAGATAAGAGTGTAGAAGGGATTGAACGGAGTACTCGTTCTCGATCTCGAACGAATCTGAGTTTCCATGTGTGTCACGTAACTGTTTTGCCGCGGAGTGGAACCTACTACAAATCCGCTCAACCTTCTCTAACGCGGTGTCGTGTACTTTGTCCATAGTTTCTTCTCGGGATTCACGAGCGTCGTTGAAACTTTCAGAGATTTCCTCAACCATCGCATGGAATACTTGCAAATTCTCTTCATCAGTGTATTCACCTTCTTCGAAGGCGGTCGCAATCGGGATTGATGCGGCACCTATCAAATCCCGTGAGTCATCGAAGCAATAGAAGCTGATTCCAGATTCCTCAACGTCAACACGAACCTCAGAGATGTCCGTGTTTTCCGTGTCCTTGCCTTCATATTCCCCATCAGCTGGTATGAATCCAGTACTGGCCTCAAGATCAAATTCAGAACCTATCCGGCGGTTGAGTATCTCATAAATATCTTCGAATGGGCTGGGGTCTTCAAAGTAGATGACAGCACTGTTATTCCAGGGGATACTGGTGCCTGTTTGTGTTCTTTTTCTCCTCTTTGACTCTATGATAAAGTACCCATATTCACCGTCTTCGTGGCCGACCTGGGTCTGTGCTACATCTTCGAAGTTGAACTCTCCGTTTGCGAACGACTTTCGTTGTAATATTTTATCAAATTTCATCGGTTGTCTCCGGTGATATTGTTATTCTACGTCGAACGTAACCTGGGACACCAGTCCCGGTCGGTCTTCTTGATCATCCTGATCTTCCTCAGGAGCCACGATCATCCAACAGACCAACTTCACCTCTTCTTCCTCTATCGGCGGTAGTGGGTCAGGAGCCTCGAACGGTTGTAACCCCAATTCCTCGACCTTGTCGACAAGCTCCCGTGACTTGTCGATAGGACCGAGAGACTCGTCTTCGTAAATTTCCCGAAGCTCACGCTCGTACTTCCGGCCCC
The DNA here is from genome assembly GCF_008728975.1 of Haloarcula sp. CBA1131. Taxonomy (NCBI): domain Archaea; kingdom Methanobacteriati; phylum Methanobacteriota; class Halobacteria; order Halobacteriales; family Haloarculaceae; genus Haloarcula; species Haloarcula sp. CBA1131. The sequence goes on from NZ_RPCY01000004.1 coordinate 37,044, forward strand.
AAGGAGCCTCCACCGCCTCGACGGTCTCTTGAAGCTCGTCCTGGGTCATATCATCCGGCCAGTGGTCACGAAGATGCTGGCCGACCTCACGGAACAGTCGGCGGATGTCTGGCTGAACATTCAACGGGTCCGTCTGTTCTTGCCATTGGCGATAGATGTCCTCCTGTGCCGTCTCCCACGCACCGTAGATTTGCTCTCGCATTCCATCTGGGAGAGCCCGACCAGTATCACGAGAGCATTCGATACGCTTCAGACAGGTGAGCGTGTCTTGAACGAGATCGTCTTCCCCATCCATCTCGTGTGGGACGAACCGCATGAAGACCTCGTCCCCGACCCGAGCACAGAAGAAATAGCCTGGGTCTTCACCACGGAATCCTGATCCAGCGGCCCACGGAAGCGACGTGATCTGATCCTCGCGCTCCTCCAGTCCCTCACGGAGTTCCTGACGATATTCCTCGCCGGAATACGCCGCCGCTTCAGCCCCGCCTTGTTCGTAGAAGTCCGATTCCTCCCGCTGGATCGAGTCGATTTCCTCGACCTTCTCCGCGAAGTTCTGATTGAGGGTTTCCATATCTGGTATAACGCCCCCACTCACACCAATTGAGCGGGCCGCTTGGGTGAGTTTCTCCCGAACTCGGTGTTCGAGCTCAAGAAGATCATCCAGTCGGTCCTCAGGGAAGAACGAGAATGGGTAGATTTCCGAGTGCGGGGAATTAACGCGGTCGATACGCCCGTTCCGCTGAACCACGCGCATCGGGTTCCACGGGAGGTCGTAGTTGATGACGTTTCGCGCCTCTTGGAGGTTGACCCCCTGACCCAGGACGTCCGTCGCAATCAGAATATCAAACTCGTCAGTGGCGTCCGGTGGGGCATCGCCTGAGTTCGGTGCGAACCCGTGGACGGCTTCCTCGCGTGTGACACCGTACTTCGAGCCGTCGCCGGACACAGCGGCGATGCGACCCTCATAACACGACAAGTCTTCGTCCTCGCTGACAATGGACTCCAAGTACTCGTAAATCCAATCGACGGTGTCCTCGTAGTAGGAGAACAACAGCACCTTACGGTTCTGGCGGAAGGCCGAATCGATGTCCTCGTCAGAGATTTGTCGAGCCTCAGCGTCCTCTCTTGCCGTCTCAACGATGTCCTCAAGCGTATCGCGGAGGGCATGAAGCTTCTCGTCATCGTCTCGGCTGACCGCCTGTGCCCCATCACGCCACCGCTCCAGCATCTCGATGTCGTGTTCCAGGTCAGCCCGAAGCTCGGCGGGATCAGCATCCGCCGCCGCCAGCGAAATATTCCCGTCGCTTGCCTCATCGAAGACTTCCTCCATCCCTTCGTCACTATCCGTTTCAACCCACTCATCAATCGCGTTTGTCTCAGGGAAATAGCCCTCCTCTATGAGTTGGAGTGCAATCTGGTATTGCGAGATCATCCCGTCGAGGGTGTTCTTGAAAGCGTAGCTCGACGACTCGAACCGCTTGAGGAGGCCCGTCCGCAACAGCCCGACCAGTGAGAGTTCCGAAGCGTCTTCCTCACCTTCAAGGTAGTACGATGGCCGGTATCGAGCCAGCGTGAGCTCGGCTTCATCACGGTCGCCAGCCGCCAGCCCTTCCGCGACATCGTGGAAATATTCGTCGCCGAACGTCTCTGTGAAAGTGTAATCGACACGCTGAGGCTTCGGGTCAGGGAAGTTAATCCGAACTTCTCCACCATCGCCGTCGGGCATCGTCGCGTTCTCATAGTGGTTCTTGATGAACCGCCGGGTTCGGCGTACGGTCGTCTGGTCGAGGACATCAAACAGCATATCGGGACTGAGGTCCGACGGGTCCTCCGCCTGGGCTTCCTTGAACTGGTCTCGAAGCGACCGGATACCTTCGTTAGCAAAGGCGGCGTCGTTCCGGATGAAGTAATTCAGGAGGTAGTACAGGTCCCACAGAGAGTTGTTGACCGGCGTGGCCGTGAGCATGACCACGTCCTTCGGCGGATCACCTCGGAGGAGCGTCCGGAGTGCGTGGGATTGCTGGGTTCCGGGATTACGGAACGCATGGGCTTCGTCGATGACGACCAACTGGTATTCGTCGACGGGAAGGCTAAGGTTGTTGGCGTCACCGCCGAGTTGGCTGTCGTTCCGGAGTTCAGCATAGGAGACCGTCTCGAATTGAACGCCCCATTCAGCCGGCTTCTGTGTCCACATCCCGTCCCGGAGATACGCTGGTGCGACGACGAGCGCACGCTGTCGGTTCTCCTGGACGTACTGTTCGAGGAGCTTACCACCGATGTACGTCTTCCCGAGCCCGACCTCGTCAGCAATGATAACGCCGTTGTGTTTGTCGAGGAACCGGTTAGCCCGCCGGACACTGTCTTGCTGGAAGTTGGTGAGGTTGATGGCACCTCCGTCCTCCTCTCGTTCTTCCTCCAGTTCGTCGCCGTATCGCTCGTAGAGTACCCGGAGGTAGATGAGGTGAGGATCGTAGGGCTCGAATCGTTCCTCATAGAGACTGGCGAGGTCGAACGGTTCGCTTTCTTCCCAGAGATCTTCGAACCAGTCGTTGACGCGCTCGGTTACGTGAGGATCGTAGGTACCGAGATTTAGCTCCAGATTCGAGTTTAGTCCCGCGCCGGTGAAGTTCGATGATCCAGCAATCGCCCCCTGACTGTCCGAGAACAGGTATGCCTTCCCGTGGACGAAGCTATCCTCGTGGCGGCGCACCTCAACGCGGTCGCTCCGGAGGAAATCCACGAGTTCCTGAAGTCCTTGGTCAACATCACGCGAGAAGCCAAGCAAGTCCCGGTCGCGTTCGAGATTCTGATCCAGCGTCTGGAGTGCCTCCTCGATGCGCTTGCGTTCGTACGCCTCCCCTCGTGGTTCCTCTGGTTGTCGCCAGCGTTCCTTGCCTTCTTGATCGGGCTGGGCACCGATGAGAAGCCGAACTTGGTCGACGTGTTCCAACCCCTCAGCGACCGAAAAGTATCCGCGCGGGTTGAAGTAGCCGGTGACAATGTCGAGGTCGGGGTCGTTTGCCAGCCGCTCATCCAGATCCGAGAGATAGGCGTTGATAGCGGTGGCAAGTGTGTTGCCGTCTCGGTTGTCGACGACCTGTGGCCGTTCAGTCATCGTTTCTGGTGCCAGCCGCTTGTTCCGCCTCGCGGTTGGCGTGGTCGAGGTCCAGTCGGTCCGCCCAGCTCGCGTAGTAGTCGAGAACACGCTCTAACCGTTCTTCGTAGTCCCATCCATCGTGGAAGGTCTCAAACATGACCTCGACGTGCTCGCGGGTTAGGCCATAGAGGTGTGCGGCCACCGCATCGACTTCATACATCATCTCTTGTCTCCTCTCCTCGGGAATAGAGCCACAGTCAACCCCAACAGCATCACTCCACTTTGAGTATCTTTGATTATTTGCGGCTAAGGCACCTGAGAGCTCGATAATTCTATTTCTTAACTGATGCTCTCCAGATACCCGCGGAACTGGCAATCCTCGTAAGAGATAAAAACTAACATGACTCTCTACGAAAGTCCGGGCACACCAATCGAATGGGATACTTCCCATAATTCCCATAAGATACGCTTGATCTTTCTCGTCCCCTTTCGGCCAAATTAGATATGGGGCTGTATCCAACATAGCGACATTTGGAGGGACCAGAGCGGGAATGACTGTCCTCGTGTTGGTTTTATTTGTTGAATCTCGGAACACTACCCGGGACGAATAGCATGGAAGGGTTGATTTGTCATATACCCAGTCTTCGGGCATATCAGAGAAGGGCGAACGGCTACCCGCGTACTCGTATGAAGTCTCTCTTTTTTCCTGTAAATAGTCATATATCAAGTCCGGATCACTCCAAACACTGACCTTTGATTCATCATATTTCCAGAAGTCGATACACTTTCCTCCGACAACTGGAATGAAATCATCCTCTGGCGGTGACTCTGACCTGTGTAGAAGGGTAGTCCCGTCGTCCAAAACTTCATCCTCATAAGGAGCTAATTTGAGCGGAGTGACTGGGACGGCTCTCCAATCCCCGTCTTTGTAATCAAATTTCTTGTTATTAGATACCATCCTATCGAATACATCAACAGCCTCTTTTGTTGGAGGTAGTGGGATAACTAAAGCCGAATTTAGACTTCGAATAGTCTCTAAGTCAAATTCGTGAGGTGGGTTTTTGATCCCATCCTCATATTCCTCAAGTGAATAAAACGGTCCCTGTAGCGGGACTACGTCAGTCGGCTCTCCAGTTTTTTCGTAACAAGCCAGTGCGATTGTTTTCTGGCCATGTACGGACTCAAACACCCAATTATTATTATTTACTAAGACAGTAAGGTCATCTATTCTATAGTTGTTGAATAAATCTTCTCTAAAGGCGGTAGTATTGTCTCCAGAAAATGCGGTTCTTGGAACTACAGCACCAACATGGCCATTATTTCCAACAAGTTGATTGAATCGGCTTAGGAAGGACACAAATAATTCTGGGGCGGAACCACCTCCAGAGCTACTCTCATACGGTCCAGATTTGATTATTTCGGCTGTCTTTTGTTTTCGTTCTTTTTCAGTTTTATATTTCTCCAAAAGTTCGGGACGATCATCAACTATGTCATCACGCAATTCTTTTTGTAGCTCATCGGATTTAGCCTGGAAATTTGGGATATATCTGGCCCAAAACTCCTTTTCTTCCAAAGTAGCTTCCTCCCACGGAGGATTCCCAATAATAGTGTCAAACCCATTATTTTCTCCAGTGAATAACTCTGGGAAAGCGATAGGGAAATGGAGTGGATCCGTAGAGTCCAAAACTTCCTGAGCTCTCTCATAACTGGGTAGATCAGTTACACTATCAACACTTGTATCCAAAATGCCCTCCGTATCAATATCATCATCCACCCTGGATGCGGCAAGTATATCGAAGCGTGCTTCTACCTGAGCAAGCTTTTCCTCAATATCGGCACGGGTTTCTCTGGCCTCTCGTACTTGTTCAGCGTCACTGTCCGCGCGACGACCGATCTGTTCAATCTCGTCACTGATCTCGTCCATCGTATCTTCAAGTTCAGGAAAAAGACCCCAGCCAATACGTGATGGATCAGCACCGAATTCCTCCGCAATTTCATCTAAGGTTCCAATCCCAGCGAGTGAGTCGCCTGTAACGAGGTTATAATCTAAGAATGTGAGGGGAAGACCAGGCACAAAAGTATGCACCCAAATAGACAGCCGAGCTAATTCAGTAGACAGTGGGTTCAAATCCGCACCATAAATACACCTTCGAGCAACCTGGCGGCGTAGGAGTTGTCCCCGCTCGATATTTGGAGCGTATTCCTCGTTATCAAAGGCGTTGAGTGCTGTATCTTCCAGATTGTCGAGCTCCTGTTGAACCGGTGTGAGCGGATTCTCAGTTAGATATTTATAAAGCTTCGATTCAATTCGGTCAACGGCACCAACCAGAAAGTGCCCTGACCCCATAGCAATGTCCGAGACACGGATGTCGAAAAATGCCCTGGCGGCGGCATTTTCTCCTTCTTCTTCTCTGAGGCGCTCAATGCGCTCGATGTGATCGTCAAGCGCGGGGTCAAGAGAGTTGTTTAGTAAATGTTCAACGAAGCGAGATTTAGTATAGTAGGCCCCAGTAGCTTTTCGTTCACCAGATTGTCCGTGGAGATAGACTTCACCCTCCTGAACAACAACATCTTGGCTATTGTCGCCGAGAGTTTGCTGACCCCCACTTTCGACCGGTTGATAGTGATCTTCCTCGTCAGTTGTAAGAGGTTGTTCCGCAACAGAAAGTTCTGATTCAAGAAGCCCCTCGTAGATCACACCAAACTCACGGACACCGATATTTCGAAAGTCTACGGGACCTTGGTACCCGTCCTCGTTCTCGTCAATGAGTAATCGGAAAAGAACGGGTCCGAACTCAGCGTTGTTCAACCGAATATCCGCGAGCCTTGCGCCCGCCTCAGAGACATCAGCGTCTTCAGAGAGAATCCTCCCTTCGTACGCTGGCAAGCCAAGTTCCTCGTGTCCATTGTGAATCGCCCGCGAAAGACGCATTACATCGTCCCAGTGATCGTAGAAAGAATCGTCAAACTCACGACCTTCTTGAACGAGATCGTGGAGATCGTGAGCTTTCTGTTTCAGTGAATGTTGATCGTAGCGACCGTTGCGCCGGCGTGGAAGGAACTCCTCATCTTCGGCATAGGCAATGAACAGGAGCCGATAGAGGAGAAACAAAGCCATTTCATAGGTCTGGTCGAGTTCCTCCTTCGTTGGATTGTCAATATCTCTTGCGTCCGCAATAGCTTCCGCAAGGTCAGGGATGACATCGTCATAGATACGGTCACGAAGGCGTCCTCCGAGGTCGGAGGCGTACTCCTTCGAGTCCTCCATAATCTGATGAAGAGCACCATCATCGCGGAGGGCATTCGCCGAGAACAACAGCCAGAGGTACGCCGCCTTCTCGTCGGCCAGGAGGTTCGTGTTCACCTCAACGTAGGTGTCGGTGCGGCCGCGAGAGCCGAAGCCAGCCTCCGGGTTCGTCGTGTACAGTCGAAGCGTGTCACCGCTACTTCCGATAACGTAGTCCAGGTTTCGCTTGTCGGCTTCGTTGAGGGCGTACGCTACTGGGGACTTGTTGACGAAGCGATCCTGTTTGTGGTCGAACGACTCGTCCTCCTGAAGGAACATAGCGACCGCCCGCTCGTGGCCGTCACTGGTGTCCTTAAGAACGTAGCTCTGGTCTGTAAGCCGGTCAATCTCGTAGTTCAGGCCTTCCACTAAGTCTCGCGGGTCGTCCGTGAGGGCTTGTTGAGCGCGTTCGGTAGCTTCTTCCCAATCATCGCGGTCCGGAACACCGACCCTGAGTTCGTGCGTTGACAGAAGGCCCTGATTCCGTAGACCGGCCAATTCCTCGTCAAGTTGTGGGAGCGTGTTTGTGAGAAAAGCCTGAGCAACGTGTCGATCTGGCTTTTTCAGGGCGGCATCACAGACGCGCTCGGCTTGGCCACGGTCGACATTATGGAACACGGGTGGGTCTTCGCCACTCGGCCCGCACAGGCCCACCTTGTCATCGTAGAGCGCGACCACGAGAATTGGGTTTACACGTCCGCCCCGGCGGTCGGTGTAGGTTCGCTGGAGGAAATCTTTGTTCGGGCGTTCTCCGTGATTAACGACTACAATCTCTAATGCACTGGATCCTTCGCCTTGATAGAACTCAAATTCGGCGTCCGTCCTATCGTAGGACCATGGACGTCCGCTACGAGACTGGAGAAAACCTGATGGCATTGTAACAACCGTTGAGTTAAAGTCTGATATAGTTTGGTGGTCAAACTCACCTACGACGATACAATTCACCATTAAATCGGACATAGGATTTCTCGAGTAGATGTCGCTATTGATATCTTTGGCTAAGATATCTGAATTGACCCAGCGACCTATCCATCAGGTTCAAGCTGTATATAAATCTATGTGTTTCCCTCCCACGGTAATTTGATATGTCTGGGCAATATTTGTCTGTGTACAAGACAGGCCATGCCTTGGGGGCCAACTGAAATTGGCCCACCATACAGGGTGAAACCTCCCTACACAGTCGCAACTGCGGCTGTGTGGACAATCACCCATGGCCTACGACATTTCCTTCCGAAGCGGATTCGAGACGGTGTTCGAGACGTTGAACAGCGAGGCCGTTTCCCAAATTCAGAAGAAGCTTCAACGTGTCGCTACTGCGGAGTTCCGGTCGCCCATGGATTGGGATTACCAGACGTGGAACGGTCAGTCTGACGGAAAGTATAACTGGGGCTCTTACCGTGTCTTCGTCGACATTGTCGAGGAAGAGAACGAGATCGTTGTCCACGAAGCTCGCCATCGCGAGAATCTCTATCGGTAACGTTGAGGGACAGGGCTGGATTAACCCATGAGGTTCGCAAAAGCTAGTGCTTTCTACGGTACCGTATAAACCGCACCCGTTCATATACTCAACCGCTGCCGCAGAAAGTATACTCAAAATTGGCATCTAACCTGCATTGTGATAGCATCACAAGACCCGCAACGATTTCAATGGGCCTCGGAGTTTGTCACAAACACACGATTGGCTAAAGATTCATGCCTGCACAGATATCAGCAGTGGAATCGTGACCGACCGGAGATGAAGAATGTCAGTGTCTCCGTAGAGATACGCCTACAAGTCCTGTGGCATCACTGTCTGTCGCTCATTCGCTTCGGCTCGGCGAGCGGCGTCCTCAAGTAGTTCTTCAACCGTTTCGTCCAGAGCTTCGTAGAAGTCCGCCGAGATTGGGTGGTCGTTCACTGTCTCCCGTACGCCAGATTTGACTATCAGATCAGTCATACATTCAGAAAGCGAACACTCGAACAATTAAATATTGTCGACTCACTCCCTAAGCTTCAGATTCAGCGGTAGGGCACATCACAGGGTTAGGTCAGCAATCGTCCAGTCGGTGGGCAAGTCGCCGTCAATCCCTTCCTCAGTCACGATATCTCGAATCCGTTTCTCGACATCCGCGTCTAACACAAACTCGTAGTCAAGGTCCTCCTGCCACTCCCAGTACCGTGGAATTGTCGGGCTAAATTCGCTGACCGCACCGGCGGGAGCATCTAACAGGTACCGTGGTCCCGAGATCTTGCCAGACCGATATGGGAGCGTCTGTCGAACTGCTTCGTCATTGATCAGTTGCTCCAGCAGTTCTATCGCTGAATGCTGGTCGGCGTAGAACGCGTGTTCGAGCATCGCATTCACGAGTGGAAGACCTGTTGAGGCGTGCTGATGGATGTTGTCCGCAACCGAGTGGTCAGGATGCCCGATTCCCCAGCCGTACGGATGAAGTGCCTCTCTAATGAAATCGTATCCATCTCCCTCAATTTGGTCGAGAATCGAACTGAAGAACGCCAGAGCGGGAACGGGAATAGCATCGACACTATCCGACAGTCGGGTACGGATGAGGTAGCGACCAGTGACGTTCTGGAGGATTGTCGTCACGTGTGGGAATCCATCAGTTGTCTCTGGATGGTATGCGTTGAGAAACTCTTCGAGGATCTCCCACCCTTCGGTCTGTATTGCGTCGTCAAGCACGGTGATGAGTCGTTCTCGATAGGCTCTTGAGATACGACGGTAGCGGTCGGATTCTCCGTCCTCATGTGCGGTCGATAACCGCGTTTCGTACGTTGCGACTGCCCGTGTGAGGGCGGTCACATCTCCGTCGTCAGCGCTCGCTAACTGTTGATCAAGCTCATCCAGTTCAATTTTGTCAGGGCGGCGGTCTGTTGTCATTACTTGTCCTAACACCAACTGGGGCGTAATGTTTGTGTCACAGAATGACGACAATCACGTATGGCCGAGACATATGCTCTCAGCATCCACGTTGAATCCTACGAGTTCAGCGGAGAATTCTATCTGGTCGGCGACAGATACGACACAGGTGGAGAAGTGCTGAAACACGTGGCAACCGAGCATATCTTGGCGATGAAGCAACGCCCACACGCCGCCGAGTACCTGCTTGAGACGCTTCAAGAGGGCGAGAACGTGAGCAAGTCCGAGTACGAGCAGGCAGAACCAGATGTCTCCTGTGGACTCCACTTCGATGTTGACCACCAGCAGTTTCGATTCTGGGTCGGCGACTACTCCGTCGACATTGGACGGCAGCCGACAAAGAGCGACCTTCGCTCAATCGCTGACGACATTCCAATGTAGTCCTCCCTGTTGGTATGTTACCCCAGCAAGGACAAGTATCCCACCTGCATAGAGAGAATTGAATGCGTCTCTCATTCGATGATGGCACGCTTTTGCTTGAAGACGCTCCTGACGCTGTGCCGTATGCCGAATGGGATGATCGCGTCGACGAGTATCGGGCGCAAGCGCAGCACTATCGTCCCATTCGAAAGTGGGCAACCCAGTCCGATGGACAAGTGACCCTCGAAGAATCCACGGCGACTGTTGATGAGATAGAGGACGACGCTCGTGCCTACTCAGACTTCTATCTCACACCGTCTGTCGCTATCGAACCACGGGAGTACCAGCAAGACGCTCTCTCGGCGTGGCAGGACAATGGCCGACAGGGGAGTGTCATTCTTCCAACAGGGAGCGGGAAGACGTTCCTCGCCGTCCAAGCTATCGCGGACGCGGGCGTGAGTACGCTCGTAGTCGTGCCAACCATCGACCTGATGAACCAGTGGCACGCGACTCTCACCAACGCTTTCGGTGACCAGCTCCCAGACGGCGTGGGCGTTCTCGGTGGTGGCAGCCATAATATAGCGGACATCACGGTGACAACCTACGACTCTGCCTACCGCTATATCAACGAGTATGGCGATCAGTTCGGGCTTCTCGTTGTAGACGAGGTACACCACTTACCAGCGCCGACATATCAGCAGATCCCCGAGATGACGATTGCACCGTATCGACTCGGACTCACAGCTACGTACGAGCGTGCCGATGGAGCACACGAAGAATTAGAGGACTTGCTTGGAACGGTTGTCTATCGCGAGGCGGTTGATGAACTTGCTGGGGAGTATCTCAGCGAATACGAGACTATTCATCTCCAAGTCGAACTCACAGACGAGGAACGGACAACGTACGACGAGGAGTACCAGATATACCGTGACTACGTGGACAGCCACGATTTCGAGCTCTGGAAGGAGAACGGATATCAGGAGTTCCTCAAACGCACGTCGTATGACCCGCAGGGACGACGGGCGCTTATTGCCAAGCAACGGGCGGAAAACATCGCCCGTACTGCTGCAAAGAAACTGGATACGCTCGACAATCTGCTGAAGCGACACTACAACGACCGAACCATTATTTTCACCGCCAATAACGAGTTCGCGTACGAGATCTCCCAAGAGTTCGTCGTGCCCTGCATCACCCATCAAACTGAGACTGACGAACGTACAGAGATATTGGAGCGGTTTCGAACGGGTGAGTACTCGATGTTGGCTACGTCACAGGTACTGGACGAAGGGATAGATGTCCCCTCTGCGAATGTCGGAATTATTCTCTCTGGAAGTGCCTCGAAACGGCAGTATGCGCAACGGCTAGGTCGGATTCTCCGGCCGACGGACGACAGGCAACCCGCCCGTCTCTACGAGATTATTGCTGAAGACACGGTGGAAACATATGTTTCTGAGCAGCGACGACAGGGGGTGGCAACGAATGCTGACAGCTAATCTTGCACGCTCACGGACACACGAGGATACTATCACGCCGTTATTCATTGACGCCAGCGAGCAACAGTATCGAGAGACGGCCGAGGAACTCATTCAGATTTTTGAGGCCCATCTCGGTGAACCGAAAGGTGATCTGGAGGACACTATTGACCAACTCACCATCGCAGATACGGACTACAAGGTCGTCCAAGGGCTGGCGAAACTGCTGAAAGATGAGTGTGAGTTCGAGACGGTTGCTCCAGTTGAGCCACATGAGATTCGTCAGCGATTGTTCGAGAAGGCAAATGAGTCGTATCCGATTGTTCGCCAGCCCACGCTCGGTGAGGACACGCAGAAGTTAGAAGTGTACAGTTCCGTTGCTGATGCGCTGGGTATCACACTCGAAGAGTGCCACCAGGGGATGTACGCCGACTTGGAGGAACACAAACGACTTGTTCGGTTTGGACACCGTGTTTCCGATGAATGCCAAGATGCAGAGGAGTCATCGACTACGACTCAACTGACGGGAGATAGTGAGGAATCATATGCAGCGGATACAATTACGCCTGACTGGCTTCTCACCCGTTATAATCTGGCGTTAGCACAGGCTGTCCTCTACGATGCGACCGAGATGCGGGTGCGGGTCTGGGACTCGTTTGCGACGGTATTCAGTTACGTGAAGTTATTCGGGTTGATGCACCGCATCTACCCAATCGACAGCAACGGCAAACGCGTGAGGAGTACCGATGCAGCAGACGGATACGAAGCTATCTTAGATGGGGCGGCGTCCCTCTTTTCGAAATCGCGGAAGTATGGGATACGGATGGCGAACTTTCTGCCAGCACTGCCGTTATGTGATCGGTGGGAGATGGAGGCCGACATTCTGGATGATGGGGGTGGATCGACGACTCAGACGCTTTCCTTTGCGCTTGATGACACTGACGACCTGTCTTCACACTACGCTGCGCAGAGCGATTTCGACTCTGACGTAGAACGGACACTCGCCCAGAAGTGGGACCGTGCGAACACGGATTGGGAACTCGTCCGGGAAGATGACGTGCTGGACTTAGGTGCAGAGGTTATGCTCCCTGACTTCGCTATTGAACATCCAGACGGCCGGCGAGTTATATTCGAGATTGTTGGCTTCTGGACACCCGAGTATCTTGATGAGAAGCTGGCGAAGATACGCGAGGCGAACCGAGATAATCTCATTGTTGCTGTATCTGAGCGCTTAGACTGTTCATCTGGGGATTTCGATGGAATAGATGACCGTGTGCTATGGTTCAAATCGGGGATCCACGTCTATGATATTGTGGAGTTGGCTGAGAAGTATGCCGTCGAGGCCCTGCCAGCCGAGTAGGTCGGTCTGTCTCGTTTCACCGTGTTCCCTGTGGGTTCTAATCACGGAGTGGAAGAATTCAAAAAGCGGTCAGCTTATGAATGAGTTGACGCCGCAAGAAGTCTGTCGGGCTTCAGTATCTGCGTACGTATAGGACTGATTTGAGTATAACTCATAGCGAGAACGTGGTAGGCTCTGGAAGCCCAATGAATCGATAAGAGTGGAAGATGGGGAATAGAGCGCGTGAAGAGGGTATGACAGAGGGAACTTGGCGGTCGCCAGCCACAGAGGGTCAGTTGGGGAGTGATGAGGCAAGCGTGTCGGATATTTTTCCGGGACTGCTCCGACCGGCGGCTACCTGCATATACTGGCCAGTGGATAATCAAGCCCCACAGAGTGTTTCTGACTCTGAAACACTCCTTCTGGGTCGGCTCTTACCAAGCACAGCGAAACAGCCGAATTCCTCTCTGTATTGCTCGTGAGCCAGTCCAAAATTTTGTGTTCCTCTGTCGGGTGAGAGGATGACTGACCTTTCACTCGGTACGTTCGGAGACGGAGACAGCGCCGACAACGACCTCGATCCAGATGCCGCAAGCATCGCCCGATGTGCGACGACGTGTCGCGCTCCTGATCGCGACGACAGCAGTTGGGTCGCCCCGGACGAGGACTGGGGGCTGACAACGCAGCGGCCGGCGTCGTCAATCAACACGTCAGCTGGTCGAGCAACCAAACAGCAAACCCGGTGGGTCGTCGGCGGGGACATCGGAGACTACGTTGAGCAGTACGCAACTGGCGACCTCCTGCAAATCCCAAACACGTACGGCGAGTTCGACTCTATTGACACCCGAGTCACATTCGTCGACGGACTCGCTGACAGCTACGGGTACGGCATCGACGCCCAAGCACTGGAAAAGGCATTGCGAGTCCTCACTGGCGGTGGCCGATACACTGCGTCGCAATATACCGCTATCCCGTGTGGGAAACAGCCGTGGATTCTGACGGGTCCAGAAGGGACGCTCTTGTGCAGCTGTATGCCCGTCGAGCGACCGGAGAACCCATACACGAGAGAGCTTCGGACGCCAGAGACAACCCTACAGATCGAGGAACAGAACCAAACAGTCCGCACGGGAGCCGCTGAGTTTGCCCACCTGCTATCCGACGCTCTCGGTGTCGATATCGAGGGTGTAGAGCACGCAACAGTACGCGGGCAAACCCAGCACTCGTTCATCGGCGAGGAGGACAAGTTTTCGATCAAGGCTAGTGACTTAGCACAGTTGCACGGGTTAACATCCGACCCATCCATCATCCAGGCGGGGATAGGCCATGGAGTCCAGCCCCCCAGCGGTGGCGACCCAATCTCGGTTGAGTGGGACGGGCCGGAGCATCCGGTTGGATATCTCGACGAGGGAGACGTGATCGCCGGCTACGAGTTTACGTGGGAACAACCTGAAGAGTCGCTGGAAGACGTTGCAGTCGTTCGCGAGTACCGGATCACACGGAACTACTCGCGGTGGACAGTTGACTACCATACCCATCGACTCGCGGCAGTCGTCCCCTGACCGGTCGTCGTGAGTAAGGCGACCACATTCATGACGACAGTGTCAGTACAGATGTACGATTATCCGCCCAGTCAACTCAAATTCCCAGTACCTCGAGCATTACTCAATACCGGTTCAGCAAACCGGGAAGTATTAGTCTCACACTTGCACGCCATCCAATATGGGAGCTGATACTGATGATGAAGTTCGTTCTGAGCGATACGACATCCACAACTACATCAAGGAAGTACTTGATAAGAGCGAGTTTGACGCTGATGAGAACCCGCTTGAAATGTCCGACGTGATTCGCGCAGCGGCTTCTCGCTACGTGGTGGAAGGCAACAGCGACGATATTGCAGACTACGAGTATCACTACATCACGGCAGTCAGGATCGCCGATAACATCTCGAGAAGTTCGAGCGTGTACAAGGAGACTGCGCGGGATATGTACAACGAGTTTGAGGAAAGCCACGATGACCTCAATGACGAGGAAATCGAAGCTATGGCCGAGGATGCGGGGAAGTTTACCATCGGAAACAACCTCACGGTGACGTACTCAATGGCGTACGAGCTACTGGACGACTTAATGGAGGAAGCAATGCCGCTTATCCTGCCCGAGGAAGACCGGAAAAAAGCAGGAGGTACTTTGAAGAGTCAAGTTAACGAGTACTTCTCGAAACAGCAGTTATTGGGTCAATGTGGGGTGGTGAGTGAGGAGACAGCGAGTACGATTCAACATATCGGGGGTATTCGCCACGATGTTGTTCACGATGTAGAAGAGCGGTTCACGCTCGACACACTTGACGGAGATATGGATCGTATCGACGAGATACCGGGAGCAGTGAACGAGGTTTATGAGTTGGTTTACGGAGAGCCGGCATACCAGTACGTAGACGAGTAGTACGCACACCAACAGAGCAGCCCTTCCACCCTGATGGATACAGAATCGTATTCACACTAAACGTCCCATCGACGCCGCCAACGGCATATTTTGTGTGCCCTCCGGCAAGTGGAGGGAAATCGAAATGTCACAGTCTACAGCGGCCAGTAGCACCGAAGCAGCAACCACCGACGCCGAAACGAGCGTGCCAGAGACGCCGGCGGACGGTGACGCAGAACTCGACACTGCGGACCTCCTGTCGCTCGATGCCCCGCAGCATCTTCGGATCAGCGGCGAGGTCCAGTTGTTTGAGCGGATCTTCGCGGCGGCTGGCACGGTCACAGACAAGACGCGACTCGGGATTGCAGAGTCGGGAATCGCCATCCGGGCGGCCGACCAGCAGGGGCACGCGATGGTTGACCTGCGTGTCTCTGCAAGTTCGTTCAGCTCCTTCGATGCAGGGAGGGGGACACTGGGAGTGGACGTCGGTAGGGTTCGGGATGCACTCTCGGTCGGCGATGCAGGCGACCTTGCACAGTTCGCACTCGATGCAGCGAATAGCACACTGGAAATCAATATCGACGGGATAACGCGCACCATCGAGCTTGAGGCGGTTGAATCGCTCCGCTACCCTGTCGAGATGCCAGAGATAGACATCCCGGCAACCGTCCATCTGAGTCCAGATGACATCTCGCTCGGTCTTGAGGCAGCGGATATGCTTGCCGACCGGTTTGACCTCTCTGTTGACTCCGATACCGGAGAAATGCAGTTCGCCGCAGACGGTGACACTGACAGCATGACCTACCGGTGGGACGACACCGATCTCATCGCCTTCGAGCCTGCGGATGTCGAAGTGAAACTTGACTCGTCGCTGGTCAAATCGGCGAATGCTGGCCTGCCAGACGGCACGAATCGGGTTCTCCATATCGGAGACTCAGTCCCGCTCGTGCTGAAATCGGAGTTCCCCGACGCCGATGGAGCGATGCAGTTCGTGATCGCACCGAAGCTCCCGAACTGACTCGGCTCCCCGTGGTTTTGCGGAAACGGTGGTGTGTCCTAACCAACAGCGACCGCAATACTTCGCAGTTGTTGGTTAGCGCTGATTTTGTGTCTCCCCGGCTGGGTGAGGGGATTTTCCTCTATGGACCAGACCGTTCCAGACTACGAACGCTTCGAGCGCGAACAGATCGCACAGGACCGTGACCGACGGCGTCTCGATACCGTCGAGATCGACGAGCCACGAGGCCGTGAGGTGGTTACCAGTCTGCTTGACGAGGGCGTCGTTGAGCCAATTCCAGAACACGAAGTCTTGCAGCACGTTCCGTCCGGGCAGTGCTTTGACTCCGACATGGCGCTGGTGTACTTCCACAAGGGATGGGAGGCTGGTACCCAGGAGTAGCCGACTCGCAGGCTAACCAACACAGTGCCCCATATTCCACTCAGTGTTGAGGGTGTCATAGAACGATTACCACACCAAAGAGCAGGGTAAACGCTGAGGTGGTATGAGTTCAGCGACCCTGCAAGATGATGCTTCGATAGAGACCTTCTTCAATGTCGCGGAGACCGAAACGCTAGCGTTGTTTGAGCATCTCTCCTTCGAATTTCTCGCAGAGTTCGACGTGTTCGCCCCGGCGCAGACGGGGCGAACACGAGAGCACGAGCCACCAGAGATGATGCGTGGCTTCCTCCACTGCTACTACCACGATATCTACGGTATCCGTCCCGTTGAACGAGAGCTTCGGAACACGGTTGTCTGGCTGAGTTGTGGCTTCGATCGACCGCCGTCGAGAGACGCGGTCGATCGTTTCCTCACTGACCTCGAACACGTCGTTGACGATGTCTTCGACCGACTCGTCGAGCAGGCCGCCCGGCGCGGCCTGCTCGACGTGACCTACTGCATTGATTCAACCGACGTGAGGGCGATGCCCGCTGATTCAGATGCGTCGAAGTGCTACGATCCAACCGCTGAAGAGTACTACCACGGCTACGGCTGCACGATCGTCTCGACCGGCTCAAAGATTCCAATCGCAGCAGAGTTCACAGAGAGTAAGCAAGCGCCGGAGGAGACGGCGATGCGCGTCACGCGTGACGCGCTCGCCGTCGATACACCGGTCTGGATGCTCGGTGACAGCGCCTACGACACGCTCGACTGGCACGACCACCTGCTGGCCGCAGGGGTCGTGCCAGTCGCTCCGTACAACCCACGAAACACTGACGACCCGAAAGACATCGAGTACAGAGTCGAAGATCGAATCGAGGAACACAGTGAATGCATTCAATTGAAGCAATCGACGCTAGACGAGACGTATAACCGCCGGACAGGAGTCGAACGAACCAATGAATCAGTCAAGGACTGCGGCCTCGGGCGAACGCACGCCCGAGGCCGCGTCCACGCACGAGCGCAAGTGTTTCTTGCGCTGAGCCTTCGCCTCGTCGTCGCAATCACAAACTACGAACGCGGAGACAATCCGGGAAGTACCGTGATCACGGTGTGAGAACTCTTCTATGACACCCTCCTCAGTGTTGGTTAGCGGCAACGTTCCTGCTCTGACGCGGCGTGCTGGCGCGTCCCGAGAGTTGATACCCCATCAGAATTTTCCAAAGCGTATGGACCGCACCGACTGGCCGACACCCGGCCCGAACGAGCCTGTCCCGGCATGGGACGAGTACCGGCAGCTGCGCGAGGCCGTCCACGACTACCTCGATCACGAGCCAGAGGACCCAACGTGGGCGGACATTTGGAAAGCGCTCGGCGCGATCATGGGCGAATACCAGCGCGATGCGTTCGTGCAAGCCTTCGACCTCGATGCGCCTACCGAGACAGCCTGCATACGGCGTCTCATTACGGGCGACGACGAGTGCCCCCACTCGCCGCTTGACGCCGACAGCGACCCAAAGGGGCCGCCTCACAGCCCGCCAGCAGACGACCACTCGACACTCTGGCTTGACGATGGCGAGCCGGCGTTGTACTCGATGCACGTCTATCCGGGAAATATCGAGCGATTGGATTCCACAGAGCCGCCCCACAATCTCTGGTTCGACGTCTTCGAGTTCGCTGCCGAGTGGGGACTAGAAGTCTCTGTCCTCCCGAAATCGTGGTACAACCTTGGCTCGGCTGTCCACATCGTTTTCTGCCCGCCGGAGCGGTACAGGTAGCCAGCTCACTCTGCTCTCGCTCAGTCAGCCAGTCGATTTTCTGTCCCCCCCAGTGGAGGTGCGGGGGCGTGCCCGAGAGCGCGTCCCGAAGATAGACCAATGTCAACGATACAGTCAGACACGCCAGAGCAGTCGTCCAGCCAGCAGACCACTTGCACCTTCGACGAGTCCGACTCCCGGGACGAGGAGATGCGCGACCAACTCGATGCGTGGGTCGAGGACCTCGCCGACCTCACGAACGAAGCGCAGACCAGTGAGCAGTTCCAGCAGTGGCTCGATGTGCAGAGCAAGTTCCACGATTACTCGGCCCGGAACACGCTACTCATCAAGCTCCAGTGTCCCGAAGCAACCCGAGTCGCCGGCTACAATACGTGGCAAGACGAGTTCGACCGCTACGTCCAGCAAGGCGAGGACGCGATCTGGATCTGGGCTCCGATTATCACGAAGAAGTGCCCCGAATGCGGCAACTCGCCGTCGTATCACGAGAACACGGATTGCGAGTACGATGAAACGGACCCCGAGCAGTGGCGGCGGGGACTGGTCGGGTTCCGGCCAACGTCGGTGTTCGATATCTCTCAGACCGAGGGCGAGCCACTTCCCGAACTGGAGACAGAAGCTCACGGCGACCCGGATGGACTTGTCGAGGATCTGTTGGACGCCACCGACGAGATCGGCGTCGACGCGAGAATCGTCGCCTCGGAGGAATGGGAGCATGGGTCTGCACGGGGTGTCTGCGAGCGTCGGAACGTCATGACCACGAATCCGATGGTGGAGGCAGTTGACCGGGACAATCGGGCCGCCCTCGCGAGTACACTGATTCACGAGTTCGCTCATGCAGAGCTTCACTTCGATGTCGATGATGAGGCGGAGCGGTCGAAGCGTGAGGTCGAGGCTGAGGCAGTCGCCTACGTGGTCAGTCGTCACTTCGGGCTGGACCCCGACAACTCGGCGTTCTACCTCGCGGCGTGGGACGGCGACGCACCGGAGACGCTGCGGGACCGGCTGGACCGAATCTCGAAGACGGCTGCGAGGCTGATCGACGCCGTCGAAGGTGCCAGCTGAGACGGAGCGGTGTCTTTCCAGACGTGCTTGAGAGCCGTATTTTGTGACTCCCCTGATGGGCGAGGGAGTCGAATATGCGTTCCACAGCAGCGTCAGGTGGCAGTCCTGTCGGACAGTTTCTGAGTGTCTTAGCAGAGTTGCGTGACCAGATTGGAGGGCCGTACTACCTCGGAGATGTCAACGGGCGGTTGGACTGGCCCGACCGAGGAGTGTACTTTTTCGTCTCGCCAGCAAGCGACCTTCGGGCAACGACAGCGGTCGACTGGCGACTCTCGCGGATCGGCACCGTCGGCATCAGTACCGGTTCGTCGAACACGCTCTGGAACCGACTCCGGCAGCACCGAGGCAATGTTCGAGGGAAGTACGCCGGCGGTGGCAACCATCGTGGCTCAATCTTCCGTCTCCACGTCGGACGGGCACTGATCGAGAAGCACGGCTGGCACGACGAGTTTCCCCACTGGGGCGAACCGAATCCCGACGAGGGAACAACGACTGTTCGCGAGCAGGAACATGAACTCGAACAGCGCGTGTCGGAGTACATCCGGGATCTGCCGTTTCTGTGGGTTGACGTTCCGGGCAAGCCCGGACCAGAGTGCGACAGGGCCGAGATTGAGTCAAATACCATCGCGATGGTGTCGAGGTATCGTCGATCTGCAGGACCGTCAGACCTCGATTGGCTTGGATATCACTCGCCGAAATCTGAGGTGTATCAGTCTGGACTGTGGAACGTGCGACACGTTTCTGACTCGTTCGACCCTTCGGTCGTGGACCAGTTGTCGGCGTATATCTCGTCAACGAATGCGCTGGATCATCAATCGCGGATCTGAGGGCAGGTTCCGCAGCGAGAACTCAGTACGCTCGGCTATGAGTCCGTAGGCAACCCCACTCAGTGGCGCAACCACAGGAACCCACGCCAGTACTGATATGAACGGCTCCACCGAGGAGGCCTGCCAGATTCCAGCGTACATCAAAATCATGTAAACGGATGCAGCAGCTGTCGACAGTCGCCATCGGACTCCCGCCACGAGCCCAGCCAGTGGGAGGCCATAGAACGCTACATCACCCGCAAGCGAGGGCAAGGGAATGGCGACAGCAATCGCACAGAGATATCCCAGAAACATCGCTGTGCCTCCGATAGATGCGACGAATAGCCGTCGCCATCCAGCACGCCCGTCGGTGTCGTCCTGGACGGACTGCTCGTCGCTTTCCTCGGTCGTCGTGGTGATTGCAAGAGGACTCTTCGACTGTGTCTGAATGTGGCTGGGCTCCGAACGAGGGCCATTGCGAGACTGCCCGTTGCCCTCCGTTTCGCCCTCGACTTCCTCGGTGATCGGGACTTCGCTCTGCAACGCAAGCACTCTGTGGGAGTCCGTTTCGGGACTGCTTGCTGGCTCTTGGTTCGCTGACTCTGGCAGATTTAAGCGTCCCGTCTGCTTGATATCGATTTCGCAGAACGAGCACACTGTCAGCAGGTTCGTGGTCTTGTTTGTCCCGCCGTTCTCGGCGGGGATTCGTCGCACGACCTCCAAATCCTCCGCGGGGAACCGCGTCCCGCAGTTGGTGCAAGTGTTGTTGTCCAACTGCTTCCGGAAGACGATCCGGTACGCCCAGTCTGGTGGGTAGTCACCCCGGTAGTTGTCAGGGTCGTCGTACTGCGATTCGATGCCTTCCTTCATTCTGATGGACACTTCCGCTCGTCTCCGTATTTAAGTCGCGGGGTCGTTTTGTGCCGCGCCTGCCAGCTGGGCGCGCCGCTGGGCGCGCTCGGTGTTTTCCATGTCCTCTGAGGCGCGACACTCTTGGTCAGCGGCGGCTGTCGGCGATGCACAGCAGGCTGAGTACATCGGGTTCCTTCACCGGGAGCCGTTCGTAATCGATGCTTACCGGCTTGGATTCGCCGTCGGCGTTCGCGAGGACTACACCTACCAGTCCTCGCTACGGAACGTCGACGTCCCGATTGAGATTCTAGACAACGATTTTCGGAATCCAGACTTGGACCGGTACATTGAGCGCTTCGAGCAGTACGAGCCGTCAGTCGGGATGCTCGGGGACGCATACGACCGGCAAGAAGCGCGCCGGTACAACCAAGCCGCACGGGAGCTGAAACGGAAGTTTCCGGGGACGGAAGCTATCATCGTCCCGAAGTGCCGCGACGCAATCGACGTGATCGACGAAGACATGATCTTGGGCTATCCGATGGGCTACTCCGACCAGACGGCCGACGAGTACACGGATATTGTGGACTGGCGGGGGCGGCGCGTGCATCTGCTGGGGGCAAGTCCGACGAAGCAGTATCCAGTGATCGAGGAGCTAACACAGCCGCGTGTGACCGGTGAGGAACCAGCCGATATCGTTGGCGTCGACTGGAACGGGGTTCATCTGGCGGCGCTTCACGGCGAGTACTTCTCACCACACGGCTACGGCAATGCAGACCACCTCTCGATCCGGGAGACGGTTCGAGAGAGCCTGCGACACATCAGGTCCTACTGGAAATCGCGGGGGGTGTGGCCGACTACGGAGAAAGACCGGAGCCCGCTAACAGCGGAACCGATGGACCCTGTCTGGGCTGCTGACGGGTCGAGAGCGACTGTGAGTGGCCTTGAGGATGCGATTGTCGTCGAGTACGAGAACGGACAGACGCTCGCGTACCGAAGTCAACACGAGCGAGACAGAGTGGAATACCGGGCAGGACTCACTCCCAGTGAGGTCTACGGCTAGAGCCGAACGTGTCGTCTCAGAGAGTTTTGTGACTCCCTTTCTGGGTGAGGGAGATACAGATGACGACCACACAGACTGAGCGGACTCGTGGCCGCTTCGTACTGATTGGATGCGGCGATGCGAAAACCGACCAGCCAGTTGCAGTTCGCGATCTCTACACTTCGTCGTACTTCTCGGTCAAACGATCGTATGCCGAGGCAGCTGTCCAGTGGGCTCGAACTGCTGACCGACGAGCGAACACCTGGGCGGTTCTCTCTGCAGAACACGGGATCTTGATGCCCCGGCAGACGGTCGCCCCGTACGATACGACCATTGAGGACCTGCGCGGCGAACCCATCGAGGGAGAGCCACATTACCGGCTGCCGTCAGGGGAACAGGTCGAAACCCGCCTTGACCGCTGGGCGCTCCGTGTCCACTCATCGCTGGGCGATTGGCTCCGGCGGCCATACGCTGCCGATCAGCAGGAGTCCCCCTGCCGGGAGTTGGTTGTTCTGGCCGGCAGCGACTACGTCGACGCGCTGCGTGAGCGCGACATCTTCGATGGCCGACCAACTGCGATTCGGGCTGGGCGAGACACCTACACTGCTCTTCCCCCGAAAGCGACAGTTCGCTTCTCCTTCCAGGAGCGTGACTTCGACGGGATGTTCGACCAGATGGACTGGCTTTCAGACCGCGTCGAAGAACTCTCGGCAGCAGCGGCTCCAGCCCGACGATCAGAACTCTCGGCCTTTGACGGGGGCTTCGAGCGCGACTCTGCTACGTGGCAAACAGGTCACAGTGGCGTCGACGTCGAGGGGACTGAGCAGGCAGGGCTGGATGCATTCGAGAACGTCCCCGAACGGTTCCTTGCCACGAGACAAACGAGTCTTGCGACCGACGGCGGGGAGAGAGAACAGGATGGATAGCGTGCAAACCCGCGATATTGAGCGTGCAGCGGATATCCAAGTTTGGAGTCTAGACCTGGGAGGTAATCACGAGCAGACCCCTAATGGGGGATTTCACACACACACCAGATTTGGAGTCGAGATATCTTAATATGAGTGTGCTTGAGTCCCGCGCTTACGGAAGCTGTACTTACTGTGCTGTCTCATCTTTCTCTTCCTTTCACATTCTAGTTAGACTAGACTAGAAGGAGACACCAGATTTGGAGTCCAGCCACATCCGTAAACATGCTTCGAGAGTCTGTCCCCAGCCTCTCGCGCTTCTGGACTCCAAATCCGGTGTGTGTGTTGACCGCTTCTTACCCAACTCCTAGAATAGACTTCAGATATAGACACCCAGTATCGACTCCTATCCAATCTTCCACAGAGATGTCTCATCAACAGCAGAATCTGAGGACCTTTTGACTGCGTTTTGATGGCATATGATACAACCACCCAGTACACTCCAAATCCAGTGTGTTCCGATAGATTTGGAGTCAATTGAATATCCAATAGAATTAGTGATGAGGAGCTAAAACTACTATCTTCACTCCAAACTAGGTCCATAGGTTTTTGTGCCATCAATAAGATATGCGAGATATGCCAGATGCAGGGGACCAAGGGGGCGACCCCCTTTTCGACGCTCCTGTCGTGGAGCATCGGAACGAGATTTTCAAGAACCGAGACCTCGTCGACACGGATCACGTCCCTGACGCCGACCGCATTATAGGCCGTGACGAACAAATTGAACAGGTAGCTCACGAGATTGGGGCTCTTGTTGTTGGTGAACCGGCCAGCTCGGTGCTGATCTTCGGAAAAACGGGAACAGGAAAGTCGCTTGTCGCTAAACATGTAATGGGCAGGGTCGAAGCAGAGGCTGACCGTCGTGGTGTCAGTGTTGGAACTGCCTATATAAACTGTTCACAAACTGACGGTCCTGCCCGAGTCCCGCGCAATATTGGCCGTCGCATCAACCCTCCTGAAAGCGGCGTCAAATTCCCGTCCCGCGGTATTTCGACTGATGAATACTATGAGCGGCTATGGTCGATCCTTAACCAGCACTACGATGGTGTTGCCATTACGCTCGACGAAGTCGACAGACTTCGCGATGATTCCCCACTGATGATTCTTTCTCGGGCTCGAGAAAATGGTTCAATAGATATACCCATTAGTATCGTGGCAATCTCGAACAAGATCGACTACCGGAATCAGATGAACGAGCGGACAAAAAGTTCGTTCGGCCATCGAGAGTACGTGTTTGACCCATACGATGCCAACCAATTACGGGAGATTCTTAGGAACCGATCAGACGCCTTCCACGAAGGGGTGATTGAGGAGGGAGTCATCCCCCGGGTGGCAGCTCTCGCTGCGAAAGAACATGGCGACGCCCGAAAGGGCATTGAACTGTTGTTTTCACTCGGCAAATACGCCATACGAAACGGTTATGATACTATCTCAGAAGAAGATGTTCCAAAAGTACGCGAGATGGCTGAAGCCGAACGGCTTCGCGACCTTATTACGGGCTTGCCAGCCCATTCCCAGCATGTCATCGGAGCACTTGCAGCGCTTACAATTAGTAATTCTGATGAAGGGTGGTTCCGGACCTCGAAGGTATTAGATGCATATAAAAAACTCTGCAATGAGCACGCTGTCGATCCAGTCACCCATGAGCGTGTGAGACAACTTTTGGAGGAACTGTCATTTCTTGAAATCACCGAGTCACGGAACCAACACCAAGGGAGCAAAGGACAATTTAACGAGCACACGCTCAATAAACCCCCAGAGATTATCAAGCAAATCTATAGAGAGACAGCACCGTGAGCGACTGTGGCTGAACCTCTTGGGTCTCCTCAATAAGCACGCTCACTGACCGGTTGTTTCAGCCAGCTGGATGAATAAAGAAGCCGTATTCACAACGCTTAATCAACACCCCCTTAGTATCATCGGGCCTGTTGCTTAAATCCTTGAGCTGAGTGATTTTCTGTTCCTCTGGCGGGTGAGAGGATGACGGAAACTGATCCGACTCAGACGCAGGACGGACAGCCAGACCAGCAAGCCGGCTTCGACTTCAGCAAGCCCAGTCAAGAGCACGAGATCGAAGTGTCGTATTCGTGGGGGTATGTCGACACCATCTACATGGACGACGACGGTGAACTCGTCCGCGCACAGGATACCGACGGTTACTACCGCAACGACGAATCGTTCGAGTGTACCTGCGGGGAGACATTCGGTTGCGAGAGCAAAGCAAAATCCCACATCCGAAGCGAGGGCTTCCGAGGCCCGCCGGTGCCGGTCGCCTGCTATCCAGAAGCATTGCGCTGGGACAACGAGCCGATGACCGACTTCGGGGGGAATGTGGAATTCATTCCAGACGTAACGAACACCGCCGCCAAAGTTGTCGACGGGGCTGACTACCTGATCGCTACGGCCCGGACGACACTGACGCCGCCAGCGGATCATGAGTTCGATAGCTGGGAACCACTGCAATCTGGCCGCCTGTCGAACCACAACGGCGATCCATTGTTCTCGGCGCGGATCTTGTCGAAGGCTATCGCGACGCTTTCGACCGGACATCAGTACATTCCGGACCGCTACACCCTCTACTTCAGGGGGCACACAGCACTGTATTTGGAGGGGCCGAGCGACGGCATCATCATCGCTGAACGACTCCCCGGCCTCGACTGAGACGGCGGTTTTCGGTTCCTCTGGTGGCTGAGAGGATGACAGAACCAACCTCCAAAGCCCGTGATGGATCAGCCACGAACAGCAACGAATCGCCCGTCGGCGAGCAACCAATTCCAGTCGTCAAGCCACCATCGGCGTTTGTCTGGCAAGATGAAGTGGTCCCCGCGCTCGATGGGGCTATCACCGTGTGTCCGGAGTCTGCCCGCTATCCGATAGCCGCACAGGTTGTCGAGGGTGCTGAGTATCTTGTGGCAACAGCCCGAGAAACGTTCACTCCACCAGCCGACTACCAGTTCCAGTCGTGGGACGTCAGAGGAGAAATAACGCACTGGTAGCTGAATCCATTGGCTCAGCTCCGAGGGTATACTTTCGGAATAAAGAGACTGTGGTAACGCGCCTTGTTCTAGTATCCTATAAATACCCTAACATGATTCGGTAGTACAGTATCCCGGTGCAGGGGATTTTCACTCATATTTTGAGGGGTTCGCCGTGGGCGTACTGAAGATGACAGTCACAGTTGTTCCGCCGGTAGTTTCGAAGTCGATCAATGCTCCTGAATGCGCGATTATCCGGTCGACAATCCACAGGCCGACTCCAGTACTGTGTCTTAGTGCAGACTCTCCGTGCTCATCCAAAATCCGAACCTCGTGCGGGTCAATACCAGGCCCGTTATCGGCGATTTCAATTGTTGGGCCGGCGGGTCGCTGTTCGACAGTAATCTCCACGCTAGGGGTGTGGCTGTCGTTGTGTTCCAATCCGTTTCGGATCAGATGATGGATTGCAGTCCCAAGCTTTGGGTGGGCAGTTACATCAGGTGTGGCCTCCATATGTGTGACCAGTTCTCCATCGGGGAACTCATCGTCGATGGATTCGGCTGCATCTTGAACTGCTGTATCCAGCGAGACGGTCACCATTTGGTCTCTGTTCCGGATGACCTCGCGCATCTCGCGAGCATGTGCTGTCGTCTGCTCCAGTTCTTTACAGCTACTGACGATTCGCTGCGCATACCCTGAGATAGGCTCATCGGCTTGCTCAGCAATAGTGTTCGCATACCCTAAAATCGGGGTGAGCTTGTTCCGGACGTTGTGTCGCAGAATCCGTGCGATGACCTGCCCAAGCAAATCAATATCCTGTTGAGCTCCAATCACTTCTGCGATGGATTCGAGATTTGTAGCAAGAATATCGATGAGTTCCGTGTCGACTTGTGTGAAACTATTACTGTTGGTCGATGCAACGGTGAGAATACCGAAGTCGCCGATTGGTGCGGTAATTTCCTCCTCAATTGGCGTTTCGGAGTTATGCGCGTCATCCAGTTCTGAAACATCTGAGACAGTAGAGGCCTTGTTTTTTATCAACGCTTGCCATGAAGTATTACTCCCTTCCAGAGAAGCTGGCTGGCCACCGACCAGTTCGGCTGCCGGTGTCGTATGATGAATCGGTTGGAGCGCCTGGCTCGCCGGCTGGTACTCCCAGATTCCAGCCACGGGCATATCTAACGCATCAGGCATCTTTTCAAGTACCAACTCAGCCATTTCTTCATGTGTGTCTGCGTGTAGCGCGTCTCGAACGGTCTCTTGTACTGCTCTTAGCCCCTCTTCATTAACTGTCCAGCCGAGTGCAATCTCAGCTAACTGGCTCAGTAGCCGAAGGAGGTACAAATCCCGGTCGCTGAACGCGTTCGTTTCGAACGCTGAGGTAATCAGTACGCCGTGTCCACCGATGGGCAGAGCAACAACACTTCTCGTGGGAGTCTCGCCATTTAGAAGCGTGCTGTTGACCTGATCTGTGTCGTCGATTCGGACAGGTTCGCCGCTGTTATACGCACGCCATAGAATAGTTTCTGTTTCAGTGTATTCTGACAGCTTGTCGCACAGTCTCTGCTGTACCCGCCCGTTGACTGCCACCGGTTCAAGTGCCCCAGACCTTCTCCGATATAGATGTATCCCAGCCGCCGAATACCCGAGGACTGATTCAATCGTCTCAACTACATCTGTACAGACCTGTTGCCGGGAGTTCTGGTCAAGAATATCCTGTGCTGCATTATACAGTTTTTCGAGTGTTTGTTCACGCTCTTTTTGTTCCGTAATATCGACGTACACTCCAAAGTACTCCGCTTGGTCGCTTGCTGCGACTGGGACACCGCTGAACAGAAAGTGACTGCTTCCTGAACGAGTTTCTCGATGTATTTCCTTATTAATTATGTCGCCTTGCTCAATTGCATCAATGAGTTCCTTGGCGGTGTCTGACTGGGTATCAGGACCGACAAATTCGTTGAGATCACGGCCACGAATTGCCCCTTCATCGCCGACAAATGTGTTCTTAAACGCCTCATTAGCGCGGACGACCCGTTCAGTTCCGTTCTCAATGACGACGTTGACGACTGGTTCCGGGACTGCGTCGAACAGAGTCTCAAACCGATTTCGCTGCTCTCTAAGGCGCTGTTCGGTCACATTTGACCGACAGGCCTGAGCGAACTTTTTATTAAGCGGGGCGAGTGCTGCCGCAGTCTCTTGCTTGATTGCACCCCCATGTTTTCCGAGGACAATCGCCCCAAACCCGGGAAGGTTCATAATGTGGTACTCACCCATACCCTCGACTTGCTCTGCGACCGGCAATGACTCAACAAGTGAGGATGCCATGCCGCTTCCTCCGACTGTTACCGCATTTTTGTCGTTTCCTCTGGGGGCGTGACTGCCCATCTCAGAAGAATCAGACGATGCCACGCTTCTCCTAACGAGTTCGCTTAGCCGGCCACGCGCCATCTGGAATAATGTGTTTCGCTTCGGCTTGGCTGGAATCGAAGTCACAAGTGACAGCGCTTCGCTATCGTTCGTGTTGTCGACCCGAAATACAGCACCGACCGAGCAGTTCAGTTTCTGAAGATACGCTGTAAGCGCTCTGTCGGCCGTGGCTTCGAGTGACTCTCGGGAGTTGATGCTGAGAGAAATCTCGTAAAGCGTCTGTATTCGCTGTTGTCGTGATGTCATATCTTGCTGGCCGCTCCGACGACGGCCGTCTTGTTGTAGTAGTCCAGATGGCCTGCTCCATCGTTAGCAATCTCGCCAATTGTTAGTGCCCCTACCGATGGTGTATCCTCCGTTTTCACGGCCGCAAGTTCATACTTAAATTTCTCCTCTAAATAAAGCACACGAGAGATGCAGTCGAAAAATAATAAACTCTCTAAATCAGCTTTGTCGGCAACGGTTGCGTCTTTTGCCTGTTTTGCTGCCTGTATTAGTGACTCCGGATGGCCTTCAAGTATATGCACGAACTCCCCTTCGGACACATCGCCGAAGCAACTGAGCCCACCGTCATCAGTCACCTCAAATGGATCGCGAATGATCTTCTCTCCGTCCATCCGAGCGATTCCAAACGGATAGGCTTTCGCGACTCTGAAAAAGTTCTCTTCGGTCAGCTGCGTTGATGCATACTTATCGACTGTGCGTTTATATACGGAGAACGCTGGTTCACCGTCAAGGCTGTGTATTGTTGATCCACTCGAATCGGTCACTCTAAAGGGCCCCGAGATATCCTGCCAGCCGTGTTTGACGCCGATTTCTATTGGAGGTTCAACGGCGGCGACAACCGCACTGTCCTCAACCACACCATCGTTTGTGAACAGGCACGGTTCTTGTTCCATCTCTAGCGTTCCGGCACCGCCACCAATGTAATTAAGTTCGACACTGTAGGTCCGAAATAGCGACTCAATGAACTGCTCTATCCTCGTGGAGTACGCATCAACGAATACAAATCCAGTCTTGTATCCATCAATCGGAAGATCAGGGTTAAGCGATGAACTGTACTTCTGTGTAGAGTCGCTCAAGCCAGAGACTGTCGTTACCTTCGGCTTCGTTTTCAGGCCACAAATGATGGCACCCGTCTCTTTCCTGTCACCACGGTAGATAAGTTCCGGAAATATCCCTCCAAAAACAGGTAGGTTAAGATTCTGTAAAAAGGGTTCAACTGATGGATCGAGGCCATCGTCTGGAGACGCAAAGATTGCGAGACCTTCTACCCCGCTTATTGATGCTACCGCGTCACCTTCTTGCCTAATCTTACCGGTTGTTTCGGTGTACGTAAGCTCCATACGTTGCTTCTACTAGTTAGGTAGTTATCGCTGTTTACCCTCAATTATCAATCTTGAATTTGCACTCTCCAGATTTTTTCGAAACTGCTGATTGAAGTCTTGAAGCATGAGTCTAATGTGTATTCTCTGTGACAGAGTTGTGGTCGCCTGAACAGGCTCAATCTGAGTCTGGTAACCATGATCAAGAACTTTCGTTTGGGCACTGAGTAAACTCAATGAAGTGCTGTGTTGACTCGATGGGAACGCTACTACTCCATGAGAGCGTGAAACAAGATGTGAGGCGCAAGAGACCGACCGCCATTCCGTGTCCAGAGCACGTTCTGTTGGCTGGTCCGTGTGCGAAAGACGCCGAGTCATGAGCGTTACAGCACGGATGGCGCAGAATCGAGCGGCTCCGTGTCGATCTCGACAGCGCACAACTCAATCAGCTCTCGAGACCTCGCCGAACGCTGGCTGAGCAGAAACCATATCTCAAATTGGCACCGCCTCAGTGTAACAATACGGTCTTTCCGCTGCTTTGCAAAAGAGCGACGCACTGACTCGATAGCGATTTTCTGTTCCTCTGGCGGGTGAGAGGATGTCCACACACTCAGCATCGACGCGAACACAGTCGTTCCAGCATCGCCCGCCAGCAGACACAGGGGAGTGTTTCTGTCCGATTCACGCCAACGGTGGCCCGTTCACCGCACCCCTCGGGATTCGATTTGCCGATCATGTCGCCGTCGAACCAATCGACAGAGAGACAGCAGCCGCCGTGTACGAGGCGCATCACTCTTATATGGGGTCGCTGCCGTCGGTCAATCTCACCCACCACGGGCTGTACTTTCAGGACTCGCTAGTCGGGGCTATCACGTACCGCTACCCGCTCATCTCGAAGAAGCGAATCCGGTACGGCGTCGACGGCCAGCTCTGTCCCGAGCCCGTCGAGATCGACAGTCTTCCAGCAGAGATTCGAGCGACTGCCCGCCAGGTGCTTCCGTCGACGGACACACCAGTCGTTGACAGCGAAGTGGTATCCGGCGACTCGCTTGTCGAGGCCGCGCGGATTTGCATGGGCGTTCGGATGCCAAACCTCGCGTCGGCAGCGCTAGCCCGCTCACAGGAGCGATTCTTGCAGAGTGACGACCGTAACACTCGCTTCTTGTTGACGTGGGTACGCTCGGACTATGATGGCGCGATGGTTCGGGCGCTGCAAGACAAGGGCTGGACCTGTACGGGCTACCGTGAACCGGGACAGGCAAGCAACCGCGAGAACAAGCCGATTCGTGAGCGATACAAGTGGCGCTTTCTCTGTCCCGTGGACACTGCTCGCGAACAATCAACACTTGCACGGTGGTCTCAGTGACCGACGTCCAGCCCGAAGCAACGGCCGAGTGCTGTCGATTCTGTGGGGACAGAGCCGAGATCTCCGGCGAGGCGTACACGTATGTTCGGTGGCCTGACGAGGTCGACCGAGAAGACGGCGTGTTCCGATTTACGATTTGCCGGGAGTGTGCGCTTCAGGACCGCGATAACGTTGAGCAGGCCGCTTCGCTCTTCCACGAGGCAGATCGAGACCATCTCGTCACCTGCGATGTCTGCGGGGCCGTTGGCTGCCGGTCTGCCAGCACTCGCCGGCCAGCAGCGGAGACGTATCGACTCGCGAGCGTTATCTCCTGGTCGGTGAGTATCAATGGCTTCGACGGGGCAACGCACTCTTGTAGTGAATGTAGTCCTATCCTGCCGGTCGACTGTGTGAAACGCCCCAACCGGACATACGACGACGGAGTGCCACATCTCGTTGAACCACCGTTTGACGCAGTTGGGAAGACAGCAGACGATGCTCCGGCAGACAGTACACAGGTCGAGATCGGCGGGTGGACTGGGTAGCCGGCGGTAGTTCCACGAAACTGGTGGGTCTGCTCCGCTAATGAGCAGTACAGCTTCTCTTAGTACAATCGGATTCTTGCTTTTTTGTCGTTGAATTTTGGACCTTTCTTGACAGTCTGTTCTTGTCTATCCAGCCTCAGTACCTCACAAAGCATCGCCAGTTAACCTGACCTGAGTCACTTGTTCTGTCGAGATGAGTCGTCGATAGTGGTCGAGGGACGCTAATAGAAGGGGAGCTGCCGCTGTCGGCGGCGATCAGCCGCCGACGCGGCAGCGTTGCCACTCACAAGACGGCGTCCCTACCTGGTGATTACCGGTGGAACCGGTCGTCCGGTGGCCGGTTCGCGGGGACGGCCCGACGCACTGCGAGGGCCGTCCACGCTGCCCGACACAGCATATTGATGAACTCCTCGAACGACCAGGACCAGAGGCGACGCCCGCCACGGCGGGGCGTCGCCACATACTCCCAATGGAGATACCGCCAGACATTCTGCAAGAGTAGACTCACCACGACGTACAGCAGCCGTACGACTGGATTCTGCGTTGTGGTTGTCGCAATGCTTTGTTCGGAGAGTCGGTAGCTGGCTTCGATACCGAAGCGCTTCGCGTAGTGGTATCGAGCATCTCGTGGTGTTTCAATGAACGGCGCGTCAGCGGCGTAGCCGTGACGCGCCACTCCGTGCTCGTTGTACCGTCCTTTTTGATAGGTACAGTCAATGTAGACGGGAAACTCGACGGTCCAGCTATGACCGTCGAGTTTCCCTGTCAGCTCATGTTGGATGACGCGGCTCCATCCTTCCGAGAGTTCCTGCTTGATTGTTTTTCCCCACCGGACGATCGGCATCACGTACGCGTAGTTGTGAGCGTGGAGGAGCGTGAGACACTTGCTATCGTAGAATTCTCGATCAAGATAGACGGCCTTGACGCTGAGGTCAAGGCCGTCGAGGAGACCAAGAAACTCAGCGAGAACACTGCTGGTGGTGTCGCCGTCAACGAGACGGCGCACCGCCAGCGTGTACCGTTTATTCTTCACACGCGCGTAGAGTGTCGCATAGGCGTGGAATGCGGTGGTTCCACGCTTCGCTTCTGAGTGGTAGAGGCCAGCTGTTTCGTCCTCGTTACCGTAGTAGGGTCGCAGGTGGAGGTCTGCGCAGACCTCCACCTGCTTGGGGAGGATCTCTAGAACGTCCTTTTGGAGGAGTGCGTTCCCGACTTGTTCAACCGACGCTAGGTCGAACTTCTCACGGAGATGGTACAGAACCGTGTTTTCGTGGGGAGAATTTTCACTGGTCTCACAGAGTTCAGATATCGAGGTCCCGTCGGCGCATGCGCCGACGAGGACCTCTAAGATATCCTCAGGATCGATTTCAGCGTTGTTGCCGAGTCCGAGAACAACTTCCTCGTCAAGCGAGTTGACGAGAAAGTTAAGGAGCTGGTCCTCGTGGATTTCATCGTCTGCTTGCTTCTGGTGTTTGGACACATCCTCAGCAAGCAGACGTCTCAACTAACCAGCTTTGTGAAGTACTGAGCCTGACTAACCCTGTTTCTTCCAATTCTTCGAGCGAGTAGTGACGTAGCTTAAGACGGAGTTTCGCTACGTCCTCGTTGGCAGAGGGAAGGTCACTACGGGCCGCAATGGCTGGTGTTTCACTCTTTCTCATTGGATCTAGTATACCACCGTGTCACAGATAAACACACACAGTTTTCACTGAGATTTGTCTTTCTAATCAATCGAAGACTCCGCGCGGTCAGTGCGGCGTCCTATTGAGCAGGTATCTCAGCCAGCACAGTAAGCATAAAACTCCAGTCACAGCGGTAGCGACCCCCATTTTGTGTTCCTCTGGCGGGTGAGAGGATGTCTCGAAATATGTCCTGCCGTCGTTCGGAAGACCTGTCGAAGCCAACCATCCCGAAGTTCGTCGAGTCCATCGCGACGACTGTTCGAGCGCAGTCCGGCAGCGCCGATGTTGAAGCGGTTGTCCTCCGTGCGGTGGCCCGGCGCTCAGAGAGTATCGACCTCCCGGATGTACTCGAACTTCGTTCGCTCTTGGACGTCGACGGTGCGCAGGTAGACACGCTAGAGGAACAGGTCACGAGTATCATCAGCGCCATCGAAGCCAAACTCGCTGGCTGGGACCGCCGGGAGGTCGCTGCATGAACGCAGCAGGAACGGCCACGTTGGGCGACTTCGGTGCTGGTGGCCCACGCTCGGATGCGCTGATTGACACACAGAGCGCGGCACAGGAGGCCGTTGCGGGCGAATGGGAATTTCTCGCCGCTGGCAACGACACGATCGGATGGCACATTCCCGACACCGGAGCGACAGTCCTGCTGAAACACAGTGACGCTGGCTGGACGCTCGAACGGGCGACCAAACTGGTCGGGACGAGAAGCACACTCGACGCCGGGCTGGATCTTGCCAGCTCGTACATGGCGGATCAACCGGCGGGAGCATCCACATGGCGATGATCGAACGCGACAGCTGGCGTCGTGAGGAACGCCAGCGAGTTGCGGCAGCACTGGCACGCGCCCGGTTCTGGCAGTCGGTTGCACCACACAAAATCGGCTTCTGGGACGCCGTCGACGAGACGCTTCTGGCTCATTACCCGGGCTGTCGGTACAAACGCAGGACGACACTCGATGACTTCCGAGAGGAGGATTCATGAGCGACACTCCTGACCCAATTCTCGACAAACTCCCGCCAGAGCGGTTGCTGGACGCCGACCACCTCCAACCAATTGTCGCCGGCATCGACTGTATGCACTCAATGGAGACGGTCAAGCGGTATCTCGCATACGAGAACAAGCACGAGAACCGGACGCCAGTCCAGTCTCGCCTTCGAGAGCGGGCACGGGAGATCCGTCGCGATGAATCGGATTCCGAGAAGCAAGCCGTCGCCTAATTTCTGTGCCCCAGCGGGGTGAGGCGCGTCCCACGGAGGGAGCTCTGCCTACCGACTATGTGTGAAAACAAGACAGACGAGACGGCTGTACAGCAGTGCGACGCCCTCGATATCGACCCTGATGCCGTGGATATCGGTGATGGACTGAAAACGACCGAGGGCACGTCTGCACTCGCCGTCGTCGGTGTTGACGCTGAAAAGGAGCGCGTGAAGGTGTACTCCCCGTCCGGTGAGCTGACGGTCAATCGCTGGGTGAGCATGGACCTGTTCAGTGTGCATCAGCCCAACGAGGACATCCAGACCGACGCCGACCGCGAAGCGTGGCTGAACGAGACGCTGCCGAAGAAGGCTACGCATATCGACGGGAACGTGTACCCACTCAGGTACGCCATCGACGAGGACGGGAACGTAATCGCGGAATAATCGAGGAGCCGTACCAGCCACTCTCACGCTCACGGTTCCCGAGCGCAAGCGCTCGGGGGACACGCTCCACCTTGGACCGGCAGGCCGGTCCGGCGGTCCCGCTTCTGGAGGCAGGTAAGGCTCATCGCGATGAATCGGATGGCCGGGAACGAGCCGCCGTGTATTTTCTGTTCCCCAGCGGGGTGAGGGGCGTCCCACTGAGGGCGTGCCGCCGACCGATTATGAGTAAGAACAAGACAGACAAGACGGCTGCACAGCAGTACGACAACTACCCCGATCCCGACGCCATCGTTCACTTTGGCGATGTCTCGGAGGAACTGGTCGAGTTGGTAGAGGAAACGCTAGAAACCTCCGAGTTCCTGTCGACCTCTCGCGACGACCTGCCCGAAACGACGCTGCTCGTCGAGGCGGTCGAAAATGAGTGACGACCACCTGTTCATCGTTGTTGAGGGCGTCGGGCCAGCAGATTTTCCTGAGAACGAGGCGAGTTCCAACACGCAAGACGAGGCCGTTGCTCTCGCGAACGATATCCACGACCTGATTCGTGAGGAGTACGGCAAGGAAGAGGTCGAGGGCGTCATCCCGGTGGTCAATCCCGACGCCCACGAGCAAATGCAGGCAACGGAACTCTGATCGGGTGGGAAAAAGCAGTTTCTTTAGCCGTGATATTGGCTGCAACGTCTGCTCAGTAAGCGTGCTTACTCCTCGCTCAAATTCATAACAATAATTGAATATTTGGGAGAAACGGTCCAGAAGAGGACACGCCAGTAATTTAGTAAGATTTGAAACAAAACGTTCTGGCTACTGGCAATTCAGGAGTTCTGTTTTTCTTTCGCCCACTCAAGTGCGGGCTCAAACTCTTTGAATCCCTTCGTAAGTACATTATCAGCTTCATTTTTCTGGCTGATCGAGAGTCGTGCAATCCCATCAGCAACATAAGCTGTGAAGTCGACATCCGACTGTTCAGCTACATCGGTCCAATTGTCTTCGACATGGTCCAACACCTTGGAATCCATCTCTTCTACGCCACCGATGGTGACGACAACGCTCTCCATTTCTGGGTCACTGGCTGTCTCAACGTAGTGCTGCTCTGCCTTTTCCATATCGCCTGCTTCGATAGCTGCGGGCAGATCCTCAATCTTCCAGATTCCAACACCGTTGTCTTCTTCGTAATCAACGTATTCGGATACTGAAGTTGCCATCAAATTAATAATCTCTGGCATCGCATAAGAATCAATCCCACAGGTTCTCAAGAACGATACTGAGAGTAGCAGTCCCTCCTGAGCCCGTTTTAATATCGTGGTCAGCATAGTACAAACCTCTTGCATTGTGTCTCATTTTTCGGAGAGTTACAATAGACGGTTGGCATTTTCGACCATTCCTACAGCCTGTGCTTCCCGTTTTAAGTCGAGAATAGCCGTCCATTTCAACAACTCTAGTCGCCGAATTTTCTGTGCCCCAGCGGGGTGAGGGGCGTCCCACAGAGGGCGTGCCGCTGTCATTCATGGCTACCACAGAATCCCGTAGCGACGCCAGCAGTATCGACGAGAGCGAACTGGAGGAGGCTGACCCGAACAACCGGACCGTTCGGGCACTGACCGAAGTGATGACCGTGTTGGACTCGATTGGTCGGGCACGAAACGCCGACGACCTCTTCCTGGTCAACTCCGGGTCTGGCTCAGAGTACCTTGTCGACACTCGAACAGGGAGTTGTGAGTGCAAGTGGAAGCAGTTCAACTCCGGCAAGGAGTGCAAACACCAGAAGCGAGTCGCCTTCGCCACCGGCGAGCGCCCCATCCCGCAGTGGGTTGACGACGACGCTCTCGACGACCAGTTCGGATTGCACGTCGACGGCGAACCCCGCAAAGCAGTCGCTGACGGTGGAGTCATGCAGGTCCGGTTCGACGACGGCGGCGTCACAGACCCCAACGAGGACCCCTTGGCTGTCACCTCCGAGGACGAACCACGCACGAAACGAGCGAAGCAGGAAGATATCGACGTTTCCTTCCTCGCAAAGCCCGGTCGCTACGAGGTCCACTCAGCGTCAAATAGCCGGTACGAGGTGGATGTGCTTGAGGAGACGTGCAGTTGTCCCGATGTCGCCGAGCGATGCAAACACCGTCGCCGGGTCGAGATCGAGATCGACGCCCAGCGAGTCCCCCGCCCGGATGGAAAACTGCCAGACGCCTAACCGGGGGCCGCAGTGTGTTTTCTGCCCCTCCGGTCAGGTGAGAGGATGTCTCGAAATATGTCTTCACAAACTGTCCAGACAGCGTTGTCTACAGCTACGCCGAGCTGTCCCGAGTGTGGCGGCGAACTCGATAGCAGCGGGCGAGAAACGAACTGCGAGGACTGTGGCCTGGTGACCGACCAAGACCGGATCGACCGCAGGCCGGAATGGCGGACGTACGACAAGGAGGAACAGAAGCGGACGGGTGCGCCCCGAATAGCCACTCGGCATGACCAAGGCCTGTCGACGAATATCGGGAGCGTCGATAGTGCAGACATCTCTCCGAGACGGCGTCGACGGCTTGCTCGCCAGCGACGACTCCATGGCTGGTCGAAGTTCACCAGCAAGCGCGACCGGAACCTCGCTCACGGGCTTGGCGAAATCCGACGCATCGCGAGTGCCCTGTCTGAGAGCAACGCGGTGAAAGAGCAGGCATCAACGCTCTTCCGGGAAGCCCAAGACAAGGACCTCCTGATCGGACGGTCGATTGAGGGCGGTGCAGCGGCCGCTGTGTACGCCGCCTGCCGGTGCAATGGCCTCGTGACGATGGAGACGGTAGCCGACGTTGCCCGGTGTTCAGACTCCCATATATGGAATTGCTACCGGACGTTCTTGATGAAACTTGACCTCCTGATTCCAGTGTCGCTTCCGGTGGACTGGGTGGCGCGGATTTGTTCGGACCTTCCATTCGACGTTGCCCCGGGGATTCGCCAGCGAGCGCTCGAACTCGCAGAGCAGGCGACCGAGTCCACCGAGATCAACGGGCGACCAGACGGTATCGCAGCCGGCGCTCTGTACCTCGCCGGGAAAGAGTCAGATATCCGGCTCACACAAGCGACGATCTGCGAGCCACTGGATGTGCATATTACGACGGCCCGTCAGTGGTTCCAAGAGATCGAGGAGCATATCGTTGCGTGACCGCTCGCGACGGCCTGTTTTGCGTGCCCCGGCGAGGGTGCAGGGCGAGCCAACAAGCACGTCCTGAGTGAGACATATGTCAGTTACTGATACTCCCGAATCGGCAACACAGCACGACTCTTCGAGTGTTTTTGCGTCGGTCCCAGCGCCACGGTCGCCAACGAAAGTCGCATCGTTTGTCGAACGAGTCCTTGTCGAACTTCGCCACGAAGCGGTGGCTGCTCGGTACGTGACTGATCTAGACCAAGCCGGAGCGAAGACGATCTGGTGTCGAGTCGAGCACACGCCGTTGGACGTCGACGCAGAGTACGTCCAGATTCGAGACGACCCCCGGCTAGGCGTTGGCGTCGAGCCGTGTTCGCAGGCAACGGTTCGAGAACGACTGTGCCAGTGTCTTGACCACGACCGGACTGGGCGCGTCGACGTTCGGCCGCTGGCCGACGTTTCGATGAGCGACGACTGAGTTGTGCTTCAGGTCTGGTTCCGCATTGGCAGGTCGAGATCGCCGAGGGCAGCGTGCTGACGGAGAACACAGAGATGTGGGCAGACGGTCGTCGCCTGGAAGACTTCGCAGCTACACCAGCCGGCGTGGGTTCCGTTAGGATGCTCGGCCAGCGAGCAGTTCACGGGACAGTCGTCGTCAACGGAGACGAGGAACAGGTCCGGACGGCCGCCCTTCGTTACGTCGACACTGGCATCGAGGGCAGCGTTCCACGTTGCTGACCGGTCGTCACGAATCCGCTGGAAGTCAAGATCACAGGTCCCGCTGGGCTGGCAGGATATCCACTGATCTGGGGGCGAACACTCGCTAGTCGCGGTTGGGGACTCGGCTGTTTTCATGATGAGTCCTCGTACTAACATATATACCCTCAAACAGCAAAAAGTTGCTATAGAGGCGATACAGAGCGGATTTTGTGTTTCTCTGGTGGCTGAGAGAATCCAACAATGAGTAGTGGATACCGACGAGGGAACACCGGGCCGAAAAAGCTGAAGTGGCGCTGGAAAGATGAGACGGAGAATCGGTCGTTGCCCCAGTCGTGGGCCGACAACGGTCGCACAGAATCTCCCGAGGAGAACGAAGTGCAGTTGTACGCAATCCAGTGCCGGGCTGGGCTCTTACTTGAGTGGCTGGTCAATACACGAACTGGAAAGCTACTCAGGGGCCCGCTGAGCGAGAAGCCGGGGCTTCGTGTCCTGTACGTTACCGCCGACGGTGAGTATGCAGTCCTGAAAGAGTTGGAGGCCCGCGAAATTGACGACAGTTGGAAGCCGCCCAAGCAGTTCGCCAGCATCATCGCAAAGCACCCCGAGGAGGCCGATCCAGTTCCAGACTCCAGCCAGGACTACTACCGACGCTCGGTCGAAGACCTGTACGACTTGTCGTAGCTGCTATGAGGTCTCTTTCGCTACTGAGTACGACAGAATCAGGTGTGTCGAGTCGGAGTACTGGTAGAGATGAGTGAGAGTGAATACGCTGAGACGGTTGCGTGTCCACATTGCGACGCCCCGAACGGAATAGACCCGATTCATGATGGGGAAATACGACGTGGAACCACCTGTACCGAGTGCCGCGAGTGGTTCCCCGTCTTCTCCAGTGGGGACTCATGATCCGAACACTCGACAGGCATTCCTTCTAGAGTGGCGCTCTCCAGCAGGCCAGATTTTGTGACTCTCTGGTGGCTGAGAGAGCATGGCTTCGCCACAGATTGACGTCGACGAGATTGTTGAAACGCTTGAGCAAATTCGCCAGCGCGGGCACAGCGCGCACACGGTCTTCCGAGACTGGGTCAACCTCATGCTGTTCGCACTGCAGGACCGAGACGATCCGTATCTGGAGATCGTCGACGACTATCGCGAGCGTGGCGATATGGACCACCCACGCGGGCAGCGATCAGTAGACCTCTTCGCCGAGGCGTTCGGCCAGCTCCAAGAACGGATGGCAGCCACCGACGCTGACGTTCTGGGTGCTGTGTACGAGGAGTACGGAATGTCCAGCGATGCGTTCGGCCAGCACTTCACGCCCCACTCTGTTTGCGAGACGATGGCCGAGATCGCCGGCGTCGGAGACGAGAGCGATACCGATGATAGACAGACAGTCCTTGACCTGGCCTGTGGGAGCGGTCGAACACTGCTGGTCGCCGGTCGAAAGCAGCCAGACGGGCTGTTTGTCGGGCAAGACAAGGACCCACTCTGTGCCCGAATGGCGGCGCTGAACTGCTGTTTCCTGAATCTGGACGCCTACGTTATTCAGGGCGACTCACTGACTGTCGAGTTCCAGCGAGCGTGGCAGACGTCGTACTCTTCGCTGGGTGGGAGCGTTCGCGAACTCGACGACGAGGAGGTCGAAGAGCTACACGAGTGGGTGACCGACGCCTTCGAGAATACGGTCGAGGCGGAGAACCAGCCCAGTCCAACGCAGGGGACAGACACGGGCTCGGAAGATCGAATACCTCCGGTCACGTCGTCCGTTCCGAGTGAGCAGGCTAGTCTGGGTGCGTTCGAGGGCAGCGATTGACGGCTGTTTTGTGTGCCCCAGTCGGGTGCGGGGCGGTCCAGTGAGAGCGTCCCGAGGAAAACCATGTCAGAAGAATCAGACACAGAGCCGGATGCGGCTCCAGACTCAGTTGAAAAGGTCGAACGAACGGACTTTGGGTGCAGTATGGAAGCACGGTTGGATCGAGGCACTGACACTCGCGATCAAGACAGAGTGACGATCAAATCGAAGGGTGAGACTGCCGAGGAGACGATTGTGGAGTTCTACAAGCTCCTAGAAGAGTACGACCAGGAGATCAGTGGTCGGCTTCGGGATGTTCAGCCTGAAGAAGACGAAGAGGAGGAGGAGTAGGTCATCTCACTCCCCCCGCTGGTCAATCTGTGAAACTGTCAACTGTGACTGTTCTAAATATACTGGCTCAACAGCACTCTCTGTCTCACTCTGCAACATTCAAGTAGGAGATTGCGCTGTTCTTGATAGAGAGGGGGAGGGGGGGTTTCCGCAAGTTCGATCACAACAGTGGGCGAAGGTTCTACAGAGTGTATAAGACAACTTAGATGTTTTCCGGAATGTATTGACGATGTTACTGTCCATGTCATAGCGGCAACTGTGTTGTGTTGTGCTATGATCTGGCTGTAGTAGCGCTGTACTATTCGTGTGAGTAACGTATTATTATATTTTATGGTACCGGATAATACAATACTACTACTACACTAATACAAAAACAATGATACAACATAATACAGCAAACTAGAACCCATGACTGCTATTATTCCCCGACAAAGACATTTTTATTGCCTTATTCTGGATCTACAACACCTCACACACCCCCCACGTGGGACTTTGGGAGACTTGCGGAAACCCCCCCTCCCCCCGCCAGACTCTTACTCATCACTTTCAGTAATCACTCATCTTAGTAGCGGGGGATTAGGAAGTTGCGGAACGGGGGGTTTATTGGATTGTAGCGAATGTAGTAATCTATGCCGACGTTTGGTTCAACTGGTTCCATCCTTGATTGCGATGACGCATTCAAAGATGACTGGACGCCAGATGATCTCCCCGAGCGCAAGGACGAACTCACTGAAATCCATCATACGTTGGAACCCGCTTCACGTGGTTTCACACCAAATAATATGT
Source organism: Haloarcula sp. CBA1131 (assembly GCF_008728975.1). Classification (NCBI taxonomy): domain Archaea; kingdom Methanobacteriati; phylum Methanobacteriota; class Halobacteria; order Halobacteriales; family Haloarculaceae; genus Haloarcula; species Haloarcula sp. CBA1131. The sequence goes on from NZ_RPCY01000004.1 coordinate 78,531, forward strand.
TCGTTTACGGCCCAGCCGGCCAGGGAAAAACGGTTGCGACACAGCTAAAACTTCAAGAACTCTCTCAATTCCTCGAAAACAGCGAAGAACAACTTAGCACTTACTACGTAAATTGTGCCGACTTGTCTTCATCATATCAGGTTGCTGGGGAGGTATTGAAAGAGATTTCTCCTGATTTCGATAGCCGCCCGCGTGGACACGGGCTCTCTAATATCTTCGACTGGATGTTTGACCGGATTGAGAAAATCGGCGGAACCGTGGTTATCGTCCTTGACGAAATCGATGTTATCGGTAACGACGACAAGGTTCTTTACAAGTTGTCCCGTGCCAAGTCTAACGGTGAGATTGAGAATACGCGCCTCTCCATTGTCGGGATCTCTAATAACTTCGACTTCTACTCCGACTTGACTGCTCGGGTTAAAGACCAACTCTGTGAAGAGGAAATTCGGTTCGCTCCGTATAATGCCAATCAACTTCAGAATATTCTCGAACGTCGTGCAGAATCAGGACTGCAAGACGGGGTTCTCGAAGGAGGAGTGATTCAACTGTGTGCTGCCCATGCAGCGAAGAAAGATGGCTCTGCACGGCAGGCAATCAACCTCCTCTATAAGGCGGCCAAAATCGCCCACAACGGCCAGGACGATACTGTGACGACCGATCACGTCGACCAGGCTCAAAAAAAGCTAAATCGTGATATGCTTCTTGAAGGACTGAAAGACCTAACTGTTCAAGAATATACTACGGTACTTGCTGTTGCCTCGCTAGAGGCAAGAGGCGACACGCCCGCTCGGACGAAAACGGTCTACTCGGAATACAAGAGTATCTGCCAAACTACTGGTATTGATATCAGTACGATGCGAAGTATTCGAGACCACTTGCAGGCGCTGAAACTCTACCGATTCCTTGAGGGTGAAAAGAAAACTGGTGGTGCTAATGGTGGCGAACGTTGGCTTTTTGAGCTCGGGGTCGACCTAGAGAATATGCTCGCTATCGAAGCGGACGACCGGTTTGGCGAGATACTTGATACCATTGAAATGAGAAAGAAGGCAAACGCATAGAGTATGCTGTGGTAGTTGCGGAAACCCCCCTCTCCCTTTTTATTCACGCCCCTGCGTGAATCCGACGGGCTCTGTCTATCTTGATTCACCGAAAAATCTTGTTGTTCACGGCACAGAGGATGTCACTCTTCAGATCTGCCTAACCGGATTCGTCATTGATGATGTCGTTGGCTTCGTCACGGGTTCGTTTTGCGGCTTCTTGAGCATACCCTTCGTGGGTCGTCTCGATGGACTTGTGCCGGAGCACGTCCTGAGCCAGCTGTGGATTCTCGCGATAGATTTCTCGCCCAAGTCCGCGTCGAGCGCCGTGTGGCTTCAGCGGCTCCTCGAACTCGTAGTCGGACCACTCACACAGGTCTGCCAAGATGTTCCGGGCCGACTGCGTGGTGATCGACGGCGTCGGGTCCAGTGCTTTCGTCGCGTTGTCGAGTCTGGGGAAGACAGCCTCATTCTCGTCAGGCTCTCGGAGTTGCTTCCAGCGCCGAAGCGGGCGAAGCGCATCGTCGAGAATCGGCGCAGACTCGCGGGTGCGGTTCTTTCCGAACACTTGCATCGTGCCGGCTTCGAGATCGACGTGACGCCACCGCAGGCCGTTCCGTTCTTCATCATCAGAAACAGCGACGAGTTCCGCGCTACGCGCACCGGAGTAGGCGAGTAGGAAGACGAGTGCCTGGTCGCGGTAGGCTGCCGTGCGGTCGACATCGTCACTCTCGCCGGCGTCGTCGACGCGGGCGGTCGCAGTGGCACAGATGGCTTCGCGGTCGCGTGTCGTCCAGTATTGCTGGTCTGTTTCGGTCTCATCGGTCGGGAGCGGACCTTCGGCGTGGTTGGTCTTGGCCGGGTTCGTCGGGATCAAGCCCTCATAGACACCCCACGTGAGAAATGAGCGGACGTAGGCGAAGTAGCGTCGAGCGGTTTCTGGTGAGATATCGTCTCTGTCGTCGGCCCGGGCCAAGTCACGAGCGTACTGCCGACAAAGGTCGTCGTCGATATCCTCGGGACTGGAGATACCGTGCTGGTCCCGGGACCAAGCTGCGAACTTCCGAAGCACGCTCGCGACGTTCGTTCGGTAGCGCCCGGAGTCGATATCGACCAGTCGTTTCTCGATGGCTGTTTCGAGGGCGTCACCCCCGGGAGTAGCGTCGTATGCTGGCGGAAGCCGATCCATGCTTCCCGTACAGCGGCGGTCCGGGTAAAACTGGTGGTGCTTACTACACTAATACAAACCTATCTACAAAACCAGAATTTCGGTGTTTCAGGCACTCTGTGTCTGAATACTCGGGCTTTCTGTGTCTGGTAAAGTCTATGTAGCTATATCAATCTCGCTCAAATCGGAAGTTGAGACTGCACCGGGTTTAGCGGGGCTATGATGCATGGTTTCGGCTGTTTCAGTGATCGGGAACTGGCTCAGATTGGTCTCCAAACGGCTATTCCTATTGAACTTCCAACGGCATGCGCGAATTTCGGCGACTTCCGACAGCATTGCCACTCAGACGCCACGCTAACACGGGTAGAGCCCCCACACTATCCGATTCCCGTTTCCTTCTTCAACAGCGTCAGCGTGTTATCGGCCGTCACAATTGGCGAATGCTCGTAGTCGTCGGTCAACTCAACCTGCACGAGCAAATCCACTGCTCGCCAGATCGAGTACAACAGACACGCGAATGCGAAGTAGAAGAACCGGAGGCCAAAGTCCTTCGAGGTCGTGGCGGCCATGAATCGCTTGATCGATTTATAGCCGCTTTCAATCTCCCAGCGATACCCATACTCGGTAAGATAGGCGCTGCTGGTGTTTGTCATGAATACCGAGTATTGCCGGTGGTTGTCGTGCTCAGAGTCTTCTTTCCGGCGGTAGATCAGTGTCGTATCGTGCCACTCGTTCTTCCCGAGATGGAGCTTGCGGTCGGTCTCGTATCGGTCTTGACCCCGCTGGAGCAATCGCTTGGCCTGGGCTTTCTCGCTGGTCTGCATCCGCTTCGGAACAACATACGACAGTCCACGCTGGCTAAGCATCTCTAGAATGTGCTGGCTGTCGAACTCCCGATCCATCAACACGTTATCGACGTGGACCAGTTCCTCGGCAGAGTTGAGCAAGTCTTCGACGATTTCCTTACGAGCCTCACCCTTCCGAACTGGTCTCGCATCCAATACGATTGGGACAGCGTTCCCGACCAGCTGGACTGTCGCCCACTGATAGGCGTACTCATCGGTCTTTTCTTTTGTCCCAATAATCTCGTCTTCATGCCCGGTTCTGTCGCCTGTGAACGGGTCTGCTTCAGTAATATCGATAGCGACGATCCCTGCTCGGAAGAACTCCCCCGTCTCCGCTGCTTCTTCCAACAATCGATTCACAGCTTTCCGGTACATCTCCCGAACCTGTTCAATCGAGAGGTCACGAATCTGATCCCGATGGGCGTGTCCCAACGGCGTCCGGTCCCGGCTCGACTCGTGAACGAAACTGCGAGCCCCCTCGTTAGCAGCCAACCGTTCTCGAAGTCCGATATGCGTTTGTAAGTCCCAATATGCGTTCTCGTGGATTTCACAACCATCACCACGATCTAACGAGAAGGCTGGCAAGACAATACGGCTGACGTGGTCTGTAATCGATGCTGCTTCGTCGAGGACGGCTTGATCGTCTGGGTCTGATTTGCTCGCTTCGTCATCTTGCGATGGAAAGCTACGTTCTGGCTGGCGCGGAACAGCAACGCCTGCGTTCTGAGCCTTGATTAGAATCGTCCGCGCAGCTGACTCAATTGTCTCGCAAAGCTCTGTAGTGAATCGTTCGTGCCAGCTTCGCCACAGCGTCGACTGGTCTGGGACCGTCTCTATGTCTAGTTGTTCACGGAGTTCAGGATGGTGAGTGAGATACGTGAGGAGTGCCGTCTCGTGGGTCCAGCCGTGAAGTTCTTTGAGTAGGAACAATCGGAACAGTTGGGACATCTCGTACCGGGTTGCTCCAGAATACCGGTCGTGTGGCCCAAACTCGACAAGCCGTCGCTGTCACGTGGTTCCTCTCTTAGCTAAAGGCAGATCCAGGCTCTTCATCATTTGGACCGTCGACCCCGACCCGACAACGAGGTTGTAATGATTTCTTGTCTTTGGCAAGACAGGACAGGGAGATAATTGAATTCCCACGGATGAGCGATGTCTGGAACGAGATGTGGTCTCCGATATTCATTCCGCTGTACAACATTCTCGACGTCTTATACTCCACCGGTGATCCGTCATCCGGACCGCCGTGGCTCGATGTATGATGTGCCACTGTTACGTGGAACCGCACGGCGTCGTACTGCGCCCGTAATTTTTCGGCTTGCCTCGTACTCAATTCCCCAGCTTCCTCCCCGAGGAGAGCTTCTATGTCATCAGCCACTTCGGACCCTTCATCGGTAATCCGAACGAGTTCTTGTGTCTCTGAGCCTTCAAATGCGGTGACCTGTTTCTCCAAGACTTTGCCTCGATTGGCTAGCAGCAACCGATTTAGCCATTTTCCAAACACCGACATTGGGGGGAGTACCCCTGCGGCCAGCAGTGTTCGTCGTTTCATACTATCACTCTACCTTGCGTCAGGCAATTGTGTCCTATCATTGGTTGTCACCCTTCGAGCGTATCGACAATCGATTCGATGTTCTGTTTCACTTCCCAGCTGAAGCCGACCATGAGTCCGATCGCAACCGCCGCGTATACGACAATTCCGACGATGATTAGCACGGCAAACTCAAGCAGTGACCACTCGAGATATGTCACTGCAGCCCCCATTACCATACTCGCGGCGAGGGGGTAGGTCACTTCCCGTATAATTCTTACCGGTGAAGTATCGATTGACCGTGAAATCAGGTAGATATCGAGTGGCATCATCGGGAAGATGTAGACGGCAAGTATGAGTGCGGCCGTCCCTTCGATTCCGTAGACTATTGTCACCGGATAGATGAACATCGCCAGCAATGCCACTCGCAGTGTGGCGAGCTTCGCGATCAAGTCGGGTCGGCCAATTGCCTTCCAGACCGGCCCCATGGTCGCACCCATGGACCGGAGGAGGGCATAGAAGGCGAGCAATTGCATTACCGGTGCTAATGGCCGCCACTCGGGCGGGAAAAACGCCTCGATGAATGTGGGGGCGACAGCGGCGATTCCCACTGCTGCGGGAAACGATACAAACGTCGTCATTCGAAGCGTCTTCAGGTACCCGGTCCGGAGCTTTTCGACGTTGTTCTGGACCTTCGAGTACGCGGAGAAGGTTACACTCGAGATCGTGTGCGTAATCTCGGTTGCTGGCGCGTTTGACAGGCGGTAGGCGAGTTGGTAAAAGCCCAGCGCGCTCGCCATCAGGGCCCAGCCGACGAACGCGTCGTCACCTTTGCTGTACAGGACGTATACAATTGAGTTGACCGTAATCCACTTCCCGAAGTTGTACCGTTGTTTCGCAATGTCGACATCGCTCGATCCCAACAAAATCTAAATCAATCCACTTGATAGTACCAATAAAATGTGTGATTTCGGCCATAGACAGAAGGAATCAGACTTGTCTCATCTTTCACGCTTAACTAAACGCCGCCAATTTAGCCCGGAAAACATATATCTCCCTGTTAGAATGACAACAGTATGAAACGTCGAAGCGTCCTGACTGGCACTGCCGCTATTTTGCCCTTCATTTCTGGTTGCACGGAAGGAGGTTTGGGAAGTAGTACCCAATCTGAACCATCAGAAGAAACAACAGTGAATGGTGGGCAATCTACTATCTCTGCAGAACCTGCAGAACCGAGACGGGAGGTATTGGATTCGAAGGGTCCTACTCGTGGTAAGAATCAGATTGATCTAAAGGTTGAAAAACAAGAGACAGACGACCAAATCCAATATTTTGAACAAAATAATACTGTAAGGTACGTAGCCGGATGGCGACGCACAGGTGATGAAGCAGTAGAAGATGGTGGCGCACCCACTCGAGAACCAGTGTACGAGACGGTTCCATTCAAACAATGGGCAAAAACACAGTCTGTCTCAGCTGGCGCAAAGGCAGCTGCTGAACACATCAAAAATGAACTTGATATAGACGGAATCGGCAGTGGTCTTACGAACGCTGTTGAAGGCGTGGATATTGCTGCCACCGTTTCCGTACAAACTGTCGTTGACCAAAATGGCGATCCAGAGGGTCAAGCATCCATATCGTTCGAATCACTCATCAAAACAACACCGTCTGCTGTTAATGTGACATATCTAATTGAGGATCAGGAATGTGAGATGGATGTACCGGTATATGCTAACTATAGCGTGATACAACTGAATAGCGAGTAGACAGAATCCTTTCCCGTACTTGAGAAGGAGTCTTAGAATGACTCTATAAAAGTACCTTCACTGTACAGTGGCAAGTCCTCCGAACAGTACTAGGTATTGATTATTCTCTGTATTGTGTTCCTTTTTTAGTGCACTGTATGCTGCACCGATTCCGCTGGGTATTATCCCAGTCAGGAGGCCCAATCCCCCAGCCATCTGTTGTTTCAGTCGGTGACGGTTTGGTGGTCGTGACCGGAGTCCTATCGTCATTTTGAGGGGCAGTGGCTGACTCAGTTTGTATTGTCTGCTCTTAGATACGCTGAAACCCTTGAACAGACTCGGTTACACAACCGACTTCTGAATGAGAGAGCACCTGATCGAATCGAAATTAGCTGTACTAGCCGTTCTGTAGCCGACTCATTGAGTAACCAGATGCCTTCGTTCGGTGTAGCTTTACGACATACGATGACAGTTCGGTTTCCGCTCTGTGGTAAACAACGGGCCGTCCCACTTCCGCTCCATTAACAGTTACTTCGATTTTCCTAATATATGTACTGTTGTTATGTGTGGTGTTGGTAAACCCTTCCAATGGCTAAATTAGTTATTAGGAGGGCGAGGCCGGGATAGCCGTTATACTGGATTCCAGCGGTAGCCGTCCCAGTCCTGGCTCTCGGGTTCTTTGATTCCTGCCTCAGGGTCGCGAAGTTCCTCCGTGTAGACGGGTTCGACCGTATCGCCGGTTTCGATCTCGTCCGTTGGCACCTGGCCGAGTGCCCGGACGAACCCGTCGCTCGCGCCCGAGATGTCCGTGATATCAAATTCCACGATAGCGAGAGTGTTGGGCTCGCGGACACCCGGCGGCGTCGCCGTCGAGTGCGTCCAGGTGACGACCTCGCCGGTTCGGTCCGAGAGGTCGAACGTCTCTTCCTGTGGTTCGCCACACTCCGGACAGCGGGGGTGCGTGGGGTACGAGACGTGACCGTTCGTGCACATACCTGCGTCGAGTGTCATTCTGCAGCCTCCATGATGGTCGTAATAATACAGTTGCCAAAGCCGCCGACGTTACACGCCAGTGCCGTATCGGCCTCGACTTGGCGCGGGCCGGCCTCGCCGACGAGTTGTTCGTAGATTTCCACGCCCTGGGCGACACCGCTTGCCCCGAGCGGGTGGCCCTTGGACTTGAGCCCACCTGAAGTGCTGATCGGCAGGTCGCCGTCCTTGGCAGTGGTACCGTCCATCGCTAGCTCCCAGGCCGTACCCTGGTCGGCGACGCCGATGCCCTCCAGTTGGAGGAACTCCAGAATCGTGAACATGTCGTGTAGTTCCGCTACGTCGAGATCGTCCGGTCCGAGGCACGCCATCTCGTAGGCCTGCTTGCTCGACTCGACGACTCCACCCATGATTGTCGGGTCGTCGCGTTCGTGGACGACGTGGGTGTCCGTCGCCCCGCCGACGCCGGAGACAAGGGCATACTCGTCGGTGATCTCTTTGGCCCGCTCTTCTGTCGTGAACATGAGAGCGGCGCTGCCGTCCGTGATCGGACAAAAATCGTACAGCCGCAGTGGGTCCGCGATGATAGGGGACTCCAGTGCCTTCTCCATCGTAATCTCCTTTTGAAACTGGGCCTTCGGATTGTCTACACCCTTCTTGTGGTTCTTGACCGCTACGCGGGCCAGTGATTCTCGCGGGGCATCGAACCGTTCTAGATAGTGCCGGGCAGTCAGCCCAGCGAAGGACGGAAGCGTCACGCCGTGTTTGTATTCGTCGGGGTGCGTACAGGACGCAATGATATCGGTCGATTCTCCGGTTGTTTTGTGAGTCATCTTCTCCCCGCCGACCAGTAGCGTCATTTCGCTGGCCCCGCTGGCGATGGACTGCCAGGACTCGTAGATGCCGGCCCCGCCCGAAGATGAGGTCTGGTCGATCCGCTCTGTGTACGCCGGTAGTACGCCCAAATCGTGCGCCAGCGCGTTCATTACTCCTGTCTGCCCTTCGAACTCACCGCTTGTCATGTTCGATACGTACAGGTGCTCTACGTCCGTGGGCGCGACACCGGCGTCCATGAGGCACTCGTCGCCGGCCTGTGAGAGTAACTCACATATCCAGGCATCGCGTTGTCCGAATTGCGTCATTGACGCGCCAATTATTGCGACTCCCATACGTGTATTCTCACAGAGGTGTTGTGTATTTGTTACGGTTCCAACACTTTCGCACGGATAATAATTATACAACTGCGTAGGAAACAACGGGCGATGCTGCTCGTGACATCCTCTGCGTCGTGAACAGAGATGGAGATTCGCTCCCTCAAGCAGTCGGGCGTAGCCCGACGACGGCGCGGTTTCACACGCAGGGGAATACCAGCTACGTGCCGCTGTTGCCGGCAGAGGATTCTGACCCGTGGACCGCCAAGAGAGTTATTGCCTGCCGGTTTCAGCGGCACGCTCTTTCCCCACGGGTCAGCCCGTTGTGGTCAGTGGCCTCATCCCTGTTTACTCGTCAGAACGACGGGACAGGACGCATTCAGTAGCACGTTCTGTGCTGTGCTCCCGAAGATAGCTTTCCCCACAGGAGACCGTCCCTTTCCACCGATGACGAGGTATCGTGGGTCGGTGTGTTCGACTTCAGCCAGTATCTTGTCGGTTGGGTCGCCGACACGCCCCCGGGTATCGATTCGGTCAGACTCGTACTCGTCAAGCGACTCGTAAACGGCTTGACGGGCGATCTCGGCAGCGCTTTGCTCCTCTCGGCTGATGGTGAAGCTGTCGGACGCTGGTGTGCCCTTGAGCGCTGCCTTGTGGTCGTTGAAGTCCTCTTTCGGGATGACGTGGAGGACGAGCAGTTGCTCGTCGTACGCCGTCGCGAGATCGTACCCGATCTCGAGTATCTTGTTCGAATGCAGTTCCTCTCCAATCGCTGTGAGTATCGTCATGTGTTTGCTCCGTTAGTTGGTCGCTGCGGGGCGAATGGTGGCATCAACTCCGCGACTCCACCGATTGACCCGTAGATGATCGATCGTACTGTTCAGTGATTCGAGCACGCTTGATACGATTGTCATCGACCCGCTCGACGCTGAGTTCGACATCGCCGTAGCTGAGCGACTCTCCCTCTTCGACCAGCCGTCCAGCCCGATTGAAAATGAACCCGGCAATCGTCTCGAACTCCTCTCCCTCGGGGAGATCGACGTCAAGTGCGTCGTTGACCGCTTCGACGTTTACGTCTCCCCGGACGCTGACGCTCGTCTCGTCGATGACCGTAATCGGCTCCTCTTCGTCTGCAGTGAGGATCTCGCCGACGATTTCCTCGGTGAGGTCTTCGGTTGTAATGATCCCTTCCGTCGTTCCGAACTCGTCGATGACGATGGCCATCTCGACTGGTTCCTGGCGCATCTCCTCGAACAGATCGTCCACGCTCTTGCTCTCCGGCACGTGGAGTGCTTCCGTGACGCTGTGGTCGAGGCTGTCGAAATCACCCTCACCGTAGCGACACTCCCGGATGAGGTCGGACAACGTCACGACGCCGACAACGTTGTCAAGACTGCCCTCGTACACGGGGAGACGCTGGTGGCCGCTCCGGATGCACGTCGCAATCGCCTCGTCGATATCATCGACTCGGTCGACGGCGGTGACATCCAGCCGGGGGGTCATCACCTCCTTGGCGATTGTGTCGTCGAACCGGAAGATGCGCTGGAACATCTCGCGTTCTCCCTGGTCAAGGACTCCCTCCCGTTCTCCGGTTTCGATCATCTCCCGGATCTCGTCGCGGGTGACGTAGGATGTCTCGATAGCTGACCGTCCCCCGGTGACTCTGTTTATCGCACGCGTCAGGTAGTCGAACAGGACGACCAGCGGGAGGAGAACGTATTCGGCGAGCTTGAGGGGTCTGGAGATGCGCAGCGCCCATGATTCCGTGTTCTCGACCGCATAGGATTTGGGTGCGCTCTCGCCGAACAGCAAGACCAAGGCGGTGATACCGAAGGTCGCGAATGCAACCGACTGCCCTTGACCGAATCCGAGCACTACCAGCAGCCCGGTCGCAATGGACGACATCGCGATATTGACGAGATTGTTACCGACCAGGATCGTCACGAGCAGACGGTGCGGGTCAGCCTTCAGCGCCTGTAGGGTCTGGGACCCGGGAACCCCGTCATTAGCGAGAACCTCGACCCGATGGTCCGCCAGCGAGAACATAGCTATCTCCGACGAGGAAAAGAAGGCAGAGAGTGCGATGAGAGCGCCGATAAGGGCGACCCCACCGATTGCGATGGCGCTATCGGGGACGGAGACGCCGCCAACCTGGACGGTCAGCGTCGCCGTTTCGAATACCGCCTCTCGCAACGGGGGGGCTCGCATCGATTACTCCCCCTCGACCGACTCCTCGATCGACCCTTCCTCGACTGTCTGTGCCTTCGCCCGTCCGCTATTGCGAGCGTACTGCGCCAGCAGTTCGCTCTCAACGTCCTCGACCGGGAAGTAACAGGCCGCCTCGTGGCCCCCGTCTTTGAAGGCCGACCGTTCGGGTTCGGCCTTGCGGCATTCCTCGCTGGCCTTCGGGCACCGCGGCGCGAAGTTACAGCCCTCGGGGAGGTTGACGGGGTTTGGTGGTTCGCCGGGCAACAACACCCGCTGGCGATTGACACTGGGGTCTGTTTGTGGCGAGGCAGCAAGTAACGACGCCGCATAGGGATGTCTCGGGTTCTGGACGACTTCGCGGGTCTTGCCGATCTCGATGACCCGACCGAGGTACATCACTGCCAGCCGGTTAGCGATCTGCGTGAGGCTGGCAAGGTCGTGGGAGATGTAGATGATACCGATGTCACGTTTGTCGGCCATCTCCCGCAGGATGTTGAGGATATTAGCCTTCAGCGATACGTCTAGCATCGACGCTGGCTCGTCACAGATGAGGAGCTTCGGTTGCAACACAAGCGCCTGCGCGATAGCGACACGCTGGCGCTCCCCACCCGACAGCTGGGCCGGAAGTTGGTCGAGGTATTTTTCGGGCGGGTTGAGGCCGACATCGGAGACGGTTTCGCGGACCCGCCGGTCGATCGTCTCCTGATCGTACCCCTGGATCTTGAGGGGTTCGGCGACGGCAGCTTTGACCCGCTGGCGCGGGTTCAGCGAGTCGAACGGATCCTGAAAGATGAACTGTACCTGCGAGCGGAACTTCTTGGTACTCTCCGCGAGCAGGTCATCGACCGACCTGCCGTCGACGTAAATATCGCCACCAGTCCGCGGCTGGAGCGCGGCGATCACTTCGCCCAGCGTCGACTTGCCACAGCCGGACTCGCCGGCCACGCCCAGGATCTCGCCCTGGCGGACCGTCAGATCGACGCCGTTGACAGCCTTGACGTAGTCGGGTTCGGCGCCATGCATGTCATCAATGAACGACTGCGTCTGCTTGAACCACTTCTCAAGGCCGTCCGTCTCTAGGATCACGTCGCCCGTCTTCTGGGCCGTCTCGCGGTCATCCTCGCCTTCGATACCCCACGTCTCGGGGTCAGCGGCCGCTTCGCGCATCTCCTCGGCCTTGTCGGTGTAGTAGCAGGCCGACAGCTGGCCGTCGTTCGCGGTCAGTGGCGGATGGCCGTCCTCGCACTCCTCCGTCGCAAACGGACACCGGTTGCGGAAGACACATCCCGTCGGCTCTTCGGTCAACTCAGGCAGTGATCCCGGGATGGAGATGGCCTGCTCATCGAACTCGTCGACCACTGGGAAGGCGTTCTGTAGCCCCATTGTGTAGGGGTTGGTGGGGTGCATGAACACGTCGTACGTCGCGCCCTGCTCCATCACTTTCCCACCGTAGAGGACCGATACCTCGTCACAGGTCTCGGCGACGACTCCAACGTCGTGGGTGATGAGCATCATCGAGCTGTCAACTTCGTCCTGGATCTCCAGCAGTTTGTCGATGATCTTGTCCTGGACGATAACGTCGAGTCCAGTCGTCGGTTCGTCGGCGATGATGAGGTCTGGATCGAGCACCAACGCCATCGCGATGGTAACGCGCTGGCGCATCCCGCCGGAGAACTCGTGGGGGTAGTCGCTCGTCCGAGCAGGGTCGAGACCGACGATCTCGAACACCTCGGCGACGCGCTCCTTAGCTTCTGCTTTGGTGACGTCCCGGTGTTTGTGGATTGCCTGTCGGATCTGGGCACCGACGGTCATCACAGGATCCAGCGAGTCCATTGCGCTCTGTGGGATATAGGAAATCTCCTCCCAGCGGATTTCTTGCCACTCCTTCTCGGAGAGATCGGCCAACTCCCGGTCCTTGAACTGGACGCTGCCGGCCGCGATCTCGCCGTTGTCGTCCAGCATGCCGAGTATCGTCTTCGCAATGGTTGACTTCCCGCAGCCGGACTCGCCGACGAGGCCGTAGTTGTCCTGTTCGCCGATGGAGAAGGAAACGTCGTTTACAGCGTGGACATCCTCCTCCGACGTTCTATACTTGATCTTGAGATCGTTCACTTCGAGTAGACTCATTCTTGCTCCGTTTGTAAGTCGGGGTTCACTAGCTCCTCGAACGCTCGGCCGACCAGGAAGACGGCGGTCGTGACGGCCGCAATACCGACCGCGGGCGGGAAGACCCACCACCATGCGACCCGCATTGCGCCCGACCGGTAGACCTGCTGAAGCATCCGGCCCCAGGAGGTCATCGTCGGATCGCCAAAGCCGAGGAAGGCCAGCGACGCGCCGGCGACGATTGACCAGCCGAACGCGTAGGCGGTGTAGAGGAAGCCGATACCGAGCACGTTCGGCGCCACGTGCAGGAACATCGTCCGCAGGTGGCCAGCGCCGCGAGCGCGAGCTGATTTGACGAACGTCCGCTCCTTGACAGTCATCACCTCCGAGCGGATGACCCGGGCGGGCATTTTCCAGAGGAAAATGACCAGCACACCGGTTATCAGCCAGATATTCGGCGTCACGAACGACAGAATCAGCAGCGCCATCGGAAGGAACGGCAGCGCGAACGTCAGGTCGGTCAGCCGCATCAAGGCCTCGTCGACGCGGCCACCGAAGTACCCGCTCGTGAGTCCGACGAGGAAGCCCAGCACGCCAGTGCCGATGCCGCCGAATACTCCGACGATGAGCGTCGGCCGTGCACCCGCAAGGAATTGGCTGAGTACGTCCTTGCCGAAGGAGGTCGTCCCCATCGGGGCCGCCGAAGAGGGACTTTCGAGACGCATCATCGACCCGTCGGCGCGCATGGTGTGCTCGATGGGATGGTGGGGCGCCAGATACGGGCCGAACAGGCCCATGAAGACGAACGCCATGATGATCGCGAACCCGATCTTCGCTGCGTTGTCCTCGAGGACTTTCCCCAGCGTGTAGCGTGCTCGTGACAGTTCTGACAACAGGCGGTCTTTCGCCGTTTCAGCGTCGAGCGCGTATCCCGACATTAGACATCACCTGCCTCGACGGTCGGGTCCAGTCTCGCATAGGCGATGTCCGCCGTCAGGTTCATGATAATGACCGCCAGCGCCATGATGAAGACAGCGGCCTGTACCGTCGGGTAGTCTTGGTTGAGGATTGCTTGGACGAGTGCACGACCGATCCCCGGCCACGCGAACACTACCTCCAGGGTGATGACGCCCTGGAAGAGCATCCCGGTCCGGAGTGCGAAGTACGTCACCAACGGAAGCATCGAGTTACGCCCGGCGCGACCAAGCTGTTCCATCTCCGAAAGGCCCTTCGCACGGTGGAGCTTGAGGAACTCCGAGCCTTTGCGCTCGACGACGGAGTTGCGCGCGAGCATCAGGAAGTCCCCGCTGTAGAACAGCACTGTCGCGGTGAACGGGAGAATGTAGTGTTTCAAGAAGTCCACCGAGAGGTACGTGGCTACCAACCCCTCCGGATTGGCCATCGGGCTGCGCATCCCGAAGGCAGGGAACCAGCCCAACCCGTACGAAAAGATGATGAGCAGGAAGATGCCGGTAACGAAGATCGGGGTCGCGCGGAAGAACGTCGTGGTGATAATACTGAACTGCTCGAACCACGAGCCGCGGTTCCAGCCAGCGTACATGCCGGCCAGAGAACTGACGATTGCGGTCGTAATCAACGCGGGAAGGAGCAACACCATCGTGTTCAGCAGCGCCGGGCCAATGATTGAACTGACCGGTCGCTGCTGGGTGAGCGAGAGCCCGAACTGGAAGGTGAACAGATTCTGGATGTATTTCAGATACTGAACCCAGATCGGCTCGTCGAGTCCGTACAACGCGCGTAACTCCTCGACCTGTGACGGTGTGAGCGCGCCAGAGGCTACGAGTCCGCTGAACGGGTCGCTGGGCAACATCCGTAGCGTCGCAAAGATGACGCTAACGGCTACAAGGGTCAGTATCGCGGCTATCGCCGTCCGCTTTATCAGGAATCGTCGAAAAGTCATGTGTTAGGTGGTACTTACGAGAAGTCCTGTTGGTCGAGTTCGGAGCGCGTCGAATGCCCGTCCTCGACGCGCTCAGCGAAGGCGTCCCAGGCATCACCCTGCGGCCAGACGAGCATGTCGTCGCTGTCGAACGTGTACCCGGCCTGCCGGAGCATCGTCCGGCCCATCTCGGGATTGTATTCATAGGGCTCGGTCTCGCCGTAATAGGGTTCCAGCAGCGGCGTGATGAGATTCTGCCCCTCGATGGCCTGACCGCGTCCGCCGAGGGTATTATCGACGAAGCCCTGTTTGTCGACGGCGTGGCTCAGTGCAACACGGAACGTTTTGTCGCGGAACAGCGGGACGAGGTGACTGAGGTGGACATCCGTCGGGACGTAGTTGCGCGAGATCTGTTTCTCGATGCCTTCGGCCTGAGATGCACGGTTCGCCTGTTGGTTTGAGACTGTCGTCCCGATGGCGTCAATGTCCCCCGACTGCATCGCACCGATGAGGGTCGAGACGTTGCCGACGTTGGCATGGACCATCGCGTCGATGCCGTCGCCGGAAACGAAGTGTTCCTCGCCGATGAGTTCCCGCCGGGTATCGTCGTCCCACATCCAGTTGTCCTCGTGTTTCGAGAGTCGCAGCTCCTGGCCCTGCTCCCAGCTTTCGAACTGGAACGGCCCGGTGCCGACCGGATTATCAGGGTTGTGCTGGCCGGGGCTATCGATGTCGTCCCACCGGTGTTTGGGGATAATGACACTGCGGACGGCCCGCTGGGTAAGGAAGGACGCGTCCGGTTCAGTGAGATTGAACCGGACCCGGCCGCCGCCGCTGGTCGAGACCACTTCGGCGCTCTCGATGGTCCGATAAAACGGCCCCTGCTGCGGTGCCGTGTGCTGCTTGTACTTCTGGACGCTGAACGTGACATCCTCCGGCCCGAACGACTCGCCGTCGTGCCAGGTGACTCCCTCTCGAAGGTCCATCTCGACGGTGGTGTCGTCGATGACCTCGTGGCCAGTCGCGAGAGCGGGAACGATCTCCAAATCCGGAGAGGCGTCATATAGCCCGTCGTAGACGTTCAGGAGGCGTTTCTCTTCCTGGCCGCCAGTCGACCAGGGGAGGTTCGTTCCCTGCATCCCGGAGGTAACGCCTTTGACCCATGTCGTTGAATCGCCTCTCGGTTGGAGGTTGACTTGCGACCAAATGAACGAGTCACGCGTCGTCCCGTTACCCGGCGTCGGCACGTACCCCTCCCAGTTGGCCGTGTTCGCGACGTTAATAACGTCCGGGAAGTTCGAAGCGATGAGGTAAGCGTCCTCGCTGAGCTTCTGCTGGATCTCTTGGCAGATCTCGGCACGCCCTTGTGGGTCCCCAATCGTCTGGGCCTGCTCGTTGAGCAGCTCCGTTATTTCGTCGTTCTGGTAGTTGAAGTAGTTGCCACCTGTCTCAGGGTGGGCCCGCATCAGGAACGGGTTGGGATCGAGCCCGCGCTGTGGGTCGGGGCCGTGGAGATTCATCACAACCGGGACTGGGTGTCCGATATCAGCTCGCCAGAATTCACCGTATCGCGTACTGGGCTGGACGTTGACCAGTTCGACCGGCACCCCGATTGAGTTGAATGACTCCTGGATCATCAGGGCGTGCTCTCGCATCCATGGTGTCTCCGACTGTGCGAACTGGGTCGTTACCGATGACACCGGCTGGCCTTCGACTGCCGTGTACTCGAACTCGGGATCGACCGACGGTCCCTTCGTCTCGACTGGCCACTCCTCCCAGAATTTCGTTTCGAGGGAGCGACCGTCGCCAGACGAGGTTCCGTCACCGCCGTCACCGCCGTCGCCACCTTGGTTGCAGCCGGCCAGCCCAGTAATCCCTGCTGCGCTCGCGAGGCTAATGAATCGTCGACGCGATATCGTTCCTGTCTCGATCTCGAACGGGTTGTTGCGCGACATTACACCACATCTGTTCCCCCCATATCCGCCTGAACCTACCCCCGAACCCCGTCAATCATAATCATTCTTTATATACTATTCCGATCTCACCCCGGATTACCCACTAAATAATCAATGAATTGACAAGCAATTATTTGTTATATTACTACTGTATATATTCTGATCGGGCACCGATTGACCGAGTCGGGAGACACGCAGCTGTCGTCGTTGTCAGTCAGTAGTGACCGAGTCCTCATCGCCGGAAAAAACGAGGTCGAACAACTGGCTCTCGGCGAGTCGCAGGCGTTCACTGAACGTCGACTGGGCGATGTCAAGTTCGGTCGCGATGTCGTCCGCTGAGGCCTTCCGCGGTGTTTCGAAGTATCCCATCTGGTAGGCTGTTTGGAGAACAGTCAATTGCTCGCGAGAGAGTTCATTTCGGACGGCACGGCCGAACTGACCGCCGCCCAACGGCACACCTGCTGTTTCGGTTTGGTTTACGCTCACGAGTTCGAAACGTCCAAACTGCTCTTGTATCTCATCGGCGAGTCTCCGGAAGTCTTCCCACTCCGCGAGGGTGGCGACGCCCTCAAAGTGGTCGGAAGTTAGCATCAACCGGTTCGGAATCCCCCTTTCTCGAAGAATTAAGCCCAGAAGGAACGGATACGGTTCGTGGGCTATCACCGTCAGCCGATAAATCTGCTTGTCACTCCGGTCATCAGAAACACGTTCGGAGTGGAATAGGTCAGCCCGTGAGAGTGATGCTAGCTCAGCTTCCGGGTCGAACTCCGTCTCTGAAATGACCAGGAGCGATTCGATCCAGTCTCCGTCGGCCGCATAGAACGCGTTCTCGAATTCAATACGCTGGATCTCCGGAAGATGCGATACAAGCAGGTCAGTGACACCGGACGGCGCAGTCTTAAATTCGATACGTAGAATACCAAATCACCCTTATTAATCGTGCGTAGGCCCTTATCCTAACTCGCAAATAAACCTATGCAGTTCGAATAGCGGACCAGTGAGACCTACAGATGAATCCGGTTGTTCCCCTTGCCGTTCGAAGGAGTAGGAATTGATTACCAAGGAGTCACGCTTGTGCAATCGGATCCAGTGGCGTTGCAGCGTCTCGAAGCGAACGTCCTGTCACAATCGGGACTGGAGGTCGTCAACGACAGCCTCGGTGGTTGCGTCGCCGCCAAGGTCAGGCGTCCGTGGAGCAGCCCCATCGGCGAGCTGGTTGGTGACGGCGTCCCAGAGAGCGTTAGCAGCCGTTTTTTCCCCTACATCCTCTAGCAGCATCGACCACGAGAGGACAGTAGCTAACGGGTTGGCGAGCCCGTCACCAACGATGTCCGGCGCACTCCCATGGACGGGTTCGAACATGGAGGGGTTTTCGTCACCTGGATGGATGTTCCCCGACGGCGCTAATCCCATGCTCCCGGTGATCTGTGCGCCGATATCCGTCAAGATATCCCCGAAGAGATTCGAGGCAACGACGACATCGAACTCGTGTGGGCGGCGGATCAAGTCCATCGACGCGGCGTCGACCAGCAGGCGCTCGACGGTAACGGTGGGGTATTCCTCACTCACTTCCTCGACGATGTCATCCCAGAACACCATGCTATGGGCCTGGGCGTTGGATTTGGTAACGCTGGTGAGGTGCCCGTCTCGTTCGGTCGCGGCCTCGAATGCCGCCCGGACGATGCGCTCGGTGCCTTCTCGAGTGAATAACGCCGACTGGACGGCTGTCTCGTGGTCTAAACCACGGTGCTCGCGGCCACCAATGTCGGCGTATTCGCCTTCAGTGTTCTCGCGGTAGACGACGAAATCGATGTCGCCGGCGTCATACCCCTGGAGTGGGGTTTCAATACCCTCGAAGAGGACGTTAGGCCGCTTGCAGACGTACTGGTCTAACCCTTTCCGGATAGGCAACAAGAGGCCGTGGAGCGTCACATGATCGGGCACTGTGGGATGACCGACGGCCCCTAAGAAGATAGCGTCCGCAGCAGCGAGCTGGGAGACCCCGTCTTCGGGCATCATCTCTCCCTGTTCGAGGTAATACTCGGTCCCCCAGTCGCGTCGGGTAATATCGAACGCGAGTCCGTGGTCGTCGGCTACCGCTCGGATAAGCGGGAGAGCGGCGTCAACCACCTCTGGGCCGATGCCGTCGCCGGGGATCAGTTCTATGTCGTACGTCGTCGTAGTCTGGTCGTCTGTATTCATAGTTGTGTCGTGTTTATCGATTGGTTGTACGGCACGATGCTCCCCCTGACGTACTGGGTAGTTTGTCATCCGGTGCCGACAGAGTCGTCTGCCGGGCATCACCGAAGTTGTCGATACAGTGGCACCTACTTCGGCCGGAAACCTTCGTATGTGGGGTCGGACGCGATGGTGTGTCGGTTGTGGAAGCCGCGACCGCTCTCATCGTTCAATCACCCACAGGAGCACCGTCAGTGCGGCCGCGGCACCGAGCACGGCTGTCAGGACGCCAAAGGCAACTCTGAACCCGCTCACCTCGGAGAGGTACCCCACAGCTGCGGGGCCAATGGCGCCTGCAGCGACTAACAATGTCCGGACGACCCCGAGGGACCCCTTCGCGACGCTTTCGGGAAGTACGGCAACCAAGTAAGCACCGCGTACCGGCCGATACCCATGGGCGCCGATACCGAGCACGACCACGGACGCTCCGAGTGCAATTGCTCCCGCGGTTCCCGACAGCACGACAAGACCGACGAGGCCGGCCGTCGCCGCGACGAGCGTCCCCGCGAGGAGTGGGAGGACACCCACACGGTCGCTCGCTTCGCCGGTTACCAGTTGGACCAGACTGACCGCGAAAAGACTACTGAACAGCAGATTCGCGGTCACCGAGGGGAGGCCACCTGCACTGGTGAGATACAGCGGCAGGAAGGCCACGAGCCCGTTGTAGACGAACGAGAACAGGATCGTTACGGTAACGAATGCCGAGAACTTCGGTCGACGGAACAGGGTGATGTACTCCCGGAGCTGTGGCGCACCGTCGCTCCCGCTAGCAGTGGTCTGTTGTCCTTCCAGATGGCGCGGGACACGAACGAGGAACGCGAGGGCAATCCCCAACGCTGCGAGACCGCCAGCAAGAAACAGCGTCCGCCACGGCGCTCCGAACACGCCGGGGAGGGCGGCCGCAGCCACGACCGCTGCGGGCGCTGCGACACCCGCCAGGCTCCCGACCGTATCGAACACACCCAGCGCCCGGCCGGTCTCCGAGGGGTAAATCCGCGCCAGTAACTCGATAGCGACAGTCTTGTACGTGCCCGTGCCGGCACCGATCAGCAACATCGCGCCCGCTAACACCGCAAACGGCGCATCCACCACCAGCGCGAGTGCACCGAGGCCGGTTACGACGCCGCCGACAGTGATGACGCCCACCGATCCGACCCGGTCGGCAACGAGCCCCGAAGGGAACTGCATCGCGGCGTACACGAGCATGAGACTGGTGAACGCCGCCCCGAGTGCAGTCCGAGAGACACCGTATATCGTCTGGAACTGCCCGAACAAGGGCGGGAACGCGTAGCGAAGGAACTTGCCCAGAAACCACACGAGTGCGGTCAGTGCCAGCGCGTCGTAGCGACGGAGGTGTGACAGGGCGGCAAAGCGCCCGGTCGTGATATCGTCGGCTGTCATAGTGCGAGTGGCTGGATTTGGTCGACGGTGGTAGTGGCGGCGAGCGGTCGCTGTCCGTGGCTCGCGATCACCGCACCTCGACAGGTATCTGTGACCGGCATCGATACGCTACTCACGGGTCCGCACGAGGGCGTCCACCGCGATGGGACCGTCCTCGGTGACGACGACAGGGTTGAGGTCCAGTTCTGCAACGGCGTCAACGCCCGCCGCCAGGTCACCGACGCGAGTGAGTACGTCGACGAAGGCGTCGACAGACAGCGCAGTCCCGTCACGCCGGTCCCTGAGTAGCGACGCGAGGGCCGTTTTTTCAACGGCCGCTCGCGCGTCGGCTCGCGAGAAGGGTGGGACAAGCGTGGCGCTCTCGTTGAGCGCCTCCACGAGGACACCGCCCGGACCGACGGAGACGAGTGAGCCGAACACCTCGTCAGGGGCAATGCCGGTGATAGCCTCGACACCGTCATCGAGCATCGGCTGGACTAGCACGCCTTCGATATCGTCGTCATCGACAGCTGTCCGTGCGGCGGTCATCACTTCTTCGTAGGCGTCACGAGCAGCCTCGACCGAGTCGACGCCCAGCCGCACTGCGCCGACATCAGTGCGGTGAGGGAGTGCCGGCGAGTCGATCTTGAGTACGACCGGGAACCCAAGATCGTCGGCCGCCGCGGCCGCCTCGTCGACATCGGTCGCCAGCCGAGACTCGACCACGGGGATGTCGTACGCGTCTAGCAAATCTTCAGACTCGTTCCACGTGAGGACACGTCCGCGCGGCAGGTCGATGTTGGTGGCGGCCCGACGCGCGTCAGCAGCGAGATCACCTCGGGACGGCTGGTCGGTCAGGTGGTCGCGAGCGGTGACGGAGTCTATCGTCGACGCGAGTGCGTCCAGACACCGGCTGGGATCCTCGTAGACTGGGACTGACTCCCGTAAGCGAACGTACGGTGGTGTCTCTGTCGGATCATCGGGCTCCTTGCGTCCAGTCCAGAGGACGTAGACCGGGTCGTCAGCTTCGGCGGCGATGGTCTCTAGGTCCTCGGCGATAGTCTCTGCACGCTCGTCTACTCCGGGCAGGCCAATGGCGAAGACGTACGCGTCGAACGCGTCGTCATCGGTCACCGCGTCGGCGATTTCGGGGAGAACGTAGGCGCCGTAGCCGCGGATATCAGCTGGGTTGTTGAACCCGCCGTAGGTCAGCAGCTCGTCGATATCCAGCAGTTCCCGTTCGGTCTCACCGTCAATGTCCGGGAGCGCGAATTCCCGTTCGGCGGCCATGTCGGTGAGCAGGCTTGCGAGCCCGCCACTGGTTGAGGCGATACAGACGCTGTTCCCGTCGGGATCGTCGTAAGCAGTGTGAGCGCTCGCGCGAGCGAGCAGGTCGGGGATGTCCGGCACTCGCTCGACGCCGGTCTGGTCGAACGCCGCTTCCCAAGCGTCGTCGTCGCCGGTGAGTGACCCGGTGTGACTCAGCGTCGCTGCCTCCGCGAGCTCGGAGGATCCGATTTTCACCGTCAAGACGGGCGTTCCGTTGCGGACGGCGTCCTCAGCGACTCGCAAGAACCGCTCGGGGTCATCAACCCCCTCGATGTAGGTGCAGACGACATCGACATCGTCCTGCGCAGCGAGGTACGCCACGTAGTCGGCGGCCGCAAGATCAACTTCGTTGCCGGTCGAGACGATGTGGCTGAAGTGAACGTCGCTGTCGGCGGCCCGCTCGAAGAACGTCGTAAACGCCAGCGCTCCTGACTGACTGACGAGACCGATACCGCCAGGTTGCGGTTCGCGAGAACACGTCGAGGTTAGCGTCGCCCCCTTACTGGCCATCACACCGATACAGTTCGGGCCAACGACACGAATCCCGGCTTCGGTAGCTACCTCGCCGAGGTCCGCCTCCAGGGTGGTTCCCTTCTCGTCGGCCTCGGCAAACCCAGCAGTCAGTACCAGTGCGACCGGGACGCCGCGCTTGCCTGCCGATTCGACGACCCCGACGACATGCTCCCGCGGAACGCTGACGACTACCAGGTCGACCGTTTCGGGAATGTCATCGATGTCGTCGTAACACTGCCGGTCCCAGACCTCGTCGCGACCGGGGTTGACGGGATAGAGCGTCCCGTCGAACCCGTAGCCGAGCAGGTTCTCCACGAGATTACCCGAGTAGAAGGAGTCGGGACTCGCGCCGACGACCGCGACCGACTTCGGGTCGAACAGCGGATCCAGGTCGGGGACCGGTTGGGAGCTGTCAGGTGGGCCGTTTCCATCATGTACATCATCGACCGGCATAGTCATCGAGACACTGCGGAAGGGCAATACCATACTCCCGAATAGTGGCAATGACAATCGCTATTTATATGAGGGGCAATATCCCAGGGCCGAATCGACGTGCAGGCGAGCCGTAGTCAGTGGTTCCCCGCAGCATCGGCCCGGTCAAGGATGGTTCGTGCGCGGTCGACGAGCGGTGGGTCAATCATTTGTCCGTCGACGGTGAACACGGCGGTTTCCGTTTCGCTAGCCTGTTCTTGCCCCTTGATCACCTTCTCGGCCCACTCGACTTCCTCGGTATCGGGCGTGAACGCCTCGTTGATGATATCGACTTGCGCGGGATGGATCGCCAGTTTCCCATCGAACCCGAACGCGATGACCGTCTCGGTCTGCTCGCGGAGACCGTCAGCGTCGTCGATGTCCGTGTAGACGGTATCCAGCGCATCGACGCCAGCCGCACCTGCGGCAGCGACGACGCGCTGGCGAGCGTACAGCGACTCCGACTTCTCGTCGGTGACAGTAGCCCCAACGTCGGCGGTATAGTCCTGGTCGCCGTAGGCGACGGCGACGACACCCGGCTCGCCCGCTATCTCCTCGGCAGCGACCAGTCCTGCCGCCGTCTCGATGAGTGGGATCACACCGACAGACTCCGCCCCAACGTCAGCGAGTTGGCCGGTCAGCGCCGCTACCGTCTCGCTACTCTCGGCTTTTGGAAGGACCACGCTATCGGGGAGTGTCTCGGCATCGCGAATGACCGCCGCGAAATCCCTGGACCCGCCGCGGTCCAAGGGATTGATACGGACACTGATCGATGGGTCGGGCTGTTCTAGCCCCTCGATTGTCTCTCTGATTGCCCGACGGGCCTCGTCGCGTGCCGCCGGCGCTACGGCGTCTTCGAGGTCGAATATCACCACGTCGGCTCCGGAGTCGACCGCCTTCTCCATCATCTCTCGTTCGTCGCCCGGACAATACAGGAGTGAACGGCGAACCATGGGACGATATCGTCCGGCTGTGGGAAAAACCCATAGCCGCCCGAACCACTTTGACGACCCAGCTTAATACGGAGGCATGGAGGACGGAGTGGAGCAGAAGCGGTCAGTAGCGGCGCTATTTGACGAACACGCCGAAGCGTATCTAGACAGTCGCGTCCACCGGGCGGGCGACGATCTCGAGCAGTTGGTCGAGTGGGCCGACACTGCTGATCGCGCGCTGGACATTGCCACAGGTGCGGGCCACACTGCCGGTGCACTGGCTGAAAGCGGCGTCGGACAAGTCATCGGAACTGACGCAGCGCCCGAGATGGTCAGGACTGCAACGCGGGCATTTCCCGACGTGACGGGCGTCGTGTGTGATGCTGAGCGCCTCCCGTTCGTCGCAAATTCGTTCGACTCAGTGACCTGTCGTATCGCTGCCCACCACTTCCCCGACCCGACGAAATTCGTCGAGGAAGTCGCTCGAGTCCTCGAACCCGGAGGAACCCTCGCCTTTGAAGACAACGTCGCACCCGACGACGATGCCCTCGACGACTTTCTCAACCGAGTCGAGCGGATTCGGGATCCGACACACGTCTGCTCACACCGCGTCAGCGACTGGCTCCAATGGGCTTCGGAGGCGGGCTTTACCGTCGAGACATCGCGAGTCATCACGAAGACGCTCGACTACGACGAGTGGGTCGCAAACGTCGATCTGTCGGCCGAGCGCCGCAAGCGCCTTGCAGCTGCCTTCGCCGACCGGCCATCCAGTGCAACCGAGACATTCGAAATCGCCGAATCAGACGGCGAGATTGAGTCGTTCGCTAATCTCAAACTGTTGCTTCGCGCGACCCGGTGAACGTCCGTCGTCATGGTGGCGGTACCGTGTCCGGTCAATCGTTTTTGATCGATTCGTCTCTCCGCTGGTGACCACCGTCGACTCCGTTCTCGAGAGGGTGGAAGCAGGCCGATTCATGGTTCTCACCGACCCAGGTGTCGAGTTCGGGTTCTTCGCTGTGACACCGGTCAGTCTCTTTCGGACAGCGGGGGGCGAACCGACATCCCGTCCCGCAGTTTACGGGGTTGGGTGGCTCCCCTTCGAGTGTAACGCGGTCGCGGGTCCCTCGTGGGTCCATCTCCGGGATCGCCGCGAGTAACGCCTCCGTGTACGGGTGTTTCGGATCGGTGACGATACGATCGGTTTTACCACGCTCGATGAACCGACCGAGATACATAATCGCCAACCGGTCGGCCACCCGTGTGAGACTGGCCAGATCATGTGAAATGTACAGGATGCCGATTCCCTCGGTGTCTGCCAGCCCCCGAAGCAGGTTCAACACCTCCGCCTGCAGCGATACGTCGAGCATCGAGGCGGGTTCGTCACAGATGAGGAAGTCCGGGTCGATAACCAGTGCCTGGGCGAGGGCGACCCGCTGACGCTGCCCGCCGGAAAGCTCGTTCGGGTACGAATCTAAATAGTGCTCAGCTGGTGCCAGTCCGACCCGTTCGAGCGTTTCTTTGACAGCCTCGTCGCGCTCGCCGAGGCGGTAGTCGTGAATCGTCAACGGTTCCTTGACGAGTTGTTTGACAGTGAGCCGGGGGTTCAACGACTCGTATGGGTTCTGGAAAACGACCTGGAGTTGCTGACGGAACGACTGGAGGTTCCCGTCCTGATAGTACTCGTGCGACTGGCCATCGAACGTGAACCTACCCGCGGTGGGTTCCTCAAGGAGCCCCAACGTCTGGGCGAGCGTCGACTTGCCACAGCCAGATTCGCCGACGATACCAAGTATTTCACCACGAGCGACCGAGAACGACACTCCATCGACAGCACGTACTTGCGATTTCTCGTTGTTGAAGACATCACGGAGCACGTCTCCTTGCTGCTCATACGCTTGGCGGATGGTGTTCGTGACTCTCGCAATTGACGGCGAGCCGTGGTCAAAAGGGAGTTGACCAAGTAGTGACCGCTTGCGGTCGTACCACTTGCACAGTCCATCGACTTCCAGAAGGACCTCTCTGTCGACGGACTGGGTGCCGTCATTGGTGCCACCCCACGTCGACGGGTCGTCAGCGCTGTGTCTCATTCGGGCTGCCCGATCAGTATGGTGGCAGGCGACTCGCTGGTTCCGGTACGGGAGTTTCTCCAACGGAGGGCGTGTACTCTCACATTTTTCGGTGGCGAAGGGACATCGTGGTTCGAAGATACAGCCTGTCGGAACCTCAGCCAGGGTTGGCGGTTCGCCGGGGACCGAGATGAGTTCGTTGCCGCCGTCGTCCTGCCCAGGGTACGCGTTCTGTAGCCCCATCGTGTACGGGTTCGATGGGTTAAGAAGAACGTTATCGACATGGCCCTGTTCCATGACCGTCCCGCCGTAGAGCACGGACATCTCATCGCAGGTCTCGGCGATGACACTCAAATCGTGGGTGATCAACAGCAGCGAACTGTCCGTCTTCTCCTGAATCTGCAGTATGTTCTCGATGATCTTGTCTTGAACGACGACATCGAGCCCGGTGGTCGGCTCATCGGCGATAATCAGTTTCGGGTCGAGTGCGAGTGCCATCGCGATGACGACCCGCTGGCGCATCCCCGCCGAAAACTCATGTGGATACTCGCCGGTCCGTTCTGGGTCCAGCCCAACAGTTTCGAACAGTTCACGGGACTGCCGACGGGCGCCTTGTTCGGAAACCTCACGGTGGGTCTGGATGGCCTGACGGATCTGTGCACCGACAGTCATGATGGGATCAAGTGCGTCGATAGCAGTCTGTGGAATGAACGCAATCTCTTCCCAGAGGAGGTCACGACGCTCCGCCGAGGACATTGACCGGAGGTCCCGCCCTTCAAATTCGATCTCACCTGACTCGATTACCGCATGGTCGGGCAACAGGCCGAGAATCGCCATCGCAGTTGTCGATTTACCCGAGGCTGATTCGCCCGATAGCGCGTAGTTGACGCCGTCTTCGATAGTGAACGAAAGGCCGTTGACGCTGTGGAGTTGCTCGTCTTCCGTATCGTATCGCACCACCAAATTGTCGACATCAAGTAGTGTCATTCTTTGATCCTTTTCCAGCAAGTGGTGTCACAGAATGAGCCGAGGTTAGAGGTAGGCCGGTCACTTTTAATCCCCTCTTGTAATCACGCTCGCATCGATTCATGTTATTCTCTACCAATCCTTTCATACTTATCAATCCCTTGTTTGTTGAATTTATGGTGTTTCGGTTGTGGCGTGTCCATTTGTGGGCTTCTAGAGTCGGGTCCCGAAGCCGAGATGGTGACAAACCATTAGGGGACATCCGTCGTAGTGCTTGAAGTGATATGTACAACGACATTCTGCTTCCGTTTGATGGAAGTGATGGAGCTGCGGAGGCACTGCATCACGCTGCCGAAATCGCCCACTGGGCCAACGCCACTATCCACGTCCTCTTTGTAGCAGATACAACACGCGATAGTGTCACCATCGTTGAAGCCCAGGTCGTTGACGCCCTCGTCCAGCAGGGCGAGGACATCGTGGAGGACGCCGAGAAGACACTGCGCACGCTTGGGGTGGACTATGATTCTGACGTCGTCCAGGGTAATCCAGCGCCGACAATCGTCGAGTACGCCGAGCGATACGACCACGACCTAATCGTGATGCCGACTCACGGTCGTGAAGGAGTTTCACGATACCTTCTCGGAAGTGTCACGGAGAAGGTCATCCGTCTATCTTCTGTCCCCGTTCTTACGGCGCGAATGCAGCCCGACGAACAACTGGTATTCCCTTACGAGAACATCCTCATACCGGCAGACGGGAGCGCCAGTGCGGTCCGTGCTGCCGAGCACTGTCTCTCGCTTGCAGCGTCTCTCGACGCGACGGTTCACGTGCTGTCTGTCGTGGATGATTCGTCGCTAGGTCCGGACGTTCGCTCGACCGTTCCCGATCTGGACAGAGAACAGGTAGCGACCGATGCCGTCGAGGACGTCGTGTCCAAGGCAGAGACGTACGGGGTTGAAAACACCGTACGACACATCGAACACGGCGCGCCCGTCGAGATGATTCTTAACATCATCGAATCGAACGATATTCACGCCGTCGTGATGGGGACAACGGGGAGACGTGGGGCTGATCGAATCCTACTCGGGAGTGTCGCTGAGAAGACCGCCCGGTCTGTGCCAGTGCCCGTCATCACGGTTGGTCACCGCGAGTAGGGTCTATCGGGAGTGTTGCATCGCTGTCGTGTTTGGATATCTGTACTGAATATGTATCACAAATTCTATGTGGTCAGTCGAGGTATTCTCGGTGAAGGGTGAATAGATGAGTCCTCTGTATTTTCTGTTTTTATGGAACAATAGTTCCCCTCTACAGCAACTCCCTGTGCAGCTTCCGGTCTCGTTCGATGTAGTCGTCGTACTGGCGATCATCGCCACCGTCTTCATCCTCTTCGTTACCCAGCCGGTTCCAATCGATGCCACCGCGGTCGGCCTCGTCGTCGCACTCGTCCTCCTCGGCGAATGGACCGGCGTGTCACCGGAGCAGGGCGTCTCGGGGTTCTCGAACCCCGCGACGCTCACCGTCCTGGCGATGTTCGTCCTGAGCGAAGGCGTCCGACGGACCGGCGTCATCCAGATCCTCACGCGGAAACTTATTGCGTTCGCCGGGGACAACGAGTTCAAACAGTTGCTCGCCACGGTCACGCTCTCCGGGCCGCCCGGCGGGGTCGTCAGCAACGTCTCGGTCGTCGCCGTGTTGATACCTGCAATAATGAACCTCGCCCGGCAAACGAAAACGTCGCCCTCGAAGCTCCTGATACCACTGTCGTTCGCCTCGATGCTCGGCGGCATGCTCACCGTCGTCGGGACGATAACGAACCTCCTGGCGAGCGAGGTGTGGGTCCAGGTGGGCGGTCCCAACGCAGAGCCGTTCGCCCTGCTTGAGTTCACGCATTTGGGCGCGATCGTCTTGCTCGTGGGGATCGTGTACCTGCTCACCGTCGGCCGATACCTCACTCCGGCACGGATCGAGCCGACGGGGTCGCCTACCGACGCGTTCGGCATGACCGACTACCTCACCGATGTCGTCGTCATGGAGGACTCGCCGCTCGTCGGTTCCCGGGTCGAGGAACTGGGCGAGGAGGACATTGACCTCGACGTGTTCCAGATCGTCCGTGGCAACCGGACGATCACCCGTGGACTCAGATCGGAACGGATCCAGGCGGGCGACGTCCTCTCCGTCAGGGCCGACCAAGAAACCCTCCAGGAGGTAATCGAGCAGGACCACCTACAGCTGTTACCGGAGGTCATGGAAGCGGCCACGGAAGACGATGCGTCCCTCCCGGCCGGTTTCTCGCCACGGCGTCACGGCGGGGAATCGCTCGACGCGGAACGCAGCGACTCTCCCGCCGAGGACGAGGCGTTGAGCGAAGACGCGGAGGAAGACGGCGACGAGACGGCCGAGGAGGCTCCCGACAAGGAGAACGAGCTCACCGAAGTCGTGCTGTTGCCCGGTCCCTGGTCGAGTCGGCGCAGCGGTGTTGCAGACTTCGAGCACGACTACGACGTGACAGTGCTTGCGATTCGGCGCGGCGACGAGGTGATCCGTCAACGTCTCCGAGAGGTCCGGTTGCAGGCCGGCGACGTTATCCTCGTCCAGGCGCCTGACCAAGTACTCGATCGCATTGCGAGGGACACGAACGTCGCCATCGCGGGCGAGGACAGATGGGAGGATTTCGACCGGTCGAAGATCCCCATCGCGCTGGGGATCCTTGCCGGCGCCCTTGGGCTCGCGGCACTCGACGTTTTGGGGCTTATGACGAGCGCGCTGACGGGCGTTGCGGCGATGTTCTTCACGGGCATCCTCACGCCCGAGGACGCATACGAAGCCATCGACTGGGAAGTAATCTTCATGGTGGCGGGGGTCATCCCGCTTGGCATCGCAGTCGAGGCCTCGGGCACGGCGGACCTCATCGCCGACCTCGTCGTTTCCGTCAGTGACCTCTTTCCCGTGATCGTGGTCCTGGGGCTGTTCTACCTTGGGACTGCGGTTATCACGGAAATGGTCAGCAACTCCGCCAGCGTCGTATTGCTGTTGCCAATCGGGGTTGAAGTCGCCAGCCAACTCGGCGCCAATCCCTTCGCGTTCGTAATGGCTGTGACCTTTGCCGCCAGCACACCGCTCCTGACCCCCGTCGGCTACCAGACGAACCTGATGGTCTACGGACCAGGCGGGTACAAATTCACTGATTTCGCACGCGTCGGTGCGCCATTACAATTGATCCTGACTGTCGTCACCACCGTCGGCATTGTGTTCTTTTGGGGAGTATAACCGGATGAGAGTAGAAAACTAGCAGCGATACCGCGCCGCTCAAAGCTGCACCAGCTGGGTGGTTACCGACCGACGAAGCTCTATGGTCGGATTGCTACCGGTTACGACTGTTGTGACGACTGAGATAGATCGATACGAATCTATGATTGGCCGACGGGTAACTCTCAGGCGAACAATTAATGCCACTTCCCTAATTTGATACTGGTGAGGACTCCAAACGAGCGATGGATCAACGAACTGTCTTCCATAAGCATCCCTATGCTACGATGGTCACCACCGTGTTCTTCTTCTCCCTCCTGATAACAGCATTATACTTCTTTGGCCTGTATCCTGGCGTACCGAAAACTCGGCCGAAGTTGGACGCATTTCTCACGATCACAGTGGTCCTTTTCGCCGCAACAGCGGTGAGCTGGATCACAGCACTAATTCTGAGATCGGATACTCACTGATTCACTTCGGAGTGAGATGATACTTTGCCTATCGATGATTTGCAAAGCAATGCCGCCCAGCGACCGAACACAAATTGATATGGGTAAGCGCTCCTGCAATCGTTAGTACAGCGGCGACAAGCCACCCGTGTTCATCATCGCCGACCGTGGCACCGGACAACGGTACGTGATCCCGGCGAAAGCCGCAGACGAATCGACGATTCGACTCCTGCTGGCTGACCGCCAGCAGGAGTCAATCACTGTCTATACCGACGGCTTTCGAGCGTACGAACCGCTCGAAGACGACGACGCATTCGACCGCGAATACGTCGTCCACGGCGACGGCGAATACGCCGACGACGAGGTGCACGTCAACACCTGCGAGAGCCACGCGTCGCGGGTGCGACGGTGGCTCTCGCCCCACCGAGGTATCTCCAAAGACAAGCTCACACAGTATCTTAGAGCATTTCAGCTACGCCGAGAGCTGTTTCGGAAACCCGGCCGAGATGCTCTCAAATACGCTGTTCGAGCAACTCTGTGAAATCAACAATGTGCTACGCATGAGCGTAGGACATTGTTGATGTAGAGGTGTCTTGCGATTATGGTACAGCCCGAGTTAGATAAGAACCTGCTCGCTGAGCGGTCTAACGGTCCGTTTCTATCCTCGCTCCCTTCGGGATAACTGTATCAACAATCTCCTACGGAAGAGCGTTATAATATTTTTGAGTGTCGGGCTGGTATGAGTATCCTGTACTGCTCATTAGCGGAACAGACTCACCAGTTTCGGGGAACTATCGTCAGCTACCCAATCCACCCGCCGATCTCGCCCTCCTCACTGTCTGCCGGAGCATCGTCTGCTGTCTTCGGAGCGGAGTCAAACGGCCGTTCAACGAGACGCGGCACTCCGTCATCGTATGTCCGGTTGGGGCGTTTTACACAGCCGAACGTCACGATGGGGCTACACTCAACGCAAGAGTGTGTCGCTCCGTCGAAGCCGTTGATTGTCACCGACCAGAAGATGACGCTTGCGAGCCGATACGTCTCCGCTGCTGGTCGACGAGTACTGGCAGACCGGCAGAACGGAACCTGCAGAATCAATCACTCAGAATCGACGAGACCCGCAAGCCACTCAGGAACTGGAACAATGGGAGACGACACAACTGCTGATTCAACCGACTCGCCCAGATATGTGAGTCGTGCAGTCACTGAACTCTCTGTTGGGAGTTGCTGCTCAAGCAGCCACGCATAGAACGCTACCTGCAGCCGATGCTGTTTCCTAGTTTCCTGCTCAATTGAACTGTGTGTGAGCTTTAGCTCGTCAACAACCCACTGTCCATCGAACTGAACAGAGACGATGTCTGCTCGATTTTGGGTTTCTATCTCGATGCCATCTATCTCAAGCACGGTATGAATCGGTTCCTCGACGTACTGGGTCTGGGCTTGCTGGATCTCCTTCCACGTATCGCTGGTAGCAAACTGTGGACAAATACGATCACTGAGATACGTCTGAATCGAAGCCCGCATTGCAGGCGTAATCCGAGAATCCGAGGCCGTAACGCTCTGAGCTAGAATCTCTGGGAGCGGTCCATCAAACGATCGGAGGCTCGCGGTAGACACGTTCTGCGAGACAGCACGTGTGAGAACTTGATGCGTGATTTCTCCAAGCTGTTCTCGCTCGATCCCATCCGGAAGGTCTGCGTCTATTGACCCACTCCGAGTAGAGACGCTCTCTGCTCTCTCATCTAGGATATATTGCGCCTTTGAACCAATCGTATTGGCGGTGAGTTGGTACACTGATGTTCCGTTCACATATCGGCTTGTCCATCCGGTCTTGGTTTTAGCTGGGACGTGAGCACTCCGGGGCGTTGGCTGTTGGCCCTCGCTCGATTTTCGCTCTGGCAACGCGACGTCGTTCACACCGACAGTGAGTGCCGCTTCTTTCTCAGCGTTGGATACTGGGGCCTCGTATATACCTGCTGATGAGTTCTCTTTAAACGAGAGTGCGTCAGCCAGCGTTGCTATCCACGACATTTCAACACCGTTATCTCGGCGTTCATAGGGTAGTGAGAGGACGAGATGATCGCGTGCTCTCGTGAGAGCAACGTACAGGACTCGCCACTGTTCTGCACAGTATCGCTGACTGATCCTACTGAGCGATGGAGGGCCAGCAATGCGACCGTCACTCCAGTAGTCACTCGCCCACCGAAGTGACCCATAGTCCGTCGTCGCAGGCCCTTGGTCATCTGACTGTGTGAGCGGTGTTCGAGAGACTGTCTCTGGCGGCGCAAGCGCCAGTGTATCGCCGAGTGCAAGAAACGTATCAGTATGCGGGCCCCGAAAATTCACGGAGCCGCTCGCATCTGCGAGACAGACAACGCTATCTTCGTCGCCTTTCATATTGTGGATCGTCCGAAACACGATGTCGTACTCGTCTTGATTTGGCACGGGGTGGACGAGGCCGTCTTTTGGCTCCGCAACATAGCTGTTCAGGATCTGAGCGAGTTCACTGAGTGAATATCTCTCATCGCCTTCCCAGTCTTCGATCGAGTAGAGAAGTGCATCGCAGGCTGCCAGACGTCGTTCAGGATCTGGTACTTGACCAAATGGGTCTGCACGCAAGCCAAGCATCTCGATGATCTCTTCGGCAATGAGCGACCCTGGATCACTCGTGTGCCGAGCACGCCGCCGCGCAAGAGCCACGAGCCCGGCCAGGAATCCGTCTTCAGTGGCTGCTTGTCGATCAGAATCACCACGTTCTGCCACGGCATCGATTTGATACCCGGCATCCTCGAATAACGCAGTGCTCTCGGACGAAAGCGGGAGACACTCGGACTCAACGAGGCGACGGGTGCGTTCGGGGTCATATGGCTCAACCAGCCACCAGACGACTCGACAGATGAGTTTGATCAGCGGGTTCTCGAAGAGGTGAGTACTCGCATTGACGACAGAGAACCCCTGATTTGTCAGCTGCTCCGCCAGCTCATCCATATTCGAGCGAGTGGCAAACAGGACTGTCACGGTGTCATGTCCGAATGTACCATCTGTAAGTCCGCCAGCGAGATAATTCGCCACTGGCGTCTTTTCTGTCTTGAACCAGTCTGGAGTACCAGGCGCCCCTTCTGGCTGTGTGTATCCCGCAATATGGACTGCAGGGTCTGCTGTCCCACTTCGCGTCGGCTCGAGCGAGGAATAGTCGGTGTTCGCCGAGACAGCGTCGACACCGCCTCCACGGGCTGGGTCTGTGAACACGTCTCCGAAGATCGTATCCACAGCTGCTGCGATGTCCGGGCGCATCCGGTAGGTGCGAGACCCAGAGTAGGACCGATGCTCTGTCCATTCCGTCTCGAAGTATTCACCGCGCTTGAAGCCCGTCACAAACTGCTCTGGCCGTGCATTCCGCCAGACGTAGATGCACTGATCGACATCGCCAGCCATCAGCACCCGTGTCTCGTCGGTAACAAACGGCGCTAACGCATCGTGCTGTGCAATCGAGATATCTTGCGCTTCGTCGATAAGCAGCGACTGGAACTTGGCAGTATATCGTGCTTTCACGCGGGCTCGGTATTCTTCCGACGCATTCTCGTCGGCGCCGGCTATGTCCTCCAGCGGGTTGTCGAAGTATTCAGCGATCCAGTAAGCGATGTCAGCGTGCGAAACAACACCCTGCTCACGACACGCAGCATCGTACGCACGTTCGTACCCTTCGAGAACAGTACAAAACTCTTCGATACAGGTGAGCCACTCTTCATAGCACTCTTGGTCGTCCTTGACAGCCTCGTTCGTTTCCCCATCTGTTTCAGGCGGTTGTTGGGCTGCAAAGTCGGTGGCGACGTCGTCGTCGTAGAATGTGCGTATGTCTCCAAGGAGGTCTGCAAGCGTCTCTGGTGGCCCACTTGGATACACATCGGTGACGGTGTCTCGAAGCTGGGCTTCGAAGTCGTCGATCGAGAGCCGCCGATCGCGCTTTTTCGCTCTCGCGTCCTCGAGAAGGGTATGAAGGCGGTCGTCCGACTCGTCGTCCGAATCGGCAGCAGTCGGATACGCAGTATCAAGCCGTGTACACTGGTCAGAATAGGCATCATCTTGGCGGACCGACGCTATGCAGTTCTGTCGAAGGAGCGAGAGCTGCGACGCGTTCCCGACGCTCGGCATGCCATCAAAGCCAAGTTCAGACGCAATATCCTCGAATATCTCACGG
Organism: Haloarcula sp. CBA1131; assembly: GCF_008728975.1. NCBI lineage: Archaea > Methanobacteriati > Methanobacteriota > Halobacteria > Halobacteriales > Haloarculaceae > Haloarcula > Haloarcula sp. CBA1131. The sequence goes on from NZ_RPCY01000004.1 coordinate 112,955, forward strand.
AGCACGCTGTCTATCGTCCCGATATGGTCTGTCATCTGAAGGCGGCGTTTGAGCCGGTCTGCCGTCTCGGGAGATATCTGGACAGGATACTCTCCATCCGTATCCTCAGCAAACGCATCAAGCGCGTCTCTGATGCCTGGTTCGATGCTCGCTGCATCCTCACGTGAAAACGAGATCACACAGAGTTGTTGTTCGGGACACCGGTCGCCGGCAGCATCAGCCCGAACAAGGGCCTCTGCGGCGATCTGGTTGAGCGTCGTGGATTTCCCAAACCCTGGATTGCAATCCAGAGCGAAGAAGCCAGCGTCGTGCTGAAAGTAGTCCTCACGGACAGCAGCCTGTTTCCCCTTCATCGGGGGAACAGTCTTACTCATTCATCTCCCCCGTCTGTGCTGACGTTCTCTGGAATCGACTTCCGAACCCGGTCAGGTAAGATGACATTTTCTCCCAACAGCTCGCGATACGCGTTTTCACTGAGTGTCGTTGTCGAGAGGTTCTCCAGCAGTGGTGACCGCTGATAGCTGACCCCTTTCACATCTTCGGTGAACCGAGTCACGATCATGTGATTCGTCGCCGTCCGAACTGCGTCGACTGCGTGGTCGTACTCGCGTTCTTCAGTCCACGCACCTCTGACACCAAGGGTGCGTGCCTCGGGTGATTCGCCGTCTGTGACGGCCGTCTGGACTTCCACCGGGAATTCGCCGTGGGGTTGCTGCGGCCATTCACCGTCGACGAACCCGAGTGCGATGACGAATGGATACGACCGTAACCATGTGTCAGTCGCATCGAGTACATCGAGTCGCTCAGCGTTCTCGTGTTCTCGGCGGCCTGGGCGAGCTGTTGCGATCGTCTCGATCACCTCCAGAACTGACGACCATGACGACTCGATCTGGTGTCGGTCACGCCAGTCGGCGTATTTTGCACGAGCCTCGCGTAGCAAGTGATCAGAATCAGTATCCCCGGCGACGCGCTGTATGGCCCGGGCAGCATGTGACGTCTCAGTATATGCTACCGTATCGTTTTCCTCGATGTTCGGAAGAACAACAGTCTCAAACCCATCCAGAACTGGGCCAAGCGTAGCGAGAATATCATCTGGTTCCGGCGCAGATCGATGGCGCTGGCACCAATCAAGATAGCTCTCGAAGCGACGCTGGACGTTCAGACTAACCGACGTCGTCATGGCAACAGTGTCACGCCACTGATCCAGCGTTCCGGAATAGTCCGTGCCGACGCCCTGCCGGATTTCACTAAGTTCAGCAGGTGTAAACGGTGTAACGCTCTCATCTCCTTCTGCGCCATCCTCCGTGACGAGCCACTGACATTCCAGTGGCCGGAACATGGTCTCGGCATCGATAGTGCCGGCAGACGCAGCGGCAAGCACTGAACAGGTCTCAGCCACGACTCGATACGGGAGCGATCGCTTCAGCTCTAGCTGCGTCCAAAACGAGAGATGACGTCCGTATGTGTTCGATGCACGGGTCAAATCACGTTCGTACTTGTCGATATCACGAGCAACGATCGCGATATCACTCACGGAGACCCCTTCTCGAAGAAGCCCCTCACAAACCGCGAGTGCAGCCCTCGCCTCCTCAGCCCGTGTTGGGGCCACGATCTCCGTTGCTGGCGTAGTCCGGAACTCATCGATCTGCAAGCGCTCAATCGAATCTGACGGACTTGGAGTACTACTACCGTCCAGTCGCGACTGAAGTCGGCTGGCAATCCGCGGGCCAGTGCGTGCACGGAGATAGAGATGAACGGTACTCGAAGTCTCGCGACCGATCGCTGTCAGAAACGCGAGCAACGGCGTCCCCAACGTACTAATTCCGACAACGTTGACCCGCTCAATCCCAGAGTACTCTTTCTGCCAAGCATCTCCTCCTGTGTTTGCTACGACTTCAGTGCCCGCCTCTAACACCGCCTCTGTGGAGATGTATTCCTCGACGCGGTCGCGAAGCTGCTCCTCAAGACTGCTGATACCCGTCAGAAGGTCAAGTGCATCTAGACGAGCAACACCGTCAAGCTCAGCACAGACCGTCTCAAGTTCGGAATGGCGTGTTGAATGATGCCCTGTGAGTAGCGACAGTTCTTCTCGCGCCGCTTCGATCCGATCCAACTGGGTTGTAAGCGACGTTCCAAAGACACGAGATAATCGAGACACATCTCCAGACGGAGACTCCAACAGGTCTTTGAGCACCTGGAGGCGATCCATTCGATCAAGGACCGCTGGATCTGATTCCTCCGGTGATGAAAGAAGCTCGGTCGCCACGGCTGCTGGCGTGAGCAATGCAAGTGAACTTCGCGGCTGATTTCTATCGGCAATCACTCGTTTCAGGTTTCGCCGATGAAACTGTTCAGGGGCAAGAACAATATCTGTCGGCTGCTGAGCACGGTGAGCGCGGTTTATCAACTCCTCTTCTGCACAAATATGGATATTTTCTACGTCAACGGGCGACTTTGAATGGAGGTGGCTACTCATACTCTCTAGTTTTGTGAACGTAACTCAGTACAAGCGCGCATGGTATAGAAACTGGTGTGAGTACACACCTTTTTATCAGCAAGCCGGCTACTATTGAATGCACACAACACTGGCGCTCCACGCCATCTCTTTTGGGATGCACGCTTACTCATCCAGTAGTCACCTCGCTACGCAGAGCCGCTGGTACGATTGCATTCTCAAACGCTTGTTTACGACACTTTCAGAGGTTGTGAGCCTGATTGACTTACTATTCTCTGTTATTCGTCAGCCGTTCGCTTCAATGCCAGCCACTAGCCGATTGTCAAGGAACCGTTCTCGGAGTGTCCTGTCGTTGCTGATACTTCCGAGGAGTTGTCGAACGCGGTCGGGTGACTGCAAGAGATTATATCGGTTGACGAGGGCAGTTGCAGATCGGGTTCCAACTGGCCGGCCCGTAACTGCCGCATCGCGAAGTGCGAGGCGAATGACCTGCAGATCATGACGCGAGTCAAAGCCCCAGGCCGCAGCTCGCTCTTCGAGTTCGGTATCGTATGTGTCGAAGCCGATGATATTGTGACACTCCCGACAGAGACAGACCCCCTGATCAGGGTCGTGTGACCAGTGGTGATAGTCTAGATTCCCGCCGACAAGTGCTGAGTTACGTTCAAGATCAGTCCGCGTACGTCGACACAGCGGACAGGTAACTTCCCAGTCCCACCCGAAGGCTGCAGTTTTCGTCGCGAACCGGTCGGTATACTCGTCGGTGCGTGGTTCGCCCTTGCTGTTGGTGATGCCACTCCAGAGCCAGTCATCCCAGAATCGCTGGACCATCGTCGTGAGTGTCGCGGGTTCGACGATCTGGAGATAGGCTGCATCAACGGCAACAGCACACCAGGTCCGTAGGTCGACGTCACACTGTGTGCATGCCGCATCGAAGTACGGGACGACACCTGGGAGGCCTCGTTCATACAGCGTGACTGCCTCACTACAGTTCGGACAACAGATTGCGACGGGCACATCCAGCAGTGGGGACTGTTCGTCGGCTTGTGACAACACCCGGGCACGGTCGCCATACGGTTGCTCAGTCGAACGCGTAAGGGTGGTCCCGTCGACGAGGCCGTCCAGAGCAGCTGTCGGTGTGGTCTGGGTCATACGCCGACATCTGCATGTCGCTCTGTCTTCGGTGTCTGATCTGGCTGGCTCAGTTGCAGATTCTCGATAGGCTCAGTGTCGATGGTCTGCCAGCCAACGCCGCAGCGACGCTCTTCGACCCGCCACATTGTCTCCTTCCCACGACAAGCGAGATATCGAATACGCCGCGGCTGGTCGTTGGCATCCTGCTCAAACGAAAGGACAAGAACGGTGTTTAGGTTCTGTTCGGGGCGATCTACTGGTGGTGATTTAGTTCGTGTCATACTGTGTGTGAGAAGAGCTGGCACCAGCAAGCATTGTACTCGGGACCGACGCCGGCGTGCTCACTGCTGACTCTCCTCGGTCTTGCTCGGATGCACGAATACAATTCGACGCAACCCAACACAGAGAGCCTTTAGCCGGCTAGAATTTGTCCATTCGCTGCAGCCAAACGGACGGTATCTGGGTCAGTCACGTTCCCTATCGTTTTCTCCGGTCACCACCTACCTTTGGACATGACTTTCGGACCAACGTGGAACAATCTCCGTGACAATGTTGAAGCATTGCAGTCTGATGCAATCCTCGTTACCCCGCTGTCACGCAAAGCCTTCAGCATCGAGGATGTGCAGGAACATCGCGTCCTGATTCAGTACCGGGATGACGACGAGACAATTCCACTCCAGAAAGACCAATTTGAGACGCTCTACGAGCGCGTGAGTGATGCTCGTGGCGAATTCGATGTTGACCGCCTGCCGCCGGACGCGGAACCGTACGCGACTGTCTTGTCTCTCCATCCACGCTTCGAGGTTGACGACCGAGCTGGGACATTGACTGAAAGCGATCAGTCGACGGGGTCGCCGCTAGTAGAAGCCCAAGGTGGGAGTGAGGAACTCGATGAGACCGAGCGCGAAGAGCCGGATCTGGACGTGTATGCAGACGCATTACTGCTGATTGACGCCCTCGAACGTCACGACCTGACGACGCTCGAAGCTGTCGACACGCCCGCACTCGTGAACATCTACACCCTGCTCTCGGACGTCCAGCGCAATGCAAACGACCTCCGGAAAGACGTTCGGAGCGTCTTGCTTGACCGACTACATCACGACCAGCCGGTTTCTGGACAGTTTGGCTCCGTCCAGCGGACTACGCGTCGGAACCGGTCGCTCAAAGACGACGAGCTAGTGTTGAACGCGTTCGAGGCCGCCGGCATCGAACGCGAGCGGTTGACGACGGTCGACTCCAGCAAAGTCGACGACGCACTTGCGGTGACCGACCTTTCCGAGACCGATGTCTACGATATCGAACCGAGCGAGTACGTTCGCAAGGCCGATGTGGACGAGCAAGAGAAAGAAACGCGCCTGCAAGGACTGAAAGACCAACTTGAGGCAACCGAGGGCGACGAAGCTGACGAACTCCGTAACGAAATCGAAGCGCTCGAAGACCGGATCGCTGAATTAACCGAGTTCCGATCGGGTCGGTCATTCCACGAGTCGTCGGCCGGTGGCTAACGTAACTACCGCCTACAACGGGTGTCTCAATCGTCGTCTGCGAGTGTCTCCGACGCGTCCTCTAGCGCTTCTATCGCGTCCTCCAACTCCTCGGAAACGTCGGCGTCGTCCACTTCCTGCTTGGCAAGTCGGGTCTGTTTGATCGCTTCTTTCACTCTACCTGTCACTTCCACGCATTATCAATCAACCATCGATCACAAAAATCTCTGGGGTCCCTTTCGTTTGAAATTTGCTTTGCGTGACGTGCCCGGACACGAGAGCCAGCCCATTCAGTGACACAGAGCGCGAGCGGTTCGTGACTGAGAGGACCCAGCCTGTCGGCTGTCGAAGCTGAGAGCTAATGTCCGCGCCCCTACTGCCAGACAGAGTGCAGACCAGTGCAATACACTGGAGTTTCGCGAGTGTCCTTACCGCACCCACTTTCGGCCTACCGCATACCCAGCACCCAACGCGAGACCAACGAGGTGTCCGATGACATCTGCGTTTCCAGTGGGAAAGAATCCAACAGACTGACCGAGCAGGTACATACCAAAGCCGAGCGGGAACAGGAGTGCCGCACCCTGCCAATACGCGCGCAGTGCCTCGTACTGAACAGGCCCATATTCGCTCGTATCCAGTTCCAGTCCCTCTCGATGTGCGAGAGACAGGTGTGCCCCGTAGAAGCCCACGAACGCGAGTGCGCCGCCACTAGCACCCAACGTACTCTGTCCGGTCACGGCTGAACTGACCGTCACTGCCACCAGCGCCGCCGCGACGAAGAACCACAGCACCTCGATGCAACTCATATGCTGCTCGCTCTCGCCGGCGAACAGCCAGAGGAAGGCAACGTTTCCAAGTAGATGCGTCACATTGGGTGGGAGATCATGTGATATAATTGCCAAAACGAGCCCCGGCGATAGCGCTGGGAACGAGGCCGTCGTGAACAGCCACTGCCACTGCTCGACTGTCCAGCCGAGATAGAGTGTCCCGATCTGGAGGCCGTACCACAGCAGGATAGTCAGTATCAGTGACTGCGTGGCACGCCGCTTCCTGAACGTGAGTCGGCGGTAGAGCTCGTCAGCGAGCGGCAGCTTCGGTAGCGCCCCAAGATGCTTCATCGAGACGTTACACCCAGCCATCCGGCAGTCGCTCTCCATGGCTCTGGACTAACTCGAGGAACGGTTCGATCTCAGCGAACCGGGGCCCTTGACTAATCTCATAGGTCTGCTCATCCAACACGATGTAGCCAGCGTCGGCCAATTTTGGGAGGTGGAGATGGATATATTCGGCGTGGATCGGCGTCCCAGTGTTTGACTCATCGGTTCGGACTTCTGTGAAGTGGACTGTCTCCGTCGGTTCCTTGGCAGCTAAGCCCGTCAAGACCCGGCGGCGAGGTTTCGCTTTGAGACACTCACAGAGTGTGTCCCAAGGATTGTGTCCAGTCATGGCTACACTCCCTCCAGTGCCGCGGCCACCATCACAGCGATAATCAGCCCTGCGAGAAACGTAGCTGACAGCCACGAGAAGCCGGTTACTGCGGATAGATGATACTGCATCTCAACTACCGCTGTCGCCAGTGGGCTGGCAAGGATGACTGCAATGAACGCCCCGAGTACGTACTGCCCATCAATCTGCCCGCGCTGCCGGTTCTGGTCAGTATACGATACCCTCGCAATCGGTGTGCAGCGGTCTGCACTATCTTCGGTAGCTTCCATCGACACCTTCGCCGACGATGGCAGGGGACAAAAACCGGGAAGACCGTTTCAGGGCTTCTACCTGGGGTTTATCGTCATCAAGAGGGCCCTGTATCAGCGTCAACCCATACTTCTTGCCTTTATTACCCAGGTTGTCTAACCGAAGCGTATGGAGCGAGTCCCGTCGGCGTTCGCTGATGAATTCGACGCCAAAGGAGAACGGTTTTTCGCGATTGCCGAGCTGTTGTACGCCAACCCCGACCGGCAATACACCCAGCAGGAACTCGCCGAGCGATTCGACTGCTCAACGACGACGATCAGTAATCACACCGGTGAGATGAGTGAGTGGCTCGACCGTCGCGACAGCCAGACCACCTACGCCTGGGACGTCGACGTCCACGATCCAGGCCACACGGAGACCACTATGGCTGTCCAACGGTTCTATGCCGACCTCTGGAGTCTCCTGAAAAAACACTCTCGGACTGGCCCAGGGGCGTTCGCCCTTTTTGGGTTCATAATGCTTCTCACCGGTAGCGTCGTATTCTCCGTGTATGGAGCGTTCACAGTCGGTCTCCTTTCAGAGTCAGCGCTCCCGGAAAGGGCCTATCTGGGTATTGCCATCGGGTGTGTACTCACCGGCATCATTGTGACACTCTGCTCACCGTATATGGCCTGGGTAAGCGGATTCCTGTGGCCACGGCTGCCTGAGGGCCCGTTTGGGAAGGACAAATGATGATGGTCATTACGGACTGTCAAAACCCAGTCACTCAGCTTGATTAGTCCTGGCCGGGCTCGTCGGTATCAGACTCTCATACGAATGGAAAGCAGTATATAATACCTCAGTGACATCCTCTATTACGTCGTCGAGTTCAGAGAGATTATCCAAGACTGACAACGATATACTCAACTAGTCTCTTTCCCGTCGTATATACGTTGGTTCAACGCAGACTACCCTTTAGGACGGTGTGAGGAGATCATCCATCTTTGCGAGATTCCATAGCGACCAGTGCTCGTCGAGTTGGTCTTCAAGTCCTTCAACGAACCCACTCTTTGAGAACAGTGCGAAGCACTCCTCCCGATCATCTGGCCCCCATCTAACGGTCCCTGCTTTTGCCTGCAGGTCATTGACGAGCTCCGTCCCGACTGGCTCCGATGTCCACTTGCACTCGGCGAACAGGATTCGGTTATCGTTCGGTGCGAGCCCCACAATATCGACTTCGTCTTCCCCGTACCACCACCGCCCGACCTCTGAGTACGGTTCGAATTCACCGCGTCGAATCCCCTCCCACACGGCTTCCTGACACACGTCCTCGAATGCAGTGGCGACGTGCATTGGAAGATCAGGGGCGATCGTACCGTCGTAGACGATATCCGGTGCTTCTTCGATACTGGAGCGGTTCGGCTCAACGTACCGAAACCAGAACCGAAGGAACTCGTCAGCGACGCGGTACCGTGACCGCTTCGACTTCTTTCCGGACGCTGTCACAGGGACTTCCCGATCGATCAGTCGGAGTTGCCGCAACGTCTGTAGATACTTCGATAACGGACCGGCATCGATTCCCGTCGCTCCTGAGATCTCGTTCGGCGTCGTGTGCCCCAGCGCCACCGCTTCGAGAATACTCATGTACCGCGCGGGATTCCGGAGCTCCGTCCGAAGCAAAAACTCCGGCTCGTTGTACAGTACTGCTGACGGCGATAGCACCTGTGACCGGACGTTTTCCGCGAGCGACCGCCCGTAATCGAACAGCGTGAGATACATCGGCGTCCCACCGGTAATCGCGTACGATCGAATCGCGTCTGCGATCTCGTAGTCGATGATCTCACGAGCCTGCTGAAATGAGAACGGCTGCACGTCGAGTTGCCCCGTACGACGACCATACAATGGGCTCTCGTGGCCGAGTACCTCAGATTCCATCGTACTCACACTAGACCCACAGAGAACCAGCATCGAATCGGTCTCTTGGAGTTGTTCGTCGACAAATCCCTGTACGTAAGATGGGACTGAGTCGTTCTCCGAGACAAGATACGGGAACTCGTCGATCACAACCACTAGCTCCTCAGAACGAAGTTTCTCCCCGAGGTAGTCGAAGGCCTCGTCCCACCCGTCGATCCGTGGAGTCCGATCGTCGAAGAACGCTGCAACCTGGTCGATGAACTTCTCGCGCTGCCGATGCTCGGCTTCCTGCGCCGCGAGAAAGTAAATATGCGGCCGATCAGTACAGAACTCCTTCAGCAACTCTGTCTTGCCGACACGTCGACGCCCGTAGACGACGAATACGTCCGGGCCAGGCGACTCAAACGCAGTTGAAAGCGCATCAAGCTCCTTTCTCCGGTCATAGAAGGTCATACTTTGGATAATGATTATTACGATAATGACTTATGCGTTTTGGCGCGACCCTTCAATTGTATGCCCCTAAAGAGTCACACAGTCGATTCGGCAGCAGATTTCGCCGGCGCAACATATTGTCCATCACTACTACGACCACGAGTGTAAACACCGGTAGCTTGTCCTCGGCATAGCTTCTGCGACCACGGTTTCGAGAGGCCAGGCGAGGACGATTCTCGCGTCACTTTGCCCGCTACTCTAGAACAACAGTTCTACGTGACCAATGACCTGCTTCCGAAGAGCGTTCTGGGAATTTTTGAGTGGGTTTACTGGAAAGTTAGAGCGTGTCATACAATAGTTCTCAGCACATATCGTTCACAGACCCAATCTCGAATAAAACTAACAGCCTACGAAACTACGGGCTTCTGTGCGAATTGAGAGCTGTATAATCGCCAGGTAGGGAGTATGAGACGTATTCTATGACACGCTGGGAAAGTTATGGAATGCTCCGCTACACCCTCTGATTACTCGTGTCGAAGGCCGCACTTAGTTTGTCGCACATGAACTCCCGGCGGAGTTCTCGTTTTCGCTCGTCGGTCAGATAGTCCTCGAAGACCACCTTCGCGCTTGCACTCCCCTGTTCGTCCGCGATATCTTGGACGTGGCCCAGCAGGTCCTCAGTGGTTCGTGAGTAGGCGTCGTACCAGAACCGCCGACCCATGTGTGGCTTCCGGGCGACGCCGTCGATCTCCTCGGGCACGCCGGCCCTGTCGGCGAGGTCGTGGAACCAACCCGCGATGGTCGTGCCGTCGACGTGGCCGGTTTTCGAGCGCTCCGAGGGGAACAGATAGCCATCGACGCGGGAGAGGTGCCGGCGAGCGATGTCTTCGCCGAAGACAATAGCGACGGTCCCCGGCCCGTTCTTTCGCTCGTCGAACTGGATGTAGGGGTCCTCGGCGTCGAGATGGAGCTGGTCCTGGTGCAGCGCCGCTACCTCGCCGGCCCGCAGGCCCCACCCGGCGAGTGCGACGACGAACATCCGGTCGCGGCTGGTGATTGCCACGTCGAACATCGTCCGGACGTGCTCGGGCTCGAGAGCGACTGGATCTGTGTCCGACGAGCGCGTCCACGAGAACCAGCCTTCCGCACCGTTGGTGGGATTGACTGTCGCCACACGGCGCTCAACAAGCCAGCCGTACCACGTTCGGATTGCATCGTGGACGCGCGCGATGGTCGACTCAGCGAACTCTCCGGACATGTAGGCGAAGGTCTCCCGGCAGCGGTCGACGGCTTCGGTCTCGGTGATGTCGCTGTCGGCGTCGACGGGCGAGAGGAGATCGTCGGTTCCGTGGCGTTCTCGGTAGGACCGAGCGTAGCGGGCAAGCCGATACCGGATGGTCTCGCGGGTGCTATCGGTCCAGTCATCTGCGGCCGCTTGCTTGGCGTCGAGATACTCTTGAAAGGACTCGCGGGTCTCGTCGTGCTCGATATCCCAGTCGTAGCCGCTGGTTTCGGTGTCGTACCCGAGTGTGTCCGACCAGAAGGTGGCGAACGTCGTGTCGTGGTACTCTTTCAGCGCGTACGTGAGCCCACGGAAGCCGTTGTTCGAGAGCCACTCGTAGGATGGCCTGTCGGTTTCGGGGTCGAAGCCGTCCCGCCGCAGCGCCGGCACGACCACGGCGTCATAGGCGTCGGCGAGTTGGGCCTCGGTCAGCAGCGTCCAGGGCACGTCGTCGGCGGAGTGCCACGGCTTCGTCCGCTCAATCCCGGGTGAAGCGTCGTGCTTTCCCGGTTCTGAATCTGAATCAGCCGATTTCGGCATACACAGCTAAACACACTAAAACCTGATAGTTCTGTTGGGACAGCAGACGCGTGCCAGACTTATGGCTCTACGGTGGTTTAGCAAATATTGCTTTAAACTGCATATCGCTGTATGGAATGTCCATATCCAGTAGTCACAGATTCTGCGTTTAGACTTCTACAAACCACCATTTAATCAACACTTAGCTCACATTTCGAGCTACTCCAATGCGTAGCCAGAGGTGGTGCTCACCCAGACTCAAGAGTAACATCGCCGGACGGCGCGGCGACGGTGAGTGAGACTCGGTTTACCGGACTCAAGAGTAATCGGGAATACAATACAGTGTTCTTTCTGAACCGTTTCAGCATTCATGAACCGTGGAGCGGTTCAGTCATTGCGGGGTCGCTGATTAACCGAATGACTGCTGTCCTCTGTTATTCCCTGAGGGTTGAGACTACGCGCGAGGGAATTGGTCATAGGAGAAGTCCGGAGGATCGTCGCGTTGTACGAGCGAACGCAAGGCTCAAACGAGTAAGTGTTCACTAAGTAAAATAGTGACCGAAGCCGCCCCTACCGAGACGCAGGCAGAAATAGCCGATGCAGTGCGCAAAGCACTCGCCAAGCACGGGTACGCGCGCCTCACGACCGCGAAGATCGCCGCCGAGAGTCCGAAGACTGAGGCCGGTCTATACTACCACTACGACTCCAAAGACGCGATGGTCGCTGCGTTCCTCGAAAGTGCTACAGGATTCCTGAGACGGCAGCTAGAGGAACTTGATGCGACTTGCCCCGAAGCCCGACTTCGAGAAGCCTGTGACAGGCTATTCGTGAAGTTCGACGACGAACCGCGACGACGAACTAACATTGCCGTGATGGAACTGCTCGCCCACGCCCCGCACAACGAGACCCTCCAAGCACCCCTTCTCGAACTTGAGACCAGTAATCTTGCAGTCTTGCAAGGTATTGTCGAAGACGGCATCGAACAGGAGGTCTTTCGCGAGACTGACGCTCGCGGGGTCGCGGCGTTTCTCCTTGCTGCCGCGAGCGGCTCAACCGGATTTTACCTCGCACTTGAGATGGAAGACATCGGTTCCCCTCTCCACGCACAGGTGGACTCGTATATCGACTCACTGTTAGTGTAATCGGGGGACCCCGATCTAGACGAATGCAAACGATTCGATAGCGCAGCCTCGCGAATCAGGTGACCCTGTCACACGGATGGTTTACCTCCAACCGAGGTCGAAATCTGGCCGATGGGGGAATACGAGACTTACCCTATACCATCCGTCGATGGCTGTGTGTTCAGATCCATCTCGAACCGCTGACGGTGATGTCGGCGGAGATATATTTCTGGTTCGATCAGACCGATGACCTGATTCAGTACTGTATCACGGTGAGTCGGTCAGACTCGGACACCTTGTCGGCCACCATCTCGGTGAGACCCTCGATTTTCGCTATAGGCACGTGATCGTTGCTGGGGATATGGCGACTGGCCATTCTGTCGACCTCATTAGACGCCTCGATGATGGCCGTCTCCGTTTACACGAAGAGTGGAGTAGGATTCTAAGCAAGGTCCGGGGTCTAGTGTCCTCGAAGAAATCACAGATCAGAATATCTCGACAGATTGAATCAATCTCGCAGACGGGTTTCGACCGTCCCTGAAGCGGACTGCCGACGAACTTGCACTGAATGAGCCGTGGCGAGCCAACGAACTACTTAGTGAGCTAGTACCCAAGTGAAGTTATGGGGATAGCGTGAGAAGATGTTGCAATGAGCGGAGACCGTCGAAAAGAGATCGTCCGCCATCTGAGTGAAGACGATCTCAATCGATTGCTATCGGAGGCGGACGATCCGAAGGTCGTCCGCCGCCTCACGTTCGTGAAAAATCTCTACAAGGGCGATAGCCTTGAGGAGGCAGCTGACCGCGTTGGCAAGTCTGAATCGACGGGCAGTCGGTGGGCACGTCGCTGGAACGAAGGTGGTCTTGGACAGTTAACGCCGAACTTCGGGGACGGACGTCCCCCGAAGCTCGGCGAAGACGAGCAGGAACAACTCTTTGAGATGCTTCGTGACGGCCAACCGTGGCAGCCACAAGAAATCCAGCATCTCATCAACGACGAGTTCGGCGTTGAGTACCATCCAGTCTACTTGGGTGAGTTTCTCAAGGATCTCGGATTGTCATACGCAATTCCACGAACAAAGCGTCCGTCACGGCCAGATAATGCAGAAGAGATTCTCGACGAGCGCGTCGATGACGCGCTCGCCGAGGATACTGGGGAACCACACAACAAACGCGAAGACGACGACGAGGAAGGCTGGGTCGTCGACGATGATGTCTGTACGGATGGGGGCACTGTTGTCGGCTTTTTCGATGCGTCGCATCCACAGCCGTACGATAACTCGCGCCGATTGTGGTATGTCGATGATCCGCATCATGAACGACCGCTGGTGAAGATTTTCGAACCAGCGGTCGGTTTCTACGCACTCAACGGTAAGAGTGTGGTCAGTTTTCCAGAAGACCAAACGAAAGAACGCATTTGTGAGTGCTTGGAGAAGGTCCGCGAGCAGAATCCTGCGACGGGGATTCTGCTCGTCTTGGACAATCACTTCGCGCACACGTGTGAATTCACGCGCAAACGTGCCCACCAACTCGGGATTGATCTCGTTTTCTTACCGGTTGGATCACCCGACCTCAACCCAATCGAGCAGGTCTGGAAGAGTCTGAAATGGGAAGCCTCTCCGCTGATTGTCGAGAGCGCGAACGAGTTCCGCGCTCTCGTCTCAGAACTGTTCGACCAACTCACGTCTCGGCTGAGCTTCGCCAAATCATGGATCGACGAATTCCTCGGCTCTCGCTTGCAGTTCTTCTCCTAAGTACTAGTTCACTAAGTAGATTTATTACTCCCTTTCTCTATCATCAGGTGATGACCAATACGAAAGAGTCGACATCTGACATTGGCCAAGTCCACACCCAGTCGGTCGCCACTCGATTCAAAGCCATCCCCACTCTCGCATGGATTGCTGCGGCTGTTGGTGGCTTCATCGGAAGCATCCCGCTCGGTCTGATGATGCAGTACGGGAACCCGAACCCTTGATCGAGCTCGCCCTACCAATGATGTACGGGCTCTCTGGGCCAGACTTGCTAGCTGGGTGGGTAATTCACCAGTTTCACGGGGTGGTGCTCGCAATGATGTACGTCGCGGCTGTCCAATGGCAACCACTCACCGAGTACGCGAAGACACTCCTTGGTGCCACGGCCCTCGCCGTTCTTGTCGGCGTCGTCTCGACGGCACTACTCTCAGTTCTCCTGATGCCGCTCTGGCTCGGCGCTGTCGGCTACCCGTTCACGCCGGCGTTCCCCGATCTTGCGATGCCCGAGAAGCTCTGGAGTGTCCTCGGTCACGTCGTATACGCGCTCCCGGCGACGCTCGGATACGCGCTCGTTGCGAGGCGGTGAGGCCGCTGTGATCGCCGAAAACGTCACTCTTGGACTCCACATCCTCGCGGGATTTGCGGCGCTGTTCGCCGGTGCTGGCGCGTTCGTGACAAAGAAGGGCGGGTACCGCCATCGACGCCTCGGTCGCGTCTACGTCGGGTCGATGGCGTTCGTTTCGGCCTCGGCGCTCGCGTTGTTCGTGTTCGATCCGAACTCGTCTCGGCAGTTCCTCGCGCTCGTCGCGGTATTCAGTTTCTACTTCGTCTTCTCCGGGTACCGAGTTCTCTCTCGCAAGCGACCGAGCGATAGTCCTGCGGCTGTCGACTGGGCCGCGACGGTGATGCTTGTCGGGGCTGGTGTCGGACTGACTGTGTTCGGGGCTACTCGGCTCTTGTCCGGAGTGGAGTTCGGGACGGTGATGCTCGTGTTCGGGGGGATCGCTCTCGGGTTCGGCGGTAACGACATCCAGCAGTTCAGACGAGGGGTGTCTAATCCTCGGGCTTGGTTCTACGGCCACCTCTCGCGGATGGCGGGCGGGTACATCGCGACGGTGACTGCATTCTCGTCAGTCAACTTCACGTTCCTGCCGTCGGTGGTCAGTTGGCTGTGGCCCACCGTTATCGGGACGCCGCTCATCTTCTTGCTCGTGCGCCGGTATCGGACTCAGTTTGATCATCGAACTGCCAGTACCTGAGTAGCTGTTTGTCCGGAAGTCACCCTCTTATATATGGATAGACATCAGAGCACCTAGTTAGTTCCTTGACCACAGTACAGTATTGAGTGCCTGACTTGGCCAGTGGCCTTTTGACAACAATCTTATCTGACAAGTACAGAGAACACACGATGTTCGATTTTTTGGAGGTGCTCGCTCACGGTTGTGGTTGCGACACCGATCTGAGTCGCGATCTGCTCGTGAGTCGTTCCTCTCGGTGTCTCGTAGTATCCCTCCTCAACTGCCACCGTGAGTACCTCCATTTGCCGCTCGGTCAATAGCGATATAATCTCACTCTCCCCTGGCTTACGCTCTCCCTTTCTGAGGAGAGTTAGCTCGATATCCGACGGAATTTCTGAGATGACACGATGAAGCGTTTGTTCGTCTCCGCTCATCGTGATTCTGAGTCCGTTATCGGTATGTGTTATAGGTGTCTCGAACACGATTCCGTGCGTCCGGGCAAGAGAGAAATATTCACGAATCGGCTCAATTGGGCGACCGTGGATGTACACAAGTCCCTCCTCGCTCTCTGGCACATCACAGGAGATGACCTCTTCGTGGTCTGTGAGGTACGTTCTTACTTGATTGAGGTCGCCTCGAAGATGATATAGAAGAACAATCGTCCCATCTTCGAGAATGGTAACGTAGTGAAGTGACTCGCGGATTATCGATGGGTCCGCTGCGAGTAACCGATTTGCCGGGTGGAACCCGCCTTCAACTGTGATTTCCAACGTAATCGACTTCATGATGATACTCCTATTCCCCGGATCATATAAACAAGCCTGTCTGGGTGAGGCAACGCCGGTATGCAAATTCCAGTCTAACGGTAATTTGCCTCATGATAAGACAAACCCTCGTTCGGCCCAAGTTAGGCATCGAACGGTTGCTGAAAGCAGTGGTCGCTCGTTCTGTAAGTGACAAAACGAGTGGAGGGATTTGATATGGACGTTCGAATCAACGAGTCTGAGAGTTTGATGACGGCGTTGAGTACCCGAGACGCGATTTTCCCTGGGGTGATGACGCTGACTTTGGTTGCAATCTTCACGTATCTCTCTCCGGGGCTGTCACTGATTGTTACATTTGTTCCCGCGATTATTCTCGCATATGTGTGTTATTTGCTAACAAGTTTTCAGCAAATGCCCGATCCAAGTCGTGTGCTCCCAGTTTACTTGGTGGCCTTTGGTGTCCAGTTTTTACACTTTGCCGAGGAGTTTACGACTGAGTTCTACACCCGCTGGCCGGTCGAGGTTTTCAACGCAGCTCCGTTTGAGCTCACGACGTTCGTTCAGATCAATATGGTCTCGTATGCTGCGTTCGCTCTCGGCGCAGTCGCCATCTACCGTGGTATCAAGGGTCCGATGCTCATCGTCTGGTTTTTCACGCTCATGGGGGTTATCGGAAACGGAATTCTTCATCCCGTTTATCCGATTCTCGCGACCGGTGAGTTCGGCTACTTCCCCGGACTCTATACGTCCGTGATCTATCTGATTCTAGGGCCGATCCTGTTTCATCGTCTGTGGGAAGTCCGAAGCGATAGTGGCAGTGGTGTGAACCGTGACGTTGAGACGAACAGCAATGCGGGGAGCAGTCAATGAGGTATCGCAGATGGGCGACGGCTGGCATTGCTGGAAGTATCGGTATCTTCGTTGCAAATCTCGTCAGTCAGGTTCTGTTCTTCCAGCTAGGAGAGGAGATCTTATTCCACTCGGACCAGCAAAGCGACAAACTGATCGCTGTCATGACTCATATGGAACCGCTGCCAGTGATGGAAACAGACCCAGGGGTATACATGACGATCTCGTTATTCATCGGTGCACTCCATGGCGGGGTTTTTTCGTACATTCGCGATTCGCTTCCGGAAAACACCATTAAGAGTGGATTGGCATATGGCGGAATCCTCTGGGTGCTGATGGCCCTGTACTTCGAGTTTCACGCACCTTTCAACATGTTCGGTGAACCGCTCCCACTTCTGGGACTGGAACTGTTCTTCTGGGTCATCGTAGTTAGCGTTGAGGGTGTGCTTATCAGCACACTCTATGACTGGTTTGGCTATTCGAGGGGAGAATATTGACTCACCTGATGTCTTTCAGCGACCGAGATATGGTCGCGACAACGAAACGTGATACGATGAAATATCAAGTAGGATTAACATCAGATGTCGAATAAGGTAGATGGTATGAAGTTCGCCGATCTGAGTCATACATTCGAGGATGGGATGCCCGGTTTCCGTCACGAGAACGATGACGGGACACACACGGAGTACACTGCGGAGGTGTCTCCGTTCTTCTCCCACGAGGATTCACGGGAGAAGTACGACGACAAGGCCGCGTTCGAGGTCACCGAAATGCGGTTCCAGACGTCCATGGGGACGTACCTCGATTCACCGTACCATCGGCATCCGGAGGGGCGGGACATCAGTGAACTTGAAATCGGCGAACTGATACTCCCTGGGAAAGTCGTCGATGCCCGAGGACTTGGTGGTGACGAGGAATTGACCACCGACGCACTTCCCCGAGAGGATGACCTCGCAGGTTCTGCCGTCCTGTTCAATTTTGGATGGGACAAACACTGGGGCTCAGAGAAGTACCGATCCTACCCATACATCTCTGAGGCCGTCATTGAGAGACTAATCGATGCAGACGTTTCCCTGGTCGGGGTAGACACGTTAAACGCCGACGACCACGAGAATCCCACTCGTCCAGCTCACACTCTACTCCTCGACAAGGAGATCTTCATCGTCGAGAATCTCTGCAACCTCGATTCGCTCGTTGGTACGTCATTTCGATTCTATG
Source organism: Haloarcula sp. CBA1131 (assembly GCF_008728975.1). Classification (NCBI taxonomy): domain Archaea; kingdom Methanobacteriati; phylum Methanobacteriota; class Halobacteria; order Halobacteriales; family Haloarculaceae; genus Haloarcula; species Haloarcula sp. CBA1131. The sequence continues at coordinate 130,789 of NZ_RPCY01000004.1, forward strand.
CTGTGCCGATCAAAGCCAAAGACACTGCTGCGATGCCCGTTCGTGCGTTTGCCGAACTTAATCAGTGACGCAGGAAACACAGCATTCACAATATTACTCTAAGAGGGAGAGTGATTCCTCCATTATATGAATTTTCCTCACCATCCAAGGGAACAGTAGCTTGCTGTCCATATGCGAACCATCGACTTCAACATGACCACGAATGCAATTGCATCAAAGCGAGAGTTGGCGCGATCGCGCAGAGGGTAACTAATTGATGAGCGCGACTCAGACCACATCATCGTCTCTGAAGAATTGAGCATGGCCCTGAAGATGAAAGACGAAAACGAACATTGCGGGAGTCACTCACTGACGCCGACGAGAGTTACATCTGCGCGTATGAGTGTACGTTCTGTCCGGAATGTACTAGATCCATGGACGCGACATGTCCAAACTGTAGTGACAAACTCGTCCCTCGCCCGGTCCCTCCAGCGTGATTATTTCCGTACTCGTTCGTTTCGTCGAAGACAGATACCTTCGCATCGTCACTCGACAGTCGATATAAAAAGGATTAGCTGAAAGAAACGAAGTTGTTGTACTGATTACACCCTCTGTACTTAGCGGTCGAGAAGTAAGAATTGTTGGCTATTGAATGTTTTAATAAAGCCCTTCGAATATTCTCTCGATTCCATTTGGCTAGATTTAGAGTTATAAGAAGAAGTTGGTATAGTGATAAACTACTTAAAAATATAGACTTCCTCATGGCTCATGAGCCATGAGACGGTGGGGAGTACGTTTGGTGTGCTTCCCACCCTGAACCGTCAGCTGGGACAATTCCATTTGTGGCTGAGGATTTCACAAGAGGTAACCCAACCGCTCATTCGTCTTTAGCTAAGACTCACACCTCGGTTGTGTAGCGGTAGCGAGCGTCTCTTGTAAGATCGGTCGTTGTTGATGGATCTTCTGAGCATCCTCGATGAGCCGCTCCAGCAACGGTGGTGGTGAGTAGCCGAGGTACTCACCGAGTTCGTGGAGAACAAGCTGGGCGTGCGACCGGAAGGTCGCCGCCCAGCGTTCCGGTGGAAACACAATCTCGTCGTCAGCCTGCTCGGTGACCAGATCCAACAACTCACGGCTCACTAGCAGCGACAGCAACGCCGCATACAGCAAAATCTCCACCACAACAGGGTTGCTCGTGTCGAACTCATCTAGTTCGTATTGCGTCTTCAACTCACGAAACAGCGTTTCTACCTCCCATCGACACCGATACAGCGTCCCTAGATCTGCTGGGAGAAACTCTTCTCTCGGTAGATTTGTGATATACAGATGGTAGTCGTCGGCGTCCTCGTCCCGGACGCCGACGACGCGGAACCGCTTCGTGTCTAGCGACCGTGTTCCCTCGTACTGACCCCGCTTGAACTCCGCTTCGACCTCTACGTCAATGTACTCCCGCGAGAGATCACCGACCACGTCGTGGATCTTCTCTCCTTCCAAGGGAATGGCGCGCCCGCGCCATTCCCGTAGTTCCTCTGTTATCACCGGATTCGCGTTCTGCTTCAACCGGCTCACGAAGTAGCCGTCGTTCTCGTCGATCAGCGCAAAGCGGCGGTACTTGAAGTACGCTAGGTCGAACAAAACCAGCCGTCCATGCAGCCACGATCCCGTCTTGAACAGCGTGCTGTCGTGCGCTTTTTCATCGGTCACATCGATCCGTTCAATCGTCTGGTCGGTGGCATTGTGGAGCAGGTGGAGCTTCGCTCCAGCCTGCTCCTCGTGGCGAGCTTGGAACTCGTCGGAAAGGAACTCGTGCAACCGCAACACCGTTCCATCAGCGATCATCACGTCCCTGAATCGGTTGATATCACCGTCAACAGCGTCGGGAACAGCGACCTCGTCGAGACCACGCTCGACGAGGTCGCGGAGATACTCTGCAAGTGACGGTGTCAACCGGTGATAGAAGCCACCGGGAGAGATCGTCTCATCGGCTGTAGAGTTGTAGCTACGTCTAAATCCAGCGAGTGTTCGGCTCTCGCCTGCGGCGAAGCCGAACACAAGCGCCCACACGAGGACGGGAATCTGAAGCTTCCCCTCCCGTTCGACCACGCCGAGTTCCTCGGCGTGCTCTTCAAGGAACTCAGAGGGAAACAGTGTAGTGAGACGACGCAAGATTCTCGATGAGGAGGTCTCGTTGTACACACTCGACACCTCCTCATTCCTTCCGAAAAGTAGCCTCGATAAGCCGCTGCTGTCACGCGGTTCTTCGCTTAGCTAAAGACGGATGGTGAGGCGTTATTTCGCCGGTAGGTAAACGTGTAGTCTTCGTCTGATTGTTCAACGTCGATCAAAAAGGCTGCATCACTCATTTCACGGAAGATCGCTTCGTAAACACTTCTTGACTCGCCGGCGGTTGCTCCCCCTCTGTCCATGTTCGAATTATCTTCCATATGGCTCATTTATTACACAGAGGAATTTAAGGAAGTGCTGAATGCGCGCTCGATCTTTCATCACAATCAGTACATTTCCCTGAACTGTTAGAAAATCTAGTCTGGTCGTCGGCAGCCTCGACAGCGACGATCACGTTGCCGCCGGAGCGCGAAATCTCTGTAACGGTTCCGACGACTACATCGAGTGGGCCGTCTCCCTCGGTCCAGTCGGCTCGAACGTGGTCGCCGCGGTCGAAGTCATACTCCTCGAAGGAAGGTGCTGTCGTACTCATGGTCTCCTCCGGCTCCGAGGGAGACACAAAATGGCTGCCTCAATCAATAGCTAAATCGGCGAATATTGCACCACTTCACTTCAGAGGGTGTGATTCGCATATTCTGACTTCACTATAGGCTCCGCTATTCGGTTACTACTGTGTATAGCTCCCCGAGGCAGATGCTAAGTCAGTCATCGACTCAAATACCGAGATGAGTTAGTTGGACAAGCGGAAGGTCGACGGAATCAGAATAGAATCAACATATAGATTGAAGTAAGTCCTAATGAACGTATCTGATATCGTAATATGAATGCAGATGACTATGTGAAAAGCATTCGTCTTTAGCTAAGACTCACACCTCGGTTGTGTAGCGGTAGCGAGCGTCTCTTGTAAGATCGGTCGTTGTTGGTGGATCTTCTGAGCATCCTCGATCAGCCGCTCCAGCAACGGCGGTGGCGAGTAGCCGAGGTACTCACCGAGTTCGTGGAGGATGAGCTGGGCGTGCGACCGGAAGGTCGCCGCCCAGCGTTCCGGCGGAAACACGATCTCATCGTCGGCCTGCTCGGTGACCAGATCCAACAACTCTCGGCTCACCAGCAGTGACAGCAACGCAGCGTATAGTAGAATTTTCACGACATCAGGGTTGTTCGTGTCGAATTCGTCCAGTTCGTACTGCGTTTTCAACTCACGGAACAACGTTTCTACCTCCCATCGACACCGATACAGCGTCGCTAGATCCGCCGGGAGAAACTCCTCTCTCGGCAGATTCGTGATGTACAGGTGGTAGTCGTCGGCGTCCTCGTTGCGGACGCCGACGACGCGAAACCGCTTCGTGTCCAGCGACCGAGTTCCCTCGTACTGGCCGCGCTTGAATTCTGCTTCCACCTCTACGTCGATGTACTTCCGCGAGAGATCATTGACCACGTCGTGGATCTGCTTGCCCTCCAAGGGAATGGCGCGGCCGCGCCATTCCCGTAATTCCGCCGTTATCACCGGATTTGCGTTCTGCTTCAGCCGACTCACAAAGTAGCCGTCGTTCTCGTCGATCAACGCAAAGCGGCGGTATTTGAAGTACGCCCGATCAAACAGAACCAGTCGTCCTTGCAGCCACGATCCCGTCTTGAACAGCGCGCTGTCGTGCGTTTTCTCATCAGTCACATCGATCCGTTCAATCGTCTGGTCGGTGGCGTTGTGGAGCAGGTGGAGCTTCGCTCCAGCCTGCTCCTCGTGGCGGGCTTGAAACTCATCAGAGAGGAACTCGTGCAACCGCAACACGGTTCCATCAGCGATCATCACGTCCCTGAATCGGTCGATATCAGCGTCAACAGCATCAGGGACAGCGACCTCGTCGAGCGCGGCCTCGACGAGGTCGCGGAGATACTCTGCAAGAGTAGGCGTCAACCGGTGATAGAAACCGCCAGAAGAGATCGGTTCGTCAGCTGTAGCGTTGTAGCAGCGTCTAAACCCAGCGAGTGTTCGGCTCTCGCCTACGGCGAAGCCGAACACGAGCGCCCACACGAGGACAGGAATCTGAAGCTTGCCCTCTCGCTCGACCACGCCGAGTTCCTCGGCGTGCTCTTCGAGGAACTCGGAGGGAAACAGTGTAGTGAGCCGACGCATGATTCTCGACGAGGAGGTGTCAGTGTGCACAGCGGACTCCTCCTCATTCCTCTCGAAAAGTAGCCTCGATAAGCCGCTGCTGTCACGTGGTTCGTCTCTTAGCTAAAGACAGATGCTATGTGAAAAGTAAAGAAACACATCTAGCAACTGCAGATGTTGACCAAACAACCCCGACTCCACCAGTGACAGGAGCTGGGAAGCTCATTTGCACAGACTCTCGGTTAGTTTTTGACACAGCTAAATCAATCACGGATATTCGAATGGATAGCATTTCTGAGATTGATTACTCTCCACCATCATACCTGAATAGAGCAACGGTCGTTGGTATATTGGGAATTGTTTTTACTGGAATTATCTGGCTTCTGTTATCAGCTATACGGCCGAACTCACAGTTCGTCTCTTTCATAGTGTTGGCACTCGGACTTATCTTCGGGATCGTCTCAATACTCGTTGGACTGTTGATGCGGAAGGCCACACTAGTAATTAAAACTAATTCGTCAAAGTACCGCTTCAGAGGAAGTGCTGCTGAACTCTCAAAACTACCTCACGCCATCAGAGGGGCTGACCGGAGTTAGAATTGAGTTTTTATACCAATCAAATTCATTTGTGACCGCTTTGTGAGCACTCTTGTCGAGCTTAGTTAACATTTGGAAGTATGAACTAATCGGCCTCTCGACTAATTCAAACTCTGACTACCTCTGCTGTCTGCGGTGCTACGTCTATTAGTCGCTGAATCCACCACTCAGTTTATTCTCTCTCATAGTCGCTCCCACGGAAAGAAGCCATGGCGCTCGCGATAGGCACTGATCTGGTCCTGAAACTCTTGTTCCTGGAAGTCTGGCTCGTCGCCGTGGATGTCTTCGGGAGAGACGCCGTCGGGAAGATGCTCGTAGTCCGTGACGTCCGCCGTGTCATCCTCCTGTTCGGATTCGTGTCGGTGCTGCCCACACTCCCTGCAGGTCCAGATCAGCCGGTCAAGGTGTGAGTGGCACTCGAAGCCATCCAGTCCGTGCGATTCGTGTCCCGTCACGGCGCCACACTGGCGACAGTAGAACCCGATTCCGACTATCTCCGGTTCGGCTCTTGCCTGATGGCGCTGCACAACGCCGGGAACAAGCCAGTACGTGCCGTCGTCCTCCCGGAACTCATCCGTGAGGCGCTGGAACTCCGAGCGGTCGGTGACTGGCGACCCGTCCTCGAGATAGATCCGTGGCTGGACGTCGTCTCCATCCCCGTCCCATTTGGTCTGTTCGTCGGCTGTTTCTAGAAGCGCCTGTCCGGGTTCCTCGTCGATCGTGGTTTCGGTTGGCAGGTCGGGCCAGCCTTGCGTGAGAGTGGCGGCTGGCTCGGTTCCAAATGCTGCTCGACACTTCACGGTTCCATGGGAGACATCCTCGCCGCTCGCGATGCTATCAGACACGGAGAAGGCCGCAGCGCCGAGGGCTCGTGCATGGAAGTCAGTGTTCGCTTCAACGAGCGCCAGAACAACCCGCCCGAACGTCCACTCCCCAAGTGGGCTGCTATCCTGATCGTCGGACGAAGTCTCGGAGACGCCGGTTTGAGCGCAGAACGGACACTGGCGCTCGTCCCGTGGAATGTCCTGTCCGCAGGTTCTACAGGTGCGAGTATCATCCTCTGCATGATTGGGATATCTGGTGGATTCGAGGACACGTTTCCGTCCGTTCCCCCTTGTTTCAGGGTCAAAACTTGCTGCACCGCGGATATCAGCGGGATCGTACTCAGGATTCCGGTCAGTCACACGCTTGGTTGCGGTCGTCATCGTATTTAAGCCTCCACCCATGGAGGTGGGACAAAACAGACCGATACAGGTGTGTGGTCGTCTTCTCCGGTGGGCTATTCTGGTCATTCATGTGTTCCCAGTTCATCATTAGACCGATCACTGCCGCGGTTTCTCCACCTTGTCCGCCAATCTAAACAGCCTCTTCCAACTGGGTCTTGCTGAAATTACTGATAATAGAGCGACAAGTACCTGAGATGTCTTATACAGCCACTGGTTCTCATTTACTTACAAATAGTATTTTAGCACTAATAGAAAAATAGTCAACTAATGCCCGCTTGCGATCTCTGTGGAGCAGTTGATGATCTAACCCATAGCTGTAACCACTGTGGCGGGACGTTCTGCCCAGCTCACACACTTCCAGAGAATCACCAGTGTCCAGGGTTTCGAACTGACGCTGTTGGGGTCGGGAAGTCTGACTCTACTGATAGCGAAGAACCTGATGACGTAACAGAACTAGGATCAAAAGACAATCCGCGCGTAGTAGACAATTCCCCAGATTACAAATCAAGCCCTGACGTGGCTGTTGATGGTAGTGTCGCAGACAATCAAAGCGAATCAAAGGATGATGCGAGCAGACAACATGATGGAATAAGTATAAGAAGTAGGGTGAAGCGGGCCGTTGTCGGTGGGTTTGTCTCCCCGCAGTACCGTGGACAGTGTCCGAATTGTGGACAGTATGTCTCAGAACACGTACGCTCCACTAGTGCAGGTCTTCCTTGTTGCAAATCTTGCGGTTGGATCCCCGGATACCCCGTATTACGCCGTCTAACACACCGGTTCAATTGGCATAACTGGAAACGGCGTATGGGTAGATCGGCAAAGTTATCGCTGCTATTGTTGGCTGCTTTCAGTCTTGTAGCTGTTTTTGGGACTGGCATCTCACCAATTGACAACACTGCCGACAGCATAGCTGAGAGAGCCGGCCTCAGCGACGACATTGATCGCGTCAGCGCAGTCGCTGCCGATCTCGCTAATAGCACGCAATCGTCTTCATCTACCGATGCTTCAGAATCGGATACCACTAGAGGGATAGACGAACGCCGTGTCGAAATGCTGGTGCACCAATACGTGAACCAAGAACGGCAAGAGCGTGGGTTATCGGCGGTTGGATATGACGATGAACTCGCCGGTATTGCCCGTAATCACAGCGAAGACATGGCGACGCGGTCGTATTTCTCGCACGAAAGTCCGTCTGGTGATGGTATGAAGGATAGATATGCTAATGCAGGATACCAATGTCGTGTTCAAACATCTGAAAACACGTACGTCACTGGCGGCGAGAATCTGGCACAGACATGGGTGTACGAAACTGTTAGTACGACTGATGGATCGGAATACTACGACTCTGCGGACGAACTGGCACGCGGAATTGTCGACCAATGGCTGAATTCCCCTGGCCACAGAGAAAACATGCTAACGGAGTCGTGGGTGTCTGAGGGCATCGGTGTAGAGGTCAAACAATCGGGCAAGGTCTATGCAACGCAGAATTTCTGCTAAAACACAGACAATCGGTGAGAGTTGATGTAAGGTTGCCTCAAATGCTGCTCGACATTTCACGGTTAAACTCCAGCCCCGAGGGAAGCACAAACCGACAGAGGCCAAGACAGGACGAGTTGGCTACTCGTCGCCCGTGCTGTCCGTCACTTCTGCGATGAACGTGTCCGTGGCCCTGTCCAGATCGTACTGGTTGATGAGTTCGAGGGCAGCCAGCGCTGCGCCTGTGTCTACGAGGTCTGCGGCGAGCAACCGTTTGAGACGAAGGGTGCCTTTGTGGGCACGGTCGGAATCTGAACCTCGTATCTGGGTAAATTCCATCAAGAGTCGTCGCCAAGCAGTCGCCGAGCCGGTCACCGTGAGATTCCAGTCCGGGGCTTCATATCTAGAGGACGACTGCCGGCGGTAGTGGCCTTCAAGTCTGTCGAGCAAGTCGTCGATAATTGTGCCCTTCTCAACGGTCCGTCCGTGTATGGCGTAGTCTGGGTCGACGAGATTGCGCCACTCGTCGTAGGAGGCGATATCGTACTCGACAGCTAGCTCGACCTCGACTGTTTCGAGACAATCGGCTTTCGCAGTTTCATTGACGCGCCGAAGTCGATCTGCGGTCCCCTCGGCGTGGACTGTGAGGTCTGGGAACTGCGCTTCGCTGGATGCTGATTGCTGTTCTCCGGTCTGATCGCTGTTGGTGGTCTTCGATGCCATGGGTACTGTCGGGACGCTCTCACTGGACCGCCCCGCACCCGACTGGGGGTGCAAAAACTCACAGTCTGGGCGACTAATCGCTGAAGAATTGGCATACATCACTGTCTCCGGAGAAAACCACCAGACAGCGGTGGTATTTTCACTCGAAATACGGTGTGTTAAGTCTGGGACTAAAGCCGGTCTCAAGAGGGTGTCGTAGGGACTCTCCTGAGGTTAGTTTGTCCTCATTGCTTTCCCTAACCTCCTTTTATTTTATATGAATACAGAAGATATTAAAACGCTAAACAGGTAGTTGTCAATTATGGATAGCAACCTCACACCCGACGAGTGGGATCGAATTAGAGCGTTCGCGCGGGCTGCAGATTGCCGCCAACGGCCCGAGATACTGCTCCCTGAGGAAGCGCTTAAAAGCGACTAAGATACAATCACGTTCTGGTCCGCACCTGATGACTGGCTCCTACAATGTTCTAAGCAATTCAGCAGAGCAGAATACAACCAGCTGTACTGTCGGTATTCTATGCACTCAGAGCGAGATCAACTCACACTTCAAGTCGCTCTATCGGTTCGACCTCGAAGGTCAGCAGATGTGATCGAAGACGGGCGTAGGCCCCGTCGCCGTCAGTGGTGACGCAGTACCGGTTCAGCCGGGCCTCGCGAGGATTCCCATCGTTCTCGTCCCACGCTTCCAGCGTGAACTCGTGGGCCTCTAGATCGCCGTCAGCGGCTTCAAACACGGCTGCAACCGACGGCGTCCCATGGTTGTCAGCGACGTAGGCCACTTCAACGGCGTCGTGGCCGGCGTCAAATCTCTGCCAGCCATCGAGTTCTTCCGGTGGCTCCTCAGCGAACTGTTCGATCTTGCTCTGAGTCAGTTCGGCTTCTGCGGCGTCGCGCCACGCTTGTTTGATATCCTCGGCTTGGGACCGCTCGATCTCCTGAAGGACGTCGCTGTCGATACAGTCGGCGGCCCACGCAAGCACGGTCTTGGCCTTTTTGTGCTTCTGCTCGGGTTCGCCGTCCAGCTGTCCGAAGTTCATCTCTTGGGGAGACATCAAGAGAACTGACGACCGCCAGTAACCGGGGTCAGCGTCGCGATCCTCGCCAGCATCGGGAGCCCACGACTCCATCGAGGTTCGGACTTCTTCGTGGTGTCCGAAGCCAGTTCGGACGCCGCCGGCGCGCAGGATACGTTCTGCAAGGTCGATGGTTCGCTCGCGCTCGTCAGCGGGCGCTTCATCGGGGCGGTCAACGTCGGCGTAGAACGGTAAGCCGACTTTGCTGATGATCGTCTCTTTGTAGTTTGGGATAAGCAGCGGTTCATCGACGAAGATCGGGTCAAACGGTGGTTCGTCTGTCGGCAACATACTGGAAAGCCTCCAGCCATGGAGGCGACACAAAATCGCTACTGGAGTGAGCCTGACCTAGAGGTACTGGTCGGCGGTGTCGCCGTGGTTCGCTTCCAGGGCTTCCCAGTCAGCCATTGCGTCGTATTCTGGTCGAACCTCTCCATCCGAGAGCATATCATCGACGAAGGCTTGTACTTGTTCGTCGATAGAAGCGTTCTGCAGGTCGTGCTCCCGAGCGACAAACTGGATACCACAGATTGTGCGTCCGTCTGCTGCGAGCTGCCAGAGTAGGAGCTTCCGGTTCTGGTAGGTTGCGAGTTCTGTCAGCAATGCGTCGTCTGATGGATTGGACATTGTGTGATGCCTCCGGCTGCGAGGGCTGCATAAAACAACATTGTGTGTAAGGTAAAGGGTCGATACAGCGCTTCAGGAGGCTACCAAGGCGGGTTCAGATGAGTGCGAATAAATAAGATTATGACTCTCGGACGTGGCGTTTGGTTTGACAGGATGTACGATGTGAATAGTTTCAAACGTGATATGCTAGTCGTGATCGCAGGCATGGACGATCCGATGGGGACAGAACTCACCGCCGAACTGCAGGAATACTATGCCGAGGAGATCACAGTCGGACGTGTGTATCCGCAACTGGACGAAATGGCTGAGAAAGGGCTTATCAAGAAAATGGATAAGAACGGACGAGGAAACAAGTATCGACTGACAAGGCGTGGCGTGCGAGACCTCCAAGGTCACCGAGAGTGGGAAAATCAGTATCTGGCTCCGATTGACGAGCTATCCACATAGCAAGCAGTGACGTGATTTGGCATGGGCAGTCACTCGGTTTCGTCGGCATCTGCCTCTAAACCCAAAAATTTCAAGAATTCTGTCCGTTTGTGATCAGTCACGAAATCAACCAGTGCAGGGTAGAACTCGTCATTTTTCGATATTTCTCCATCATCAGCAAGGACAGACTGTGCGTTGGCCTCTTGAAACAGCTTGGAGATGTCATCTTCTCGGTCGTCACCGAGATACATCGTAACCTGATTCCGATCTCTGACTGGAATCTCTGCTTTGGGTCGAGAGTTTGCTGCTTCTGCCTCAGCCTGTCCGGTTTCTTCTTCTGCGATTTCAGTATATTCAGCGTCCTTGTCGCTACTTTGATCTTGATGATCGCTGAACCGCTCTTTCAGGTCTTCACTCATTGTTTATTTCCTCCAGTAGCTCTGCGATGCTGAGATAACAGTCGCGAAGCTCATTGATTGGGTCACTATCCCACGGATAACCCGCGTCGTCTGGATCATAGGCATAAATTGATGTTTCGTATTCGATAGCGTGTTCAATTGCGTCTCTGTCTGGAACTGAGAGAACTCGATCTTCCCCGAACGTCTCAGTGAACCAGTCCTGCATATCTTCTGCGATGGAGCCTTGAGCTGGGACTTGATTTAGGATGGCTCCAATAGCCCTAATCTTGACCTCGAACTGGTCTTCTAGAGTCTCTACTTCATCAAACAAGATCTTAAGCGACTCCTGAGCGATAACATTCGGCTCGCTTGGGAATAAGACGTTCTCTGCAGCGAGAAGTGCAGCATCGGCGAGCGGCCCAAGATTTGGAGGCGAGTCGATCAGGACATAGTCATAGTCGATGTCAGAGCGGTTGAGAGCGATTTTTAGAGACTCAAAGCCTCGCCGATCAGTGTACAAAGACTTCTCGGCAAGGAAATTCCGCATATGCGCAGGAATAATGTCGTACTCCCCACCGGAGATGATGAGATCATCTAACTGGTCGAATTCCATATCTCCATCTTGGGTTAGGACATCAATCAGTGCCTCCGCGTCTTCATTTGGGTTGTCAGAGAACTGTCTATATTGCTCTTTATGCCCGAGTTTGAGCGTTAAAGCTCCCTGCGGATCAGCATCTATTGCGAGCACGTCATGGCCACGTTCAGCGAGTGCGCCTGCCGTGTTGATCGTTGTCGTTGTCTTTCCGACTCCCCCTTTCTGCATACCAATTGTGACTCTCATGTACGCACCTCTCGAAATTTTCGAAGTTTGCGAAGTTTGCGGGCCATTCGTATATGTCGTATATTACGCCATGTACATAAATTCCAGTGCGACAGATATAAGACATATATTACGCAACTTCCGTAAGACTTGGAAGTTGCGAAATATCCGTAATATACGTAGTGTTCGTAATTTCCAGCTATTTCGAATAGTACGGCTGTCACTGTCGAATCAAGGGTAGCTAACTGATACTTACCCTACCCCCATTGGAGTCGAGTCCGGGTACTAGATTTAGCGTCTCAAGCAGTTGTCAACCAGTTTTCGGACACCCACACACCGTCTTCGAAGTATCCTCCTGGATTGGTGTTTGTGGAGAATAGTCGATAACCAACTCATGCAGAGCAGTTTGAGGAATAATGGATAATTGAAATGGTGGAAGATAAGATATTAAATTGACTATTGTATGAGATAGATTTAATAAGAAGGGAGAAAAACCAAATCCGTACCACTACTTGAGAAATAGTATCAACAGACTAAGAATCATCAAGAGCATCGCAAAGTATGCCCATAACTCTACTACTCGCTTATTTTAAACAAAGATACTTCGAAGACGGTGTGTCTCTATCCATTCTGATTATACTTCAGAACAACTTATCCGTGGAACCTGCCACAAAGATACTTCGAAGACGGTGTGTGGCTCCCCCTATGTAGATATGCTAATCCTCCGCAAAATTGCGCTTCTGTGCCTGAATCACTCGCTTAAGGCCATCTTCGTGGTGACTCAAATCAGCAATACGTTCGTCTTGCTCTAACCGCTTCTTGATTTCTCCGGGGTCACGCTTGAACTCATACATCAAGTACATCCCCCACCTTGTTTTCCGCCAAGGCTTTTCCTCTCGTGATCGAGCTGCCCATACGTCCCGACCTCACGGACATAGTTGTTGAACGTCTCCCGTGTCCGTCCATCTGCATCAAGCACATCCGTCAGAAACTGGTACACCGGGAACGCCACCCGCGATGACGCCGTCGTTGACCCACTCTTCCCGAACTCCGCCACCGCGGCTGTCGCATATAACGAGATTTTCTTCTGTGTCGTCAGTCCTTCCACAAGCTTGAGAGAACGGTCAGTCTCAACATCCTCTTGAGCTTCCCGAACGTGATTCTCGGTCACAGTCAGATCACCGTTCTCATTCGCGACGTCGCCTGCCTTCCGAAGAAGATCAATAGCTTTCCGAGCGTCTCCATGACTTTGAGCAGCGAAGGCAGAAGTCAACGGGATAACGTCCTCGGATAATGCGTCCTGAATAAATGCGTCTTCCCGGTTCCGGAGAATCTCCTGTAGTTGGTTAGCATCGTAGTCGGAAAAGGGAATGTCCCGTGGGTTGAACGAACTTTCCGCTCGTGCGTCCAGGTTATTCATGAACTCAGGGTCGTTGGTTAGTGCAGCTACTGATACCTGAATATCTATGCTCTCAATGCTGGCGCGGCTGAGTTGGTAGATTAAATCCGAATATGCGGGTTCGCTTGAAGATGACCGCCGACCGAGTAGCAAGTCAATTTCGTCTAAGACAAACACGACAGAGTCGTATCCTTCATCTAGCAGATCGTAGAGACGGTCATACTTCGTACTCGTAGAGACGCCATGCCGCGCGACTCCGATTTCTTCGTTGAGGTCATGAGCAGCTTCACGGACAAGTGCGTACACGGCTTCGTCAAGACTCCTGAGATTTTGGCAATTAATTCGGAGTGTACCGAACTCATAACCCCGATTCTTAGATATGTCTCGGATTTGCCGGGCAACAGCGTCAAATATCAGCGATTTCCCTGTTCCTGCAGGACCGTAGAGTAGTAAGTTCGGTGGGCGGTTTTCATTCAGAACCTTCCGAAGATTAGAGACGACAGTTCTCAGTTGATCGTCGCGGCCAACAATACGGTCTCTGTCGATAATCGTGTCGGGCTCCACTAGATTCCGATTTCTGAACACTGACTCCTCGCCTGCCTGTTCAATCATCTCCCGCACGGTGAGTGAATCGTCAGTATCTCCCACATTATTCCCTGATGAGTGGTCGCTGTCAGTCATATATCCCGATGTATCTCCCATCCACATAAATATACTACACCACGTTCGAAGTAACATCTCACTATTCTTGGCAACTGCAGTCTCTTATACCCGGAATATCGTTATCTACTAAAATAGAATTCACGCACCGTCTTCGGAGTATCATTGGATATCCAAACACACCGTCTTCGAAGTATTATCGTCATGTACACAACAAGAGCGAATGAAAAGCTCATACCATTACTTGGATGAGATTATGTTGTTCGTTAAAGGACAGAATTTGAGCGCAATAGTTGAGACTGGCAGTCTCAATGCATACGAAATGAGATTCATGGGAATCTTGTCTGCATTAACTGATCAATCTGGATGCGTATTACCCAAGTGAGGTTTTGTCTTTTCGGCATGGGTTCATATTGGGAGCATGAATAAGAGCCTATGAAGCGCCGTCACTATCTTGGAATCTTATCAACTGTCTCAACAGGGATAACAGCAGGCTGCTTAGGTGGAAGTGGGTCCGAAGAGCCAGCCTGTTCCAATGGAAATAGCTGGTCTCCGAATGTCAGAGCGGATATTTTGACCCTTTCACCCGGGGATTCGGATGAGATCGATATTCATATTGATAGCCTCTCCAGGTTCCAATTGTTCGGACCATCCGTCTTTAGCTAAGCGAAGAACCGCGTGACAGCAGCGGCTTATCGAGGCTACTTTTCGGAAGGAATGAGGAGGTGTCGAGTGTGTACAACGAGACCTCCTCATCGAGAATCTTGCGTCGTCTCACTACACTGTTTCCCTCTGAGTTCCTTGAAGAGCACGCCGAGGAACTCGGCGTGGTCGAACGGGAGGGGAAGCTTCAGATTCCCGTCCTCGTGTGGGCGCTTGTGTTCGGCTTCGCCGCAGGCGAGAGCCGAACACTCGCTGGATTTAGACGTAGCTACAACTCTACAGCCGATGAGACGATCTCTCCCGGTGGCTTCTATCACCGGTTGACACCGTCACTTGCAGAGTATCTCCGCGACCTCGTCGAGCGTGGTCTCGACGAGGTCGCTGTTCCCGACGCTGTTGACGGTGATATCAACCGATTCAGGGACGTGATGATCGCTGATGGAACGGTGTTGCGGTTGCACGAGTTCCTTTCCGACGAGTTCCAAGCTCGCCACGAGGAGCAGGCTGGAGCGAAGCTCCACCTGCTCCACAATGCCACCGACCAGACGATTGAACGGATCGATGTGACCGATGAAAAAGCGCACGACAGCACGCTGTTCAAGACGGGATCGTGGCTGCATGGACGGCTGGTTTTGTTCGACCTAGCGTACTTCAAGTACCGCCGCTTTGCGCTGATCGACGAGAACGACGGCTACTTCGTGAGCCGGTTGAAGCAGAACGCGAATCCGGTGATAACAGAGGAACTACGGGAATGGCGCGGGCGCGCCATTCCCTTGGAAGGAGAGAAGATCCACGACGTGGTCGGTGATCTCTCGCGGGAGTACATTGACGTAGAGGTCGAAGCGGAGTTCAAGCGGGGTCAGTACGAGGGAACACGGTCGCTAGACACGAAGCGGTTCCGCGTCGTCGGCGTCCGGGACGAGGACGCCGACGACTACCATCTGTATATCACAAATCTACCGAGAGAAGAGTTTCTCCCAGCAGATCTAGGGACGCTGTATCGGTGTCGATGGGAGGTAGAAACGCTGTTTCGTGAGTTGAAGACGCAATACGAACTAGATGAGTTCGACACGAGCAACCCTGTTGTGGTGGAGATTTTGCTGTATGCGGCGTTGCTGTCGCTGCTAGTGAGCCGTGAGTTGTTGGATCTGGTCACCGAGCAGGCTGACGACGAGATTGTGTTTCCACCGGAACGCTGGGCGGCGACCTTCCGGTCGCACGCCCAGCTTGTTCTCCACGAACTCGGTGAGTACCTCGGCTACTCACCACCACCGTTGCTGGAGCGGCTCATCGAGGATGCTCAGAAGATCCATCAACAACGACCGATCTTACAAGAGACGCTCGCTACCGCTACACAACCGAGGTGTGAGTCTTAGCTAAAGACGAATGCTCTAGACGGTAGCAGGTATGCTAAAGAACCTAGGGGAAACCAATAGGCCGCCCTCCGGCAATAACTGACAATCAAACGATGGAAGCGACGCTGAAAAGTCGATGCTGTCGGACAGGTGTCGATGGCTAACCAACAGCGGTCCGATATCCCACAAATATTGTTAGCCCTGCTTTGTCGATATCTTCGTCGACGATGGCTCGCTTGCAAGCGGTAGACGAACTCCAGCAGGCCGGTGTGTCGGTGTTCGTCTCGATGTCACCCACATTACCCCACGATGGACGAAGACGACTTTCACGAGCTACTCAGCTACTTCAGAGCGCTTGGTGAGGTTGTGGTCTTCCACGAACCAATCAATCCCCGTGGCGCGAATTTCCAGCAGTGTCTCACTGCCGCCGAGCAAGCCGGCTACGACGACGTGGTCGAAGAACTCCAGCAGATGCAGGACAGCCACCAGTACTGGGTCGAGTACGCCCTCGAACAACTGAACACGGTCCAGCAAGTCGCAACGCGCTTCGACGGGCTCGAAGTGTATTCCTGGCCAGACGATGAGCTGGTGCGCTCGACGAGCGGCCAACTTCGGTCAAAGCTCAACGCAATGCAACAGGCCGTCTCACCGGAGTCGTTTTCTGGAAAGCACTCAGGCACGTCACCGGAGCAGTCAAAATTGGCTCACGAAACTGACTCTCTCGGACATCTCATCTAACGCGCCTATGTACGGTACATACTGGGTTGCGTCACAGATGACGCCGTTACGGGCAGGGTATGTGCACGTGGCAGCGACAGTGTAATTTCCACGTGACTCACCATGTTCTAATGGGACTTACACCAAATTACGGGACGGTAATCGATTTGAAAAAGTGAGTCGATCCTTTATTTTCCCACGAATTTTCCGCCTCAAACTGTGGTTTTGACGAGGTAACCCATTACCAACGGCGGCTGGCAGCGACTGATCACCAGCATACAGGCAACGAATCCAAGAAAAAAGTACGACACCGACAATACGGAACCGTTCAACTACCCATGCTTCCTGTAGAAAATCGCCCAGAAGACGAAACCGGCGAGAAAGCCAAACGCGCCCAGCGGAAGTCGCATCCAGTCCGGGACAGGGTTTTCCAGATAGGGGCCCAAAACGGATGTCAGGTTTGAGAACCCGGCGGGACTGTACAAAAATGAGCCAGCCGTCGCAATTACTAATCCGAGCGCTGCAGTCCAAGAAATCCGGTGGGCGAAATACCGAAAGTCGAACGTGATGCCAGCAACAGTGAGAAAAAAGAATCCGATCCAGAATCGCCTGATGGCTCGAATAAGCTGGCCGTCACCGAATGCGTAGACAGCGAAGATGCTCAGCGTCGTCTGGGAGACAATTATCATAGATACAGTGATAATCAGAATCCGGTCCTTAATTTTGCTCCACACGAACCACCAAACTTTGGAAGCGGAGTCTTTGAGTGTCCCACCCAAGCTATCACTGCTGTCTTCACCAGAGAGACCGAAAAAGAAGCCGTAGACTTTCTGGATGATACGGGCGGTAATCGCCCCTTGGATCATCCGCCCTGAGACGAAAGCAAAGAAGACGAATAACAACACCATCTCCTGCTTGATGACGGATACGTAGGTCGCTCCAGCGATACTCGTCGATAGGGAAATTACGATTATGCTGCCTAGAACGGACGTGTATTGGGGGACGTGTCCTACGTATGACTCAAGATAGTGGTTGCTCATCCCAACCAACATCATATACACCCCCGTACAGATTGCGACAGTCGGAAGCCATGATGGGAGAACCTCCAGAAACGCGGTAACCTGCAGCACAACTGGTCTGATCATGTCGATTTTATAACCATCCGTATACTTACGAGGCTGAGCCCGACTGGGGCTGCAAATCCAAAGAGCGTCAGCAACCACCGTACTGGCAGCGTGAGTACTGGAAGTGTATAGAAACCGACCAGCAAAACGAGGAGTGCTACAGTGCCGAGGCGGCGTACGCCCGCCCCGAGGTCGGCGGCAGCAGTCAATAATAAAAACAGAATGGTAGCTGCAAGGATGAGCATCACAGGCCAGATCAGGGATGCAAGTTCAAGCGGGGTCATAGTGTCAGTTATTGTCATCTTCCTCGGGCCACGTCATGACAATAAGAACAGTCACTAACGAGATCCCGACGACGACAAGCATCTCTGGGCCGACTATGGCTTGAAATATTTTCATGAAGAATTCACGAAGCGAGTCTGGAGGTGGTGGTTCGGTCTGCTGTTCCGTTGTGATCTGGGGGGAGGTTGTGACTACCGCGGTTCGCGAGTCGGTCGCTGTGGTAGGTATCTCAGACTCTCTACCATCCGTTGTCCCCTCTGGAGCTATCTCCGTTGGTTCAGGCGTTGACGTGGCCGTTGGTGTGGCAGTAGGCATGACCACCGAGACATCTGCCCGCTCAGAAACTGCGGCACCGTCGGCGGTGTACGGACCATCAGCGTCCGGGAAGTCATACGCTTCGTTGTCGTTGGTGTCGAGGTGCAGCATCGCGATGGCCGTGAACTCGGTAGTCTGCCGTTGGATAGGTATTTCGATACTTTGGTGGTACCCATCGTCTAGATATTCCGAATGCCCAATGACACTCTCTCCAACCTCACCGTCCAGCATTGTACTGTCGTGAATAGCGATGAACCCGCCTTCAGATAGTCGAGCACTGTCAACGACAACCGTGTCTCCGTTCGACTGTTGCTCACTGATCGAAATGCTGCCCGAGGGCGATGAGGGCGTCGGTGTCGGAGTTGGTGTGGCAGTAGGTGTGCCCACCGATACATTTGCCCGCTCAAAAACTGCGGAACCGTTGGCGGTGTAGGGACCGTCAGCGTCCGGAAAGTCGTACGCTTCGTTGCCGTTGGTGTCGAGGTGTGGCATCGCGATAGCCGCGAAGTCCTCGTCCTGCGGCTCGTCGAGTGTGATCGTGATGTCCTCGTGGCTGCCTGCCTCAAGATACTCGGAGTTCCCGATGACGCTACTTAGAATCCCACCATCAAGGAGAGTGCTGTCGTGGATGACGATGAAGCCACCCTCGGGCAGCTGTGCGCTATCGACGACGACTTCGCTACCGTCAGATTCCTGATCGCTGATGGTCACAGTGGCCGTCCTATCTTCAACGATACGACTGCCTTTCTCGTCACTGAAGTTCTTGTCACTGTCAATATCGGGCGTCTGGGCGTTGAAGTTCGTCTCGGCGGAGTACTCGCTGAAGTCCGCTATGGCAGTGTGTGTGTCGACAAGTCTGACATCAGCTTCCGGGCGAAGGACGGACCGGTTCATTTCGCTCTCAGACTCCATCTCGATTTCGAGTTCGGAGTCAGGTGAGATGTTCGTATAGCCTCTCACTCCCTGCCAGACGGCTGTACCGGATGTAATCCGATATGGCACCTTTGTCTCGCGTTCCACTCGGGAATCAACCGGCCCGTTTGGGCCCCCCCTCGGCGAAGCTGTGGTCTTGAACGTGGAATCTTTCCCAGCGTGGATGTCTGCGTCGGAAGGCAATGTCTGGCTAGAGGCACCCGGGATAACGGTAAGCGCCGCAAGTAAGAGAACAAAAAGTGCAAAAATCCAACATTTACGCATACACAATTAACAATAGTCATTCTGTTATAACAATTCCTGTTAAGTTCAGTCGAGTTGATTAAAATTAAGTATCAAGTAGTATATCAGGGCGGACGCCTGTCTGACGCACATATTTGTATCACCGATATGTATACAGTATCTGTATATGGCATCAGTACAACGGGCGGCAACATACGTCGAAAAGGGAGGCGTTGGGAAGACAACCAGCGCCGCCCACATCGCCGTTGCCGCACACAACATGGGCCACGAGGTGCTTCTGGTCGACCTCGCCGGAACACAGAACGACCTCGCGACACACTTCGGGCTCTCCATCGTCGACGAAGAGACGGCCGACGACGGCGTCTCGATCGACGCCCCGATCTCGGCTGTCTTCGGTGACGACTGGGCGTTCCTCCGAGACAACATCGATGACCTTCTGGACCGGATGACGTTCCCGACCGACGAGGGCCCGGACCTCATCCCAGCTGACCCAGGCCTGGGTGGCGCGGACAACAATCTCGCGAACGTCCCCCTCGAAGAGCGCTACCAGAAACTCGATGGGTTCGTCGAGGACCTCGTCGCCGAACAATACGACCTCGTCATCTTCGACCTCCCAGGCAAAGAGGACAACATCGCACTCAACGGCCTCTTCGCTGCTCGGAACGTCGTCGCTCCGCTGAAGCCTGGTGCCTTCGAGCGTGACCAACTCCAGAAACTGGATGCGACGCTGGAGGAAATCAGTGCGGACCTCAACGTCGACCTCGGCCTGGCGTTGATCATCCCGACGATAATCAGTAGTCAGGAGACCCTCTCAGAGTCGTTCGTCGAGTATGTGACAGAGGAGTATCCGGAAATCGTCGGCGAACCAGTCACGAAGACCGCCGACATAGGGAATAACCAGAACGCGGGCCGGACGCTCTTCGCCGTCCCTGACGACGAACTCTATGCGACCGGGAAGCGAGCCCGTGAGGCGTACAGTGCGAACACCGAACAGTTGCTGAGCAGACTCACAGACCGATGAGCGACACTACAGACGACCGCGACCCAGAGGAACTACTCGAACAGTCGAAAGAACAGAAACGCCATCGAAGCGAGGCACAGCAGCAAGACACTGAGCCCGACGCGTCGTCGTTAGAGGAGTACATCGCCGACGTCTACGAAGAACTCGATGCTGGCGAAGTACCGACGAACCTCACCATGCGAGATCAGAACCTCGCAGCGTTGATCCGTGGCCTCGACGAGGCTGGGCAACTCGATGCTGTCGGGGCCGATGTTCGCGAGTACCTCGACAGAGATGCCACCGACTCGGAGAGTCGCGGGTCAGTCCTGGGACTGCTCGTCCGGGCAGGACTTGCGGAGGTCCGGCCTGATCTCATCGAGGCCGGCGAAGACGGCTACAAGACCTTCACCGAACGGCAAGAGACACAGTTCTGAGTCGCCGTTTCTACATCACGGATCAGTCATCTGTATGTGCGTGCAGGCCCACATATCGTGTATCTGTATATTGTATCTAGATTTTGTATCCAGATATGCAATCTGTCTCTAGTCTACAGATATTCGATATAGCAACATAGAGTTTACCGGCTCAACGGCTGTGAGTCAGCAGTCACCGTGGGTCATGCCGTCGAATCGTCCACGCCGACGAAGCCGCTGGCCACGTCGACGTCGACCACGCCGTCGAAGTCACAGTGTGGACACGTGATCGACAGCCCGTTGACGGCCCCCACTGCACCACCCTGAACAATCCCATGGCAGATTGCTTTTGAACACGAGGGGCACGTGACCGACTCGAGCGCGACGGGTTTCTCGTGGCGCAGACAGTCCTTACAGCCCGAGTATGTGGGCCGGACGGTGTTGGAACGGACAACGCGATACGAAGCCCCAGGGTTGCCGCCGCCACAGGCCGGCCGTGCTTCACCGAACGCAGCTGCCTGTGGGTCCGGGAAATGGTAGCGGTCTGCGCCGCCGGTGACGACCACCCACGGAACATCCTGGGTGAGTATCTCGACATCGTGAACCTCGAACACCTGGCCGTCCTCAGTCCAGTCTTCGGTCGCAAGCACATGGATCGACGCCGTGTAGCGGTCCGGATACGCGACGAGTTCCAGGCCGAACACCGACGCCCCACAGGACAGTCGGCACACGCGCTTGGACTCGCGAGCGTCGCTCGGGTCCTCAATGGACCGGTCGACGACATCGGTGACATCCCAGGTTCGAGAGTCACCATTGACGACGAGGACATCACCGTCCTCGATGCGCTGGATTGTGTCCACAAGCGCCGGGTCCACGCCAGCGTCGACGGTCGCAGCTGCGTCGGTCGCTTCCATCAGTCATCACCGGGCACCGTGTCGGGATGGGCGTTCCAGAGCCGGCGGGCAGGGCCGTTTTTGGGTGGCGTTTCGTAGTCGATGTCGTGGCGGTCCAGCACTCGATAGATGGAGCGCTTCGAGACATCGTGTGCGGTGGCGAGGTCGACAACGGTGAAGCCGGCCTCAAGGGCCGCTTCGAGATACGGTGCCGACGTATAGGCGTCCGCCGAGAACTCATCCAGGTCGAGTGCGGCGACGATGTCGGCCTGGTAGTCCTGCATCGTGGTCCGTGAATCGGGGTCAGTCATAGCCGTATATGTCAAGATGACTAGCCGGATTTCCTAGAGTGTTTCGGCGAAAAGCTGAGCGATCAATAGAGCAGTCTATTCAATAAGCTATAGATTTCCACACCACCATATTTGCCCACCGCTTTGCGCTGAGTAGCAGTCGGCGAGTTAATCGACTGTATCGCCCTCATTACGTTTGGTTAGATCACAGCAGAGAACGTATAGATAAGTTTATTTCTGACTCGAAGTGAATTATACCCTACCCGAATGGTCCATCAGTGGCAGTGTCGGGAGTGTAAGTTCACAGTCTGGTCGTCGAAGCAGTCAGAACTCGTAGATGCAGTAAAATCCCACTTACTCTCCCATTACAAATACACCGTTGAATCGGACGAGTTCAGCCTCAGGTGGGACTGCCCGTACTGCAACCAGACCAGTCAGAGCTACGACGCCGACGAGGGGCTTGCCAAATTCAAAAATCACCTGTTCAAACACGTCTCCGCACTCATCGACTCTGGTGTTCATGTGGCCGACCGGATTGATCGGGTCGGTAATATCCTGATTCTCTCACCACTAGAAACTGCAGGCGCCGACAACGCCCGCGTGCATTTCACATCGCCGGCAGACGTCGCAGTTTTTGTCACTAATAACCCAGCAGAGCGCGTTCGATTTCTTGACAACGCGCTTCAATCCTGGCCAGCCTGGACGACGATCCTCACGACCAAAGCACAGCCGTTTGCCGATGTTACGGATATTGATCTGGAGGCGGCTCCACTTGACATCGCTATCTTGGATAAGGGAGTAAGCATGACCGAACTTGGTGAGACGCTCGTTCGTGTCTTGGACGAACAACAAACAAGCAACTCGCGACTAACCGTTGGATTTGATATTCTCAGCGAACTACTTCGTTTATTCGACACTGAGACGGCATTCAAGTTCGTTCACGTCTTAAACTCTCGGCTGGCAAACATGGATGCGCTCACCCACTATTACCTGAATCCGAACGCACAGCCCGAATCAGAAATCAACGTACTCAAGGAACTGTTCGACCTGCAGATTCGGGCAAAGGGTTCACGATTTAGGACCGTATAAGAGGTGCAGTCAGTCACGCGAACTGTGCTGGTTCGTGTAGTCGGCCGGACTGTCGACATATGTATAGTCGACACCCGTTGTCACAAGTTCTCCCGAGGAGCCGTCGCATATCTCATCAAGAACTGCTTGAGCGCGGCTCCGTGCCTCTTCGGATCCACGTTCACGGCTAAGATACACCCGAAGGCGCTTCTCTAACTCGGGACTCCGTAGCTCTGGGAGCACTGCTTCGGCTAGCTGTGCGGTTTCCTCGTCGGGCTTGTCTATAGCCGGGAGCAGGCAGTCAATCACTTCGGATCGATATCGGTCACCAGTAATGCGGCTCAACAACCAAATCGCTGTCTGCCGGTACCGCCGCCGTGTCCCGTCTGCAGCGATATCAAGTAGCGCCGGCACTGTTGCCTGGATATCTGCTCGAGCCAGTTCGTCGACAACGGTCCCGCAAATGAGTTCGAGTTCCTCTGTGGAGGCCGTCGTGAGTAACTCCAGCAGGGAGAGCATCGCTGCCCGCTGGACCGTCGTTGAGTCGTCATCAAGGGCATCAACAAGGACCACGACAGGTTTTACCGACCCAAACTGTCCGAGTTCATCGACCGCAATGAGCCGAAGCCCCTCCTCGTCTGCCTGGGTTACGGGAACCAACTCTGCAAGCGCGCGGTCCGTGCCGATGGCCCCCAGTGCGTTAGCGGCAGCTTCCCGCACTTGCTGTCGACCATCTGAAAGGCGCTCACTTAGTGGTGGGACGACTCGCGGATCTGACAGTCGCCCACACGCCTGCGCAGCCCGGGTTCGAACGCGAGGGCCGGGTCAGTTAACGCCCTAACCAGGTCCGGGACAGCCGCCGTCGCACCACGTTCGCCAAGTGCCGTCGCCGCGACCATCCGGAACTCAAGGTGGTCAGCTGAGAGCCACTCGGTTAGCAGTGTTGTCGCGGTTCGCTCAGTTGCCTCTGAGCCTCCCATCTCAGCGATTTCTGCGACCAGATAGTCGAACGCGTCCTCGCCACGCTGATACAACGCGTCGATCGCAGCCGCTCGAACGCTGTCGTCTTCATCCGTTTTAATAGCGCTGACCAGTGCTTTGACAGCCTGGCGTCGCTCGTTGGGATCCGAGATTTCTGCAATGTTCCCCAGCATTGTGGCCGCTCGTCGTCGGACGTAGGTCTTCTTGCTCCGTTTTAGGTGTGCGATGAGCTTCTGAACTTCTGATTCCCGTTCAAGTTTATACAGGAACGTCTCGTTATCACCCGGTTCGTCGTTGAACACCCATGCAGCCTCCGGTTGATATTAGTAACTTCGTCATGGTTCTGTTTAGTGTTAAACATATTGTGAGGGTGTCATAGAACTCTTCTCACACCGTGATGATTGTGCTTCCCGGATTGTCTCCGCGTTCGTAGTTGGTGATTGCGACGACGAGACGAAGACACAGGGCGATAAATACCTGTGCTCGTGCGTGGACGCGGCCTCGGGCGAACGCACGCCCGAGGCCGCAGTCCTTCACTGATTCGTTGGTTCGCTCGACTCCAGTTCGGCGGTTGTACGTCTCGTCCAAGGTTGATTGCTTCAGCTGAACGTCCTCGCTGTGTTCCTCAATACGGTCTTCGACCCTGTACTCGATGTCTTTCGGATCGTCGGTGTTTCGCGCGTTGTACGGGGCGACTGGCACGACCCCTGCAGCCAGCAGGTGGTCGTGCCAGTCGAGTGTGTCGTAGGCGCTGTCACCGATCATCCAGATCGTGTGGCGACGGCGAGCGCGTCACATGTGACGCGCATCGCCGTCTCTTCTGGCGCTTGCTTACTCTCTGTGAACTCCGCCGCAATCGGGATCTTTTGTCCGGTCGAGACGATCGTGCAGCCGTAGCCGTAGTAGTACTCGTCGTCGGTTGGATCATAGCATTTCGACGCGTCTTGATCGGCGGGCATCGCCCTCACGTCAGTTGAATCGATACAGTAGGTCAAGTCGAGCAGGCCGCGGCGGGCGGCCTGCTCAACGAACCGGTCGAATACGTCGTCGACGACGTGTTCAAGATCGGTGAGAAAGCGATCAACCGCATCTCTGGACGGCGGTGAATCAAAGCCACAGCCAAGCCAGACAACCGTGTTGTGCAGCTCTCTTGCAACAGGACGAATCCCGTAGATGTCTTTGTAATAGCAGTGGAGGAAGCCACGCATCAGCTCTGGGGGTTCGTGCTCTCGTGTTCGCCCCGTCTCCGTCGGGCGAACACGTCGAACTCTTCGAGAAACTCGAAGGAAAGGTGCTCAAACAACGCAAGCGTCTCTGTCTCCACGACATTAAAGAACGACTCTACCGAAGGATCATTTTGCAGGGTCGCTGAGTCCATACCACCTCAGCATTCACCCTGCTCTTTGGTGTGGTAACTGTTCTATGACACCCTCATATTGTCGCAATACTGGTCCGGCATGACCGCTGGTCGATCCAGCGTCACTATCCGACAACCTCCCGATGATTGACGCCGTCGAAACAGAGTCAAACGAGCAGATTTATCTCTGGAAGGAAGGTGATGAGTAAAGACAGTATGAGGTACGAAAAGATTGTTGTGAGGGAAGCTGGCGGCCTCGGTTCAACCACTGATTCGGAACCGCCGGACATCCGCGATGAGAGCGACCACGGTCAGAAAATGGACCTCAAGACACCAGCCTGGGACGCAGTGCGAGCAAATATCAATCCAGGCGAATATGAGCCAAAGACTCACGTCGCAACGATTCACTATGATCTCGACGAGTGGGATTTTGTTATTGAATATTTGGTTGAGGTAGATAGAGAGCGCGCGTAACTTATTCACTTTTCGAGGCGTGTTACGGCGTCCAACGAACGTCGTGGTTAATTCCAAATCCCGACGTTAGCGTAATTACGACTTGTCCGATAAGTCGCGGTTTGGTCACTACATCGTACTGCGAATCTGTTCGGCTAGAAATTCGTACTGTTCAGCAGTTGCCTCCTTTTTTACATAGCCTGTGGGACCGACGGCGATAGCACTACCAATAATCGTCTCACGGTCCTGCGAAGTGAAGAAAACAACCGGGAGTTGTGGATACTTTATCCGAATCATTTGTAGAAATTCAAGTCCATCTACTCTGGGCATATCGAAGTCTGAAATGACACAGTCTGGCTTGTCGTTGTCGATTATTTCTAGAGCCTCGGTGGCACCAGAAGCTACGACGACACTGAACTGCTCGTCTTCGCGTTCAAGAAATTCCACAGTGAGGTCCTGAAAGTCCGGTTCATCATCAACATGGAGGACTTGGATTGCCTCTTGAACACTACTCGACATATTTAGCTATTTTATGACATTTGCAAAAACGACATGGGCACAATTATCATATTTGATAGCTAGCGCGGACTTTGCGCCGTGCGCGGCCCACGGATGTCACTGCCAGTAAGGTGTCACAGAACAGTTCGCAAGGTGATTATTTTCAGAACTGTCAAAAAGAACCGCCTATTCAGTACGTAAACATACCGAGCGGCCATATCTCAAAGACACGCCTAAGATAATGAGTAACGACTTGTTATATAAGCCATAACAAAACACTCCAGATTTTCATATGGAATATGGTGTGTAGCACCGGCAGACACCCAGTTAGTAGCGGAGAGTTAATTAATCGTAACTGAGTTTTTGAAAGAGCGTGTTGAGGCACAGTAGTCTCCAGAAGCCGGCGTCGTGGGCAACGTCAGGCGAGTGCACCACATCGCTCGCGAGTACCACGGCTGGGATCTACCAGACGAAAGTGAGCTCCGTCACCAAGCGATGGAGGGCGATGCGTGATGTCCAGTTGACTCATCCAACCATATGACCTGCAGAACCGACGAGTGCGACGCGCCGATCGTCTACGCCGAGCGCATCGCGTCTGTCGACGGAGCGTACGGGCCCTGCATGGCTGTCGGGCGTCACGCCGGCGTCTGTTCCAGTGGTCATCTCTCTGTCTGGGACGTCGCTGAGGCCTGAGTGCTGTCGGTCGCGTACTCACCCGTATTTTGTGTCCCCCGATGGGGTGAGGGGTTTCCCGAACATGAGCACCGAACAGCAGTCCGTCGACGAACAGTCTCCAAGCACCGAAGCCGACGACCGACCAGACATTCGTGCCCAACACCGACAGGCACAGACGAGTGGCGAGGTGTTTCAGGGGCGTCCCCGAGGTGAGAGATAGATGTGTTGTCCCGACTGCCGCCGGCCACGGTCGGCGTCGGCGTGTGTCGACAAGCGTTACTACGTCAACGGGCAAGCCCATGACCCGATCCCGTGGGGCGAGGGGAGCCAGTATCTCACGTACAAGCTGCAAGTCCTCCAGAGCAACGAACGGGCCGTTACCGTCGACCTCGAACGGTGGCGCGACCAGTCGTGTCCTGCGTGTGGCGTCGAGCACGGCGAGATACATCATCGGTTGTGCGACTACGAGGAGTGCCCCGCGTGTGGCGAGCTGTTGCTACTGTGCTCTTGTGTCGTCGAGATTGAAGTCTTCACAACATCCGGCGTGAAGGGTCGTCTCAAGCAGTCCCTCGCTCGCCTCCTATAAGCAAGACGCCAGCTTCTAGAGCGGGCTCGATGTCAGACCGGCTTCGTGTGGCGTACTTTTGTGTGCGCCGACGAGGGTGCCGGCGTCGCACTGACTGCAGTGCGTGGAGCGCCGGCAGGTCACGATATACCAATGCATATGCTCATCTACGCGCTCGTTGAGGCATCGACAGCAGACGCAGCACTCGCCGCTGGCAAAGGCGTTTTCGACAACTTGGTCGGCGTCGACAGGCACTCAAACGCAGTGTTCGACTACTACGTCACGTTCGACGAGAGTTCCACTGTCGCAGGCCAATCCCGGTGGGGCGAGCGTCCGACCGCAGCCCCGGTCGACTCCGAGGCCGGCCAAGAACTCCTTGGGGATGGCTGGGAGACAACGAAGTCAGCGTTCGAGCGTAATCTCCAGACGGTCAAAGATGCCCTCGACGAGCTTTCAGACGAGGAGATTATGCGCGACAAAGACCTCGCTCGATGTGCGTTCCAGAGAGTCGGAGCCGCCAAGGGTCCAGAGATTGCACTGTACGAGGAACACGGATGCGGGATTCGCGATCGGACGCAGCTTGACCGGCTTCTGGACGAGAGTGATAACCTCTGGATCGTCCCCGCCGACGTCCACTTCTGAGGGAGAGCTGCGGCAGTCAGTTTTCGTCGAACCCGATTTTGTGTGTTCCTGGCTGGTGAAGAACACGAATGTCGGAGACTCCTGATTCATGCCCGAGAAAGGATTGTGACGCAAACATCGTCAAGACCGAGACTGTCGACGTCGAGGCAGACCCACGCGCTCGTGACCCGCGTACCGAGCCTGTCGTCACCTGCGCGGAGGGCCACCAGCGAGTTATGTAGAATCGCTGGTCTGCGTTTCCGGGGAGTGACGACGCGCACGTCGGGGTCGCGCGCGGTTGGAGAGCGAGAGGGACACGACTGCACTGGCGCTGGCAGTCGGTCCCTCTCAGCGTGGGGCAGACGGCCGGGCGAAACAGAGGTATGACTGGTGGATAGCAGCGTGGGGCTGGCAGGCGGGCTGAGAGAGCGAGAGACGAGTGTGCGTCGGCGTGGGACTGACGGCCAGAGACGGGTGGTTGGCTGGGGTGTCGTCTGACCACCGGGCAGCCGCCGCTGGGCGGCACGCTCGCTCTTGCCGGAGCCGGTGCGTGGACCGATGGCCGGCGGAGAGGGTGCGAGTGGCATGTGTCTCGTGTGTAGCGAGCAGGGGATTCTGGAACTGCTTGGCCTGGAGGCGAGTCGTGTGGCACTCGTGACGGTGTCGGGGGAGGCAGCACTTCGGATGGCGGGACTTGAGGGACTGCTGGTGGCGGGACTCGGTACGCTGACGTCGGCGGCACGACTGACTTCGACGGGACTTCTGGGACTGGCGGCACCACTCCAAACGGTATCGCGACGACGGACTCGGTGTCGGACCAGCACACCTTGAAAGCCCCACGCCGCTGGCGGTCGCTCAGCGACATATCCTCACTCCGTTCGGATAGGGGTCGCTGACCCGACTACAACAAGCGCCAGCGGCGTGCCCCTTTCAGTCCCACCCGACTGCTACGGCACAACACAGCAGAATCGAACGCACGCGTCGGAGTCGCGCGCGATCCGGCTGAGGAACCCGCGCGGCCGGCGCTCCCTCGCCGGAACGAGGACGCTCCTTGCAGTCGCTGTGTTCCGGGCTGCTCACTTCGTTGCGCTGCCGGGCTTTCACCCATCCGGCACTCGCTTGGCCGCGCGGGATGCTGGCTCACCGCAACCGCACACGATGGGACCGCCCGCCGGGGTGTCAACCACCGACAGTCTTTATATACTATTCTCCCTCGAAACGCGAAACACAAGACGCCGCTTAGAAACCACTCAGACACCCGAATATTGCACTTGAAACAACCCAAATGGTCCGTTACCTTTAACTAGCCGGCACCCATGCCATTAAGTACGGAAAGACACGACGCACGCGGCGCTGGCAGGGCAGTTCACGCCGCAGAAATCGGGTGTAGCAGCACCCGACAAGTGTCTTTCCGTGGTGTCAGAAAGACAATGTACGCTAGCAATTCCAGCGGTAAGAAAGCATCGGCAAGCAACCAGACGGTTTCCCTTTCGGCCCACGTCGAGGGTGGCCCCGAACAGCTTCTAGAGGCGGTTGCAGAGACCGAACACGGCGACGAACTCGATTTCAGGATGAATCGGGGTAGCGATAGCCGTGGTAACTTCTACGCCCGGCAGGAGGAGGCATATGATTGGACCCGCTCGACCGAGGTTGGTCCGGACCGGCGCTTTGGCGAAACGCTGGAACAGCAGGAAGAACGCCACGGACGCGAAGCCGAGCAAGCCCGACACTCCGAGGTCGCACGCGCCCACGTCGACGGTGCCGACCGCGAAGCCTCGGCTCGCCAGCTCACCGACGCGGAAACCGGACGGGCTGACGGGTTCCGTTCCCCGGCTGACCCCCGGCAGTGGATGGACCGCGACACGCTGGCGCGAGTCAACCAGCAGGCCGCGACGCTGGCAGACAAAACCAGTCTGTCACGAGCGGCAGCAGGCCGCCGACTCGCGGCCCTTGTGTCCGGGCAGATGGGCGACTGTAACAGCCTGTATGAGGCTTCCTTTACGGTCTTGGACGAGGCCCAGAACGAACTGGCAACTCCCACGCCTATCGCGGATGTCTCGCCCTACGGCTACGAGTGTACGGTCGAGGGCGAAGTGACCCACATCATCGCGGAGCCAGACGCACGGAACCAGTACCAAGTCCTCTATATCGAGGACGACGAGGGCACGAGCGCGAAGGTCACGGTCTGGGGCAAGTCCATGCATGGCGGCGAGATGGTGCGCACGCTCCGCGAGGGCGACAGAGTTCGGATTTCCGGAGGCAAGCCCGACGACTACAACGGTATCAAGACGGTGGCCGTCACGAGCGACACGCTCATGTGCATCATCGAGCGCGGCGACGGTCCCGCGCCCACCGGACACGGGGGCGGCTCGTTCGGTTCGTCCGGCGATAGTCGAACGGCGGCGTCGTGGGAGGCCGAGTCAGACACCCATCAGTGGGCCAACGAGCGGGATTCTGACCGCGCGGTCGCCGTGACGCTCGGCAAGGCCCGCTGTCCTGAACCCGGATGTTCGGACCTGTTCGACACTGAGCATGGGGCCGCCACTCATCAGGGCATGGTCCACTCAGACGACGAGGCTGAGAACGAAGGTGATGGGCCGGTGACGGTCTTCACCTCGACCTACCGGGATGTGAAGAACGGACAGACGGCCGACTGACGCCCGACACCGGGGGCGTCCCCCACCGAGCGGGGGGCTTCCTCGGGCGGTGCGACGGTGCTCGCGCACGCGGCCTCGCCGCCGCCTCCGGCACAGCGGGCGGCGGCGAGACAACCGCGCGCACGGACTGGTACGCCACCGCACCAGCGCGTCAACGTGGGTCAGTCTGGTGGGGGCTGTGAGAGAGCCGATGTTCTGGTGTGTGCGTGGACGTGGGCCAGCCGGCCCAGGAGCAACTGGGGCTGGGTGGTTGATGGGTCGCGACAGCGCGCGACGCCGACGGGACGCTCCGCTCGGCGCTCTCGCGCGCCTCGCGGCGGTCCATCGTGCCTGCGGTAGCGGGCGCGATCCCGGCCCGCCGCCGGGAAGTGGACGGGAACCGCTCTTGCCGGTGAGTGGGGGAATCTTCGTCTTAACCAACAAAGTCGGCGCACTCTGGGGAGCTGTTGGTTAGTTGCTTTCTGGGCCCGGCGTCTCGGGCGGAAACACCTCGATTTTGTGTGGCCGCAGGCGGGTGGCGGCCAATTGGGGCCGTCGGTCAGAACCATGAACTGGGAGTGTCCAGACTGCGAGAGAGAGTTTGAGACGTACAGAGAAGCAGACAGTCACGGTCACCAGACCTTCACAGAAGACGACGCCGAGGTCGTATTCGACATTGCACTGCCCCCGACGCATCCGAAGGTCACTGCCTCACTGTCACGGCGGCTCAAATTCCGCCTCAAGCAACTCCTTCGGTGAGCACGGGCGACTCAGTTTCTGGTCCCGGTATCCCGGGCGGAACATCTCGATTTTGTGTGGCTGCAGGCGGGTGGCGGCCAGACAGGGCCGCTGGGAGGTGATATCTCAAATGGGTGACGTCCAGTGTCCACGCTGTGAGGAAGTCTTCAATACCCGGTACAACCCCGTGCGGTTTCGCGCCGGGTCCTTCTACGACCCAGAGCGCGATGAAGAGTACGAGCAGGTCTGTGAGGACTGCCATCGAGAACTGACAGACAAGTAAATCAGTCGTCTACTCCCCAATTTTTTCTGGTACTGGATCGGGTATCGTTCCGAGTTCCATCTTCAGGAGGCGTTCTGCTTCATCAGTGTGGGTATCCTCTTCGATCAGGAAGGCTTCGACGGTTTCCCGATCACTGTGATACTGGATTGCTGTCTCGTATCCATACCGGGTGTTTACGCCTGGTGCTGAGCCGTGCTTGACACGCACCAGAAACTCGCGATCCTCCCATGTTTTGATTTTCACTGACAGCGGTGCATCGAGTTCTCGGCGGGCGATGTCGATCACTTCGTCGACGACCGGCCCGATCGTTTCCATGCTCGGAATCTGACGCTGGTCGGATGGCTGTTGCTCTGGAGAAAAGTGTGGCTGTGACATGAGAACGATGCGATTCAGACTTGCCCGTCATCGCTCAAAAAGCTCCGGGTTGGGCTGGCTCCCCCAGCTGGCACACGTCGAGATACCGATTCCACGGAGTGTCGGATGTAGCGCAGGCGTGGGTCTGCCGGCCGGGGCGCAACTGGGCTGGATGGCTGGTGGAGTGTCCCAGCGCGCGACGCCACTGACAGACTCGCGATGCTCGTCTGTCCTGTCCTCGTTCACTCTCACTCACTCGGACGACGGGGCGCTGCGCTCGGCGCGGTCGCGCGCCTCACGCCGGTCCAATCGTGCCTGCAGTAGCGGGCGCGATCCCCGCCGGGAATCGGACAGTCCCCCAGCTGAATGCCACACTGAATTACGGTATTTGGAGAGTGCGAAAACAAGGCGTGTTGTACTTGTTGGGTTTCAGATACAAACCACCGGACATGATGGTGTGGTCGCCGACCGGTGAGCGACAAGGTGTGCGCCACGAGGGGCCGAAGCGAGCGAGGGTCGAGCGTGGGTCTGCCAGCACTGGCTCAACTCGAGTGTGGTCGTGATCGGCGTGGCCCTGGACGTCGGTGGCCGACGACGTGCTTGGGGCAGTGGACTCACATGGCGCTCGGTGGGACTGGCCTGCCGTGTGCAGTCCCGGTCGGACTCTGGGGAGTGAGGTGAGACATATCTGTTCCCCAATAGGTTTGAGTACAGGTGGCCTGAGCGGATTCGTACCCCTGTTTGTGTCGGGTCTATCGACCCGCTCTCCCACTGTTAGATTGCCTATGCATTTCTCGCAAAAATCGCTCTCAGAACGCCCCGCAAAGCACGGCAAGTTAAAGGACCAATTATTCGGTGAATCACACCCGCCACGTATTGCGATTTTGTACGAATCAGTCACTTAGCTAATAGATTCAGATAGGAGCAAAACCGATTCCGTCTGGCGATTTCACCCAGAATCAGTTAGCTGGAGAGACTTTACTGGATATCTGATAATGGCTCTATTGAGGGGCTACAGCCAAAGGACTCTATCAGTCAACAACCAAAGGGAGATCAAGAGATTATCCGCAAAAGTATAGAATTTCTTAGATGGTATCGTTACTCTGTAGAGAGGCAGTCACATGAACCCAGCCGGGTCGTGCCCCTTCTCTTCTGACTCTGTTTTGTCTTGCTCATCAGTCTCAGTAGCGTCTGATTCTGAGGCCGATTCAGCATCTCCTTTCTCAGCGGCTTCCGTCTCATCAGTGGTGGGGTTCGGTGACTCGTCAGAGGAGAAGTCACCGCTGTTGTCGTCGGACTGCTGGTCGTGATCGCCACCGTCGTACTCACATTCTTCATCTGATAGGTTCGGGTGGTCTGTGTCCGGGGACGTGACGGCAGTGTTTGCTGTTGTCTGGTCAAGTGGGTCGGTCGACTCGTCGTCGCCCAACCCGTCTGTCGCGTCGACGGTCGGCTCGACTTCGGCGTCACGATCCGGGCCACTCTCTTTGGACTCATCGTCGTCGTCCTCACCAAGTGACCCATAGAGCACATCATCAAGTCGGGCCCGAGTGAACGAGAACCAGCTGTCACTCTCTATGTCGGTGTCATCCTCAGAGGGTTCCGGTTCTGAACTGCCCGGCGACTCCGCACCCTGCGCCGGGAGGCTATCGCGAACATCAGCCAGTTCATAAGACTGCCCGTGGACCCACGTCGTCCGAGAGACGGCAACGCACTCGCCGGGCTGGAAGTCTCGAAGCAAGCCAGACGTGACCGGTGTTTTGTCCTTCTCTTTGTACGTGTCCCGAGCCTGCGTTCGCGGGTTTTCGCCGCGCCCCTGGTGGCTCATCGACACCATTTCGGAGCGGTCATACTGCCGACTCTCGCCGAGTTCGTCGAGGATGAAGTCCGTCGACTCGCTGTCACCCGGACCGAAGTAAACGCCTTGCGGGCAGTTGCCGACAATCCCAGAGATTGTACTGTACGTGTCCTTGAGCTGGCCGATTGTCTGGACGCCGACCAGTGCCCGAGCCTTGTGTTTCCGGCCTCGCGCCGTAAGATTCGTTACCTGAGTGAGCGCCGGCAGCGCATCAATCTCGTCGAGGATATGGACTGTCGGGTTCGAGGCATTCATCGCGTAGCGGATCGACCAGTCTACGAGCAGTTGGTACATCGGCCCGAGCGTTTCCAGTTCCGTTGGGTTCGAGTCAATGATGAGGACCCGGCCTTCCGGGTTCTCGATGTACTCTTGCAGGGAGAACTCCCCGTAGTCCCCGAAGTCACCGGTGAAGACGGGATCGACGTTCTCCTTGATAGTCTGGTAGACGTTCTGTGCGCCTTTGCCCTTGTCAGGGTCGATATGACCTGAGTCCAGCCGGTCGAACTCGTCAAGGGCTTTCTTGAGCGCGATATGGCCCTCGTTGAGTAGTGAGACGATATCGGCATGACAGAGCGCGTGACGGCGATTGTTCTTTTGTGCGCTGAGATGCAGGTACATCAGCATCTCCGCGAAAGTCTGTTTTGCGGGCCGATGGAACGGGTCGTGGCCGTCGGCTTCGCCGAAGATCGCGCCGGCGACCTCGCGGAAGTCCGACTCCGAATCGGCGTCCTTGAACAGATTCCAGACCACATCGCTATCTTCGTGGCGGATGCGCTGAACCTCAAAGCCCAGCTCCGAATAGAACTCTTGGAAGTCCTCGCCAGTATCGTGAGCGATGACTGCCGTGTTACTGTAGTACGGGAACTGGTAGGCCAGTAGTTTCATCATCGACGTCTTGCCCGACCCAGTCTCGCCCACGACGGCTGTAGAGACATCTTGATCGAGCGTGAACGGCATTTCGGCCTCTTCGTGTTCGTGAGAGACTTCTTCGAGCGGGACAACGGACTCTCCGTCGTCGTGGTCCCACTGGTTCATCGCGAGCATTTCCGGCGAGGTCCGGCGGAGTAGTTCCCCTGAGAACACGATACCGATTGAGATGGCATACAGGATCACCGTGGTCGAGTACGAGACCATCGGCAGTGACAGGCCGGGCACGGTGAAGTCAGCGAACAGTGTCCCCACTGAGATAGCAGCCAGAACGTGTGCGAACGGGAACAACAGCGCTGCGCTGGGTGTCTGGACAAGCACGTCATAGAAGAACGCCGTGCTGATGAGTCCGAACCCGAGGTAGATGTAGCGCCACGCCCAGAACCGCTTCGGAAGGACCTTGTCACTATCGACGATCATCGGTGGGAAAAGCAGCATGAACCCGGCCCAGACGAACCCGACGACGTTGTCGTACTTGAGGCTATTCGGGACTTCGCCAGAGCGTTGTCCCGGTGGTGCAGAGGAACTAGAACTCACTGCCACCACCCGACTTCGCGTTCGGGTTCCTGCTCGCGTTCAATATCAACTTCGGGTTCGCGTTCAGTTGCCGCCTGTTCTTCGGCTCTCTCCGCAGCACGTTCTGAGAGTGGCTCAGTTTGGCGCTCATCGCTCGCTTTCTCAGCCGTGTGTCCGACGTCTTTCTGCTGGCTCTTCTCAGTCGCCCGCTTGAGGGCTTTTTGTGCTTCGGGGTTCAGCGACAGTTCTGCCTCGTGGTACTGCTCCCGAGCTTCTTCATCCACGACCCGGCCAATGTCCTCCGGAGCATCGCGAGGGGCAGCCGTTGGGTCGCGTGTTCGAGCGGGTTCTTCAAATACGACCGCTGCTTGTTCGCGCATCTGTCGGATATCTTCGCGATCCATCTCCAGCTCTGCTGGTTCCCCAGTTGCCGCGACGTGTGCGTGTGGGAACTCCGTATTCTGGTGGACACCGTATACGTAGTCAGTTGTCGGCTGCCGGGCGAACTCGCGGTTCATAAGTTCCCGAGTGTTGGCATTCACCTCTTCTGGTGAGTATTCTCCAGTGGGGTCAGGAGAGACGATCAGATGCCGCTGAAATCCGAATTCTCGACTCTTGTCGACGAACCGATTCACCTCTGGGTCGGACAGTTCTCGCCCGGCCGGATTCCGTAGGTCAACTGTCGCGCCGGCGTCCTGGTCCCGGTCGCGCCGGATGTAATCAACGAGATTCCCTGCTCCATTCCGCTGATAATCCGTTGGCAGTATCATGCACCGTCACCCCCAGCATTAGTCGCCACCGAGGACTCACGACCCTGTTCTCCTGAGTCTGTGTCACCCTCGCTTGTTGCCTCTGTAGCTGGCTCCCGTCCAATGCGGTCGGTCGCAAACTTCATCGCTAATCTGAGATGTGCATCATCGTGGTCCTCCTGCAGTAGTTTCCAGATAGCGATGGTGTATGCTGTCCGGACCTTCTGGACCGTCTTCAGTTCCTCCAGCGTCTCGGCTTTGAACTCGTCTAGCTCAGCCGTGATATCACTCCGAATATTCTCCATGACGAGTTCGAGTTGCGTATCAGTCCCGTACCTCTCAAACTGGGTTTCACCAGTTTCGCGGTCAATATACTCTTCAACGAGACTGTGGCCGATATCCGAGATCGTCTTGCCCTCTATTTCAGCCCGCTCTTTGATCCATTCCTTGTTTTCGCTGGTCGTGTATATCTGAAGAACTTCATCTCGCTCTGTCATCAGTCATCACCTCCGCCAACTTTCTCTACTTGCTCCTGCAGTTTCTCTGGGGCTTCCTCCATTGCGGCAGCCCGAGTATCAGCATCATACTTACTCGAAATCAACTCCCACAATGCCACAGTGTGACACAGTTCTTGATCTGTGTCGATATCCGTTGCAGCGCTCACTTCGCCAGTGACGCTATCAGCAAGGTCTTGCAGTTCATCTGCAACCCCTAGTTCGTTAGCACGTTGCTCCTGCAGTTCACGAGATATACGCTGTTCTGCCGCTTTAAGCAGGAACTGAGTTACCGTTTCGTCGTTCTTCTCAGCTTGCGTTACAATCTGTTTCTTTTTCTCTGCGCTCATCGAGAATGTGATACTTTCATCCATGTGAATCACTCCGTAGTGCCGAACTCCGCATCAGTCTCTGTCTCGATACCACCGTCAGCGACAACTGCTTCTGGCTGTGTCTGGTCAAGTGCTACAGACACCACGTCCACCAACTCGTCTTCGCTGAGTCCGTTGAGGACGTGTTCAGCCTTCTCCGGGGACAATCCACGATTCGCTAGCTCCTGCTCGACTGCTTTGGAATGGACGAACTCTTCGAAATCAGCAGCGCGGGAGTCAGCCTCGTGAGCAACAACGTCGAGCGCATCTTCCGCGTCAGCGTCGAGGTCAATGATCTGCTTTTCCTCCCACGACGTCTTGATCGTCAGCGGGTAATCGCCATGTTCGTCGACGCGAACCAGCGCTTGTGAGTAGCCCTGTCCGTCACCCAGCGACTCCTTGCCGGCTTCGGCGTGCTGGATGTAGGACTGCTGTTCGCTCGTTAGCCCAGCGCTCGTTGCGGTTTCGTCGCCCAGTTCCGGCTCGCGGTGATGCACCTTGATCGGGCACATTCCTGCGATTTCCTCAGCGGCTCCCTTGTCCTCGAACTCAGAGAGCGTCTGAGACAGCATCACCAGTCGCAGTCCGGCGTGGCGCTGGTGCCGAGCAATCTGGTTCAGCGACTCCAAGTTCGCGTCGTCGTTGAACAGGTAGTGAGCTTCGTCGATGATGATCTCGACCTTCTGCTGCATATTTTTCGCCTGCTGGTACAGCGTGCTCAGCAGCAACTGCATGATGAACGACTGCTTACCGAGGCCGCTGCCCGAGCCTTCGACCTGCTGGAGGTCCAGATAGACGGCCTTGCTGCTGTCGTCGATCAGCCGCAGGTCCGACTCTTTCGAGAGGTTGCCGAAGGTACTCCCCGGCCGGAACGGATGCAGCGCAATCGAGAGTTCATTTGCGTACTGCTGGATTTTCTGCTGGGAGGACTCTGTCGTCGCTCCCGGGAACATTTCTGGCTCTTCCTGGAGGCGGTCGACGACTTCGAGGAAGTCACTCAGGTCCGGCGAGTTCTCCGGCGTATGTGTCGACGGGTCCGCTGGGTCGATATCCGATTCAGTGAATATCTTGTCGATCAGGAACGTGATGAGGCCGCTGTGCATCTCCAGATCGACATCCCGGGATTGCAGGAAGTTCTCGATGACCCCGTACACTTCGTCTTTCTTGGCGGAGACGGGCTGCATATCCGGGGACTGTTCAAGGACATGAGGCGGCGTCGGATGCATCTCGCACGGGTTCAGCGGCGTCTCGCCGCTGATCGTGATCGTCTTTGCGTCCAGCATCTTCGCGCTGCCGTGCATATCGCCGACCGGGTCGATGTAGATCTGCTTGACGTCCGACCGCTTTTTCAGCATCCGCATCGCCCGAGCCTGCGTGCCGTGCGTCTTCCCGCCGCCGGGCATTCCAGTCACCAGCTCCGAGTGACCGGTTTCCAGTTCCCATGGATCGATCAACAGCGAGGAGTCGTTGTGGCCGTGCAGTCCGTACTCGATGCCGTTGTCCATCCGGAGGTAGTTCGACGAGAACGGGAACAGCGATCCGAGGGCGTCCCCGGTCATTGAGGAGAGCCGGTTCTGCCCGAGTTCATTGGCTCCAATCGGCGAGACTGTCACCAGTCCTTCTTCCTGCCGGCGGGTCGTTCGTTTGACTCCACAGTTCGACGGTGAGTCTCGTAGGAGCGTTTCGAGCCGGTTCGTTTGCTTCCGGAGGTCTTCTTCGGTCTCCGCAGTGAGTCGGATGAACGCTCCGACACGGAACAGCGACGTGTGGTTCCGTCGGACCATCTGCCGGATGTACTTCGCCTGGTTGACTTCCTGTTCGATATCTTCCGCTTCAAGTTCGCCTTTGTCGTTTTGCAACATCTTCAGTGATGAGATCCACTCTTTCATCACCGACACTGCTGCATCAGAATCGTATGGGTCAATGTGGATTGAGACGTCGACGGCAAGCTCCGTATCCAGCAGTAGTTGCTCAAGCATCCCATTGGTCGGATGCTCGGGATACGTCTCGATCCAGAAGCAACGCGTGTACGTCTCCTGATCGATGAGGGCGTGGTCGGCTTCCCACTCGATATCTGTTGGCGCGACCAGCGACCGATGGTTCTCTCCCGGTCGGTGGAGTTGGGAGACGAAGTCAGTCTCATTGACCTCGTAGTCGGTCCCGCCAACGTCATCGGTATCCATGCCCTCCGCAGCGTCGTGGGCTGCAGCACCCTCGCCGTGCTTGATAAGTTCCCGAGCAGAGTACGTCACCGGGGAGACGGAGGCCGCCTCTTCGTACTCGCGTTCCGACCGTGTTTCGCAGGCCCAGTAATCCTCGGTCAAGTGTGCCAGTTCGTGGGGCTGACCGAGCGGCTACGACACCGATACAGGTTGCTGACTGCCCTATCGACGGTCCCGAGTCGGTCGTGGAGTTTCTTCGCTTTGAACTCCTCTCGCTCGGCCTCAGTGAGCGTGTCGCTGTCGAACCGAGCGAACAGTCGGCCAATAGCCGGCATCCCGGCAAGGTAATCCGCGATGGAGTCACTGTTCATCTGGAGGTCGTGAATATCATCGTCGGTGACCCAGACGATGATGTAGTACTTGCGCTGGATCTCAGTCTCGGTCTCGACGGTGCCGCTGTCGTCGGTGTAGCGGTTGACGAACTCTGTCAACACCCCTCGGAAGATGGGATGGCTCTTTGCGTCGGGATCTTCGAGTCGGTTGATGTGGGACTCGATATGGGACTTGTTGTCGACTTCGGCCGTTGTGACGTGAAGCTTCGCTCGCCCAGTCAGCGACTCTGACAGGCGTGTGAGCGATGTGACGGCTTTGTCCCATTTCTCGTCGTCTTGGAGGGCCATGTTGGCGGGCTCGACCTCGACCGCGCCGACGTACGCTCCGTCGACGCGCTCAATGCCGTGGGGCATGATCCGCTCAAGTCGCGTGACTTGGCGAGTGTCCTGATTGCCCTGGTCGTGGGTGTAGTGGTGCTTTTTGACGAGCCAGAACAGTCTGACTCGCAGCCACTCAGTCAGCCGGTAGTGGTCCGGGCGGACTTTGTGGAGGATGTAGAGGAAGACTTCGGCAAGCGCTGCTAGACCCAACGCTGGGAAGAACAACGCTGCTGGCACGAATGGCATTCCCATGGCGACGAGGAAGCCAAACGGCGGGAGGAGGAACAGAATGAGTTCCCCGAGTGTGTAGTCCCCCAGAAGTTGGTTGTATCTCCAAGAGATTCGTGGATGATGTTCGTGTTGTAGTCTTCTTGTGAGTCAGCCATTAGTTATCGTCCTCCGAGTATGTATCTGGCAGGCCGTCTCGGTACACGTCTGGTCCTAATACATCGTCATCAGTTGCAAACACGTCCTTGAGCGTGTCATACGACTCGGACTCCTCGGTATCGGTCTCGGTCTCCGAACTGTCGTTTTCGTCGAAGTGCTCGTCGGAGAACGGCGGGTCGACGTCAGACTCGTAGATTCTGGTATCGCCGGAGTTTTTCTGTGTCTGGCGCTCACTGTTTGAGTCGCCGTCAGATGGACTGGTTCCAGCGGACTCACCGGACGCAGAACTCCCGTTGCTGGAATTAGTGAACTTACTGTTGAGAGCACTTCCGGCAGATGAGCCGCTGGACCCGCCAGTACCACTGGCAGGCGGTGTGGAGCTACCAGAGCCACCGGATCCACTACTACCACTGCCGCCAGAGGGTGGGGCGGAACCACCTGAGCCACCGGAACCACTGCTGCCGCCACCTCCGGAGCCGTTGATACTACTTCCGCCACCACCGGAACCGTTAGTACTGTTTCCACCGCTCCCAGCTCCGTTGGCACTGCTGGTATTGCTCCTCATGCCAGCGGGGTTGGCTGCCATCTGTCGATGGACCATCTGAGCACCCGTGGCAGCGCCGCCAACACGTCCTTTTGCGGCGCTTGAGGCAGCTCGAATCGTGCCACCCGTCGCCATTGCTGCGCCGGGTCCACCGACTGCTCCCGCTCCAGCTGTGGCCGCTGCGCCAGTAGCTGCCGCTCCAATCTTTGCTGGTTTTGCGACCGATTTTTTGCCGCCGGCAAGCGCCTGCTCGCTGACTTGAATCGCAACGCGGCTACTGCGCTGGATGAGGATCTTCTGTGACTTCGCCGCCAAGTACAGCGTCACGAGGCTGATGAACAGCGACAGTTCAGAAGCCAGTCCCCAGTTTGTCGCTTCGAAGCTCATTCGTATCAAGATTGCAGGCGGGGTGCCCGCAGCGAGGACTCCGGGGTACGCGCCGGCGACCTGTTTTGCCAGTCCCGAGAAACGGTTCAGCGGCCAGACTTCCACTGCCCAGAACGTCGCGACCAACGGCATCGAGAGGGTCAGCAGGAAGACTAGCAACCATCGGGTGATGAAGATGAACGCCGCCTTGAGGTAGACATACAGTCCGACAATGATGAGGACGAGGAATATCCCCAGACTAAGGTCCGCAATCTGCTGAGCTGAACTGATTAGTGCGGCGACTTCAGTCGTTGATTGACCGGACTTGTAGATCTCGCGACCGATGGCATTGAAGAACTGAGTCCCCAGTGAGGCCACTGGGAGCCAAAAGAACAGTGAG
The DNA here is from genome assembly GCF_008728975.1 of Haloarcula sp. CBA1131. NCBI lineage: Archaea > Methanobacteriati > Methanobacteriota > Halobacteria > Halobacteriales > Haloarculaceae > Haloarcula > Haloarcula sp. CBA1131. Next base: position 172,433 of record NZ_RPCY01000004.1, read on the forward strand.
AGGAAGGCAACCCCAAGTCGGCGTAGGAGCTTCTTCCGAATGACCGGGTTCATCGACCCGTATCGAACTCCAATCATTGCCAAGACGATGAACTGCAGCCCGAGTGCCAACCCAACGATTCCATCGAAGTAGATGCCCGATATTAGCGAGTTCCACGGGGCATTACTCGCAGATTCGAACGCAATGTCAACTGGGGCCGATGAATTCGGTCCTTCGGGGGCGGGTGTCCCTACCATCGGGTCAATGAGGCTCTTAAAGAACCCATCAAGATAATTGACTATCTGCGTTTTAAGTTGAGCAAGGAAACCACTGATACCAGCTGTGATTGCCGACGAGAGTTCTCCCAGCAATCTCTGGAAAACCTCCTCAACGAGATCCTCGCCTATTCCCGACTGCATTGCTACGTCTCCGTCTCCGTTGAACTTGCAGTGACCTCTTCAGGAGTCCCAATCAGAGTCCGCTCGCATCCAGATGAATTTTCATAGCTGATCGTCTGAGTGAATGTGACTGGATCGCTCCAAAGGAATTCAACGGTTAATTGCTCATCTCTTTTAGCGCTCTCATCAACTCTCGGACAAGAAGAAACGCTGTCTTCAATGAGGGAAAAATATCTGACGACATTGGTTTCACCAGGCTCTACCGGGACAAACACGTCTTCTTTTTCTTTTCCGTTCATTAATGCGCGGGTAGCTGCACCGGTTCGCTCACCCACATTCCTGACAACCACCACCAAGTGGCCGAGGCCTTCACGAACGTCTGGATGTTCAGTGGCAGGAACAACTTTCTCAAGTTCGAATGTAGTGCCCAGTTCGAGTGGGATTTCGGTTTCAACGTCATCCCCACGGAGATAGAGTGTGTGCTGGCCCCGGGGCAATGGCTTGTAGTTATCATCTCCCGCCGTGAGCAATAGGCTGGTCCGGGTTTCACCAGCATTGAAGTAGTCGCTGGAGAACTCCCGACCGGACTCTGTGATAATGCTGACCGATGACGGCTCGATCTCATCGGTTACAGCCACTTCCAGAGCCAATTGGCGGCCGTTCTTGACAATCTCAATTGATGTTTCTTCGATGTAGTCAGACTGCTCTTCTGGCGGGCCTGCGCTTCCACCGTCTCCGTCACTGCTATCAGACAGCCCGCCACTGCATCCTGCAAGCGCGGCAAGACCCCCACTAAGGAGTCCAAGCACTGTTCTGCGGTCGATGCTGCTGTTTCGTGGTATATCTTGCTTTGTCATGGATTATACCAACCGATGAATTTGCCTCTCGTCCAGACGTCGTAGCCATACAGCGCCAGCACAGCCGGCAACAACGTCAGGAGCGTCACGACAGCGAGGTCGATGAACTCCGCAAGGTCCGGGAGATTAACTTCGTAGGCGACCCGCTCTTGGGTATCTCGTACCGGGACAGCACGCCCTTGCTCCCACCAGATTTGGGTCGGGCTGTACTGGATGATCGCCGAGGAGACTTCGCCCTGGTCGACGGTGACCGTAATCTCATCATCGCCAGACAGTGACCGTTCGACCCGGGACTGGCCCGTTGCGACAGTAACGTTCCCTGCCGCAATCGGGAAGCCAGCCGTCGGTTCGACCCGGACCAGCAGGTCCGTCGAGTTGTCGGTCAAGTTGACGACCTCGGAAGTGATATTGACCTCGCGGATCGGCGTCGGGTTCGTCGAGTCTGTGGGCTGTTTGATGCTATTCCCACGGACGAGCCCGCGAATCTCGAATGTCTCCGTCCGAAGTTGTTCTGCGCTCCGAATCGTGAACCGATCCGCTGTCGTGAATGACTCCGAACGGTTGATCCGAATCTCTGGCGGGAGCGTGGTCCTGTTGGTCGCGTTGGCGGTCGCGTTCCCCGTCGCGTTCATCGGATATGTTGCTTCCAGCGACGGCACGAACCGCCAGCCGTCGGACCTCTCATTTTGGACGCGGTTGACCGTGACTTCCGGACCTTCTGTAGCTCGGACAGCATGGGTCTCAAGCGGTCGGACTGGTGTGGTCGTGTTCTCCGACCAGTTCTCCCAGCCAGGTGGTGAGCGAGTGTAGAACCGCCACTGGCTCTGGATCTCGTATCCGGCATCGAACTGGACGCGCTGCCAGCTGCCGGGGATTTCGGTCCCAATTCGATAGTCGTCTGTTGTGGCTCCCCTGCCGTTCGGGACAACACCGGGTTCGACGGTCATCTCTCGTTCGGACAGGTTCTCTACTTGGACCGTCCGTGAGTCCGTGACCGTCAGTCCATACTCGGTGGTCCCCTCACCAATCCGATTCGAGAGGTTCACCGAGATTATCGTCTCCAATCGGAGCTCGGTGGTTCCGTTGATCCCGGTGTAGTTGAGTGTGGGCTGGGCGGCAGTGCTGTTGTCCATCTCCGTCCCGTTAGCGTACAGCGTCGTCTTCGTCGACGTGTTCACCAGCCGATAGTCCTCTTCGATGAACTCCGAGAGGACTATCCGGTAGTCGTGGATTGCACGGACAGTCCCATTCGGACGGACCAGACGCTCTGTCCCCGACTCTCGATGGACAACTGTCGACGGCTCTACGCTGAAAAACGCGACATAGGCGTCACGAATCCAGAGTCCAGAGCGAGTGTCCGTGACGTTCACTGGTCGCGAGGAGTGCTCGATCCCAGTCTGGAACGAATCGTGTTCGGGCCGATTCCACAGCGCCACATTCGATGGCTCGCGAGAGACCATATCTCCCGTGCATGAAGGCAGGACGGCCAGCGTGCCGTTCTCAGCCGCTGACCGGTCGGCCCGCGTAAGGTTCGGATGGTCTGGGTCGCCAGACCACAGCGCACGGAAGAACGTGTGGTTGTGGTTGTAGGACCGGTTCGGAGGCACGACGCCTGCTGTCGCGTTGTCCCCAACAGAGGCATTTGCCGGTGGATTCGAGGCGTTCTCGTAGCACGAGACTTTCGCGCTGAGGTTCTGTCTCGATCCCACTTCGACGGACCTGTTCACGTCTGACTGGTTCGCTGCTGATCCTCGATCAACGGATTCGTTGCCCTCGGTTCCGTTGGCTGCTGTCCCGTTGTCTGTTGGTCCCCGGGCACTGGACCCATTGTTTTCAGTGTCGTTCGCTTGCGATCCCTCTCCGCTGGAACCATTCGCAGTGGCGTTTTGTTGGAGTACCCCCACGCCACTGAGATTCCCCTCGGTTAGAGAGTGTGCCGTCCCCCGCTCAACAGACTGGGGTGGATTTCCGAGCGTATCGGTTGCCGGCCCTGCAGCTCCGACTGTCGAGAGCAGCGAGCACAGGGCCGCGATCACCAGCAGTGAGCGGAGTGTTGGCATCGTATTTAGAATGGCGTCACGCAGTCCGAGAAGCCGAAGCCAACGTTGTCTCCGAACTTCGTGATGAGTTCTGGGGCCACAATTGCCAGTACGACTACGCCGAGGCCGACAAGCGAGAGGATGAGGTCCCGGCGGGCCTCGTTTTGCTGGTTCGGGTTCCCTGACGCACGCATGTACGAAAGACCACTGCGACCGACGAACACCATCGTCGCTGGCAGGCCGAGGCCAGCCAGTGCCCCGAAGACAACGTTGACGCCGTCTTCGACAGCAGTATCACAGTAGATGTTCCCGACGTCGGTCTGGCCCATTGCAGAGCCAGCAAACAGTGTAAGGAGCAACAGTAGCTGCGTTGCCTGTCGCACGCCGGGCGTGAGCCAGGCTTCAGCGAACCGCCGCTTTGCGTGAGTGTAGAGTGTTGATTGTGAAGCCGATGCGTTCGATGCTTGTGTTTGGGTTGCCATGGATGTCTCTGTTCGAAGCGTCTTGCTTACCCACCGATTCCCCACCGGTGATCCGCTGTCGCCGTTATATTTATTTTCTTACACAGTTGGTAAATTCCGCCTTGAATTCACCAGCATGTATTGGCATTGGGCTGAATAAAAAACCTGTGAACGAACTATAGGGTTCCATTTTGTGATATGTAGTGTTAGACGGCAATGCCTTAATTTTCCAGCACCATGAATTTTAATGCTACCAAGAACATCTATTAGTTTAATAACTAGTAAGATAATTTAATATTTCTAGGTTGGCAGAATATCCGGAACTTATGCTATAATCAGTGCGTCATCCTCATCCAAATCGGCCGTAGTAGGGCTTGATCCCGACCGACGACGACTCAGGCTTCGCCTGGCGGCTCTACAAACTAACCAGGAATCCGGTATTCCGGATGTTTTCTGGGTTTCTGTTCTCTTTGCTCAGATAGTCTTGATACTCGACAGTGTAGCGGTGCTTGAAAACGAGTGGTTGCTGGGAGGTGCCAAGCTACAGTCACACTCCAAGACAGCTGGCAGCGTTCTATGTGACATCTAACGGCTCACTATCGCTGATGATGACCACACGGGGATATGAGAGTGTAAACAGCCTAGTCCTACATACGAGTAGTTACACTCTCATACCCCCCGTCCCCGGTATACTTCTGAAGTTAGTATGGATTACAGGAAGAAGCACGACCAGAGAAGCTACTTACTCGGTAGTTGCTTCTTCCACTATCTCGATCTCCTCGTCAGTGAGTCCGTACAACTCGTAGACGATCTTGTCGATCAGGGCGTCAGTCTTCGCAATCTTCTCGTCGAGCTCCTCAGCGCGCTCGACTGTTTCGAGGTAGTTCTCTAAGCCATCGGCCACGTCGCCGATGTCGGGCAACTCGATCTCCTTCAGTCGGTCGACAAGCGAGTTCGTCTTCGTAGCCGTTTCGCGGAAGTTTGCGAAGCCGCCGGCCTCGTCAACGACGACCGGCACGAAGTGCTCGATCAGGTCCGCCTCTGTTTCCGTGAGATCCGTAATCCGGAACGCGGGGAGGAGATCCGTTTTGGTGTAGCCCCACCGGTCCGTTTCGTGTGCGTCCTCGTCGTCGGGTTTGTAGCGAGCGGTGGCCTTGATGAGAACCGTGTTGGGGGACTCACGATCGACGGTGACAGTGCCAACGCGGAGGTTCGCGTGATATTTAGTAGTTTTGCGGAGTACTGATGCCCCGGCACTTTCTGGTGGTTGAATAAAACCGAGCTCTGCGAGTGAGGAGCCACTATCATATACACCCAGATAGTCCTGAAGAGAGCGATTCAGAGATTGATGCTTCCCATGTAATTCAATCATCTGATCCGCTAATTGAGGCAGGATATCTCCGGCACTAGCACGGAGTTTAGCGGTATCAAAGGAATCTGAAATTGACCCTGCTGAAAGGTAAGATGCGTACCTTTGCTCGAACTCTTTCTGTTCGAACTCTTGGGTTGAAGAATCGGGTGGGAGTGGAATAGAGAATGGATTGAGATAGTCTGTTTTAAATGTGAAATAGCCACCTCGAAGCGCGTATCCTGTGTTCTTTAGAAAATACCAGAGAACTTCTGTATTGATAATGGAAAGCAGATATTTTTCTCCGACCTGATCCTTGTCTGTTTTCACTCCGTATACCTTCGTTTTGTGATAGAGTCCTTCCGAGTCGTACGTGAAGTTGGTCCCATAACTGATCTCGGGGGTCACGATCTTGTCCTCCTCAAATTCTGTTAGATTCTTTGGATAGACATAGTCGTACCAACCCTCTCGATCCATTTTTCCACTTTCTCTAGCTCTGATCTCCTCCTCGTGTTCTGTGAGGTATTCGTAGAGATTTGGATATGAATCTTCAAGCTGTTCTTCTTCAACGAATTCGGCATATACCTCGTTTTCATCCTCGTGAAGTAGATATGGGTATATAACGAGATATTCTGGAGCAAGGGGATCATATCGGTGGACATCTTGACCCTTCAACAGTGGCTTCAGTAATTCTGACTCCAATTTCCATTCTTTGCCGTCTTCTTGGCTGCGGACCGTGACATACTCCCCTTCTATGTCTTCGATCTTTTCTAAGAGATAGATAGAGTCTCCACTAGTGACTAACCCCTGGTAAATTCGATCGGTGACTGTCTCCAGAGTCGGCCCCGCATCATCGATCTTTTCTAAAATTCGCTCTGTCTCGGCATCACGGAAGATCCACGGTTCAGAGTCATAATTTGCCTCAATTGATCGATACGATGGAGTCGAGCCCGTTTCGAGTTTTTTCGGAGCGAGTTCTGCATAGTCGAACTCTTTCTGACTTCTCTGACTGAGGAAGAGCAAACAAGTGTAGACTGAGGCTCCTTCGAAAACCTGCTCATGCCTGAAAGAGAGAATCTTATAGATGGATTTCCTTCCCGACAGATACTCTCTTAGCCCGGTTCCGAAGTCACTCTGGAAGAATTTGTGTGGCTCAATGTATCCTAAGATCCCCCGCTCTGAGAGCAGTTGCTGTCCCTTTTCAGTGAAGTTTGCATAGATGTCAAAATTCCCAGTTGCAGATTCATACACAGTAGTAAAGTAGGAAGCTTGTTCTGGAGTGTGGTTTCGTAGCGATTGAATACGAATATACGGCGGATTCCCGACCACCGCATCGAATCCGGCCCCGGCCAATTTCTCGCCGTCGAGGTCGAAGAAGACTTCGGGAAATTCCAGTTCCCAGTGGAAGAAGTCCTGTTCCTCGGCAACTTCCTGCGCATTGATGAACCAGTCTGTCTCCTCAATCTCTGCCCAGTCGTCTTCATCCTCGATAGCATCGGCCATGCGCTCGTAGGCGTCTTCAGGAACGTCAACTCCGAATTCCTCGGCAGTGTGAACGTTGGCTAACTCGAAGAGCCGCTGATACAGCGGATCGTCACGGATCTCGTCGTACAACCCCTCCATCGACTTGATCTCTTCTAGTGTCTCGTTGTCGAACGCGAGAAGATTGGCCATCAACTCCATTACGTGTTCGAGCGTATCCTGGCGGACGCGGGCGAACGCCTGTGTGAGCGTCAACTGCCCGTCGCTCCCCTCGGTGTCGTCACTCAGAACCTCGGTAATGTCGCTGCCGACGAGTGAGTTGCCGGCTTTGAGGTGGTGGTCGAGGAAGGCGAGTGGCTGGTCGGCGGCGAGTGTCTCCAGCCACATCGAGAGCTTCGCGAGCTCGACAGCCATGCCATTGAGGTCGACGCCGTAGATACTCTCCTTCGAGATCTCCCGTCGGATGTCTTGCTCGTCGTATGACTGGATTTCCTGTTCTCGGACAACAGCCATCACCTGCTCGGTGAGGTACCCAGTCGCCTTTGTGAGGAAGTGTCCACTCCCCATTGCGGGATCGAGTACCTTCAGCTCCGTCACGCGGTGGTAGAAGCGTCGGAAGTACTCGGGGTCGCTTTCTGTAAGCCCGTCGGCTTTAAGATCGTCGTCGATCTCTTCGACCAGAGGATCGACCGTCTCCTCGACGATGTACGTCACTACGTAGTCGGGCGTGTAGTACGCGCCCGTCGCCTTCCGCTCCCCTTCGTCGTTGACGACGTAGAGCCCACCGGCATCAACGGTTTCGACGGCGTCAGCGACCGACACCTCATCGCCCTGTTTCCACACCTGTCCCCCGTCCTCCGAGACGGCGGCCATCCCTTCGTCGGGTGCGATACGGAACTCGTGTTCGAGCAGGCCCTCGTAGATGGTCCCCAGGTGGCGCGTGTCAAGATCTGCATAATCCGCCAGCACGTGCTCACCCTCCTCGTTCACAGTGGTCGAGAGCCGGAAGATCACCTCCGCGATGTACGGGTCTGATACCTCGTTGGCGTCGAGGAACGCGTGATCGTCGGTGTCGAACAGGCCACCGTTGTACGGCGGGATGTCGAGGTCCTCTTCACCTTCGTCGACGAGTTCGAAGAGGCGGGTGAGGCGGTTCCAGATGCTCGTGGAGTACTCGCTGTACTCGCGGTGGAACGTCTCACTGTCGGTGAGATCCTCTCCCTCCAGGTCGTCGAGGATCTCCGAGCGCTTGGCGTCGAGGCTGAAGTTCTCGTGATACTCAGCATTCCGTTTGGGGTCGTCCGGATCGATCAGACCGCGCGACTCCGCATACAGGACGAACATAAGCCGATACAGCAAGACGAGCGACTTCTCTTTGAGCTCGTCGCGCGCCGCTTCGTCGTCGGGGTCGATGTCGAGGTCGTTCGACTCGACGAAACCCTCTCCGAGCACCCGGAGCGCGGTGAAAACGTTGTCCTGAAGGTCCTCCCGAGTTCCTGTGCGGCTGTCTCCGACTCGTTCCACACCGTTTCAAGAAAGGAGGTACCTGCAACCTCGGTAAATGCGCCCGGGCGGAAGAAGCAGTAGAAGTATTTGAACTGCTCAAGGTCACCCGATTCTAGTAGCTCCGGGAGATCAACCTCGTAGTAAGTCTGCGTCTCGTAATCTTTCGTGCCGTACAGCCGCCACTTCCGCCCGTTCGTGAGAATTCCCCATTTGAGATCGGGGGGTGTGCGTTCGAGGTAGTACTTGATCTGGTGAGAGGCGTCTCGGTATGAGCGGTCCTCGCTAAATCGTTGGTCGAAGTCGTGGCCCCACTGCTTGGCCTCGACGAGCGCGGCCGCCTTCGCGAACATTCCTCCAGTGTCGTTCTGAAGCTTGCGCTCGGCGGCCTCCCGGCGCTTCTCGTCGGACTCGTACAGCAAGCGGTCGACGTACCCGCCGCCATCAGGAAGTGTCCCCTCAGAGATCGTGTCGAAGCCGAGAACTGAGCACACCTCAGTGATCCATTGATCGAGAAGCTCGTCCTCGTTATACGACCCAACGAGATCCTTTTCGAGTTCCCACAACTCGCTGAGGGCCTCAAAGGCGGCTTCAGCTTCGTCGTCACGCTCCCAGTCTTCCAGGTCATTGACACGCTCATCAAGATAATAGCCGGAGAAGAGATCGGAGTTCCGGTAAGGCGCGTCACCGAGAGTTGCCTGACTCATTGAATGATATACTCAATCTTCGTGACTGTATTAAAACCCGATGTAAAGTTGTGGGGGTGAATCCACTGACGTGTGAGCCTAGTCGTATAGATTGAACTTGTAGATCCCTACTAAGTACGGACGCTTGATGTAACGTTCCCAGACGTTCCAATCATCGTGTCGGTACGTCTTTTCTCTGACCGAGTCATCATTTGGGGCGTCGCCACGAATGTATGCGATTACCCCCTCTGGCATGTATTGGTCATGCACTCCCTGATTATGTCGATGGTTATGAGTGAAGTAGTGGCGGAAGTAATGTGGTGTGACTTTCTCTTCTGTTGCTAGTCCTTCGGACCACCAACCATACTGTTTCAGTACACCTTCTGAGGCCCCGTTTTTGGTGAGAAGAGCATATACCGACTGTCGGGTGAGACGATCATTATCACCCGAAACTTGGCGGTTGAGAAACACTGGTCGGGCCTGTTGAGGATGTGAATGAGCACATCGTCGAGTAAGTAGGTACTCTAGTAATGCTGTCTTGAGTTCATCATCTATCGGAATGAGTGTCCCGCTCGGTCGTTGGCGCTTATTCCCCACCGATCTCGTCTCAGCACGGACTTCCGTGTTTGATTGATATCCACCCTCTAAGAATACGGTATCGGGAGACGAACGAATAGCAGAATGAAGTGATATTTTACGCGCCTCAAGTAGAGAGTCATAGATTGGATGGTCTAGATGAAGGCAACACAAATCTAAGTTCACCAGCTCGCCGACTCTTGCGCCTGTTTTCAGGAGAAACAGAATCATTGCTCTGTGAATCGGCGTGGATAGCCACTGTACAAACGCCTGCATTTCCTGCATTTCAATCCGCGGACGCCCCGGTGGTGATAGATTGAATTCAGACTCAGGAAGATCATTCAATGCCTTCTTTGCGGGGTTCTGAGTGAGTACACCTTCGTCCTCAACGAGCCAGTTGTAAAATCCAACAAGCTCACGAAGGTATTCATGTCTCGTACGGTCTACTAGATCAATTTTCTTCGGCACTTTCGACTGCGACCCTGTGATCGTATAGTACCGATTCCCTGTACGGAGGTGGTCGTTAAATTCAGCAACGTGTGTATCATCGATGTTACAAAGATGAGATTCGAAGTCTTTGAACAAGAAGGCTTCAAACTCTCGAAGAATCGTACGCGTCTTCTTAATGTACTCACTTTCCTTTCCATACCTCCGTTTCCGCCTGATATACTCTTGAATCGGATCCCGCTTGAGCTCAAGTACATCTGTTGACGTACTAGTGTCCATTTCGAGAATCTGGTCATCAGACCATTTTTGAGGGATACTTCTGTCTGCCATTTTCAGAGATTTCGATATCCACTTCCGGGGACATTCTCCACCTTCTCCTCCTTCAGCAATTCGTACAGAGCATCGATGACTAACTCCTCAAATACGGTCTCTTGTAACTCATCCAGGGTAGCGACTTCGTGGGTCGACAAATGATGCACTATACAATGTTTGATCTCGGAATCCGATCTGATTACATCTCTCTCAGCTTGCTCGCGATCCTCCACAAGTTCATCTACTGATTCAAGATCAATTCGTCCGTTGCAGTCCCATAGATGGACCCCGGTACGCAAACGCCAACGGAGCCATTCTGAGCGAGATTTGGCTCCGGATTCCTCTGCTAACCTAGTGTACTTCGCCTTTTCTTGCTCTGGTATCCCAGAGATATTGATGTTGGCCACATCCCCGCTCACTTACGTCGGGACTATTTATTCCAGAAGTTTTGGAGACGAGAGACCAATTCTAATGACTTCTTCCACTGGGAACTGGAGTATCCCGAGGTGTTCTTCGGGTCGGGTGGGAAGAGGCTAGAGGGAGCTGGGTTTGACACGGTGATTGGGAATCCACCGTATGTAAGTGCATGGTCAATGACGGAGGATGATGCTGAGTTAACAAGAAATGCTATCAAGGGCTTAGTTGACTCGCCTGGAATACTCTCTGGTCATTGGGATTTGTTTGTCCCATTTATACTCCGCGCTCACCAATTATGCAAAGAGGGTTGTTCGTATTCATACATCATTCCGAATGCGTTCTTCAGAGAGAAGTATGCAACTGAGCCCAGGAAATTCTTATTGGAAAATACTACAATCAGAGAGATTGTTGGATTCGGAGAGAAGAACGTATTTGAAGGGGTCTCGCGACAAACAGCAATTCCGATAATTGAAAAATCTGCACCGCTGTCCGACCATACTATACGTATCAATCAGGAATACAATCCAGATGCAGATAAGGGTGAGAAAGAGATCACTCAGTCTGACTTCTTAGAACTGCCAGGTTTCCAAATCCGTCATGAATCTGAACTAAAAGAGCTTGATATTCTTGATAAGATAGAAGAGACCAGCCGAAAGATGGGTGATATTTGTTATGTGAACTACGGTGCACAGATATCAAGCAAGGAGAAGGGAGGTTTCGGAAAACAGGAGCTACTGTACGAGGAACCTGGCGAAAACCGTGTGAAGTTCTTTGAAGGGAAAAACATTTCTCGCTATCACATTGAGTGGCCAGGATTGTACTTAGAATATCGTGATTCAGAGATGTATGGCCCGCGACATCCGCATTTATTCGAGTGCGAAAAGCTTGCTATCCGATACGTCTCAGATAGCGATGATTCGTTGCTAGCAGCTTTTGATGCATCAGGTATGTATACCGACCATCTCGTTGTTCTCTGCACACCATATGCAAACATCGAGGGCACTGATTTACGACAAAACTTCGATGGGTTCGATAGAGTAAATCACGAGTACGATTTACAATATCTGCAAGCGGTCGTCGCGTCAACAGTCGAGAGTTTTTATTACGCATCTCGATTTGCTACCGGGAGTTTACAAGGATCATATTCTCATGTATATCCGCAGTCAGTGCGGGATTTTCCTATCCCTGATATTGACTTCCAAACGGAAATAGACGAAAAAGAGGTCTCCGAATGGGTAAGCGATGCTAAATCATCTATTGATCAAAATAGCTACGGAGTCAACGTTGACGAGCTGAATGATGAAAATTCCCACTTTTTACACGAGATTGCATCCGATTTAGCCGAATATCTTGGTAATACGAAAAGCGTTCGTTTCGACCTAAACCTCTCCCTCCTTGATCATCTCGGCTCCTACTCCGACGGCCCGACACTCGCTGATATCGGGCTCACTCAGCCCCCGAAAGGCTCTGCCAACTCTATCCTCCAGATGACCGTCGAGGAGAAACCGAACCTCCGCGTCGGCGAAGCCACTGTGGTCAGAGAGTCTGACAGCACGGTCGAAATTAGACTCACCGCTCGCTACAAACCCGATGACGAGGATGCTAACGAGACCGACCAGTGGGGGTACACGGAGACCGAGCCACTACCGGCGCTACGGATTACGGACCTCTCCAAGAACGAAGCCGAACTTATCGAAGCGTTCGTGCCGGTGGCCGTCGACAAGGCTGACGGGTTTGCTGGCTTCCGGGAGACCGCGACCATAACGAACTCGCTGGTCGACCGGATGCGGAAGCTGACGCTGCCCGACGTCGACGAGGTTCGAGAAGGGCTGGAGAATTACATCGAAACGAAAGAACGAGCCGACGAGCTGGAGACGAAAATCGAGCGGACGGATGAGCTCATCGACGAGATCGTCTACGAGCTGTACGGGCTGACCGACGAGGAAATCGAGATTGTGGAGGAGGCGGTGGGGGAATGACTGTGTCCTCGCGAACGACCGAGAAATTGCTCTTGTGATTGCACCCAGCGGTTAGACAGGCTCAACTTCGTCTCGTCGTCGCTCGTATTCCTCCAGCTCTGTTACCCATTTGTACTCGCTGCTGGGCATGGGCTCTCCGAGCCACTCCAAGAACGCCTCTGTCTCGTCGAAAGATAGCGCCACTCGGCGGTCCCACACCATTATTCCGTGACCCTGCTCGCGGAGTTGCTGGGCACACGTCGCTCGTTTGTCGTCGTCGGTGATCGTCCACTGGGCCCGTGGCCGGTCAGAGTCGCCGGGCCATTCGAGACCGCCGTCACAGGCGTACCAAAGGCGCGCAATCGGGTGGGTGAGGTCCCAACCCTCGGCTGGTGGGTTGTCCATCTAGGTCCAGTAGCGACCGAGGGTCGGGTGTGAGACTGTCCGGAGTCGGTAGGTACCCTCGATGTCCTGGGTGATGCCACGAGAGAACCAGCCCAGCTTGTCGTGGCACCACTCGATATGTGGGCGTTGCATCGAGGCGAGTCGGAGTGCTAGCGGACCGTCGTTGGGGCGTCCAGGTTGCCGTCGCCCAAGAGGAGCCCGCGGATGGTCTCGTGGTGGGTGTCGTCGAGGTCGCGATAGGTGCAGGACTGGTTTCGGGCCCAGTGACCCGCGAGGCGCTGGTACTCGGTGTCGCACTGGTGGTAGACGCCGCCGCGGGTGTCGACGATCCACTCGGTCATCGCCAAAACTGTTAGATATTCGTGAACAAATTTATTACTCATATAGTTTCCATATTAATGCAGATTCGTAGGATAGAACCCGTTCGACAATAATTCAATGGTACGGAGTCGACTTTAGTATGGACATTGCCCCCTCAGACATCGAGGATAAATCCACGCGAGAAGTCCTGGATGAACTTATCCAATATGTTGTTACGAGCGGTGAGGAGATGGAATCCAAGACAACTCGCAGCGGGGGGCAAACTGACCTCAATATCTATCTTTGCGACAATCAGGATTACAACATTGGAGAACTGGATCAGTGGGTGACGTACATCGCGGAGAACGATGGTATAACCGGACATGCTGACAACTACGTTGGTGAACACACCTTCTCGGAGCAGGTAATCGATGAGGATATTTCGCTGGTCGGGATTTCTACACCAGCGAAGAATCGGGAGGATGAGTTTGTTTTCGTGGCAAAAGACGGCTATCTATGGGTTCTTACGACTGTTCACAGCGATTGGCGGGATAAGACAATCGAGAATCTACTCAACTATCTACCGTGTGTCGAACGGCTATATCTCTCTGCTGACGACCTGAGAGAGTTGACCGATGACGTGAAAGATGCGCGTGTGTCCGGCTTCACTGCAAAGTATCACGCTCCGAACCGGGAAAGAGATGCGACGCTCATATTCTCCGGGGCGGAGGAAAATGACCTCGAAGATGCGGAGGAGACCTTTGACGCCAAACCCACTCGGATAGAGTTCGACCAGACCAATTCCCCGGCCACTGCCATCCAGGGCTCTAATACGAATGAGGGCCGGGTAACGATGCGGTCTGTCAAACGTGGCTCCGAAGGGAAAGCTGTAGATACGATAATGGGTCTCACGGCCGGATACCAGGAGCTGGACCGGCAGAGTTTCGAAGTCGAACATGCTCCGGTGCGGCAAGAACTCGATAGCGGCTTCACTGTTGACGGATTCACTGCAGTCGAACTCACCGACCCCGACCGAGAGCAGGCGACGAACGAAGAACTGATAGCTGATTTAGAGGAGAATATCCTGAACGGCAATCAATACCGCTACGGTATTCGTGATGAGCAACGAAAGATCCGGGTTTACGATACCGACCACGATGAACTATTTGACGTAGCGCTTGAGCCACCGAACATCATTCTCTACGCCCGTGAGTCGACGACTGCACTCTCACTACGGTCTTTCGTTCGGGATGTCTACGACGACTTGGACTCGACGTACTCGCTGAGCAAATCGCATAATCCGGTGTCAATACAGTAGCTATGGATGAGGTGACAGAGGGGGTACGGCAACGGCGCGAAGTCAACACGTACAATCTTTTTTACTCCGCTGTCACCGAACGAGCGACGCCGGCGCTCTACAATCATGGTGTCCGTATTCCGATGTTCTTCCCGGAAATCAGTAACCCGCGAACCGGTGTGACTGCAGAGCCAGATTTTGTACTGTACGACGGGGAGACTTGTGTGCTCGCGGAGATTAAGAGCGGGAATAATATTGATGGGCGCGATATCCGACAGATGCGGGAGTGTGCAAGCATCGATATCGAGGCCGCGGAGGAGGCCTTACGAGCCGCCCAGGTCCGTGACCGGATTGGACTCAGTGGCACCGTAACGGCTGTTGAGCCAATCATCATCTATCAAGACATGGACGAGGAATATTTGGAGGAGGTGCGTGAGGAGTCTACGCAGTTTGCAGATACTGTGGACGAGCTGACGAACCATGCCGTGCTGATGACGCAGGACTATGGTGGTGAACTCCGACCACTCACGGGTGAGTTCAACGATTCGGGGAATCTACAGTCGCTTTTGCGGCGCGGAATAGAATTACCCGAGAACCCGCCCGACCAGCTCATGCTGACCGAAGGAATGGAGCATGAAGTGCTGGCCATGGCGGTCGCCGACGTATGGGGTGAGCAAGCACTAGACCACGACGACGGGATAGAGGTTAGTCGGACCGAGGTTCGTGACTATTTCGCACCGAAGCACAACGTCGGCCTCACCGAGTTGGAATTAGTATTTGAGTTTCTTGTCGAATTCGGAGCCTGTGAGCAAGTCGAGAATCACATGTATCGGTTCACCCGTGACCACATGGACGCCGTATTAGCGGTTGAGGAACAGGTGCTCTCGGAGACTGTGCAGGATTACCTGCATGGCTCCGAGCAGGCCTCGCTGACCGACAGTTTTGACGGGAATTAGTCTGAAATATGGTGTAACTTCGGTTTTAATCAGGGTGGCAATAGGCTCCCTTCTCCAGGGAGCGATACGATCGAACAGCGTAGCAGGGAGGAAACGGGCGCAAGAAGCTAGTGCTTTCTACGGTCCCGCAAAAAGATTGGTAGTTTATATACTTGACCGGCGCCACACAAAGTCTCGACTGTGGTATTTTGACCCTTTTATGGAGTTATCTCCATAGGCTTATGTCTATGGAGGCAATAACATAGGATAGCGGATGGTGTCCTACACTACCATCGAAGACTGGCGGGATGTCAAAGACGGCTACGTCGTTGCTGTGACCATCCGACAGACGGACGATGAAAAGTACCCGTGTGGTTGGGATTACAGTCTCCATCTTGGGGAGGTCGGCGGAGACACGATCCTCCGATACGACAATGCCCACGAACGGACGAAAGGGCACGAGCGTCACATTCACGGCGATGTTGAATACATCGAATTTCCAGGGATGCTGACGCTTTACGACCGCTTCAAGGAGGAGGCTACCGAACTATCGCCCGTCTCGTGGAACTGGTCACCGTAGGACGCCGCCGGGAGGAACACAATGCCCACACTCAAAGTCACCGTCGGAAATAGCGACCATCTCGACCAGCGCACACGTAGTCGAATCAAGGCAGCCCAGGAGGGCGAAGATCTTGACGACGCCCAACCGGTACTGAACTTCGACTCGTACGCCGAACTCAGTCGTCTCCTCAGTCCGAAGAATCTGGAGCTGTTGGAGGCGATCTCCGAACATGAACCGGCGAGCATTCGCGAGGCTGCTGAACTAGTTGACCGAGACTACAAGCAAGTCCACCGGAACCTCTCTGAACTCGCAGACATCGACGTTATCGAATTTCAGGGCGGTGGACCGGGCGAAGCAAAGAAGCCGATGTTGGCCTACGACGGTCTCGAAATCGACATTCCATTCACCGAGTCGAACGGGAACACTGGTACTGTTGCACCGTAGTCTATCACTGCAGTTCTGCTTCGGTCAGAGTTCGGCCTCCGCGAACACCTTGTCGATGACCTCCTCACCCGGTGCGTTCAGGTAGGGGTGTATGGAAGGAAAGTCCTCTGTACATTCCAAGAAAGGATGTCTATCCTCTTGCTGAAGTTGAAGGCGATCATACACCAAAACCACAACGGAGGTTGCGAACACTTCTACGACACGCTAGAGTATCAGCTGGATTTCCCTTTGTATTGCCCGTGATCCAGTACAAAATTTTGTGCTCCTCTGGCGGGTGAGAGAATGACAGACCTCACACTCGGTACGTTCGGAGACGGAGACAGCGCCGACAACGACCTCGGTCCCGATGCTGCAAGCATCGCCCGATGCGCGACGACGTGTCGCGCTCCTGACCGCGACGACAGCAGTTGGCCATCTCCAGACGAGGACTGGGGGTGACAACGCAGCGGCCAGAGTCGTCGATCAACACGTCGGCTGGTCGAGCAACCAAACAGCAAACGCGCTGGGTCGTGGACGGAGATGTCGGGGCATATGTTGAGCAGTACGCGACTGGTGTTCTACAAATTCCAGCCACGTACGGCGAGTTCAGTTCAGTCGACACTCGAGTCACATTTGTCGACGGACTTGCTGACAGCTACGGGTACGGCATTGACGCCCAGGCTCTCGAAAAGGCATTGCGGGTCCTCACTGGTGGCGGGCGATATAATGCGTCGCAATATACGGCAATCCCCTGCGGGAAACAGCCGTGGATTCTGACGGGACCAGAAGGGACGCTCTTGTGCAGCTGTATGCCCGTCGAACGGCCGAGGAATCCGTACACGAGGGAGCTTCAGACACCGGAGACAACCCTGCAGATTGAGGAGCAGAACCAAACAGTTCGTACGGGGGCTGCTGAGTTCGCTCATTTGCTGTCCGACGCTCTCGGTGTCGATATCGAGGGTGTAGAGTACGCAACAGTACGCGGGAGAACTCAGCAGTCGTTCGTCGGGGCAGAAGATGAATTCAAAATCGCGGCGAGCGACTTGGCACAACTGCATGGGTTAACATCCGATCCAGCCGTCATCCAGGGGACAGTCAGTCGTGGAGTCCAACCTCCCAACGGTGGCGATCCAATCTCGGTTGATTGGGACGGGCCGGAGCATCCGGTTGGATATCTCGACGAGGGAGATGTAGTCGCTGGCTATGAGTTCACGTGGGAGCAGCCCGAAGAGTCATTAGAAGACGTTGCAGTCGTTCGAGAGTATCGGATAACACAGAGCTACTCGCGGTGGACAATCGACTACCACACCCATCGCCTCGCGTCGGTCGTCCCCTGACTGGTCGTTGTGAATAGGCGAATCTATTCATCACGGCAGTGGTCAGTACAAGAGATGTACATATCGTGCAGTATGGCTGATATATGAACTGGCTTGAACAGTACCCATTTCCTTCTGCTCAAAGTGGTTTTCAGGTTTCATTGGGAGAACAGTTATCAGATAGGATACCGAGTACTGACTATGATTGATCATCGGTCGCCGCGGTGGGTTGGACTATTTGTGGCAGGCTTGGGTGTGATAATAACTGGCGTCCATCACTTTCTGTTATTCTGGTATCCGGAGTATTTCATCGGTACAGAATCCGCACGCATGGCATATCTCGAATCCTGGTTTTCGCTTGTGAGTACGCTCGGTTTCGGCCTCCGTTTTATCGTAATCCCGCTGTTAGCGGCCATGGGCGGGTTCTATCTCGGCCACCTCTGTAAGGAACCGATACAGCGAGTCACCGGATGGTTTCTGGTTGCAGGCTTCGTTTTCGGGGTGGGCATACTCTCGCTTGATTGGATAGTTGCAGAACCGTCCTTCAACATGTCACTGGGTGTCGCAACGCAGTATTGTAGTCTCATGATCATCTCTCTCGCACTCCCTGCGTTAGTTGGCGCCGCAGTTGGGCACTTTTCTGATGATGGTACCCGCTCATTCTCTACCCAATCCATCTGAATCAACCGATACGCGGTCTTACTGAGCAACCGTTTCACCCCTTGATGGATACAGAAACCGTATTTACAGTAAATATGACGTCGTCGCCGCCACATTTTATACGCCCTCCGGGAAGCGGAGGGAAATAAGGATGTCACAGTCTACAGCGGCTAGTAGCAACGAGACAGCAACCACAGACGCCGAAACGAGCGTGCCAGAGACGGCGGCAGATGGCGAAGCAGAAATCGACACTACGGACCACTTGTCGCTCGATGCTCCGCAGCATCTCAAAATAAGCGGCGAGGTCCAGCTGTTTGAGCGGATCTTCTCGGCCGCTGGCACGGTCACAGACAAGACGCGACTCGGGATTGCAGAGTCAGGAATCGCCATCCGGGCAGCCGATCAGCAGGGACACGCGATGGTCGACTTGCGTGTCTCTGGGAGTTCTTTCAGCACCTTCGATGCAGGGAGGGGAACGTTGGGAGTGGACGTCGGACGAGTTCGAGATGCACTCTCGATCGGCGATGCAGGCGACCTTGCACAGTTCAAAGTTGATGCAGCGAATAGCACACTAGAAGTCAATATCGACGGTATAACGCGCACCATCGAGCTTGACCCGCTTGAATCGCTCCGCTACCCTGTCGAAATGCCGGATATCGACATCCCGGCAACCGTCCATCTGAGTCCAGACGACATCTCGCTCGGTCTCGACGCAGCAGATATGCTTTCCGACCGGTTTGACCTTACCGTTGACTCCGATGCCGGAGAAATGCAGTTCGCCGCAGACGGTGACACTGACAGTATGGTTTATACGTGGGAAGACACTGATCTCATCGCCTTCGAGCCTGCAGATGTCGAAGTAAAACTTGACTCGTCGCTCGTCAAATCGGCGAATGCTGACCTTCCAGACGGCACGAGTCGGGTTCTCCATATCGGAGACTCAGTACCGCTCGTGCTGAAATCCGAGTTCCCTGACGCCAATGGAGCGATGCAATTCGTGATCGCGCCGAAGCTCCCGAACTGAGCTGGGTCCGCTTATTTTGCGGAAACAGTGGTGTGTTCTAACCAACGATGACCGTCATACGTTTGGACTGTTGGTTAGTTCATGACCGGAGCAGCAACTTCCTCTCTCTATCACCACAGCGACATTCCAGTTGCTGACAACTGTGGCGATAGTCTGAAGTTCATGGACTACGAACTAACTAGTATGCCCTCTGATCACAATCACGTTCGTCCGGATGGCGGGATTGACGCGTTGGATCCGCCACCGATGGATGTGATGGACGAAGAGACGCTCAAGCCAGAGACACTAGCCCAGAACGCTGCTCGGCTCGAAACCATTGTCCAACTACTCAACCACCCGGCATTGGCTCGCGTCTACGTCTACGTGTGTTACTGGGGACCGGTTGCTCCACCGGAGATCATGGACGCACTCGATCTCTCGAAATCAACCACCTATGAGTACGTCGATCAGTTGGTTGATCTCGACTTGGTTGACCGCGATGATTCGACGCGCCCTCAGCAGCTGACTGCTGATCCAGTCATCATCGTTGAGCAGTACGTCCCGATTGTTATCACACCGACCGTTCTCCACGCTCTTGCGCTTCAAGAAGTCGACGAAGACGTTGAGTACTTCATGGACCGCTACGGTATCGGAAAACTCATTGCCGCATTACGGGGTGCTGGACTCCACTTCGCGGGCAAGACAACTCAACGGATGGTCGCCACTGATATCGACGTTCGCGAGACAGAAGCGATGATGATCATCTACGCGCTCAAACCGGCACTGGCTGTCGGTCAGGAGCATGACCCGTTCTTCGAGTATCTCTTCCCAGACGTACATGACACAATGAATCTCCCTGACCTTGACGAGATATCTAGTGCCCCGGCCCGCACGTCGGACCCCGATAGGTGAGTTTCTCAGATGGGAACCGACATACCATTCGCTGCTGACCAGGACGTCCTCGTCGACGCAAACATATTCTATGCGATTGGCCGTCCCCCGAACCCTCAGTATCGACGATTTCGGAGTGCAATTCAGAACGCCGGCGTTATCTGTAAACTCCCACAGCGCGTGATCGGTGAACTCGGTGGACCAAAGACGGACCGCGTCCAAACAGCACTCAACGAAGGCTGGGCAACGATCATAGAGGCACCATCCCCGACGGATGGAGACGCTGTCGCTGCGAGTGATATCGCCAGACGAACCATTGCCAACGAAACCGAGCAAGTCGAACACGAGGTGGAGAAAACCGATGCGATTCTCGCCGGGTTAGCTATCCAGTACGTCAGAGACCGAGAAACGACAGGTGTTGTCGTACTCACAGACGATAAGCCAGCCAAGAAGGGGATCGAGAAGGCAGTCCGGGCGCAGGGGTATACGGACTCAATCGCGGTCTACGGATTGGCGGATATCATCGGCGACGATCCCGGCGATTCCATGCGTCTGATCTAGTGGTTTTGCGGAAACGGTGGTGTGTCCTAACCAACAGCGACCGCCATACTTCGCAGTTGTTGGTTAGCTCCAGTTTTGTGTATCCCCGGTCGAGTGAGGGATTTCCTCTATGGACCAGACCGTTCCAGACTACGAGCGCTTCGAGCGCGAACAGATCGCACAGGACCGCGACCGACGGCGTCCCGATACTGTCGAGATCGATGAGCCACGAGGCCGCGAGGTGGTCACCAGTCTGCTTGACGAGGGCGTGGTAAAGCCAATTCCAGAACAAGAAGTCTTGCAGCACGTTCCATCAGGGCAGTGTTTTAACTCCGACATGGCGCTGGTGTACTTCCACAAAGGGTGGGAGGCTAGAGACGAGGAGTAGCCAGCTCACTACTCTCTCGCCTGAACCACACAGTCGATTTTCTGTCCCCCAGTGGAGGTGCGGGGGCGTGCCCCAGAGCACGTCCCGAAGATAGACCAATGTCAATGATACAGTCAGACACTCCAGAACAGTCCAGCCAGCAAAGCACCTGCACCTTCGCCGAGTCCGATTCCCGGGACGAGGAGATGCACGACCAACTCGATGCGTGGGTCGAAGACCTTGCCGACCTCACCGATGAAGCGCAGGCCAGCGAACAATTCCAGCAGTGGCTCGATGTGCAGTCGAAGTTCCACGATTACTCAGCGCGAAACACGCTGTTGATCAAGCTCCAGTGTCCTGAAGCAACCCGAGTTGCGGGGTACAATACGTGGCAGAACGAGTTCGACCGCTATGTCCAGAAGGGCGAGGATGCCATCTGGATCTGGGCCCCCATCATCACGAAAAAATGTCCGGAGTGCGGGAACTCGCCGTCGTATCACGAGAACACTGATTGCGAGTACGATGAAACGGACCCCGAGCAGTGGTGTCGAGGACTGGTCGGGTTCCGGCCAACGTCGGTGTTCGATATTTCCCAGACTGAGGGCGAGTCGCTTCCCGAACTAGAGACAGAAGCTCACGGTGACTCAGATGGACTCGTCGAGGACCTGTTTGACGCGACCGACGAGATCGGTGTCGACGCGAGAATCGTTGCTCCGGAAGAGTGGGAGCATGGCTCTGCACGGGGCGTCTGCCAGCGCCGAAGCGTGACGACCACGAATCCGATGGTCGAAGCGGTTGACCGGGAGAATCGGGCCGCCCTTGCAAGTACACTGATTCATGAGTTCGCACACGCCGAGCTTCACTTCGATATCGAGGATGAGACAGAGCGCTCAAAGCGTGAAGTCGAGGCCGAGGCAGTTGCCTACGTGGTCAGTCGTCACTTCGGGCTGGACCCCGACAATTCGGCGTTCTACCTCGCGGCGTGGGACGGCGACGCACCAGAGACGCTGCGGGACCGGCTGGACCGAATCTCATCGACTGCGGCGGGTCTGATCGACGCCGTCGAAGGCGACAGCTGAGCAGTCGATCGTGCTTTTCCAGCCGTGCTTGAGAGCAGTGTTTTGTGACTCCCCTGGTGGGCGAGGGAGTCGAATATGCGTTCCACAGCAGCGTCAGGTGGCAGTCCTGTCGGACAGTTCTTGAGTGTCTTAGGAGATTTGCGTGACCAGATCGGAGGGCCGTACTACCTCGGGGATGTCAACGGCCGGTTGGACTGGCCCGACCGAGGAGTGTACTTTTTCTTCTCGCCAGCAAGCGACCTTCGGGCAACGACAGCGGTCGACTGGCGACTCTCGCGGATCGGCACCGTCGGCATCAGTACCGGTTCGTCGAACACGCTCTGGAACCGACTCCGGCAGCACCGAGGCAATGTTCGAGGGAAGTACGCCGGCGGTGGCTACCATGTGGCTCAATCTTCCGTCTCCACGTCGGACGGGCACTGATCGAGAAGCACGGCTGGCACGACGAGTTTCCCCACTGGGGCGAACCGAATCCCGACGCTGAGACGACCGCTGTTCGCGAGCAGGAACATGAACTCGAACAGATTGTGTCGACGTACATCCGGGATCTGCCGTTTCTGTGGGTTGATGTCCCGGGCAAGCCCGGACCAGAGTGCGACAGAGCCGAGATTGAGTCAAACGCTATCGCGATGGTGTCGAGGTATCGTCGATCCGCAGGGCCGTCGGATCTCGATTGGCTTGGATACCACTCGCCGAAATCCGAGGTGTATCAGTCTGGACTGTGGAACGTGCGGCACGTTTCTGACTCGTTCGACCCTTCGGTCGTGGACCAGTTGTCGGCGTATATCTCCTCAACGGAAGCGCTGGACCACCAGTCGCGGATCTGAGGGCAGGTTCCGCAGCGAGAACTCAGTACGCTCGGCTACGAGTCCGTAGTCAACCCCAGCCAGTGGCGCAACCACGGGAATCCACCCCAGTACTGATATGAGCGGCTCCACTGAGAAGGCCTGCCAAATTCCAACGTACATCAAAACAACACAGACGGACGCAATGGCTGTCGACAGCCGCCATCGGACTCCAGTCACGAGCCCGGCCAGCGGGAGGCCGTAGAACACCACGTCACCCACAAGCGAGGGCAAGGGAATGGCGACAGCAATCGCACAGAGATATCCCAGAAACATCGCTGTGCCTCCTACCGACGCGACGAATAGCCGTCGCCATCCAGCACGCTCGTCGGTGTCATTCTGGTCGGACTGCTCGTCGCTTTCCTCGGCCGTCGTGGTGACTGCAAGGGGACTCCTCGACTGTGTCTGAATGTGGCTGGGCTCCGAACGAGGGACATCGCGAGACTGCCCGTTGGCCTCAGTTTCTTCTCCCTCGACTTCCTCGGTGATCGGGACCTCGCTCTGCAACGCAAGGACCCTATGGGTGTCCTTTTCGGGACTGCTTGCTGGCTCTTGTTTCACTGACTCTGGCAGGTCCAGGCGTCCCGTCTGCTGGATCTCGATTTCGCAGAACGAGCACACTGTCAGGAGGTTCGTGGTCTTGTTTGTCCCGCCATTCTCGGCGGGGATTCGTCGCACGACTTCCAAATCCTCTGAAGGGAACTGGGTTTCACAGTTGGTGCAAGTATTGTTGTCCAACTGCTTTCTGAAGACGACCCTGTGCCCCCAGTCTGGTGGGTAGTCGCCCCGGTAGCTGTCAGGGTCGTCGTACTGCGATTCGATACCTTCCTTCATTCTGATCAACACTTCTTCCCGTCTCCGTATTTAAGCCGCGGGGTCGTTTTTTGCCGCGCCTGCCAGCTGGGCGCGCCGGTAGGTGCGCTCGGTGCTTTCCATGTCTTCTGAGGCTCGACACTCTTGGTCAGCGGCGGCTGTCGGCGATGCACAGCAGGCTGAGTATATCGGGTTCCTTCACCGGGAGCCGTTCGTAATCGATGCTTACCGGCTTGGATTTTCCGTCGGCGTTCGCGAGGACTACTCGTATCAATCCAAACTGCGGAACGTCGACGTCCCGATTGAGATTCTAGACAACGACTTTTGGAATCCTGACTTGGACCGGTACATTGAGCGCTTCGAGCGATGCGAGCCGTCGGTCGGGATGCTCGGCGACGCATACGACCGGCAAGAAGCGCGCCAGTACAACCAAGCCGCACGGGAACTGAAACGGAAGTTTCCAGGGACAGAGGTCATCATCGTCCCGAAGTGCCACGAAGCAATCGACGTGATCGACGAAGACATAATCTTGGGATACCCGATGGGATATTCTGACCAGACTGCCGACGAGTACACGGACATCGTGGACTGGCGAGGGCGGCGCGTGCATCTATTGGGGGCAAGTCCCACGAAGCAGTATCCGGTAATCGAGGAACTAACACAGCCGCGTGTGACCGGAGAGGAGCCAGCCGATATCGTTGGCGTCGACTGGAACGGGGTTCATCTGGCGGCGCTTCACGGGGAGTACTTCTCACCACATGGCTACGGCAATGCAGACCACCTTTCGATTCGGGAGACGGTTCGAGAGAGCTTGCGACACATCCGGTCATACTGGAAATCGCGGGGGGTGTGGCCCACCGTTGAGAAAGACCGGACCCCGCTAACAGCGGAACCGATGGACCCTGTTTGGGCTGCTGACGGTTCGAGAGCGACTATGAATGGCCTTGAGGATGCGATTGTCGTTGAGTACGAGAACGGACAGACGCTCGCGTACCGGAGTCAACACGAGCGAGACAGGGTGGAATACCGGGCAGGTCTCACTCCCAGTGAAGTTCACGGCTAGAGCCGAACGTGTCGTCTCAGAGGTTTTGTGACTCCCCATAGGGAGAGGGAGACAGATGACTACTACACAGACTGAGCGAACTCGTGGCCGCTTCGTACTCATCGGATGCGGCGACGCGAAAACCGACGATCCAGCTGAGGCTCGCAACCTCTACACATCGTCATATTTCGCAGTCAAGCGAACGTATGCTGAGGCGGCTGTCCAGTGGGCTCGAACCGCTGACCGGCGAGCGAACACTTGGGCGGTTCTCTCTGCAGAACACGGGATCTTGATGCCTCGGCAGACGGTCGCCCCGTACGATGCGACCATCGAGGACCTGCGCGGTGAACCCGTCGAAGGAGAAGCCAATTATCGGCTGCCGTCAGGCGACCGAGTTGAGAGTCGACTAGATCAGTGGGCGCTCCGTGTCCACTCATCGCTAGGCGATTGGCTCCGGCGACCCTATGCTGCCGATCAACAGGAGTCCCCCTGTCGGGAGTTGGTCGTTCTGGCCGGCAGCGACTACGTCGACGCGCTACGTGAGCGCGGTATCTTCGGCGGTCGACCAACTGCGATTCGGACCGGGCGAGAGACCTACACTGCTCTTCCCCCGAAAGCGACAGTCCGCTTCCCCTTCCAGGAGCGGGACTTCGACGGGATGTTCGACCAGATGAGTTGGCTCTCAGACCGGGCCGAAGAACTCTCGTCGGCAGCGGCTCCAGCCCGACGATCAGAACTCTCGGCCTTTGACGGGGGCTTCGAGCGTGACTCTGCTACGTGGCAAACAGGGCACAGTGGCGTCGACGTCGAGGGGACTGAGCAGGCAGGGCTGGATGCATTCGAGAACGTCCCTGAGCGGTTCCTTGCCACGAGACAGACGAGTCTCGCGACCGACGGCGGGGTCGGTCAAAAAGATGGATAACACGCAAACTCACGATCTCGACTCTCTTAACCAACACCCATCGGTTCTGTTGGTTAATACGCTGAGTCTGGCGATTTTCTGTTCCTCTGGTGGCTGAGAGGATGACAGAACCAACCTCCGAAGTCCGTGATGGATCAGCCACGAACAGTAACGAATCGACCGTCGACGAGCAACCGATTCCAGTCGTCAAGCCTCCCTCGCCATTTGTCTGGCAAGATGAAGTGGTCCCTGCGTTCGATGGGTCTCTCACTGTACGTCCAGAGTCTGCCCGGTATCCGATAGCCGCACAGGTTGTCGACGGTGCTGAGTATCTTGTCGCAACAGCCCGAGAAACGTTCACTCCCCCAACTGACTACCAGTTCCAGTCGTGGGACATACTCCAGTCTGGTCGCCTTGCCCTCCGGTCAGGCGACCCGCAGTTTCCGCCAGCTGACGTGAGCCGTGCAATCGCAACGCTTGCGAAGCATCCTGCGTACCAGCCTGAGCGGTTCACGATCTTCTACAGGGGATGCAAACCAGTGTATATCGAAGGTCCAGACGCCGGCATTGTGATCACCCCGTGGTGACTCGATAGCAGTTTTGTGGTCCTCTGGAGGGTGAGAGGATGTCCACACACTCAGCGTCGAAGTCGTTCCAGCATCGCACGCCAGCAGACACGGGGGAGTGTTCCTGTCCGATACACGCCGATGGCGACCCGTTCACGGCACCCCTCGGGATTCGGTTTGCCGATCATGTCGCCGTCGAACCAATCGACAGAGAGACTGCGGCCGCCGTCTACGAGGCGCATCACTCATACATGGGGTCACTGCCGTCGGTCAATCTCGCCCATCACGGGCTGTACTTTCAGGACTCGCTAGTCGGGGCCATCACCTACCGCTACCCGCTCATCTCGAAGAAGCGAATCCGGTACGGCGTCGACGGCCAGCTCTGTCCCGAGCCTGTCGAGATCGACAGTCTTCCAGTGGAGATTCGAGCGACTGCCCGGCGGGTGCTTCCGTCGACGGACACACCAGTCGTTGATAGTGAGGTGATTTCTGGCGACTCGCTCGTCGAGGCCGCGCGGATTTGTCTGGGCGTTCGGATGCCGAACCTCGCCTCGGCAGCGCTGGCCCGCTCACAGGAGCGATTCTTGCAGGCTGACGACCGTGACACTCGCTTCTTGTTGACGTGGGTTCGCTCGGATTATAATGGAGCGATGGTCCGGGCGCTGAAAGACAAGGGCTGGACCTGTACGGGCTACCGTGAACCAGGGCAGGCAAGCAACCGCGAGGACAAGCCGATTCGTGAGCGCTACAAGTGGCGCTTTCTCTGCCCCGTGAACACTGCTCGCGAACAATCAACACTTGCACGGTGGTCTCAATGACCGACGTCCAGCCCGAGGCAACCGCTGAGTGCTGTGGATTCTGTGGAGATAGGGCTGATATCTCCGGCGAGGCGTACACGTATGTCCGGTGGCCCGACGAGGTCGACCGAGAAGACGGCGTGTTCCGGTTCACGATTTGCCGGGAGTGTGCGCTTCAGGACCGCGACAACGTCGAGCAGGCCGCTTCGCTCTTCCACGAGGTAGATCGGGACTATCTCCTTACCTGTGATGTCTGTGGGGCTGTTGGTTGTCAGTCTGCCAGTACTCGCCGGCCAGCAGCGGAGACATATCGGCTCGCGAGTGTCATCTCCTGGTCGGTGAACATCAACGGTTTCGACGGGGCGACGCACTCTTGCATTGAGTGCAGTCCCATCATGACGGTCAACTGTGTGAAACGTCCCGACCGGACATACGACGATGAAGTGTCGTGTCTCCTCGAACCGCCGTTTGACTCAGGTGGGAAGACAGCAGACGATTCTCCGACAGACAGTACGCAGGTCGGGATCGGCGGGTGGATTGGATAGCTGACAATAGTTCCACGAAACCGGTGGGTCTGATCCGCTGATGAGCAGTACAGTGGAGGCAGTTCTTGTTATTTGGGTCGAATGCATAGTAGAGGGACCCCAGATATTATTATATTGGAGCCTGACTCGTCAAGTACATTGGTGTCAAACAGACTGAAAGAAGCGATAAAACAGATTCGAATTGTCAAGGAAGACGTAGACGACCCCGAAGTGTCTGGGGAGTTGGAGCAGGCACTGGAAGCGCTTCAAAACGCGGTAGAGTCACTCGAAGACGATAATTGATCCGTATCATCAAATGGTTTTGACTGGATAGGCCATGTTCAATTCCCAGACTTATTGAGCAGACACTTCAGCCAGCACAGTGAGTAAAAAACTCCAGTCACAGCGGCAGCGAGCCCCAATTTTGTGTTCCTCTGGCGGGTGAGAGGATGTCTCGAAATATGTCCTGCCATCGTTCGGAAGACCTGTCGCAGCCAACTACCTCGCGGTTCGTCGAGTCCATCGCGACAACTGTTCGAGGGCGGCCCGACAGCGCCGATGTTGAGGCAGTCGTCCTTCGTGCGGTGGCCCGGCGCTCAGACAGCATTGCTCTCCCGGACGTACTCGAACTTCGCTCGCTCCTAAACGTCAACGGTGAGCAGGCAGACACGCTAAAAGAACGAGTCACGAGTATCATCAGCGCCATCGAAGCTGAACTCGCTGGCTGGGACCGACGGGAGGTCGCTGCATGAACGCAGCAGGAACGGCCACCTTGGGCGACTTCGGCGCTGGTGGCCCACGCTCGGATGTGCTGATTGACACACAGAGCGCGGCACAAGAGGCCGCTGCCGGCGAGTGGGAATTTCTCGCCGCTGGCAACGACACGATCGGCTGGCACATCCCCAACACTGGATCCACAGTCCTGCTCAAACACAGTGACGGTGGCTGGACGCTCGAACGAGCGACTAAACTGGTCGGGACGCGAAACACACTCGATGCTGGGCTGGAGCTTGCCAACTCATACATGGCAGACAGACCGGAGGGAGCCTCGACATGGCGATGATCGAGCGCGAGCAGTGGCGTCGCGAGGAACGCCACCGTGTTCCGGCAGCACTGGCACTCGCCCGGTTCTGGCAGTCGGTTGCGCCATACAAAATCGGCTTCTGGGAGGCCGTCGACGAGACGCTTTTAGCTGATTATCCCGACTGTCGGTACAGGCGCAGGACGACACTCGATGACTTCCGGGAGGAGGATACATGAGCGACACTTCTGACCCAATTCTTGATACACTCCCTCCAGAGCGGCTATTGGAAGCCGACCATTTCCAGCCAATCGTCGCAGGCATCAATTGTATGCACTCAATCGAGACGATCCAGCAGTATCTCGCCTACGAGAATCAGTACAAGAATCGGACGCCAGTGCAGTCTCGTCTTCGAGAGCGGGCACGCGAGATTCGTCGCGATGAGCGTGAGGCCGAGGGGCAAGTCGTCGTGTAATTTCTGTGCCCCAACAGGGTGAGGGGCGTCCCGCTAAGGACGTGCCGCATACCGATAATGAGTGCAAACAAGACAGACAAAACGGCTGTACAGCAGTACGACAACTACCCCGATCCCGATGCCATCATTCACTTTGGCGATGTCTCGGAGGAACTGGTCGAGTTAGTCGTGGAAACGCTGGAGACTTCCGAGTTCCTGTCGACCTCTCGCGTCGACCTGCCCGAAACGACACTATTCGTCGAGGAGGTCACAGATGAGTGACGACCACCTGTTCATCGTTGTTGAGGGCGTCGGGCCAGCAGACTTTCCTGAGAACGAGGCGAGTTCCACCAAGCAAGACGAGGCCATTGCTCTCGCGAACGATATCCATGACCTGATTCGTGAGGAGTACGGCAAAGAGGAGATCGAGGGCGTCATCCCGGTAGTCAACCCCGACGCAAACGAACAGATGCAGGCGACCGAACTCTAACCGAGCGCCGAGAAGGCAGTTTCTTTAGCCTCGGTACTGGCTGGAACGCCCGCTCAGTACGTGTGCGAACTGAACGCACGGAGTCCTTGACCCCTCATTAATTGGAAAGACAAATATCAGTGAAAACTGCGTGTGTTTATCCGTGTCTTGATAGTATACTAGATCTAATGAGAAAGAGCAAAACACCAGCCATTGCGGCTCGTAGCGACCTTCCCTCTGCCAATGAGGATGTAGCGAAACTCCGTCTTGAGCTACATCATCACTCGCTCGAAGAATTAGAAGAAACAGGGTTAGTCAGGCTGGATAGACAAGAACAGACCGTCAAGGAAGGCCCAAAATTCAACGACAAAAAAGCAAGAATTAGTCTGTACTGACCGGACAGCGGCTTGTATAAGAAGTCGTCATTGTAGATGTAGCTACATCTCAGTCTTGAGTAGCTGAATACACTACACAGTAG
Organism: Haloarcula sp. CBA1131; assembly: GCF_008728975.1. Taxonomy (NCBI): domain Archaea; kingdom Methanobacteriati; phylum Methanobacteriota; class Halobacteria; order Halobacteriales; family Haloarculaceae; genus Haloarcula; species Haloarcula sp. CBA1131. Next base: position 202,584 of record NZ_RPCY01000004.1, read on the forward strand.
GTATGCTTACCAAGCGGTCACTGTTCCAGGAGTGCGTATAGAGTATTTCCACTGCTGATATAGATTCGCCTATCGGCTACCGCTGGCGAGGCATATATCCGAGATCCCAGCTGAGAGTCCCATTCTCTATCACCAGTATATGTTTCAAGTGCGTGTAGATCTCCCTCCGCAGTTGCGAGATAGACACTTTCATCGACTACCACTGGAGACACCGGTATGGGTGAATTTAGAGGCTTGTCCCAGCGTTGGTCGCCGGTATCCTGGCTTATTGCGTACACATTCCTTGTAGTGGTATCGTGGTAGCTGCCGATATAGACCGAATCCTCGGTCACTGCCGGCGAACCCCATACTGGTCCACCGGTATCAAAGGACCACTGTTGGCTTCCAGTTTCGATGTCTACTGCATATACATTTCCATCACCACATCCAAAATAGACAGTCCCGTCTCCGATGGCAGGTGCTGATCTTATATAACTCTCAGTTTCCACGGACCACTGTTGGTCCCCGCTAGCAGCATCCACAGCATAGATATGATAGTCCAGACTTCCGAAGAACACCGTACCGTCAACTACTGCTGGTGAGGCTGTGATATCTCCGTCAGTATTGAATGACCATTGTTGCTTTCCGGTCGTGGCATCTATCGCATAGAGTGCAGCATCATCACTACCGATATAAACCGTGCCATCCACAACAACTGGGTTCGTCGTTATCGAGTCATCCGTACTGAACGACCATTCTTCACTGCCCGTAGTTGCATCAAGGGCATACATCGTGGTGTCGCTACTCCCTACATAGACTGTCCCATTTACCACCGCTGGGGATGAAGTTACAGAACTACCTGTACTGTAAACCCATTGTTCCTCACCAGTAGCGGCATTCACCGCATAGAGGTTCTCATCGTTACTACCCACATAGACAGTCCCGTTCATAACGGCCGGCGAGGAATGTATCTCCTCGTTTGTTTCGAACGCCCAAGACTCAGTGATCTCTCCAGAAGGACCAGATTCTGTAGTAACTCCACTGTTGGCCTGATCAAACTGAAACATTGGCCAACCGCTGATTTCTGGTTTTATTTCGGTCTCAGTCTCGGTTTCTGTTTCGGTCTCAGTCTCTGTTTCCGTCCCAGACTTCGGAGTTTCAGTTTGTGTTCTTGTTTCTGTAGTTGTGTCGTCTGGGCTGGGGGTCTCTTCAGCTGTGGAGGGAGCGTTATCTTCGGACAGACAACCACTCAGACTTCCAGCACTCACTAATCCAAGATCACGAAGCCATTCACGACGTGTCCTTTGTGCCATGTACTTTCCAGTTAATTATTGTTTTAGTTAATACTACCCGTCTTATTACTCATTGATATTCTGAGAGTACTCAGTAGATCATCTATACTCACTGGATGGCGACTTGTCTGAGAAGTCGTTATTGAAGTTGTAGCTTCGTCTCAGCCTTGGAGTATCGAATACGCCGGCCAGTAGATGTGCTTACTTATCAACAGATGACCTTGATTCGGAGGTGGTTCTCTCACGTAATGCTTGGGTCTTTCCCCTGCTATAGAGCCAGAATAGGACGAGTAGCGTCAGAGGGAACAATACAATAGCGATGATGGCAAGAGGGGGAAAGAGGAGGAATAGAGCAAATGTTTTCCATGAAACGATAGTGTCACGCGGCATAACTGAACTTCAGGTCAAGGGAGTATCTGTCTTGTGGAACTTCACAAAAGTGAGCTTCCGTACCTTCCCTGAACTGACCACTCCTGTCCGAGAATAGAATCACCCTTTAACAGACTCTAGTCGCCGAATTTTCTGCGCCCCAGCGGGGTGAGGGACGTCCCACAGAGGGCGTTCCGCCTATCATTCATGGCTACCACAGAATCCCATAGCGATGCCGGCAGCATCGACGAGAGTGAACTGGAGAAGGCTGGCCCGAACAGCCGTATTATTCGGGCGCTGACCGAAGTGATGACCGTGTTAGACTCGATTGGTCGAGCACGAAACGCCGACGGCCTCTTCCTAGTCAACTCCGGGTCTGGCTCAGAGTATCTTGTCGACACTCGGACAGGGAGTTGTGAGTGCAAGTGGAAACAGTACAACCCCGGCAAGGAGTGTAAACACCAGAAGCGAGTCGCCTTCGCGACCGGCGAGCGACCCATCCCGCAGTGGGTTGACGACGCCGCTCTCGACGACCAGTTCGGATTGCACGTTGACGGCGAACCACCGAAAGCAGTCGCTGACGGCGGGGTCATGCAGGTTCGGTTCGACGATGACAGTGTCACGGACCCCAAAGAGGACCCCTTGGCTGTCTCTTCTGAGGATGAACCGCGTACGAAACGAGCGAAGCAGGAAGATATCGACGTTTCCTTCCTCGCAAAGCCCGGCCGCTACGAGGTCCATTCGGCGTCGGACAGTCGGTACGAGGTGGATGTGCTTGAGGAGACGTGCAGTTGTCCCGATGTCGCCGAGCGATGCAAGCACCGTCGCCGGGTCGAGATCGAGATTAAAGCCCAGCGAGTTCCACGTCCGGATGGAAAACTGCCAGACGCCTAACCGGGCGCTACAGCGTGTTTTGTGCCCCTCCGGTCAGGTGAGAGGATGTCTCGAAATATGTCTTCACAAACTGTCCAGACAGCGTTGTCTGCAGCTACGCCGGACTGTCCCGAGTGTGGCGGCACGCTCGATTGCAGTGGCCGAGAAACGCACTGTAAGAACTGTGGCCTGGTGACCGACCAAGACCAGATCGACCGCAGGCCAGCGTGGCGAACGTACGATCAGGAGGAACAGCAGCGGACGGGCGCGCCCCGAACAGCCACTCGCCACGACCGAGGCCTGTCGACGAACATCGGAAGCGTCGATAGTGCAGATATTTCCCCGAGACGGCGTCGACGGCTTGCTCGCCAGCGGTGGCTTCACGGTCGGGCAAAGTTCGATAGCAAGCGCGACCGGAATCTTGCCCATGGATTCGGTGAAATCCGACGCATTGCGAGTGCGCTATCTGAGAGCAACGCGGTGAAAGAGCAGGCATCCACGCTCTTCCGGGAAGCCCAAGACAAGAACCTCCTAATCGGGCGCTCAATCGAGGGCGGTGCAGCGGCCGCTGTGTATGCTGCCTGCCGGTGCAACGGCCTCGTGACGATGGAGACGGTAGCCGACGTTGCCCGGTGTTCCGACTCCCACATCTGGAACTGCTACCGGACGTTCCTGACCGAACTTGACCTTCCGATTCCAGTGTCGCTCCCGGTGGACTGGGTGACACGGATTTGTTCAGACCTCCCCTTCGACATTGCTCCGAACATTCGCAAGCGGGCACTCGAACTGGCAGAGCAGGCAACCGAGTCCGCCGAAATCAACGGGCGACCAGACGGTATCGCAGCCGGCGCTCTTTACCTTGCTGGCCGGGAGTCAGATACCCGACTCACACAAGCGAAAATAAGTGAGACAGTGGATTTGCATACAAAGACGATCCGTCTGTGGTTCCAGCATATCGAGAAGCACATGGTTGAGTGACCTCTCGTGACGGGCTGTTTTGTGCTTCTCGGGTAGCTGAGAGAAATCCAAAATGAGCAGTGGCTATCGACGTGGAAAGCATGGATCGAAAGAGCGAAAGTGGCGTTGGACAGACAAAACCACGAATCAATTGCTGCCCCAATCATGGGCTGACAACGGTCGTATAGAATCTGCTGATGACGATGAGGTCAAACTGTATGCCATTCAGTGGCGGGCTGGTCTCCTGCTTGAATGGGTAGTTGATACCCGAACTGGCACATTGCTGGAAGGGCCACTCAGCGAGCAGCCGGGGATTCGTGTTCTATATGTCACTGCTGACGGTGAGCAAGCTCTCGTCCAAGAGTGGGAAGCACGGGAGACAGAGGGCAACTGGAAGCCTCCGAAAGAGTTCGTCAGCATCGTTGCGACGCATCCCGATGAAATTGACGCTGTTCAGGACTCCACTCAGGACTACTACTGTCGCTCAGTTGAGGGCCTCTACAATCTATAGCAGATGTTGTGAATACGGATTCATTACTTGTGAAGGCGATTGAAACAGCTGCTCGGTAGGCCTGCGTACCGCTCATCTGATTCAAACTACCCTAGTTGAAAATAACACCCCATGAAGGGTTGTATGATACTGTGTATTAGTCTTGAAAAAATCCGTGTTCTTCTTCAAAATGGTCGCAGATACGCTCAATATCCGGTTGGTTCCATTCTTGTCCACAGAGATTACACTGTGCCATATTGAAGGAAGTAGGACGCTTGTCTTAGAATTTTTGATGGACCCTATGTTGATGTATTGACCAGATTAAGCAACGAGTAGAACTCTGGAGTGACGATAACTGGTCGGCTCGATTTGTGACTCTCTGGTGGCTGAGAGAGCATGGCTTCTCCACAGCTTGACGTCGACGGGATTGTTGAAACGCTTGAGCAGATTCGCCAGCGCGGGCACAGCGCCCACACCGTGTTTCGAGACTGGGTCAAACTCATGTTATTCGCGCTTCAGAACCGAGACGATCCATATCTGGAAATCGTCGATAACTATCGTGAGCGCGGTGATATGGACCATCCACATGGGCAGCGGTCCGTCGACCTCTTCTCTAAAGCGTTCGGCCAGCTGCAAGAACGGATGGCAGTCACCAGTGCTGACTTTCTGGGTGCGGTCTACGAGGAGTATGGAATGTCGAGCGATGCCTTCGGCCAGCACTTTACGCCACACACTGTCTGCGAGACAATGGCTGAGATCGCCGGTGTTGTAAACGAAAGTAGCGGTACCGAGGACCGGCAGACTGTTCTTGACCCGACCTGTGGGAGCGGTCGTATGCTACTGGTCGCTGGTCGAAAGCAACCAGACGCGCTCTTTGTCGGGCAAGACAAGGACCCATTATGTGCCCGAATGACGGCGCTGAACTGTTGTTTCTTGAATCTGGACGCCTACATCATTCAGGGAGACTCACTGACTGTTGAGTTCCAGCGAGCGTGGCAGACCTCTCATTCCTCGCTGGGTGGGAGCGTTCGCGAGCTAGACGACGAGGAGGGTTCCGAGCTTCACGAGTGGGTGACTGCCGTGTTCGAGAACACGTTCAAGGGAGGCGACCAGCTCAGTCCAACGCAGGGGACAGACATGGGCTCGGAAGATCGAACACCTGCCGTTGCGACGTCTGTCCAGAGCGAACAGGCCAGTCTGGGTGCGTTCGATAACGGCAACTGACGGCTGTTTTGTGTGCCCCAAGCGGGTGAGGGGCGCTCCAGTGAGAGCGTCCTGAGAAAAACTATGTCATTAGAAACAAACGACGAGCCAGCAGCGGCTTCAGGCGCGGTTGAAACGGTTGAACGAACAGATATCGGGAGTAGTATGGAAGCCCGGTTAAAACGAGGAACCGGAACACGAGACGAAGACAGCGTGACAATCAAGGCGAAAGGGAGGACTGCTGAGGAGACGATTGAGGAGTTCTACAAGCTCTTAGTGGAGTATGAAGCAGAAGTCAGTGGGCGACTTCGGGATATTCAGCCTGGGGAAGACGACGAATAGACCCTACGTTTTCACTCTTTCCCCGTGCAAGAGTAGGTGCGGTCGTCGAGGAGATCGGTTTTGAGATTAACACCATGGACGGTCTCGATCTCGGTATACGTACTAACAGCAGGTCCGAAATTCACGATATTTCACCGTAGAGATCGAGGACACGTCTTCATTGCCGTTGCTCTCGATGATAAGGTAGAAATTTGACCAACACACAGGTCAAATAGGGTGTTTGTGTTGGTTAGCTGGTGAACACCGTCGATAGTGATAACGAATCATTCGAGTATTGATACGTAGGCCAGAAAATTGATAGCTGAGAAGAGACGAGTCCAATCACAGACACCCCTCTGAATCCACTTTCGGTGTCTGTGTACCCACCCCCACCCCAACCCCATTCGGTGCCGCCATTCTCCGGCACTTTCACCTGCACGCCGATAGACCTGGCTATAACCTACATGTGGCCAATAGGACTACTATGGAAGCGCCATCTGAGGGACTCAGCGACCCGTCAGTCTGTGATGAAAGGTAGATCGTCTAGGTCGATACCGAGTGCAAAGTGCGTGGGTATCTCGACGACGATATGAAAGCTTGTGAGCAGTATGAGCCGACCTTAGATAGCAGTCACCCGAGTAACGTCATCGTCGAGTGCCTGTGCATCTTCAGGGAGCAAGGCGACCACGAGATACGCAGCGTAGTCTTCAAAGTAGTCGACGAGCTGGGCGATGCGGTCTGAATCGATCGCTTCCAGTGAATCCACTAGCATGAATGGTACTGTCTCGTGAAGGTCGTGGACGAGATAGCCTGCCAGTGCGAAGATCAGTCCCGTGACCTCGCGCTCACTCTCGCTCAGATGTTCAATCGTATCTTCGTAGGCGGCTCCATTTTCTGTTGTCCTGACGACAGGGAGGTTGAACACTGTCTTCTCGACTTTCCGTCGCCCCTCACGCACTGTCTGCTCGACACGTTCGATCCAGATCCGGTCGAGGTTCTCGTAGTCCAGAATCTCCAGCATCGCCTCCATGTGTTCGTTGAACTCCTCAACCGCCTCGGCTTCGATCTGGTCGATCTTTGTCCGTTCATCGGTCAACTGGTCACCCAACTCCTCGCGTTCTTTTCGGAGGTGTTCGGCACGGTCCAGCATTTCCTCGATCTCTTCGATTTCCTCGGAGACGCCTTCGAGATCTGATTCGAGGCTGTCGATTTCGAACTCGAGTTGATTGGCTTCTTTGTGAAGCGAGAGCACCTCGTCGAAGTCCTCCGATTCAAGATCGTCGACCTCGGCTTCGAGTGATTCGACGTCATCAGTGAGTGCCTTGTGTTCGGATTTGAGCGATTCAAGTTGGTCTTCGCGGCTCTCAAGTTCAGTTTCGATGTCTGCGAGGTTGCGCTCGATTCCCTACGCCGGTTCTGCTGTTGTGTGGCCTCGCGCTGAGTGGTTTTCAGATTATCAAGTTCAGATTTGACCTCGTTAAGTTCCTGCATTAAGCCCTACCGGCGTTCTCGGAGACGGTCGACAGTGTCCTTGATCTGGTCGCGTTTGACCATTGAACCACACGTCCAACAGGTGATGTCGTCGTCATCGTCTGCAAGTAGCTCGTCAGTTGGCGAATCGCTCGACTCGGACTGATTGGCCTCGTCGAGCGTCTCGAGTACCTCGTAGTCCTCTTCTGCCAGTCGTTCTTCGTTGTACTGGATGAGACTCTGGAGGTCCGATATTTGAGTGTTCAGCGTTTGACGCGTTTCTCGGAGCTGTTCGATTTCGGTTTCGAGATGTTGGTGATCTCCCATCGGCGTCTCGGGCAGCTCCGCAAGATCGGCTTCGAGGTCACTTCGCTCCTGTTTGAGTGACGTGATACTCTCGGTTTGGGTCTCGATCTGGCGGCGCGTCGATTCAAGCTCTGAGCGCGTTGAGCGGAGTTCGTCGAGCTTTGCTTCTAACTCTTCCTGCCCCTGCCGGCCTGTCTCGATATCACGGTTACTTTTCTCTATTTCTTCTTCTTTCTCCTCAAGCTCATCTTTTTTATCCTGAATCTGGTCCTGTATCTGTGTTCGTCGTTGTTCAAGTTCAGGAATATCTGTTTTTCTATCCTCAATAGTGGTTAGTTTATCATTTATATCATCCTTTCTCTCTTCTAATTCGCGGATTCTATTTTTAATATCGCCGACATCGACAGGGCGCATGATAATCTCGCGAAGGTCGTCACCACGAGCGACAGACTGTCGCGCTTCGTTGATTTCGAGGAGGAACGCGAAGAGTTCCGCGACTTCGGAATCGTCGAGGTAGCCGTCGCCATCAAAGGTGACCGAATTACCTGCGCGGGTGAGCGTTCGTTCGTAGGTCTCGCCGTTGAGGTTGAGTTTAACATATCCGTCCTCGGCGTCACCTTTGAGTGTCGCCTGATTGCTCCCTATGGCAGCCATGATTGATTGGAGGAACGACGTTCGGTTAGTCGCATTTTTGCCTGTCAGAACGGTCACGCCTGGGGGAATCGAAACCTGGGTACTGTCGATACCGCCGATATTCTTGACTTCAAACTCCGCTGTTTCAGACACGGATTCGGAGGTTGCCATAAACTAATTAGTTACTCCAGCTATAAAAATCCTCTATCTGCTCGCCTAATTTCTTAGCTGGACTGTATGATAGAGATGAAAATTATCGCCATATTAAGTCACACCATCATAAAAAGTAAATAAAATAAACATCAATCCTTTACAAGCTGTCATCAGATTACTTGAGAGTCTCCAGTTCTATCCTGCTAAGTCCTCAGTAATGGGTAAGCCACGCTAAGCCCGGACAGAACTGTCGCAGTCGTAATAGTCAGCCACTGATCTTACAGCGTTAACACCCACAAAAAGACGTCTTCAACCAGTAACAAGCGGTAGAACCAATTGTCAGGTGATCGGCCCGGAGTCTCTGACACGGAGATCAGTAGATCATCATCGACTCTGCACGATTGTTACCTACAGTCACATATTCTTCGTTGCAAAGATGCTTGAGGGGTGCAGCAGTAACAAGAAGACCGAGATGGCGTCGAAATATGAGATAACCGGTTCTTACAATAACAGTGGTACAGTCGTTATTCAATCCCAGAGAACCTCGCCATTGGATCAGAGGGCTCAGTTTGTGTCAGACCGTACGTTCGCAGTATCCAAACAGGGGGTTAGGAGAACTGGGAATTGATTTCAATCACGTTCGCTGACCGCGTAACCATACTGGGCAACTCTTCCTCGTATACTTCGCCTTCGAATCGACTCGCGGGGCCAGAGATACTGATAGCACCGATTATTTCATTTTTCGTCGTCACCGGTGCAGCGACACAGCGGAGCCCCTGGATTTTCTCTTCCCGATCGAAGGCGTACCCACGCTCGCGGATCTCTTCGAGTTCATCGAAGAGAGCCTCCCTAGTCGTAATTGTGTTTTCAGTATACTTCGGAAGGCCGTGGCGATCAATGATCTCATTGACGCGCGGGCCGACATATGTGCTAGCATCGCTTTGCCAAGGGAGAGACAGTGCATGTACTCCCGTTTTCCCGGTGACGATGCCGACTGGACCGCGTTTTCCCCGGCGCTTTTGTAAATGTATACGGCCTGACCGTGTTCGGGCATTGCGAACTGAGCTAGCTCGCCACAGGACGCCGAGAGATCGTCGAGTTCCTCGGTGACGACATCGTATATCTGTAGTCGATCCCGGACCGTCTCACCGAGTTCGAGATGACGAAGGCTCAGCCGGTACGTCTCGTCCTTCTTGATCACATACTCGTTTTTATATAGTGTGGACATGTGTCCGTGAATCGTTCCTTTAGACCGGTCGAGCTCGTCAGCGATTTCAGTGATTCCAGCACCGTCTCGTTCTAACAGAAATTCAATGATATCGAGCGTCGTTTGGACCGCTTCGACCGTTCGAGACTCGTCCTGGGTTGGCATACCTTTCTATTGCCTCGGCCTTGTCTTAAACCTGTTCGTGAGCTGCGAACATATTTCGGTGTTCGGAAGAACCGAACTCCTTTCGGTGCACATTTGCCTGGAACCGCGAATTCTGTCTATGAACTAAGACCTCGGATTTTCTCTTGTGACGGATGTTTGAGAGAGACGAACGGACTTGGTATCATCGACAGACAACCGTCAAACAGCTAGCATGGGGAAACTGATATTACCAAGAACACACAAGCGGAAGATACCATGGTCGCAATCGATTACATGGCCCATCAGGAGCAGTACAGCCCGTCGGAGCTTCTGGAGTACTCCGAGCTCGCGTCGGATAACGGATTCGACTTCATCTGGACATCAGACCACTTCCATCCGTGGTTCCACACCGATGCGGAAGCGGGCTTCGCATGGTCCTGGCTCGGGGCTGCGACTGAGCGGGTCGACATCCCCATTGGAACGTGTGTCACACCCGCAGGCAAACATTATCATCCGGCGATGATGGCACAGGCGTTCGCAACAATCCAAGAAATGCACGACGAACGGGTCGTCCTTGGGCTCTCTACTGGGGAAGCAATGAACGAGAAACCATTGGGCCATGAATGGCCTGAGTATTCTGTCCGACGGGACCGCCTCGAAGAAACATTGGAGATCATCCACGGGCTGTACGACTCGGACGACTTCTTCAGCTACGAGGGCAATCATTACGAGGTCGACGACGCGAAACTGTACACGATGCCTGAGGAGCGTCCAGAGATCCATCTGGCCGCAAACGGTCCGAGCACGGCATCGCTGACCAGCGAGTACGGTGACGGTTTCATCACTGTCAAGAAAGGTGAGGAATACACAGACCGCCTGTATCCGGCAATCCGTCGCTACACCGAAGAAGAGGGTCGAGACCCGGACAGTATCGAGACGACGCTGCTGGTGATTGCCTCCTACGACGAGGACTTCGAGCAAGCCCGGGCCGCCACACGACCGTGGTGGGCGACGACCCAGAACGTCTTCGACCGGGCGATGGCGAATCCGAAAGAGATCGAACAGGAAGGTGAGAAAGCCACCGAAGAGGAAATCGAGGCGAAGTTCCTCATCGCCGACGATCCGTCGACTATCGCCGCCCAGTTGGAGGAGTACGCCGAGATGGGATTTGACCGCATCGCGCTTGGCAATACGAGCCCCGATCCGGCGCGGTTCTTCGAAGTGATGGGTGACGAGGTCATTCCCACGCTGTAGGCATGCTGACTCTCGGGTAAAGGCGTGACACGTGTGGGGGAACGTTTAATAAATCCCGCGTGCACGTTCTTGATGAGATGCCAAGACTGAACGGTGGCGAAATTATCGCCAGATATCTCGAAAAGGAGGGCGTCGAGTACCTCGTGGGCATTCCGGGCCACGGGAGCACGAACCTGCTGGACGCCTTCAACGAATCCGAGGTAGAGGTTATCCAACCACGACACGAACAGGGTGCAACACACCTGGCTGACGGGTACGCACGCGCGAGTGGTAATCCACTCGCTGTATTCACGTCCATCGGTCCGGGTGCGACGAACACCGTCACTGGAGCGGCGACGGCCTACGTCGACTCTATTCCGATGATCATATTCACTGGTGCACCCCAGACCCACGAGTACGGCGAGGGGATTCTCCAAGAGATTGAGCGCCAGAAGCCAGGGGATTTCCCAAGTGTAATGGAGCCAGTGACGAAGAAGAGTTTCGTCGTCGACGATGTTGAACGGCTCCCACGCGTCCTCCGTCGTGCCTTCCAGACGGCGCTGTCCGGTCGCCCCGGCCCTGTCCATATCGACGTGCCGATGGACGTACAGGGCGCGGCCGCGGACGTGGAACTCCCAGAACCGACTAAGCACCGACCCCACAGCCGACCCGGTGGTGACCCCGACACAGTCTCGGACGCCGCGGACCTGCTGGCCGAGGCTGACCGCCCCGTCATCGTCCCTGGCGGCGGCACAATGATCGCAGAGGCCTGGGACGAGGTCCAGGAACTTGCTGAACACCTCCAGGCCCCCGTCATTCCGACGTTCCAGTCGCGGGGCATCATCCCGGAGGACCACGACCTATTCGTCGGATACGCGGGCTGGATCGGCTCGACGGCCGGTAACGAACTCGCCTCCAATGCCGACGTGATTCTCGCCGTTGGCTGTCGGTTCACCGACATGCATACCTCTTCCTTTGAGGAAGGCGTGAGCTTTGAGATCCCGCCGAGCAAGCTGGTTCACGTCGATATCGACCCACAGGAGATCGGGAAGAACTACCCGGTCGAGGTTGGGATACAGGGCGACGCGAAGGTCGTCACTCGCCAGATCTCGGACGCGGTTCAGGACCGAGTCGCCCCCGTCTCCACGGAGGACAACGAATACTACGACGAGATCCAGGAACTGTGGGAAGACTGGCAGGCGCAGGTCGACGAGCGCTGGGAGAACGACGACGTGCCGATGAGTATTTCTCGCGTGGCCAGGGCGGTCCGCGAGGTACTCCCGCGGGACGGCAGCATCGTTACCAGCGCTGGCCAGCCCCAGGAGACGATCAACCCCGAGTTCCCGGTGTACGAACCGCGGACGAACATCTCCTGTGGCGGCTTCTCGACGATGGGCTGGGGCGTCTCGGCCGCTATCGGCGCGAAGCTCGCGAACCCCGAGCGGACGGTCGTCGACTTCGAGGGCGACGGCAGTTTCCTCATGTGTAACCAGGAAGTCGCTTGTGCCGTCGAACACGACATCGACGTGAACTACGTCGTCGTCAACAACAACGGCTGGAAGTCCATCCGGAACCTGCAAGTGAACAAGTACGGCTGGGACCGGGTCATCGACACAGAGTTCGATGATGAAACGATGGTCGACTTCATGGATATGGCCGAGTCGTTCAACGTCGGCTTCACCGAGCGCGTTGTCAAGCCCGAGAACCTCGCAGGAGTTCTGGAAGAAGCGTTCGCTTACGACGGCCCCTCGTTCGTCGAAGCCGTCGTCGAACCGGACAACGCGGACTCCGGTGCGATCATCACCGGCAAATGGGACCTCGCGGACCTGGAAGAGTAACCGCGACCGGCTCTTTTCTGGACACCGAACGAGTCTAAGACGCAACTGGCACTTTTGGAAGCAAATCGACTACGAAAAACTGTGAGTCCGCCGCTATACTTCGATGAGGACCTTGCCGTCCACGCGCTTACGGGCCTGCGCGACAGCTTCGTCGGCGTTCTCGAGGTCGAACGTCGACGTGACGATCGGGAGATTGTCCAGTCGGCCACTCGCCATCAATCGAATGGTCCGCGGATACACCTGTTGGCCGGTGTGTCCCTCGGAGCCGTAGATCTGGGCGCTCGACCCCTGGTATTTCCGGAGTGCGATATCGGGGTCGCTGCCAGCGTTGCTGATGTGGACGACGTTGGCCTGCTCGGCCAGTGTGTTCTCGATGACCGGGTAGGTCGCGCCGACTGCGCCGCTGGTCTCGACGTGTACGTCCGCACCCTCGCCGCCGGTCACTTCGTTGATTTTCGCCGCGGGGTCAGTCTCGATTGGGTTGTAGACGTGATCGAACCCGAGTTCGTTTGCAATTTCGCGGCGCTCGTCAGAGGGCTCGAACGCGATGACCTTGCCCGCGCCTGCCGCACGCGAGACGTTCATGCCGGTCAGGCCGATGGGTCCGACGCCGTGGTAGACGTGGTAGTCACCGGGCCAGATACCCTCGGCCCGCCCGAACAGCCCGTAGAACGAGATCGTGCTGGGTTCGATTGTCGCTGCGGCCCGATATAGTTCATCTTCGTCGTCGTACTGCTCGGAGAGCTCGGAGACGCCCCAGAGAATCTTCTCCGGGACGGTGACGTACTCAGCGAACGCGCCGTCGAGCGTGAAGCCGATCTGTTCGAAATTCTCGCAGTGGCCGTGAAAGCCCTGGCGACACATCTGGCAGCGGCCACAGTAGTCCGTGACCTCAGCAGTTACTGGATCGCCAGCCTCGAATAAATCCGCGTCGTCGCCGGTCTCGACCACCTCGCCGGAAAATTCGTGGCCGATAACGTTCGGGAGCTGCGTGTACGCCGAATAGTGCATGTAGCCGTCGTCGTCGGTCTCGGTCATGGCGGCGTCGCTGCCGCAAATGCCGGCGTACTTGACACGGACGAGCACCTCGTCTTCGTCCGGTTCAGGTCTTTCTCGCTCCTCGACACGCAGTTCGGGGTTCTGCCAGACGCTGGCGCTGTTCATCGCGCGGTGTTGCTCTTGTTCGTCCTCGGACAGGTCGTAGCTTGTTTTCGGATTCCACTCCGCATCGAGCACTAAGGCACGCATAGTATACCAATGAGACTACCGGGTCATAATTGTACTGGGTTATCGATCAAATGACACCCGCTACCGGCGCTATGGCAACGCCATCAGAACGTCTGCCACCCGCCGTCGACGTAGACGGTTTCGCCGGTCACGTAGCCCGCTTGGTCGCTGGCCAGAAACAGGACCACCGGGGCGATGTCCGACGGGTAGCCCGGTCGATCTAATGGAATGGGCTTTACCAAGTCACCGGCCGCGACGGAGTCCTCCTTCTGTTCCGCTCCGGACCCGAACTCGGTCGCGATGTGTCCCGGCGCGACTGCGTTGACACGAATGTCCTCGTCGGCGAGTTCGATCGCTGCGCCCTGGGTTATCATCTTGATCGCCCCTTTCGTGGAGTCGTAGGGGATCTGATCGGCCTGAGCGTGTGTCGAACTGATCGACGCCGTGTTGACGATGGTTCCGCCTGCATCCCTGTCTCGCATGTCCGCCGCAGCCGCCTGACAGCCGAAGAAGACCCCGCCCGTGTTGATACTGTGAATCCGGTCGAAGGTCTCTTCGTCGACCGAAAACAGGTCGCCCCGGGTGAACCACCCGGCGTTGTTCACCATCACGTCGACACCGCCGAACTCACGGGCTGCCTCGACAACCGATTCGATGTCCGTTCGTGATGAGACATCAGTCTCGACGTAGTGGGCTGTTCCGCCGTCGGCCTCGATGGCTTCATGGGTCGGTTCAGTCGCACCTGCATCCTTTGGCTCCGGCGTGATGTCGGCGTTGATTACCGTCGCCCCCGCGGCACCGAACGCCATCGCGATGGCACGCCCGATTCCGGAGCTTCCGCCGGTAACAATCACTGTCTCGTCGTCGTACTCGTACGTAACAGACCCCATACTCCTCCTTGTGATTGGAACAGTAAGAGTGGTACGGCTTGTGGGCAGTCCGATGGCTCCGAACGCGCGCGGTGGCGTAACACATTTATGGGTGGACCGAGAGGTGTTTCTTGTATGACGAGCAAGCAAGAGCAGTCGCCAGCGGCGACTGCAGTACCCGACACTGTGGAAAATTACGTCGGTGGCGAGTGGGTGTCCGTCGACAGCGACGACGGCCAACCGCTTGTCAATCCGGCAACGAACGAGACACTGGCAGAAGTGCCGTTCTCCGACGAGGCGACTGTCGATGCGGCCGTCCAGACAGCGAGCGAGGCGTTCGACGAGTGGTCCCGAACACCGCCGGTCGAGCGCGTCCAGTATCTCTTCGACCTGAAATCGGAACTCGAAGACCGACAGGAGGACATCGCGCAGGCGCTGACACGCGAACACGGGAAGACACTGGACGAGGCTCGCGGCGAGATCCGTCGCGGCATCGAAAACGTCGAGGTCGCGGCGGGGATTCCGAACATGCTGCGCGAGGGCAGCGGGAACGTCCAGGACGTCGCCAGCGGCATGGACGAACACGCTATCCGACAACCACTTGGCGTGTTCACGGCTATCACGCCTTTCAACTTCCCGGCGATGATCCCGCTGTGGTTCCTGCCCTACGCCGTCGCCACGGGCAACACGTTCGTCCTCAAGCCCAGCGAAAAAGTCCCACTGAGTTCGCAGATCATCTTCGAGGCCATCGACGCGGTTGACTTCCCAGACGGTGTCGTCAATCTCGTCAACGGTGGCGTCGACACGGTCAACGCGCTCCTCGAACACGAGGACATCGAGGGCGTCTCCTTTGTCGGGTCGACCCCGGTCGCGCGCCACATCTACGAGACCAGCGCCAAACACGGCAAGCGCGTGCAGGCCCAGGGCGGCGCGAAAAACTACGCTGTCGTCTCTGAGGACGCCGAACTGGAGGAAGCCATCCCGAACGTCATCGGTTCGGTGTATGGCAACGCCGGCCAGCGCTGTCTCGCAAACGACGTGGTCGTGGGTATTGGCGACAGCTACGAACCGCTACGCGAGCAAATCCTCGACGCCATCGACGACCTCACCGTGGGCAACGGCCTCGACGAGGACACCGATGTGGGCCCGCTCATCACGGGTGAGTCCGCCGAGCGCGTCAAAGAGATGGTCGAAGACGCTGTCGACGAGGGTGCGGACCTAGTCGTCGACGGGCGCGACTTCGAGCACCCCGACTACCCCGATGGGAACTTCCTCGGGCCGACGCTGCTGGAAAATGTTACGACCGATATGGACATCACCCAGACTGAGATCTTCGGCCCGGTGATGGCCCTGACAAAAGCTGACGACATTGACGAAGCCATCGAGATGGTCAACAGTACCCAGTACGGTAACGCCTCCTCGCTGTACACCGAAAACGGCGCGGAAGCCCGGAAATACCGCTACGAGGTCGACGCCGGCAACATCGGTATCAACGTCGGTGTCTGTGCGCCGATGGGCTTCTTCCATTTCGGTGGGCGCAAGGATTCCTTCTTCGGGGATCTCCACGCCCAGGGCGAGGACGCGATCAACTTCTACACGGACAAAACCATCACCATCGAGCGGTACTACAGTCACTGAAATCCGCGGCTTGCGGCCCCAGCTCCACTACTTCGTCTCTTTTGCGTCTGTGAACTCGATTCGAGAATCGATCAACATCGGCTCTCCAGTCGGCAGTCACAGAATGAGATACGGCCAGTTTTGGCTGTCAGGTCTGCAGCGCGGTCAGTCGTCGGATGCGGAGACCGGCCTGTCCAGCGCTTCGGCGTAGTTGTCGATAGCCACTTCGACGCTGTCCATCAGCAGGGCCACGTCCTTGCCGGCGATGAGGAAGTCAAAACCCTGTTGCACTCGGGACTCGATCGCCTCGGCCCCGATGTCGGTCGTCAACGTTCCGACGGGCACGTCGGCCGCGTGGCTGTCGTCGATGATGGACTGGACAGCATCGTCAAACTCTGATGAATCCCACTCTGCGAACATCCCGAGCGAACCGGAGAGGTCGGCCGGGCCGACGAACAGCGAATCGATGCCCTCGACAGCGGCGATATCCTGGGCATTCTCCATCCCCTGTTCTGTCTCGATCTGGGCGATGGTGAGGATGGACCCGTTCGCGTTCGTGACGTACTCTTCGAAGTTTTTCCCGTATCGCGTCGCTCGGCTCCCAGCGATGCCACGAATCCCGTCCGGCGGATACCGTAGTGAGCGGACGAGTTCTTCTGCCTCCTCGGCGGAGCTGATCATCGGAACCATCACTCCGGCGACGCCGATGTCTATGACACGCTTGAGCCGGACCGGGTCGTTCCACGGGACACGGACGATCATGTCGGTGTCGCCGGGCGCGGCATCGACGCCCCGCGCCATGCTCTCTACCGTTTCGAGGTCCATCGTCGTGTGTTCCATGTCGACGAGGACGAAGTCCAGATCTAACTGCGCCGTTGCCTCCGCTATTGTTGGGTGACCGACCGATATCCAGGTCCCGAACGGGCTGTCGGCCGATTCAATTGCGTCTTTGAGATGAGTCATGTCTAATTGATGACCGCCAGTGACTGATGGGGGACGTCTCGCCACTGATCAGCGGCTGGCGTTACTTGGGAATCTATCATAAATATTCGATTGGAGGTATAAAAATATACGGGTACACGACACACACGTTGATACCTGTGTACTTCCGGTCATCGACGAAACGCAGCACGTGTGTACAGACACTATCCCCATGCATCGGAACATATAACAGGACAAACGTAGATACCAGAAACGATGGGATTCGGTATCATCCGGTGTGCCAGTTTCGTCGCGGACCAGTCATGCCGGATGGTATCGAGTTGCCGAGGCGGAACACGCAGTCACTACGACCGTTCCAGTCCACGCCGGCAGACGGTGTGGAATGACAAAAACTGACAAACAATGTACGAAGACTTCGCATCCAAGCTCGCAGCGACGATGTGGGCCGACTTCGACGAGACGCCGCGCCGCGCGGACGGCCCACCGGCAGAGATTACCGACCTGAACACGCTGGTCATCGACGGGAATTTCCCGTGGACTATCGTGACCGTCGAGACCGACGAGGGCGTCACCGGCATCGGCGAGGCCTATCCGTCCCCGGGAGTCCACGAGATCATCACGGACTACCTCCGACCCGTACTGGTCGGTGAGAACCCGACAGACGTGGAACGGCTCTACAACCTCATGCGCGAGAGTCTCTCGGGGCGTGGCTCCCAGGAAGGTGTGGGCACTATCGCTATCAGCGGCGTCGAACTCGCTCTGTGGGACGCGACGGGCAAGCTCCTCGACCAGCCGGTGTATCAGCTCCTCGGCGGGAAGGTCCGTGAAGAGGTGGCCGTCTACGCCGACTGCCACGCCGGCGAGGCGATGGTCGAATCCGCCGAGGAAGGCCAGGAGGAGGAGACCTACGAACCGGAAGCCTACGCTCAGGCCGCCCGTGCCGCCGTCGAGGACGGCTTCGACATCGTCAAGTTCGACCTCGACGTGCCGTCGGGCCGCGAAATAGACACTCTGTCGCGCCATTTCGACCCGCCAGAGATTGACCACAAGCAGCGCGTCGTCGCGGCTGTCATGGAGGAGATCGGCGACGACGCCGAGATCGCAGTGGACCTGCACTGGAACTTCAGCCCGGAGACGGCCGAGCGGCTCTGTCGCGCGCTCGAACCGTACGACCTCGCATGGATAGAAGACCCGCTACCCCCCGAAAACACGGACGCCATGCGGGAACTCAAGCGCCGGGTCAACGCCACTATACTCACCGGAGAGAACCGCTACGGCCGCCACGGCTTCCGCGACCTCATCGAGGACCAGGCCGTCGATTTCCTCGCACCCGACGTGCCAAAGACCGGCGGCATTGCAGAGACGAAGAAGGTCGCCGACATGGCCGAAGCGTACTACCAGGCGCTCGTCCCGCACAACATTGGCAGCCCGGTCGCCACGGCTGCAACTGCCCACGTCGGCGCCACCGTCCCGAACTTCGTCGCGCTAGAGTACCACGCCCGGGAGGTCCCATGGTGGGAAGACCTGCTGGCCCGCGACGAGGACTTCATCCAGAACGGTCGCATCCAGATCCCTGACTCGCCGGGCCTGGGCATCGAACTGGACTGGGACGTCGTTGAACAGCACCGCAAGGAGTAACCACGCCGTTCGTGTGGACGCCGATGCGTTTTCGCGGTACTGTCTAACCGAAAGGGTTAGCACTCTCCCGGGAGATATATTCAACAGGCATGCAATCGAGTGACACAGCGGAGCGACACCCATGAGAGCCGCGCGCTTCTACGGCCCGGGCGACGTACGGATCGACGACGTGGAGCCGTCCCCGGTCGGACCGACCGACGTACGGATCGCCGTGGCGGCGTGTGGCATCTGTGGGACGGACATTCACGAGTACGAACACGCTGAGTACACGCCCGCAGACCCACACCCAAGGTCGGGGGCGAGCCGGCCGATCACCATCGGGCACGAGTTCAGCGGGGCCGTCAGTGAGGTGGGAGACGACGTAACCAGCATCGAGGTAGGGGACCCTGTCGCTGTCCATCCAAACATTCCCTGTAGAGAGTGTCGGTACTGCGAGGACGGAGCCTACAACCGCTGTGAGGACGTGCTGGCGGTCGGCCTCCAGACCGGGGCCGGTGGCTTCGCCGAGGAAGCCGTCGTCCCGGCTGGGCAGGTCCACCGGCTCCCCACTGACGTGCCCGTCTGGAAAGGTGCGCTCATCGAACCGCTCGCTGTCGGCCTCCACGCGGTCCGCCGGTCGGAACTGCGCGCCGCCGACACCGCTGCGGTTTTCGGCTGTGGCCCAATCGGACTGACGGTCATCCGGGCGCTCGACGAAGCGGGCGCGAAGCGGATCTTCGCCTCCGAGCCGAACCCGGCACGGCGCGAAGTCGCGCTGGAACTTGGCGCTGATATGGTCGTCGACCCGACGGAATCCAACGCTGCGGAGCAGATCACGACCGCGACTGGCGGCGTGGACGCCTCGTTCGAGTTTGCCGGCGTCGCCCCGGCGGTCAACGCCGCTATCGAGAGCACGCGCCGGGGCGGCTGTGTCACCGTTGGCAGTATGACCAGCGGGACGACGAGTGTGGACCTCCAAGGGATCGTCACGGGCGAGCGGACCCTCCGTGGCACGTACTGCTATGGCTTCCCGCCGCGGTCGTTCCGGACAGAGTTCGATGCCGTCATCGAGTCGCTGGGCGACGGTGGCATCGAAGCGGACACCTTCGTCACGAGGCGAATCGGACTGGACGCGCTCGTCGAGGACGGCATTGAGGAACTAGGCTCGCCGGACACTGGCCACGTCAAGATCCTCGTCGAACCATGACCGCAGTCGAGGGCGTCTCGTAGTCAGTCACAACTAGCGGTGGTGTGAAACCGACGGACAAAGCCCGTCTCAACGCCTGTAACGGGAGAAAACCATCGGGGCCGAACTGCCAGCGATTACCAGGTCATCCAGTCGGGGTCCTCACAGCGGTGGGTCCGCTCGATTGCGTCGATCCGATCTACGTCTTCGGCGTCGAGTTCGACCTCCAGCGCGCCGAAGTTGTCCCGGAGGTGGTCGACGGAACTCGTCCGCGGGATCGCCGTCACGCCCTCCTTCGAGAGCAGCCACGCGAGCGAGACGACCGGTTCCGAGACACTGTGCTTCGCCGCGATGTCGGAGATGATGTCTACCTCAAACACCTCGCCCTGGGCCAGCGGCGAGTAGGCGACGAGGTCGGTGTCGGTGTCGGCGAGGAATGCCCAGAGTTCGTCCTGTTGGAGTAGTGGGTGCATCTCGACCTGGAGCGCGTCGATAGGGCGGTCGATCAGTTCGTCGGCGAGTTCGAGGTCGTCGACGGTGTAGTTGCTCACGCCGAGATTGTCGACCCGGCCGTCGGCGACGCGGTCCGCGAGGACCGGCAGGACCGTCTCGATGTCGTCCTGCCCGCGCGGCCAGTGGTGATACAGCAGGTCGATGCGGTCGAGACCGAGTTTCTCGAAGCTCTCGTCGATAGCCCGCTCGACGTACTCGGTCGTCTTCTCCGGTTCCTCGAAGTGTGCGACCTTCGTTGCGACGAAGAGGTCGTCACGGTCGACGTCGGCGGCGGCGATGGCCTCGCCGACTTCCGCTTCGTTCCCGTAGAGCCGGGCGGTGTCGATGTGGCGATACCCGTGTTCGATGGCCGCTTTAATCGTCTCGACGCCGTCCGCGTCGGTGAGTGTGTACGTTCCGAGTCCGAGTCGCGTTTCGTCTTCGAGCATATCCGCCGATATAGATGCGGATCGTATAGTGGTATCGGCTTCGGTAGACTCCCGTTTGGCTTCTCCAAATCTTTATTTCGTGCGCTGTCGAGATTTCACTCGATGCGAATAGCGCTCCACACTGACCGGACTCGCTGGCAGTTGAATCTGTCAGAGACGTATCGCACATGTGCCAGCCAACCAATGGCGCTCGCTCGCGGTGAGACGGAGGCGACCGCATGACCCTCGATATCGGCTTCCTCGGCTACCGATTTATGGGGAAAGCACACGCGAACGCGCTCGCGCGCTTGCCGATGTTCTTCCCCGACGCGCCGGCGACGAACCGTGACGTACTCATCGGTCGGAGCGAGGCGGCCGTCAGCGACGCGGCAGACCGTTTTGGCTTCGACCGAACGGCGAGCGACTGGCGCGACGTGGTTGACGAGGTGGACGTGTTCTACAACCTCGGGCCGAACCACGTCCACGCCGAGCCGACCATCGCCGCCCTGGAGTCGGATGTACACGTCATGTGTGAGAAGCCCCTCGCGCCGGACATCGAGACGGCGACGGAGATGTGCGAGGCCGCCCGCGAGAGCGACGCCGTCGCCGCGACGGGGTTCAACTACCGCTACGTGCCGGCGATCCAGCTGGCAAAGCGACTGGTTGATGCTGGCGAACTGGGCGAGATCTACCGCGTGAAGGGGCGCTGTCTGCAGGACTGGCTGGCCGACCCGAGCCTGCCCTGGAACTGGCGCTGTGACGCGGACGTGTCCGGGACTGGTGTCGTGGGTGACGTGGGATCGCACACGATCGACCTCGTCAGCTGGATTATCGGCGATATCGAGAGCCTCAGCGGCTCGCTGGTGACACAGGTCACGGAGCGACCCGACCCCGACGGCGACGGGACCCGACCGGTGACGACCGACGACGAATATTCAGCCCTCGTGGAGTTCGAGAACGGTGTGGAGGGCGTTCTGGAGGGGTCTCGGATCGCAACCGGTCGAAAGGCCGACAACGCTATCGAGATATACGGGTCCGAGGGTGCGCTGAAGTTCTCGCTCCGCCGGCTCAACGAACTCCAGGTCAAGGGACCGGACGACCGCGGCTACCAACAGATTCTCGTGACCGACGACGATGACCCCTACATGGACCGCTGGTGGCCAGCGGGCCATATCATCGGCTGGGAGCACACGTTCGTCCACGAGAACTACGAGTTCCTCACCGCCGTTCGAGATGGTGACCAGTACCGACCGAATTTCGAGGATGGCGTCGACGTTCAGCGCGTGGTTGAGGCCATACGGGAGAGCGACGAGCGCGGTGAACGGGTGTACGTCTGACGGCGATACTGTGCGGGGACTCATCTCGAGAGCCCACTCTCGACACTCCGCTAGCTGTGCAACCAGCAACATGGATGATTAATAGAAATGTTTATTTACCTGTTCACCAATGGTGAAGTGTATGCCTGACGGTAACGCATCCGAACACGGTGACGAGATAGTATCGATCGATCTCGGCGTCTCACGGCGAAATCTGATGAAACAGATGAGCGCCGTCGGCATCGCAGGTGGCCTCTCCGCGCTGGCCGGCTGTGGTGGACTCCGGTCTGACAGCCAGACACCGACGGAATCTGCAGACGGCGAAAGTGGCGACGGTTCCGGTGGCCAGAGCGACGGTGGAGGCGGCTCAGACTCGCTTCCAACAGCACTCCGAGTCCCGCTCGTCCCCCCGCCCACCGCCGACAGCATGGACCTCGCGAACCCGACACACGAGGAACGCGAGATGGTGTTTGTCACGCACGTCGTCGACGAGTTCATGACCGGTATTATCGTCGGTATGAACGACGCGCTGAACAACGTCGGTTGGTCGGGCGAGTTCATCGGCCCGTCGAGCCACGACCCGGCCCAGCAGATCGAGACGCTCAACACGACGATATCGCGTCTCAATAACGGCGAAGACGCTATCGCGACGAGTATTCTGAACAAGGACCAGTACACCGGCCCAATCCAGAACGCCATCGACAACGACATTCCCGTCGCTTCGTTCAACACGAGCGTCTACTCGGGCCAATACAGCGAGATGATGGACACGTTCGGAACCGTCATCCCGTACGTAGGCCAGAAGTTCGTCGAAGCCGGTGTGGCAGTCGGTCAAACTGGGTACGAGATAGCCCGGGAAAAAGTCGACGGGGAGATCGTCGCGCTCCCGACCACCTCCGCGCCGGGCCACCCGGCGCTGTCGGCGCGAGCCGAGGGGATTCGCATGGCCCTCGAAGCACAGGACGACGTGCGGGTTCTGAGCACGCTGAACGTCAGCGGCGACCTTTCGCAGGCTATCAACCGCGTGGATACGAAGTACAGCGCCACGCCTGACCTCAACCTCATCCTCGGGACAGCCCTGCAGGGCGCAATTGCCGGCGGTCGACTCGTCGAGAACAACAGCCTGCAGGACGAGATGACGGTCGGTGGCTTCGACCTTCCCGGGCCGACACTAGACGGGATTGAAAAGGGAACTATCGACTTCACCGCAGGGCAGGACCCGTACAGCCAGGGGAACATGCCGGTCAACATGATGTGGAATTACATGGAGCGCGGGATCCCGATGAAAGACTTCAACACTGGGATTTCCATCATCGACGAATCGAACCTCGAATTCGCTCGGCGTCGTTCCGGGTCCTGGGGTGACCTGCAGAGTTGGCAGGACAATAACTACTGAGACTGCCGACACGATCGAGGGCCTTTCGGCCGTTCATCACTGTATTTTCGGCCATCGAGAGCGTGTCAGTTGCTTGAATAGCCAGACAACACATGCCGTAAAACCAATGTTTTATAATTGGTGAATGCGTTCGACCAGGTATGGCAGAGGTCGATGCCTCAGTATCAAGAGACAGCGGATTAGGCAGCGTATCAAGACTGTTACAGAGTCGGGAGGTGGGGGCGATACTCGCGGTGAGTGTCCTTCTGGCGCTCGGCACAATCGTCCGGGCGGACGTGTTCCTCAGTTCAGACAATCTGGTCGGCATCGTTCGGAACACCGCGGTGACAGCCATCATCGGATACGGGATGACTCTGCTGATGGTCTCCGGCGAGTTCGACCTGTCAGTCGGGTCGCTGATGGCTGTTTGTGGCGCACTGGTAGCGACCATGTACGGAACTGGCTACCCCATCCTGTTCGTGGTGTTGCTAGTGCTCCTGTTTGCGGCCCTGTACGGGCTGTTCCAGGGACTCATGATAACCAAACTGGGACTCCCGTCGCTTATCGTCACTATCGGGACCTTGACATTATTACGGGGCGCAAACCTCGTTATTCTACAGGGGCAAACCGCAACGATTAGCAGCGACAACTATCCCGACCTGTTATTCTACATCGGCGGTGTTACCGAACTGGTTTCTGGACCGGCGCTGCTCCAGCAGTTCCCGATCCAGATCATCTGGACCCTCGTCTTCCTTGTCCTTGGCTACTACGTCCTCAACAGAACCGCCTTTGGCTACCGCTCGATGTTCACCGGCGGAAACCAAGAGAGCGCCCAGCGAACCGGTATCAAGACTGACCACGTAAAGATTATCAACTTCATGCTGGTCGCACTACTCGCGGCCTTCGCTGGTATCGGTCAGCTTGCCTTTACACAGGCTGTGTCGCCGTCAACCGGACAGGGCACTGAGCTGATCGTTATCGCCAGCGTCGTCATCGGTGGAACCAACCTCTTCGGTGGTAAAGGGTCAATGCCCGGCACCTTCCTGGGTGCACTCGTGTTTGCACTCACGCAGAATATCCTCGTGCTGGCGGGACTAGGTGTGCGCCTGTTCCAGGTTTTCACTGGCATCTTCATCATCTCGGCAGTGCTGATCGAGGTGCTGAGCCGTGACGTTCGCATCGAGTACCTGACCGACGAGTACATCGACCCGATCAAGGAGATCAGTAACGATACGAGCGGTTTCTTCGAGTACGTCCGAAGCGATATCCAGGGACTCGATGCGCCACTCATGTTTGCGACCATCGGGACGCTCATCCTCACGCTCGTGACGCTGATTGCAATGACGGTCATTGACCTCGCTCTCGGCTGGGGCTTTTCCTTTGCTATCGTGAGTCCCGGTGTCGCCGCGCTCGGGACGCTCCCGCTCGTGACGTTCATGTCGATGGCTGGACTTCTCCTATTGACTGCAATCTTCCTGCACGCGTCCGTGAAAATCATCGGGACGCGACGTGACTTCGACACCACGCTCCAGGGAGTCATTTACAGTTTCGCCCCGGCCGTGTTGCTCTTCCTGCCGATTCTGCTCGCTGGGTGGGATTTCATCATGCCGGTCGTCATGGCAGCGGCGGCACTCGTGTTCCTCCCATCCATGTATCTCCTGTACAGTTCGACGCAGATACTCCACGAGTTCAGTAGTCGGAACGCCGCGCTGTCAGTCGTGATGACTGTCATCCTCTGGGCACTGGTCGTGGCCTTCACTCTAACACAAATCTCGGCCATTAACTGACTGACTGGTGCGTTTTATTCAGTTCTCGGGTGCAGATTGTTTTCAATGACGACAGCCTCGACGAGGCATTGCAGCCGCAATAACCCACCACATTTATAATGGTGGATTGTGATTTTTCCACCATGTCAAAGGCAGACGAGCAGACAGTAGATAGAGATGTAAATACGTCCACCAGTACGGGAGCGGACGATGACACCATTCTCTCCGTAGAGAACGTCTCGAAACACTACGGCGGCGTTGTTGCGCTCGAAGACGTCTCCCTCTCGATAAAAGACAACGAGGTCCTGTCTATCGTCGGTGACAACGGAGCCGGGAAATCGACCTTTATAAAGCTCCTCTCCGGTGTTATTCCGGCGACATCCGGGACGTTTAAAATGCGTAACGAGGAGACCGGCGACCTCGAACACATCGTCCTCGATTCGCCGTCGATGGCCAAGCGGGCCGGTATCGAAACGGTGTTTCAGGACATGTCGCTGTCGATGCAACACGACGTGGCCTCGAACGTGTTCATGGGCCGCGAACCGACGAAAGGCGGGCTGCGAGGGAAGCTTCTCCGCCGTATCGATAGGGAGTATATGGAAGAGCGGTCGATTGAAGCGCTGGACGAGATCGGGTTCGAGATCGACCCCAACGCGGTGGCAGACGAACTCTCCGGCGGGCAGCAGCAGGCTGTTGCCGTCGCTCGGGCACTCATTTCGGACCCGAGAGTCGTCATCCTCGACGAGCCCACCGCCGAGGTATCCGTCGAGGGCTCACAGAAGATTCTGGACCTGATCGAAGAGCTCCAGGCATCCGGGAAGACGGTCATTTTCATCACCCACAACCTGCAGGAAGTGTTCGACGTAGCGGACCGCGTTGCCGTGCTCCGCTCCGGGAGTCTCGTCGCAGAACTAGAAAACGACGGCACCATTGACCGCGAGGACCTCGTCGGTCGCATGACCGGCGCGATTCAGTAGCGCCGTCGCCGACAGTTGGACACTGCTTTTCGACTTTCTCTCTCGTCTGCGCACCCATCCGAACAGGAGTTCTTGGAGCCGAAATAGCCCTCCCGAGGGAAACCTATTTGTGAATGTCTCTCCCATTCTCGTATGTCATGAAAGTCGGAATGATCGGAGCCGGGAGTATCGCTCAGATTATGCATCTGCCGTATCTGGCAGAGATTCCAGACATCGAAATCGAGGCGTTGGCCGATCCAGGAGCGAACACCACCGAAACGCTGGGCGACCGATACAACGTTCCCAACCGCTACCGGGACAGCGAGACGCTCATTCAGGAGGAGCGGAATCACCTCGATGGCGTGGTCATCGCGACACCGATGCAGACCCACGCCGACCTCGCTATCTCGGCGCTTGAAGCGGGCCTCCACACGTTCGTCGAGAAGCCCATCGCCGTTACGCCCGAGGACGCAGAGCGCGTTGTCGAAGCCGCTGACGCCGCTGATGTCGACTGCATGGTCGGGTATATGAAGCGCTACGACCCCGGTTTTCAGCGATTCGCAGAACTGGTCGACGATATCGATCAGATCGATCTCGCCACCAGCGTCGTCATTCCGCCGGATGTCGGTTCGGTCCTCGAGGACACCTACGACCTCATCCAGGCTGACCTCGACGATTCGTTCATCGAAGAAAGCATGGCGGCCCGGCAGCGTCAGTGCGAGGCGGCTATCGGGACCGAGGACGAGACCCTCACTCGTGCCTACGGCTATCACTTAGAGAGTATCTGCCACGACGTGAACGCGCTCCGCGGCGTATTCGGCGCTGTCACGGGCATCGACCACGTCGATGTATTCAGCGACTGGAAGTATCTGACGGCCCAGCTCCGCTACGAGGACGACCTCCGCTGCATGCTGGAATCGGGGGCGACCGACCGGATGTGGTACGACGAGCGGATCCAGGTCGATGCACCAGACCGCTCCGTTTCCATCGGCTTCTCGAACGCGTTCATCAAGAACACCCCGGCCGACGTTCGTGTCAAGCAGGGGACCGAGGAAACCGAGGAGACGATTCACACGCCGTCGACCGACGAGGCGTTCAAGCGCGAACTCGAACATTTCAAGAATTGCGTCGAGGGGAACGCCACCCGCGGACGACGCCGACCGACGCACAGCGTGACGTCGAACTCATTGCCGACCTGTTCCGTGAGTTCCAGGGGCATGAACTGGTCGGCGAACCACGGACGTAACGTTACACCGAACGGTACGGTCGATTTCTTCAGTACAAGTGGTCGGATTTGGAAGGGTCTGACGCCGCTCAGCGGTCAGTAACCGACCGTAGATGGTCGATATTCTCCTTGGCGTGGACCAGCGGATGGTCCTTCTGGTTCTCGATCTCGATGGTCCGATGGCCGTCGTATCCGACTTCATCCAGGGTCTCGAACACCTCACTGAAGTCGATAACACCCTTGCCGAGGTCCGTAAACGCCCAGATGTAGTTGACAATGCTGTCGTAGTCTTTCTTGCCAGCGGTGAGGTTCTCGACGTGGGTTTCGAACTCTGCTGGAGGATCGATATCCTTGAGGTGGACGTACGCGATATCGTCTGCGAACCGTTCGATCCCTTCGGTGACGTCGCCGTAGGCGTAGTAGTGTGCCGTGTCGAACAGCAGTTCTACGTTGTCCGGTCCCTCATCCAGCCAGCGCCGGATTTCCTCGGGCTGTTCGATGTGTGCGCCGAAGTGATGGTGAACTATTGGTGTGACACCGGCTTCCTTCCCAGCGGCTCCGATCTGGTCGAGCCAGTCGGCAAACGTGTCGTCGTCAACGACGCCCCGAGGCGGCGGCAAGATCCCGAGGAAGTTCGCCCCCAGCGAGCCGGCTAGTTCCGCGCCGTCGACGGCGGCCTGTAGGTCTTCTTCCGTATTGAGCCAGCCAGCCATAACACAGTAAAGATCGAGGTCATACTCGTCGAGTAGTTCGCGCAGTTTCGCCTCACCGATGGCTTCGGCCTTTCCCAGTCCGATTTCGACACCGTCGTACCGGCACGCTGCGAAATCGCCGATCCCTTCGGAGACGACAGCCTCCGAGTCGTACATGATGGTCGCGTATCCGATTCCCATACGGGTACATCTCACACAGCCAGGAACAAAACGTTTTGTACACAGCTGCGCCGATTCCGGTACGCTGGAGTCACCGATGCGATCCAGTCCAGTCGACTACTGGCCGGTAATCTCCCACCAGTAGTCGAGATTCTCTTTGGCGTGGGCAATCGGGTCTTTCGTCTGGTTCTCGATCTCAATCGTGATGTGTCCGTCGTAGCCGATTTCCTCGAGCGCGTCATGGGTGGCGGCGAAGTCAATGACGCCCTCTCCAAGGTCGGTGAAGGCGTTGTAGTAGAGGAACACGGTGTCGAGCCGGAACTTCCCCTCCGACAGTGCGGCGACGTGGTCATCGAAGCCCGCATCCGGTGCGACGTCTTTCAGGTGAACGTACTCGATGTCGTCAGCGAACCGGCGGATACCGTCGGACAGGTCACCCTCTGGATCACCTTTATCGTACGGATAGTGGTGAGCCGTATCCCAGAGCAGTCCCAGGGAATCCGGGGCGCGGTCGAGCCACTCCTCAATTTCATCGAGTTGTTCGACGCGGGTCCCGCCGTGGTGGTGCAGGACTGGCGTAATATCGGCATCGTCTGCAGCGTCGCAGATCTCGCCCAGCCACCGCTCGAAATCGTCGTCGTCGGTTGTCCCTCGGTGCGGTGGGAGGATTCCCAGATAGGGTGCGCCGAGGTCGGCGGCCGTTTCTGCCCCGGCCGCGATACGGTCTGCCGCGCCCTGTGTTTCGAGCCATTCACCCATCGCACAGTAGAGGTCCAAGTCGTAGGCGTCCAACTGTTTCTCGAACGCATTCGCCCCCACGGCGTCGATCTCTCCCAAACTCGTCTCCACGCCATCGTAGCGACAGGCACCGATGTCGGCAATGCCATCTAGTAGCGATTCCTCGCCGTACATGATAGTCGTGTATCCGACTCCCATACAAGTCCCACTCTCTAGACCAATATATAAATTGGGGACTGACCGATCACAGCTACTGTCTATGCTCAATATGAGTCATAGAAACACTGGGTTGCTGGTCACTACGAACGACTTGTATTCCGACTGCTTTCTCCAACGTCTGTTCGGCCTGACCGAACCCAACATATGGCATCTGGTGACATGCGTCTCATCTGTAGGTTCTAGACGGTCCCTACGGCACATGGCTTCGTTACCGATCCATTCCGTTCGTAGTAACCGAACGAACTCTGATTTAAGAATAACAGTAGTACATGTGTTATAATCTTCCTACAAACGTATATTATCTAGTCTTGGAAAGAAATATTGTTCGGAAGATACGAACGACAAGACACTATTTGCCAGACCGTATCCCATCCAGTTTGTATTCGCAGTCGAACCAGTATCTCATAATCCAATCAGCAAGAGAACACTGCGCCGGGCTGTCGCCTTATTCTCGCTGGATGTACGTTACGGGGCAGTTCGCATTCAGAAGAATCTGTTGTGCGTGGTCGCCAAACACCGCTTTGCCGGTCGGTGACCGCCCCGCGCCACCGATGAACAACTGATCGATATCCAATTCCTCCGCAATACGGACAACCTCTGTATCGGGGTTCCCAACGATCCCACGTATTTCGTAGTCGATTCCCAGTTCAGAGAGCTTCTCTGCCGGGGTTCTGACGCTGTCGTGCCGGGACGCCAACTCGTCCGGTTGTAACGCTCCAGAGGTCGGATCCAGGTCCAGGTCGTCCATTAATTGCTCGTACTCGTCGTTCGTGAACACATGCAACAGGTACACAGTCGCGTCTGCTGGTTTTGCAACTGCGATTACGGCATCAAGGAGTCGTTCAACGTGATCTCTGTCGTTCTCCCCAACCGCGAGTAGGACGTTATCTAACGATTTCATCAAATACAACATTTGACTACAACGGCAATAATTGTTGTGCTTGTCTCCAGAAATCGTTCCAGTTAGAGTGGTATCCCTCTTAACGTCAAATGCCTGGAAGGTGTTTTCTGTAATATCGGCTTTGAAGATCCGTGAATGGGAATCGAATATTATTGCAATACCGCACTACTATCGGTTACGTACGGTATAAGAGTGGTATTTCCCCAGCCTCGAACGCCTGACCAGACTTACAGAGTTGTCGTCCCGAGAGGCAATTCAACGTGACGATACCACCGCAAGATCGTAAATCGATTCCAAAGGGTTTGTATCAGATGCCTCCGGAGAAGCTTCTATGACAGAGAACATAGTCGTACTAGGAGCTGGATATGCAGGTGCCGGCGCGATTAAGAGTGTAGAGGACGAACTGGACGGCGAGGCTAATGTCACCTGGATTTCTGAGACAGACTACCATCTGGTGCTGCACGAGTCCCACCGGTGTATTCGGGACCCAAGTGTCCAAGAGAAGATCGCTATCCCAATCCACGAGATCAAGGAGCCCTCGACCTCGTTCATTCAAGACAAGATTGTCGGTATCGACACCGACGCTCAAGAAGTCGACCTCGTCGAGTCCGACACCGTCGAGTACGACTACCTGCTCGTCGGGCTTGGTTCGCAGACGGCCTTCTTCGGGATCGACGGCCTCGAAGAGCACGCCCTGACGCTGAAAAGTCTCGACGACGCCCTGGAGATTCACGACACCATTCAGCAGGCCGCTCGTGAGGCCTCCACGAACGACCCGGCGCAGGTGGTCATCGGCGGCGCTGGCCTCTCGGGTATCCAGACCGCCGGCGAGGTTGCCGAGTTCCGCGATCAGCACAACGCGCCTATTGACATCCACCTCGTGGAAGGCCTTGATCAGGTCCTGCCCAACAGCGATCCGGAACTGCAGGGTGCCCTGCGCAAGCGCCTAGAAGCCGCAGGTGTGAACATCAAGTGCGGAGAGTTCATCGGGAAGGTCAACGAAGAGACCGTCTACATCGGCGATGAGGACGAACTGGACTACGACGTACTGGTCTGGACCGGCGGCATCACCGGCCGGGACTGCATGCAGGACGTGAACCTGGACAAAGACGAGCGCAACCACCGCGTCCACACCGAGGGGAACTTCCAGACCGACGACGAGCGCGTCTTTGCCATCGGCGACTCGGCGCTGATCGACCAGCCCGGGGACCAGCCCGCGCCGCCGACGGCTCAGGCCGCCTGGCAAGCCGCCGAAGTCGCCGGCGAGAACCTGGCTCGCGCCGTTCGTGGCCAGCCACTCAAGACCTGGACCCACAAGGACAAGGGGACGGTCGTTTCGGTCGGCGAGAAAGCCGTCGCCCACGACGTGCTGAACATGCCCGTCGAGACCTTCGGCGGTATGCCCGCGAAGCTGCTGAAAAAGGCGATTGCCGCCCGCTGGATCAACGACGTGACCGGCATCAGTCGGGCTGTGAAGGCCTGGCCCGACATGTAGGGAGGACCTTTTTACGTCACCCCCTCTCCTCGCGCCCGCTGGGAGCGTGCTGGAGTGAAACCGTATCTGAGACACGGTAGATTCTGTGTCCAGCACAGATGGAAGTACGACAGTCGAGCGTAGTAGTGATACGAGAAACCCGTACCTTCATAATATACAACAGTGTTTAATCCAATAATGCCAGTAGCTTGGCTGAACGCAGTCAGCGGGAGTGATATCGATACCGCCGGTGGCAAAGGAGCGTCTCTGGGCGAGATTCGTGGTGCTGGGCTCCCGGTCCCATCCGCATTCATCGTCACGGCGGATACGTATCGGACGTTCATCGAGGAGGCAGGTATCGCTGCGGAACTGTTCGAGGCTGTTGACGTCGACAGCGAAGATTCGACAGCGCTGGCAGCGGCCGAACAGCGGGCCCGCGAACTCATCATGAACGCCGAGTGGCCCGAGACCGTCCAGTCGACGATTCTCGACGCCTACGATGATTTCAGTGATGATCCCTTCGTCGCCGTCCGGTCCTCGGCGACGGCTGAGGACCTTCCCGACGCGTCATTTGCAGGCCAGCAGGAGACATTCCTGAACGTCGACCGCGAGGAATTGCTGGATCGCGTCAAGCGGTGCTGGGGATCGCTGTTCACGCAGCGAGCTATCTACTACCGCGACGAGCAGGGATTCAACCACGAGGCTGTCGACATAGCTGTCGTCGTCCAGCGGATGGTTGACGCGGAGAAATCTGGCGTCATGTTCACCAGCCACCCGTCGACCGGCGACTCGGAGGTCATCATCGAGGCCGCATGGGGGCTCGGTGAGGCTGTTGTTTCGGGCTCTGTCTCCCCGGACAACTATATCCTCGACAAACAGAGCGGTGCAATCGAAGAGATGACCGTCACGACGAAAAAAACAAAATGCGTCAAAGACGCGGCAACCGGCGAAACAGTCGAGCGTACGGTTGCGGACGACCGCCAAGACAAGCGTGTACTGAGCGAGGCGGAACTCGACGAGCTCCGGAAGATCGGTCGGCAGGTCGAAGACCACTACGAGGAGCCACAGGACGTCGAGTGGGCCATCGCTGGCGGGGACGTGTACATGTTACAGTCCCGGCCGATAACGACCATCGACGAGACGACCAATGGCGCTGCGACGGACGACAGGAGCGAGACCGATGGCGATAGTGACGGGGAAATTCTCAGCTCCGGCCTGGGTGCGAGTCCAGGTACGGTGTCGGGGCGTGTCAGGTTGATCGACAAACTCGATCATCTCGATTCGGTGACCGAGGGTGACGTTATCGTCGCGGAGATGACGACACCGGACATGGTGCCGGCGATGAAGCGGGCGGCGGCGATTGTGACCGATGAAGGCGGGATGACGAGCCACGCCGCAATCGTCTCCCGAGAGTTGGGTGTCCCGGCAGTTATCGGGGCTGAAACCGCGACTGAGACGCTGGCCGATGACCAGTATGTCACTATCGACGGCGACAAAGGGACTGTCGTGGATGGCGCAACAGCAGAGATGGAGAGTGACACAGACTCACCGACAGGAGCATCCGACGCTGCTACAGGGGACACAGAGGCTTCCGGGGCGAGACACATCCCGAAGCCGATGACCGCAACCGAGGTAAAAGTCAACGTCTCTATTCCGGAAGCCGCCGAGCGCGCCGCGGCATCGGGGGCCGACGGTGTCGGCTTACTGCGCATCGAGCACATGGTTCTGTCGCTGGGACAGACCCCGGAAAAGTACATTGCCGAGCACGGTGAGCGGGCGTTCAGACAGGAGATCATCGATGGGATTCGGACGGTCGCCGAGGAGTTCTACCCGCGGCCGGTCCGGGCGCGGACGCTAGATGCGCCGACCGACGAGTTCCGTCAACTCGATGGCGGTGCGGACGAGCCTACAGAGCACAATCCCATGCTGGGTTATCGGGGGATCCGGCGTAGCCTCGACAAGCCCGCCGTGTTCGAGATTCAGTTGGACGCAGTGCGCCGCTTACACGAGATGGGCTATGACAACGTTGAGTTGATGTTCCCGCTGGTGACCGATGCCGAGGACGTGCTTCGGGCGAAGTCTCACATGCAGACTGTCGGCATCGATCCTGACAAGCGCCGGTGGGGAGTGATGATTGAGACTCCGGCAAGCGCCCTTTCCATCGAGGGAATTATAGATGCCGGGGTAGACTTTGTCTCCTTCGGCACGAATGACCTCACGCAGTACACGCTTGCGGTCGACCGGAACAACAGTAACGTGGCGAACCGCTACAACGAACTCCATCCGGCGGTCCAGACACTGATGACTGACGTGATCAAGACGTGTCGAGCTAGCGATGTGGACACAAGTATCTGCGGACAGGCGGCGTCGAAGCCGACGATGGTCCGGTCACTGGTTAACGCCGGAATCACATCGCTGTCGGCCAATGTCGACGCGGTTCAGGATGTCCAACAGGAGGTCAAACGGGTCGAGCAGAAGCTACTGGTTGATACGATCCGGTGAGTACGCTACTAACTGGATGACGCCGCTGGAACAGATCAGTCGTTATCTATGAACTGTGCCACGCCATTCCGGAAAGACCAGTCTTCCTCACTGTTTTCAGTAATGACGATCATAACATTTTCTGGCGGGATTCCTGGATCCTGCTCCAAGAGTTCAGTCACGCGGGCGTAAAACGCTTGTTTGTCTTCACGAGCTTGGCCAGCACGCATTGTCAGCTCTAATATGATCTGATCACCCTCCCTCTCCTGTAACTCAAAATCTTGTGACGGGAATTCTCGAACGAGCTGATAACGATCATCTGGTGGAAAGTCAAGTGTTTCGAGAACTGCCTTGTTAACCCTATCCGCAACCGTTTTGCGATACTCATCGGACTTCCCTTCCAGAACTGAAATAGTAACTAACGGCATGTAATCCACTCACCCTGCTGGTCAACCGTCGCATTCGCATGCGTGTTTTCCTGCCTTTCGTTCAGACCGTCTGCTATTGTAAGTAGTTCCACGTCTTGGTGGTAACGCTCGATATGGTGTTTGGCCAAGTACCCGAGAGTACCGTGGAACTGAATCGCTCTATTTCTCTTGTCGACCACAGCCTGCATTGCCTTAGCAAACTCCCGAAACGAGTTTCGGAGTGATTGCTGGAGCGGTGTCAATTCAAACCACATACAAAAAAGAACGGCGTAGAGAATATCAAGATGTGGCTTGATATAACAAGCCTGTTTAGGAATACATACTTTGGTGAACTACCCTACTCGTTCGTAGCTAACGACATCGGGCGGTTAGATAGTCCTCGAAGACTACTTTCGCACTCGCACTGCCCTGTTCGTCGGCGATATCTTGCACATGCTCCAGTAGATCTTCTGTCGTACTGGAATACGCATCGTACCAAAACCGTCGACCCATGTGGGGTTTCCGTGCGACGGCGTCGATCTCCTCGGGAACGCCAGCCGTGTCCGCGAGGTCGTGGAATCACCCTGCAATTGTCGTCCGGTCAACGTGGCCCGTTTTCGAACGCCGGACGGGAACAGATAGCCCTCAACCCGAGAGACGTGCCGGCAGGCAACGTCTTCACCGAAGACGATGGCTACTGGGCCGCTCTTTCGCTCGTCAAACTAGATGTGCGATTCTTCAGCATCGAGATGCAATTGTTCCTATACAGCCCTGAGCTACGGCATGTATTCAACAAGGACCTTGGGCACTATTATGGGACGAGATAGGGACACGAAAATAGGGTTAATTCGTATTGCGTGTGCATATTGGGATAGTTGTCTTTTCTTTCAACTGTATACGGAAATTAGTTGGTGTATTTTGATGTTATGTTCCTATGTATGCCAGATATATAATTATATTTTTGATTCTTTGTCCACCTACTGGTAGTTCGAATGGACATCCTCAAGCAGTGTTTCGACAATTTCCCAGAGGATCAAGGAACTAGTCTCTTGTTCAAATGAGATACCCCACCGATCCTCCTCACTTGGGGTTGAGTACTGGAAATGCGCTCGTCCGAGGTCAGGGTGATCCTCATCTTGGTGCCAGCCAGCGTGGAAGTCTGTGTTCGGGTCGATATAGTTGATACGGAACCAATCGTGCGGGTCCTGTCGATACCACTGGACAATTAGTTCTGGTGAATCAGGGCCCGTCGGCGGATCGAGACGGTTGGGATCGAAAGTTGCACGCAACTCTGTGGCTTCGATGTCGTCCGGAACGTACTCGACCATCGTAATCTGTGGGAGACGGTCGAGAACGTCTCGCTTCAGCTGCGCGTAGAGATTCGCGTTTGGATTGCTTCCTGGACGCGGGACCGACATCTGTTAGCTGCTGGCCTCAACAGATTCGTTTGTCGGGGCGAGGAAGTCCCATTCGCGGATTGCGAATCCGACGATCTGGATACGTCGTTGGAGGTGTTCCCACTCGCGTGCTATCTCACGGCGACGACTTTCTTCATCGGTATCAAGGGACTCGTCAGCGAGGGTCCCGCGAAGCTGGTTTGGTGATTCTACGTCGAATTCAGCCTCCCAGTCGCGGATCTGCGCTTTCATGTCTGCAAGGCGGTCCGTGAGTTCTTCGACAGTGTGGCCGCCGTCTCGGAGACGCATCGCCTCCTGCATTGCTTGGCGGCGGTAATCAGGGTAATACGTTGTGTGCGGACCGCTTTCGTCCCGGTGGAGGATGCCATCATCGACGAGTCGTTCAAGGACGCGTCTGGTTGGCTCGTGTGACCAGTCTGCTTCAGAGGCGATCCAGTTTGTCGTCCGCGGCTCCGATAGCTGCCGGGCGATCATCCGCACGCGGTCTTCACCCGTAGTTTGGCGTTCCATCAGACCCCCGGAACTCGATTTATCTTCAGTCATACAACACAGTTCGGGCCCTATCTTAATATAAATTGAGGTAGTTAGTTCTATATCGATGGTGAGCGTTGGTAGTCTCAACATCGGCTGACGAGTGTCAGTGCCAAACTCGAAGTTCAATCTGGAGGGGAAGAACTGTATGAGCCGGTTGTAGCGTTCGTGCTTCACTGACGGCGTGGGTGTGGGAAAAAGTGGTCGTAATTACTCGCCACCGAACGCATCTGAAAGTTTCTCTCGCATGAACTCCCGGCGGAGTTCTCTCTTGCGCTCGTCGGTCAGGTAATCCTCGAATACGACTTTCGCACTCGCGCTGCCCTGTTCGTCAGCGATATCCTGCACGTGTTCCAGTAGGTCCTGGGTCGTCTGTGAGTAGGCGTCGTACCAGAATCGGCGGCCCATGTGGGGCTTCCGGGCGACGCCGTCGATTTCCTCGGGAACCCCGGCCTTGTCGGCGAGGTCGTGGAACCAACCGGCGATTGTCGTGCCGTCGACGTGGCCGGTTTTCGAGCGCTTCGAGGGGAACAGGTAGTCATCAACCCGAGAGACGTGTCGGCGGGTGACATCTTCGCCAAAGACGATCGCGACGGTCCCCGGCCCGTTCTTTCGCTCATCGAACTGGATGTACGGGTCGTCGGCATCGAGATGGATCTGGTCCTGGTGCAGCGCCGCGACCTCGCCGGCCCGCAGGCCCCAACCCGCGAGAGCGACGACGAGCATCCGGTCGCGGCTCGTGATGGCGGCGTCGAACATCGACCGGACGTGCTCGGGATTGAGGGCGACCGGGTCAGTGTCCGAGGAGCGAGTCCACGAGAACCAATCCTCAGCGCCGTTGGTGGGGTTGACCGTCGCCACGCGGCGCTCCACGAGCCAGCCATACCACGTACGGATTGCATCATGCACGCGGGCAATGGTAGACTCAGCGAACTCATTCGACATGTAGGCGAAGGTCTCCCGGCAGCGGTCGACAGCTTCCGTTTCGGTGATGTCGCTGTCGGCGTCGACGGGCGAGAGAAGATCGTCAGTCCCGTGGCGCTCCCGGTAGGATCGAGCGTAGCGAGCAAGCCGGTAGCGCATGGTTTCCCGCGTGCTGTCCGTCCAGTCGTCAGCGGCCGCCTGCTTGGCGTCAAGATACTCCTCAAAGGACTCGCGTGTCGCGTCGTGTTCGATATCCCAGTCGTACCCGCTGGATTCGGTGTCGTATCCCAGCGTGTTTTCCCAGAACTCGGCGAAGGTGGTGTCATGGTACTCCTTCAGTGCGTACGTGAGCCCGCGAAAGCCGTTGTTCGAGAGCCACTCGTAGGAGGGACGTTCGGTCCCGGGATCGAAGCCATCCCGTCGCAGCGCTGGGACGACGACAGCCTCGTAGGCATCGGCGAGCTGGGGCTCGGTGAGCAGGGTCCAGGGCACGTCGTCAGCGGAGTGCCACGGCTTCGTCCGCTCAACCCCGGGGGAATCCTCGTGCTGTCCCGGTTCTGAATCTGAGTCAGCCGATTTCGGCATACAGAGCTAAACACATTGAATCCTGTTAGTTCTGTTGCCACAGCAGACGCGTGCCAGACTTATGGCTCTACGGTGGTCTGGCAAATTTTTCCTTAAAGTGTATGCTGCTGTACCAAATTGTGGGCCTGGCCCTTCGTGTCCTATTTCATTCCATAGCCCATCTTCCTTAGTTCGTCTGCAACCGTTCGGGACGGATCGTTGGCAGCCAGAATAATCGCTTCGAGTACGTCGATTTTGTAGACCGTTTCGGATTCGAAGGTCTCCTCCATAGCATCCACGACCTCGTCGACATGAGTTTCAGCTTCGTCGCGCAAGAAGAGATTTGCATGGCTGCGACCGTCCTGCACGCCATCGCGTCGGTACTTATACGGTAGCGAGTCCGCCGTCTGTGTTGTATCCTCGGTCGTGTCGGACTCAGGGACCGTTTCTGTGGCGACGGATTCAGTGTCGGTCCCACTCGCAATCGGTTCCTCTTCGGCACCGTCGTCCTCTTCTTCATCCTCGTCGAAGTCGTCCTCAAACGGAGAGCCAGCACCAGACTTCATGCGTCGAACGCCTCCTCGATCTCCGCGGCGAGTTCGTCGTACTTTTCGAGCGTTTCATGCTCCCGGTCAGGAACACGACGAACGCCCTTCTCGCCGTCCTTGTACGCCTCTTCAACAACCTGATAGGCAGTCGCCCGTGCGTCCCACATCTCCTGCATCAGCGACTCACGCTTACGGAACACCGCCGGAACGTCGTATTTGACCTCTTCTTGCAGCGTTTCGAGATGTTGTTGCTGACCTGTGGTGTCACCGAAGGCAACAGGAACCACTCCGAGTACACCGACTTCGATGTCTAGGTTGTCCTCCAGGCCGTCGACGAGTTGCTCCAGGCCGTCGATACTGAGCGACCCTTTGCCCGAGAGTTCGACAGGAATCAGGACCGTTTGCGTGACCATGACCGAGTTGTACAGACCTTGGCCCTCGGAAGCCTGTGGGTCGCAGATTATCGCATCGTACTCTTCGTGGATACCGTTCCGACCCAGTAGCTGGTAGAGCTGTTCTTCTTCGACCCACTCGGCATCGGGATTCATCTGCTCCTCGGTCTCTTTGGCGCGACGCATCGCCGTGTCTAGGCCCGAAAGCATGTTGTGGGCCGGAATGACATCCAAGTTGTCGACGCCCGTGTCCTCTCGAATGAGATCCTTGAAGGGGCCTTTCGCCCGTCCGACCATATGCCGGACGAGATTGTCGGCTTCGCCGTCGTCGCGGTCGTCGTCGACGCCGAAGACATAGGAGATCGACGCCTCCTGCGGGTCGAGGTCGATAACCAGTGTCTTGAGTCCGTTCGTCGCGTGAGCGTGCGCGAGATTCGCTGCGGTCGTCGTCTTGCCGACGCCACCAGCCTCGCTATATACCGTATATGCCAGCATGTGTTACACCTGTGTGTTGTTACTACTAATAATTAGCGCGTGTTAGTAGCATTAGTTAGTATCGTATGTTAGTATCACTAGCCAGTATCATTTAGTAGTAACGTTGATTAATAACATATATTAGTACCACTATTTAGTACCGCACACTAGTAGTATTAGTTAGTATCTTATGCTAGTACTACAAATTAGTATCAAATGTTAATAATGATAGTTTTGTTAATAACATCGATTAGTAGAGGCTGTTAGTAACACATTGGAAACAGTGGGGTGTGTGAGTTCTTTACAACATAATTCGATACGCTGCCGCCAAGAGTCCCATTCAACTGATTAATACAGAAAAGAAGCCGACAGTTCAAGGAAGAATACCGCCCTGCATCTGAGCAAACGCTTCATGAGATTCGATGTTCAACGTTGGTGTTGCCAGCACCGCCAAGACAAACGCGATTAGGACCAGTCCGACAGTAAAGGGGATCAGAATTGCGATTATTGGAGGAGAAGAACGTCGTGTCATGTAAAGGTCAACTCGCCGATTGCTGAAAGACCTTCTTATCGTTGGCGTCAATAGCTAACCAACACAAACCCTATTTTCCATGGCTATGTTGGTTAGCATATGAGCGACAAGGAATATGCCCACCAAGCACTGTCGGCGCTGGAGCGAATCGAAACAGAGGCCCACGACGAGTTCGTTTGCGATACCTACGAGAGAGCAGTCACTGCAGTCGGTGAACTGGCCACCGCACTCGGAGAAGGCGACGAGACAGACGACGGAGTCGCAGTCGACGCGCCGGAGGAGTGGAATGACGAAGAGGAATGGGAGGAGAAGATAGACGAGGCGTACGAAAAGGCGGAGATTGCGCGCTCGAAGGGGACGCTGACGACAAAGACAATCGGTGAGCGAGAATACTACTACCTCCAGTGGCGCGAGGGCGAGAAGGTTAAGAGTCAGTACGTGGCACCAATCAGTCCGGCGTAGCGTGATTTTTCTCCGGAAACGGTGGTGTGTTGCCGGTATCACATCGTAGCAAACTCTTCCCCAGAATCGGGCAGATATTCAACTATACTCTGGTGGGCACCGAATTCGCTGATGATCGTCTGAAGGGCGTCTACGACAGTCGCGATATCCCGGTTGAGTTCATGCTCGCGATATGTGCCGCCGTCCTGGCCACGGTGCTCAATGTTGGAGAGTGTGATATTGAGGATCTCGAAATCAGAGAGGAAACTACGCATCCGGCGAGCAGTTCGCGGTTCTCGGCCCTGGAATTCACAGAGCTCCTTATAGCGCTGATAGACTATCCGGGAGCGAGCGGGAGTTGTCTCCTCTGCAGCAAGCGTGGTCAGTGCATACAGTGTGAGTTGCTCGTGTTCAGTGAGGTCACGCATGATGTCCATGCTCTGCTGGGCCTCAAGTTTCTCCTGGGCACGCTCTACATGGTCAGTCGTTACCGAATTCGCATTTTCAGTGCGTGCCAGATCACCAGCCTTCCGAAGAAGGGTGATCGCCCGTCGAGCATCCCCACCATCCTGGCGGCCGAGAGCTGCACACA
Organism: Haloarcula sp. CBA1131; assembly: GCF_008728975.1. Taxonomy (NCBI): domain Archaea; kingdom Methanobacteriati; phylum Methanobacteriota; class Halobacteria; order Halobacteriales; family Haloarculaceae; genus Haloarcula; species Haloarcula sp. CBA1131. Next base: position 243,576 of record NZ_RPCY01000004.1, read on the forward strand.
ACGGGATGACCCCATCCTCAAGAGCGCTTTCGTGGAAGGCTATCTCGGCCCGTTGTTCAAGCACCGCCTGTAGCTCTTCGGTCCCATACGGTGGGAACGAAATCTCCGTCTCACAGAGTGAGGATTGCACCTTTGCATCGAGCTTCTCTCGGAACGTCGAATCGTTGCTGATCCCGATAATCCCGAGCTGGATATTGTCGATATAGCCGTTGTTGTCGGCACGAGTAATCTGGTAAAGGAACGTGTCATCCGTGATGTGGTCAATCTCGTCGAGGACAATGATGACGCTCCCCGAGAGCTTATTAAGTTCATCCCAGAGAAGGCGGTATACTTTGGATTGGGGGTGCCCAGTCTCAGCAATGTGGTTTTCGTGGTCCCGGAGGTTGTTCACCAGACTGATGGCCGCTTGATAGCTTGTACTTAGGCCATCGCAGTTGAGCGTGATGACACTGAGATCTATCTCAAAATGTTCCGCTGATTCCCGGAGCTCATTCAGTAAGAAGTTCGTCACAGCGGTCTTCCCGACACCGGTCTTGCCGTAAATGAAGATGTTATCAGGGTACTCGCCGTTGATGATCGGCTGCAAAGCAGCTTCGTACTCCTCGATTTCGTTGTCTCGGCCCACGATTTCGTCGGGGACATACTCGACTTTGAGTGTATTCCGTCGCTTGTAGAGTGTGTCGTCTGGCTGAAAACGAGGACCCATGATATGGCCGACTGAGTCAGGCTACTACAATAATGGTTTCGACCATTGTTTCCACTATTTCCAGTATAACCGGGTGCTTCCACTAAACAGAAACACCCCACAGTTTCCAGTGTATCCCCTGCTCACGGTGAGTGGGTCTCAACCCGATTGCACGGAATCATGTGGAGGGAATGTAAACAGCCTCGGGCGCGGTGGCCCGAGGCTTTTGTTGGTTCCCTCAGCCGTGCGCTAGCACTTTAGATCACCCCAGAGTTTCCAGTAAATCGGAGGCCTCAGTTAGTGTGACCCACCCCACCACTTCCAGTAAACACCAGTAATTGTCTCACGAGTGGTGTCGGTAGATTGGGACCAGGGGGTTCCAGTATTTCCAGTAATTGGTTCTTTTTAAGTATAGGATACCCCACCATTTCCAGTAAACCCGTATTGAGAATGGAACCATGAGAAGGCAAGGGGATATGCGTCCAAGGAATGCCAGTACACCCTCCCCCCATTATTTCCAGTAAAGAATAGTAAGAGAGCGACCACCATAGAGAATAAACTTTGAATAAGGGGAAAGTTTATATCCATGCCGTTAGAGCTAGACCGTAGTAGACCTAGAAGGCAGTTGCTGTAGGGTGTTGATCTAGTGAAAGAAACGGACAGTTCATTCGGCTCTGCCTTCTTCACTAGCTTTACTGGAAATAGTGGGGGGTGGGTGCTGCCCTCTAACCGCTGCTTCTCAATATGTCATCCTATTAGTGGAAACAGTGGAGTCAGACAGTCGTCAGACAGGAGGTTCGTGACAACGATGATCGTGGCGCTGATGCCCTCATGGAAGAGATCGACCATCTTTTCGTTCCCTCAATAGCTGACGCTAACGTGCAACTGAGAGTATCCAGAAATTCTGCCTGGTCGCCGACACCGTGACGTCCCTTATCGCTGGCGAACCGAGGAAGGGCTCGTTGATGTGACTGGGGAACTCCCGTAAACCAAGTCTCCTAATATCTCCAGCGAATCAGCGTCATACAGTCCATACAGGCATTAGTCGAAATAGTGGCTTTTTTGCCAGCCTCACAGGTGGAGGCGCCAGAACGTGTCCAATCCAACAGACGACATTGATGATGAAGCACTACTCACCAAACTCGCAACCTATCAGAACCGAAAGCTCCTGCTCTGGCAGCTCGCAGCCGATGGCCGTTCGTTCTGTGGTGTCCGGGTCGTCGCACAGGAACACGACCTACAGAACGCTCCTGTCGACGAGCAGGTCCAGGCCTTCGTCGATGATCTGCTATCAGACGGCCAGATCCGCCCAGAGTACGACGAGTGGACCGACTGGGAAGCGCTGGAAAGGAGTCATGGTGAGACTGTCGATCAGTACCTCTAGGTCGGGCTCACCCCAGTAGCGATTTTGTGCTGCCTCAGTGGCTGGAGGCTTTCCAGTATGTTGCCGACAGCCGAACCACCGTTTGAACCGATCTTCGTAGAGGAACCGCTGCTAATTCCGAACTACAAAGAGACAATCATCAGCAAAGTCGGCTTACCGTTCTACGCCGACGTTGACCGTCCCGACGACGTTCCCGCTGACGAGCGCGAGCGAACCATCGACCTCGCAGAACGTACCCTCCGTGCTGGCGGCGTCCGAACCGGCTTCGGGCACCACGAAGAGGTCAGAACCTCGATGGAAACGTGGGCTCCCGATGCCGACGAGGAACGCAACGGTGATCCCGGCTACTGGCGGTCGCATGTCCTCTTGCTGTCGCCCAGGGCACTGAACTTCGGGCAACTAGACGGTGAACCCGAGGAGAAGCACAAGAAGGCCAAGACAGTACTTGCCTGGGCTGGTGACTGTATCGACACCGACGTTCTTCAGGAGATCGAGCGGTCCCAAGCCGAGGATATCAAGCAGGCGTGGCGGGACGCCGCAGAAGCCGAACTGACTCAGCGCGAGATCGAGCAGTTCGCCGACGACCCGCCCGGAGAACTCGATGGGTGGAGAAGACTTGACGCCGACCACGACGCCGTTGCGGTTGCATACATTGCAGACAACCACGGAACACCCTCGGTTGCGGCTGTCTTTGAGGACGCTGCTGGCGAGTTGAAAGCGCTTGAGTTCACGCTGGCGGAGTGGCGGGAGAACGACGGTAATCCTCGCGATGCGAGGCCGAATCGGTACTGCGTCACTACCGACAGCGACGGAGCTTATGCCTGTCTTCGGTCCCATTTGCTGACCTTCGAGGTTGAACCGATGGAGCGACTCGAAGTGTAAGTTACTCCAGCGCTCAGTCCGGTCAAATCACAGATTCACCACACCGTATTTCGAGTGTAAATACCGCTGCAGTCTGGTGGTTTTCACTGGAAATGGTGGTGTGTGCAGAACCGGGCCAGTAGTCATTTGATGATGGCAGTGTTGGATCGAATATGTCGTTCAGTGTCAACTGGCATACGCTGTTGGAGGAGGCTGATGAACTTCCATCCGATGCAGTGCTGGTGACGCAACTCTCACACACGCCGTTCCGGATCAGTGAGACCCAGGACCACCGAATCATCATTGACTACGTCGAAGCGGACGAGACACGACCACTCCAGCGCGAGCAGTTCGAAACGCTGTTTCGGCGGGTACATGACGAACCAAATCAAGAGTTTACCCTTGACCGATTGCCACCTGAGGCCGAGCCGTTCGCTGCGGTCTGGTCGCTTCATCCACGAATAGAGATTGATGAAGACGCCGGTATCATCCGCCAGAGCGACCTCGAAACTACGACACAGATCGCCCCGACCGGCGATGGGGATGAAGAAAGCGAGCGTACTGAACCGGATCTGCAAGTGTACAGCGACGCACTCCTATTGACTGATGCGCTTGAGCGCCACGACGTCGAAACGTTTGGCGATATCGAGACGGATACGCTGGTGGACCCGTACACGATGCTGTCGGATGTCCAGCGCAGTGCCAACGAGCTTCGGAAAGAGGTCGCTGACGTCATACTGAGTCGGCTCCATCACGACCAGCCAGTCAGCGGGCAGTTTGGCTCCGTCCAGCGAACAGCACGCCGCCAACGCTCGCTCAAAGACGATGAGACTGTGCTGAACGCGCTGGAAGCCGCCGGGATCAACCGGGAGCGCGTGGCGAGTGTTGATCGAGACAAGGTAGACGATGCTCTTGAGGTGACTGAACTATCCGAGACGGATCTGTACGATATCGAGAGTACAGAGTACGTCCGCAAAGCCGATGTTGACGAGGAAACCAAAGAGACCCGGCTTCAGGGACTGAAAGATCGTCTTGTCGCCAGCGATGCTGATGCTGAGGAAGTTCAGCAGCTCCAAGACGAGATTGCGGAACTCGAAGACCGCATCGAGGAGCTGACTTCGTTTGACTCCGGGGCGTCCTATCACACCTCTTCAACAACCGAATGACCGCTCATCAGCTGTCTGCTTGTAGTAGTCTGTTGTCGCCTCAAGTGAGCAAACTACACTTCGTGAGTTCGCGGAGGGAGACACTAGGTGTAGCTGTTCTATCGGTCTGAACTGTCAGCAACAAAAACTCAGGATCAGACACACACACCAGATTTTGAGTAAGGATGATACGATTAGTGTCGTAGAAGACGAGATGACTTGATCTGGAGCGAGTTCTTTACTCCAAACTAGGTGTGTTCCTCTAGTCTAGTTGTTCTAGTAAGTAGTAGTGTAGAGACAACGAACGTGTCGCCACAACCCTCTATGTTGCTTCTCTCCGCCCCGGCCTACCCTACCTTCTTACTCCAAACTAGGTGTGTGTCTCCCTCCATCTTACTCAAAATCTGGTGTGGGTCAGCTGAGTTTTGTGTAAGAAGGAAAGCCTGATATCTGTCTTTTCACTTGGTTTCCCGTGCATCTTACTCATAATCAGGTACCTAAGCTTTATTTCGCTGACTGCTGTCTAACTCTAATAATGGATAGCGAGGACGGGTCAGAGACACTCCATAGCGTATTTGATAGTATCGATAAGAGCGGAGGAAGAATCTTTGAACAACGTGAGATCCTTCAAATTGACTATGTACCCAGTGAAAAACGAATCGTCGGACGGGATGAACAGATAGAGAAAGTTGCTGAGGAGATCGGGCCAATTGTCGTCGGGAAGCCGCCGAATTCGATCATCATCTACGGGAAAACCGGATGTGGGAAGTCACTCGTCGCAAAGCACGTCTCCAAGATTGCCCGGGAAGAAGCTGAAAATCGGGATGTGAAGCTTGCTACAGGATATATTAATTGTCAGCAGGCAAAGGGTAACTCTGACGCTCTGAGCAAATACGGTCGTGCAATCAACCCACCAGAAAGCGGTGTAAAGTTTCCGGCACGCGGGATTTCAGAGAACGAGTACTTTGAACGGGTGTGGTCGGTCCTGAACGAATTTTATGACGCTGCAATCATTGTCTTAGACGAAGTTGACAAACTCAATAACGACGATCTTCTGATGGCCTTGTCAAGAGCCGGGGAAGACGGGAGTGTTGACGTTCCAATTGGAGTGATAGCGGTATCAAACAAAATCAACTATCGGGACAAAATGAGCGAACGGACAAAGAGTTCATTCGGCCATAACGAGTTTATTTTTGAACCCTATGATGCGGAGCAAATTCGAGAGATTCTTCAAAATCGGACCGATGCCTTCGTTGACGGCGTCCTTGACGAGGGAGTCATTCCTCGTGCTGCGGCACTGAGCGCCAAGGAACATGGAGACGCACGAAAGGCTATGCGCCTCCTCCGATATGCTGGTGACCAAGCGAACAAGGAGAACGCTGAGCGAGTAAAAGAGTCTCACCTTTCGGATGCACGCGCCTCAGCAGAGTCTGACCGGTTGCTTGAATTGATTTCTGGGCTTCCGCCCCATAGCAAGCACGTTCTAGTCGCGCTAGCGAACCTCAGTCAGAACCACCCAGACCGAGAATGGTTCCGGACGATGCGAATACGCGAGATGTATCTCAATGTTTGTGATCAGAGTGGGGCAGACCCGCTTTCAACAGAACGTACCCGACAGCTACTCAACGAACTCTGCTTTTTAGAGATTGCAGGGAGTCGACGAGGGACTGGAGAGGGGAAAGGGCACTATAGCCAGTACACTCTCCTGTGGGACGCAGATATCGTCCTCACACTTGAAACCTGAATTGCAGTCTTTTTTCGCCCGGCGAGGCGAATTCTCTGGGGTTGCGCTCATTTCTGAGACATAACCAGAACTCGCTACGTGCCCAGCTACCCCAGCTGTTCTCACCAAAATTCTATTTTTTGGCCCCAGTCGGGTGCGGGGCGGTCCAGTGAGAGCGTCCCGACAGTACCCATGGCATCGAAGACCACCAACAGCAAGCAGACCAGAGAACAGCAATCAGCAGCCGACTCCAGTGAATCGCAGTTCCCAGACCTCACAGTCCAAGCCGAGGGAACCGCAGATCGACTTGGGCGCGTGAATGAAATTGCCAAAGCCGATTGTCTCGAAACAGTCGAGGTTGAGCTAGCTGTCGAGTACGATATCGACTCCTCCGACGAGTGGCGCAATCTTATCGACCCGGACTACGTCGCACACGGACAGACCGTTGAGAAGGGCACGATCATCGACAACTTGCTTGACAGACTTGAAGGACACTACCGCCGGCAGTCGGACTCTAGGTATGAAGCTCCGGACTGGAATCTCACGGTGACCGGCTCGGCGACTGCCTGGCGACGCCTTTTCATGGAGTTTGTTCAAATGCGTGGTTCAGATTCCGACCGTGCCGACAAAGGCACCCTTCGTCTCAAACAGTTGCTCGCCGCAGACCTCGCAGACACAGGCGCAGCGCTGGCTGCCCTCGAACTCATCAACCAGTACGATCTGGACAGGGCCACGGACACATTCATGGCAGAAGTGACGGACAGCACAGGCGGCGAGTAGCCAACTCGTCCTGTCTTGGTCTCTGTCGCTTTGTGCTTCCCTCGGGGCTGAGGTTTAAATACGATGACGACCGCAACCAAGCGTGTGACTGACCGGAATCCTGAGTACGATCCCGCTGATATCCTCAGCGCAGCGAGTTCCGACCCTGAAACGAGAGGGAACGGACGGGAACGAGTCCTCGAATCCACCAAGTATCCCGACCGTACAGAGGATGATGCTCGCACCTGTACGACCTGTGGACAGGATATTCCCCGGGATGAACGCCAGTGTCCGTTCTGTACTCACACCGGCGTCACAGAGATTCCGTCCGACGATCAGGATAGCAGCCCACTTGGGGAGTGGACGTTCGGTCGAGTAGTACTCGCACTCGTCGAAGCGAACACTGACTTCCATGCACGAGCCCTTGGCGCTGCGGCCTTCTCCGTTTCCGACAGCATCGCGAGCGGCGAGGACGTCTCTCATGGGACGGTGAAGTGTCGAGCGGCATTTGGGACAGAGCCAGCCGCCACTCTCACGAAAGGCTGGCCCGAGCTTCCGACCGAAACCATGATCGACGAGGAACCCGGACAGGCGCTCATAGAGACAGCCGACGAGCAAACCGACTGGGACGCCACCGACGTCCAGCCACGGATCTACCTCGAGGACGGATCGCCAGTCACTGACCACTCGGAGTTCCAGTGCCTCACAGACGACTTCCGACAGGACGACGGCACGTACTGGCTCGTTCCCGGCGTCGTGCAGCGCCATCAAGCGAGATCCGAACCGGAGACAGTCGGAATCGAGTTCTACTGTCGACAGTGTGACGCCGTGACGGGACACGAATCTCACGGGCTCGACGGCTTCGAGTGCCACTCGCATCGTGACCGGCTGATCTGGACCTGCAGGGAGTGTGGACAGCACCGACACGAGCCCGAGCAAGACAGCGATACGGAGGAGACCACGGGCTATGAGCATCTTCCCGATGGCGTCTCACCGGAGGATATCCACGGCGACGAGCCAGACTTCCAGGAGCAGGAGTTTCAGGACCAGATCAGCACCTATCGCGAGCGCCATGGCATCTTCCCGTGGGAGTGGTAATCCTCACTGTTGAGATTGCAGTCAATCCGGCAGTAGTCGATCTAGAACGATACTCGTCCCGTTCTCGGTCCGAGGCACTGTATTCTCCAACAAGTTCTCGTCACGTTCGTCGACGTCGAGGATTCCGGTTTCGACGATGCGAGGACCGTCCTCCCGTTCGCCGGTGAGGGTCAGGCACAGCTGGCCGTCGACCTTGCCGCCGACAGCCGAGATCGCCGCAACCTCATCGGGGAACGAGACGGTTGTCCAGCCATCGGGTTTCCGGACCCGCAACTCAGTCATCAGCTCTCTTATCGCGTCAAGCGGCATCAACGCTCTGGCTGGCATACAGACGATTTTGTGTCTCCCTTGGGGCCAGAGGAGATCATGAGGACCACAGCACCTTCGTTCGAGGAGTACGACTTCGATCTCGGTGACCACGTCCGAGTCGACTGGGCAGACGGAGACGGGCCACTCGATGAAGTCGTCGGGACCGTTTCAGCCATCTCACGTTCTGGGGACGACGTGATCGTTTCTGTCGAGACTGATGACGGCCAGTATCCCGAGCACTCGATCTACGGCGGGACCCATGATTGCGCTCCCGAGTGGGTCGAACCGCTAGAGCAATCCTAGTCTGACAGCAAGGGAACTCGCCCCTATTTTGTGTGCCTCTACGGGGTGAGAGGCGTTCCAGAGAGAGCGTCTTGACCATCATCTATGTCAGGCAATCACGCGACCCAGACCAAGATAGAGGGATACGTCGTTATGAGCCAGAGTGGGCCAGACAATCTCGGCTTTGGCACGTACACACGCAACCATCCTGCGTACCTGAAAGAGCGTATCGAAGCGCACCAGTCTCCAGCAGCCGGTGTCGTAGTCAACGTCACGCGAGCGCGCCACATCGCTCGTGAGTACCACGGTTGGGACCTTCCCAGCGAAGACGAGCTCTGTCAGCAAGCGATGGCGGGCGAGACGTGATGGGCAGTGACTCGTCCCAGGGGCACTTGACCTGCAGAACCGACGAGTGCGACGCGCCGATCTTCGACGCCGAGCGCATCGCGTGTGTCGACGGAGAATACGAGCCGTGCATGGCCGTTGGACGCTACGCTGGGGGTTTGTTCCAGCGGTCATCTCTCTGTCTGGGACGTCGCTGAGGCCTGAATCCTGTCGGTTGCGTGCTCGCACTGGTAATTTTGTGTCCCCCCGATGGGGTGAGGGGTTTCCCGAACATGAGTACCGAACAGCAGTCTGTCGACGAACAGTCCTCTGACGAAGCCGACGAGGGACAAGGCATTCGTGCCCAGCATCACCAGGCACAGGCCAGTGGTGAAGTCTTCCAGGGCCGTCCCCACGGGGAGCGCTGAGGCCCTAAATTGTCACTGGCCCAGTCAGTAGCGTGTGTCCAGAAGCGTCCCATCTCGATTGGTAGGCCTACGACCCGCTCCCCTATCAGGAAGAAATACAGTCCCCTTCTATTTGTGGTAACGAGAGTGTCATACAACGACTCTCATATCCGGTTTTCGTATCTTCCAGTTGGTCAGTACAGACGCACGTCATATCACATCAAGCGATCAACTACCCAGAGACTGTTAGGAAGGGGGTACTGAATATAGAGATTCTATGCAGCACTTGAGGCCGTTGTATAAATGAATCGAAAATTCTATTTTCAAATTCGAGAATGGCATCCGAGGTTTTATGAAATCTATAGATACATGCTAATTACCATCCAACAAAGTATCGTTGATAGGCAAATAGCTGCCTATCTGTCGATCATTGCCTTGGCATGACAGCAGCAAATCGGGAAAACCGTCCGGGAAATCAAATAGACGAGACACAAACTATGAGTCAAAAACCATTGCAAAGCACCGTTCAGGCCGTCGCATTGTCGATCATTCTAATATTATCATTGACCATGGTAACAGTGACATTCAGTGACAGTGCCAGTGCCGCCGTCAATGACGGCACACTGAGCATCACTGAAGATGTTGCAGCACCTGACGGCACGATTGAGATAACCGGTAGCGTCGATTCTGGCAGCCCTACGACGGTTACATTCCTTATAGAAGATGCAAACGGAAATAGAGATTATATTTCGAAATCGGATTCCGGACCAGACACAACGGTTGGTTCGGATTCGTTTACCACTGAGATTGATTTGAGCAATCTCGACACCGCGCTTGACAGGGGGACTGCAACTGTCAAGGTTGACCACCGAGATGGATATATTGAGTCCGACGACTCGACGACATTCACTATCGATGATACCGCTCCGACGGTAGAGCTCGATAGCATCTCAGAGCCGACATCAGACCCGATAGTTGAGGGAACTGTCAGCGATAAGCATCTCGATAAAGTAGAAGTCGCAATCAGAGATAGCAACGACAACTACTACGATGGAACAGACTTCAGTTCATCTTCACCGAATTGGCGCGATGCGCAGGTCAGCAGCGGTGACTGGAGCTATGACACGTCCCAGATTAATAATTTAAATGATGGAGACTATCGTGTGTATGTAAGATCCACGGATAAAGCGGGCAACACTGCGTCGTATTTCGACGGCCCAGATTACTCGAACCTCAAGCAACCATTTACACTCGATACTACTGACCCACAATTCAATAATAATAACATCAATAAAGTGTCAGTGACAGACGAAACCGACGGAGATGGAAAAGTCGAAGTTGGTGATACAGTCATCGTGTCAGCTGACGTAACCGACGCGACGTCCGGCATCGATACGGTGACAGTTGATGCAGCGGACTTGGGCGGAGATTCTTCTCTGTCACTTTCGTTGGACTCCGGGAGTACCTACAAAGAGAAGTTCACTGTCTCTGATCCGGACGTTGGCGATGGGTCGGTTTCACTGACTGTGGCCGCTAAGGATAACCACGGGAACACCGCTACGGAGAGTGATTCAATTGACCTCGTAACGGACATTGACTCAGTCAGTTCGCTTACTATCCATCAGGATTTCATCGGTATTGTCAAAGACGAGAACACCACTGTTCGGGTAACTGCCGATGGTATCACCGACCCACAGGGTAACGCAATCGTAGACAAAGACACCACGCTCAGAGTCGGAGGCCACAACTACGATGTCTCAGTTAGTAGTGGTAGCATTGATACCGAAATCAATCCTGAAGAGATCTCGAACAGTCAGAGCACGGGTGATGTGACGGTCGAACTTACAGCGGCTGACTCGGGATCAGATACCGATACGGTAACACTCGTTGATGAAGCCAATAATCTCAAAGAAGGATACCAGATAGAGGGTACGCCTATGGACGCTGAAAGCGTAGATCTGCAGTACACGAATAGTCAGATGCGCTATGACCCCACTGACGACAGCTGGAACACTAACCCAGACCTGAAAACTGCGGGTTCAGCGTACTACATTCACGGAATAAACAATTCTGCCCGGATCGGGTACACCTTCAGCGATAGTACTGAAGAACGTACACGGCATCTATACGAGGGATACAACCTTGTCACTGCGACCCCGGACCTGAACGACAGGTCAACTATCAGCGAGTCCAACGAACTTGGTTCAATTAGCCTCGGGACAAATGACAAGGTGTACGTCTCCATGTCGGCAACTAATTCTATCAGTAACCCTGACGAGATGGACTTCGAAGTACTGAGCAGTGATATGGCTGCTTACCAGGGTTACTATGTCTATATTGACTCCGGTGAAGAGTATGGCGTAATCAAAGACGAGCAGTACGATCCCTAATTGTCATCTCTAATATCTGCAGGAGTAGGTTATAGTTATTGAATGGGATGGAGATTAGTAGCCGTAGTAGATTGCAAGTGCTTTCAGGATGCCGTAAATGATTGCTACTGGGAGAAAAATAAAGAGGAATATGGCTCGGAGTATGCCCCACGGAATCAAGCCATCACTCTCGCCGACAGTGAGCGTCCCAGCGCTGGTTTGCCCAACAGAGACAGGGTACTCTCCAGTCTCATTCGCGCGGTAGCGAAACTGGATGTCGCGGCTTTCGCCAGCCGACAGCGTGTAGTTATTTGTCGCCGCTCGTGTCTCACCGACTATTAGCGACACAGCGTTAGACGCTGTCGAATCGCCCGTATTCTGTAATGTTGCGTTTACCAAGACCACTCTATTTGGCGCTACTTGTGTCCGATTGAGCCTTGCACTCGTTACTGTAATTTTAGTCGAGATCCCGTCAGCTGCCGATGTCTCCTCGGACGTATCGTCAGTATTTGATGACGTCGAGGCGGTGGTGGTCTTCGGTGTCGTGTTGGCTTCTGTTTCGGTCTGTGAATCTGTCTCAGTGACCGTTCCTGTTGGTGTCTCTGTCGCTGTTTCCGTCTCTGTCGCCGTTTCCGTCTCTGTCGCTGTTTCCGTCTCTGTCGCTGTTTCCGTCTCTGTCGCTGTTTCGTCTCTGTCGCTGTTTCCGTCTCTGTCGCCGTTTCCGTCTCTGTCGCCGTTTCCGTCTCTGTCGCCGTTTCGTCTCTGTCGCCGTTTCCGTCTCTGCCGCTGTTTCCGTCTCTGTTGGGGATGAGCCACTGAACGTACCTCCTGGGAATGTCAGGTCAAGTTCCTCTACTTCCGCTGTTGGGTCCGAATCCGTCTGGTCCGCTTGAGGACCATCAACAGTATCTACGTGAAAAGTAACCTTCGAGTCAATGTCGCTGTCCACATTGAGCTTCTCACCAGAGGAACTCCCGTACTCCCCGTTGGAGCCAACAGAAATAGAGTCCTGCTTGATACCGTTTGCGACGGCGACAATAATAGTTCCTTCCGGTGCTGGAGTTCCGCCGGCCTGAGCAACGCCGTAGTAGGAGTTCGGTGGTGCAGGCTGTGTAATCGTAGCACTAGTACCGATAATCATGAACAAAAGTAAGACCGCAATAGAGCAGATAATTATTCCCCACCTGAAGACAGCTGATAAGCCAGGGCGATTCATTGTGGACCACTGGAATGAGAACTTATCGGATGCATAACATTCAGATTCAATTGATCTAGAATAACATTATGAATACGTAGTGCTACTATTTCCTATTGGAGTTATTTTTGCTGCTACTCACGTCCGCATTCTAAAATTGGATAATCTGAGTATAAAAAGAAGGTCGTATACCAATCAGACCCTTTATTTACCGATCCAGTCTGTTCAATTTGGTCGGAGTCTGTACGAGATACGCGCTCTGTATCTTGCACGAATATTAGAACACCTTTCTGAGCTGGTCGAAATCCCACCAGTCAATTCGCACACCTACTGAGCAGATTGTTCCTCCTGAAAGTTCTGAAATAAATTACCTTGTGAACTGTTTTATACGCTGAACAGGCGCAATACCACGGCGTTCACGCCGTGGATACGCGCCGTCCCTTGGGAGAGAATCCGCATTCGACAGCACTCCGAGTTTCGGAATACCGGTGTTTAAGTGACAGGCAATCATCTTTACGGGTAGGAATCGGTCGGAACGGAGCGGATTCCGAACCGTCCTTCGGAGGTGGCCTGTCCGCCCACGTAACGAGGCAATATCCGAAAGAACAGTCGGTGACCGCATATCCTCGAAGGGTATGTCGAGGTGCTGACTGCTCGAAACGAATCAAAAGGTACCCCGAGTCCGCTAACGCCTGCTGGCGTCCCCGTGGCAAAAACAACACCGGGACGCTATACACGGCCGAGGATAGGGGTAACGGCCACTTGGCATGGCCAGCAGTCCACCAGTCCGATACTGTGGGACTACCCGCGCCCGAAAGGACTGGTAGTCTGGTGACTGGACTGCGAACCTGAAACTCCCACTGCTCGGGATTCCTCCCCGTTTACGCGGAGGAGGATGTCAAGATACCCTATGTGGTAACAAGGAGTCAAAATCAGGAAGTAAATCCACAGCAAAGGGGATTGCTGGGAGTGTCGAGCAACTCTCGTTATCGATTTAGCGATTGCTCAGGGTTACCAGTGTGGTCCTCTGTGAGACTTGATTCGATAGCACTGCTAAGAATCATAATCGCTTCGCGGTGGTTCTGTTTCGATTTGTGAATGCTTGCTGGACGCGTCTCAACTGCGTCGTATGCAGACAGCATCTCAGCCGACATGGTGTCGTTCTCGATCAAATATCGTGTGACTTCCGCGAGCAGAGCGTGAGTGTAGATATGTTCTTTTTTGCGCATGATTTGGTCTCAGTCGAGTGCGAGTTTGGATGTCCACGGTGATGCATTCGAAGCGTACCTCGTTTCTGATCCATCAGTGATTTCTGATGACTATCGGGACGGAGTTGGAACCGATGGCTGTGAGACCGTGCGGTGAGTATCGCACCAACGGAACGATGTAGTTGTCTCCGGTGGCAACTATTCCTGTGGGTAGGTATCAACACACACTATTTCTCAGTTAATCAATAGTAACAAAGCCAGTGACAGAGCGGCTGATTATACCGGCCCTAACGTTCGCAGAAGTGGATTCCAACCACGCTCACTACTCATAGTAACTCAGTCGTTCAACAACTTCCCCAAAGGCGACGTTCTGGCCTACGTCAGTAATCTCGATGATGACACGCTCTCCAAGGTTGGTATCCGGAACAATGACCACAAATCCACGTTCGACTCGGGTGATCCCATCGCCCTGGTCGCCGATGTCTTCGATTTCGACAGTGCGTTGTTCATCCACTTCGACCGGAGGTTTCGGCAGCCTCTGTTCATGCTGTGGCGGCGTATCGGTTTGTTCGATGTCATTATCCGTCGAAGCCGATAGCAGCGCGACACGGTACGTCTCACCCTGTTGCAGGTCACCAAGCCGAAGTTCCTGGGCTGGGACTTCGATCACGTAGGAGTCGTTTTGCTCTTCGACAGTCGCAGCAAATAGACACCGTAGCTGGGTAGGAATATCCATGAGTATTCTGTCCGAGACACTCGGGTAGACGTACTTGATTCTGCCTGAACTCACTCCGGCGCAACAACGGCCTCACACGACGGACACTCTGCCCAGATACCTTCTGTGCCGTCATTTTTCTCGTATTCAACCAGAATCCACGCGGTCGTGATATGTTCATCACAAGCCGGACAGCGACCAAGGCGTTGCGTGTCGTTTGGCATGGAAAGGGGACGGAAGGAGCGTGTGACACTGTTCCTTCCAATGGCAACTCGAATTGCCTCGAAAATAAGTGTTTGCCGGGTTTTCAGGGTGACCACAGCAGTATTCCAGTACAGAGAGTCTACCGACAGTATTACTTCGGGGCCACCGATAGTTTGAGAAACTATGGGTGTTCCCGCGGTCCTCTCTCGACTATTCTCTGCTGACGAGACAGACGTAGTCATAGAGTGCCGCCAGTGTGGGACGAATCTCACGCCAGACACAGACGAGTGTCCTGAATGCGAATCGGACGAGATAGGGCACTACAGGATCTCAGAGTAGTGCATTCCCTGCGCTACTCGTGAGGCAGATCGTTAATCCTGTGTACTTAGTCCTCTCCCTGCATCCGCGAGTATCTGTTCCCGGCACCGTTCAAGTAGTTCGCGGAACACTACATCACAATGTAGTCCCACGCCAGTGTCCGGTTTTCCTCACTATAGATGGTACGACTGCCAGCACCAGTGCAGTCGGTCCCTTGCAGCGCGGGGCAGACGGCCGAGCGAAACAGATGGACGCCTGGTGGATAGCAGCGTGGGGCTGGCAGGCCGGCTGAGAACCCGAGAGACCAGTGTGAGTCGGCGTGGGACTGACCGCCGGGCAGGAACCGGATGGCTGCTGGTGTGACGCCCGACCGGCGGACAGCCGCCGCTGGGCGGCACTCTCGCTCTTGCTGGAGCCGGGACGTGGGCAGAGAGTGGACGAAGCTAGCGCAGGCAGGGTGTGTCTCGTGTGCGATGGGCGGAGAGTTCTGGGGCTGCTGGGCCTGGAGTTGAGTATTGTGACACTCGTGACGGTGTCGATGGGGGCAACACTTCGGACAACAGAACTCGTGGCACTGTTGGCGGCGGGACGCATGGAGCTACAGATGGCGAAACTACTGACCGTAGCGGGACTGCTGGGGCTTGCGGTACTGAAACCACTCCAAACGGGATCGCGGCGACGAGTGCGGTGTCGGCTCAGCACATCTTGAAAGCCCCACGCCGCTGGCGGTCGCTCAGCGACATATCCTCACTGCGGTCGGATAGGGGTCGCTGACCCGACTACAACAAGCGCCAGCGGCGTGCCCCTTTCAGTCCCACCCGACTATTACAGCACGGCACAGCAGTAATCGAACGCAAGCGTCGGAGTCGCGCGCGATCTGGATGAGGAACCCGCGGGGCCGGCGCTCCCTCGCCGGAACGAGGACGGGCACTGCGTGCCCTGTGTTCCGGGCTGCTCACTTCGTTGCGCTGCCGGGCTTTCACCCATCCGGCACTCGCTTGGCCGCGCGGGATGCTGGCTCACCGCAACCGCACACGATTGGACCGCCCGTCGGGGTGTCAATATCAAATCGATCCTTTATATACTAATTCCCCTCGAAGACCGAATAATAATAAACTGCTTAGAGACCATTCAAACACCAGAATATTGCACTTGAAACAATACAATTTCTTCGTTATCTTTAAGTGCTAGACACTTCTGTCAATAGATACGGAAAGACACGACACACGCGGCACTCACAAAGCAGTTTCACGCCGCAGAAATCGGGTGTTAGAGCACCCGACAAGTGTCTTTCCGTATCTAGGAGAAAGACAATGAATACTAGCAATTCCAGCGGCAAGAAAGCATCGGCAAGCAACCAGACGGTTTCCCTTTCGGCCCACGTCGATGGTGGCCCCGAGCAACTTCTAGAGCAGGTCGCAAAGACCGAGAACGGCGACGAACTTGATTTCCGGATGAACAAGGGCAGCGATAGCCGTGGCAACTACTACGCCCGTCAGGAGGAGGCATACGACTGGACCCGCTCGACCGAGGTCGGCCCGAACCGACGCTTTGGCGAAACGCTCGCCCAGCAAGAGGAACGCCTCGCACGCGAAGCCGAGCAAGCCCGACACTCAGAGATAGCCCACAAACACGCCAACGGTGTAGACCGCGAAGCGGGCAACCGACAGCTCGCAGACGCGATGAGCCAGCGCCCGGAGAATTTCGACCACGACGACCCGCGGGCCGACATGGACGCCGACACGCTGGCAACAGTCAACCAGCAGGCCGACACCATTGCAGAGCAGACGACCATGACCCGAGCGGCTGCAAGTCGGCTCCTTGCTGAGTATCTCGATGATGGCGAAGACCTGTGTAGCGCTGCGTTTTCCACCCAGCTAGACGCTCAGGCTGCAATGGACGCACCCACTCCTATCGCGGATGTCTCGCCCTATGGCTGGGAGTGTACCGTTGAGGGCGAAGTGACCCATCTCATTGAGGAGCCAGACGCCCGCAATCAGTACCAGGTGGCCTACATCGAAGATGGAGAGGGCACGACGGCGAAGGTGACGGTCTGGGGCAAGTCAGTCCACGGCGGTGAGATGGTGCGGACGCTCCACGAAGGCGACAGGGTGCGAATCTCCGGGGGCAAGCCCGGCGAGTACAACGGCATGAAGACGGTGGCCGTCACGAGTGACACCCTGATGTGTGTCATTGAGCGCGGCGACGGTCCCGCACCGACCGGACACGGGAGTAGCATGTTCGGCTCCGCCGGTGATAGCCCGACGGTGGCCCCGTGGGATGCGGAGTCAGACACGCACCAGTGGGCCAACGAGCGAAACACTGATCGGGCGGTTGCTGTGACGCTGGGCAACGCGCACTAACGCCCGGCGTCAGCTGGGGACCTCTCCCATCAAAGATGGTCCCTCGGCCGGTGCGACGGTGCTCGCGCACGCGGCCTCGCCGCCGCCTCCGGCAAGCCGGGCGGCGGCGAGACAACCACGCGCACGGACTGGAGCGCCGACCGCAACGGCGCGTCGACGTGGGTCAGTCGGGGGGTGGCTGTGGGGGTCCTGGTGTGTGCGTGGATGTGGGCCAGCCGGCCCGGGAGAGACTGAGGCTGGGTGGGTGGTGGGTCGCCACAGCGCGCGACGCCACCGACAGACTCCCGCTGGTCGTCTGTCGAGCCCCCGTTCGCTACCGCTCACGAGGACGACGGGACGCTGCGCTCGGCGCTATCGCGCGCCTCGCGGCGGTCCATCGTGCCTGCAGTGGCGGGCGCGATCCCGGTCTGCCGCCGGGAAGTGGACGGGAACCGCATTCGTGGCTGGTCCGTCGAGATCCGGCGTCAGCGAGAGTGGCGCAGCGGTCTTAACCAACGTTGGGCGGGTGATCGCGGGTATGTTGGTTAAAGCGTCGGGGGAGCGCTTGGATGCCGCTGCTCGCCGGCGTGGATTTTGTGCGGCCGCAGGCAGGTGGCGGCCCGAGAAGGGGTCCCAGGAGGTGAGAAATGTGGGAAACGTCCAATGTCCGCGGTGCGAGAAGGTGTTCAATACCTTCCTCGATGACGAGCGAATGCGCTTGGGGTCGTTCTATGATAGCGAGCGTGAGGAATCGTTCGACCGGCTGTGTGAGAAGTGCTACCGGTTCGTAATGGACAAATAGGGTTAGTCGCCCTTCTCATTTTTTCGTGGGACTGGATCACTGATTTCGTCGAGTTTCATTTCTAGGAGGAGTGATTCTTCATCTGTTTCTGTGTCTTTTTCCAGCAGGTATCCTTTGACGACCTCACGGTCGCTGTGGTACTGGATTACCGACCGGTAGCCGTACCGGGTCGTGGTCCCAGCTGGATACCAGTGCTTGGCACGAACTTTGAATGTCCCGTCTTCCCAGGTCCAGATCTTGACCGAGATCGGACGCTTAAGGTTGTGCTGTGCGATTTCGACGACTTCGTCGACGATTGGGCCGATAGTCGTCATTGACGGGACGATTCGCTCGTTAGGTAGCCGGCGCTCTGGAGATGGATGTGTCTTTGACATGAAAATCGCTTCAATCACTCTTTATCGGCATCTGTTAAATCGCTTGTGCAGGGACTAGGCCGGCACCGATCATCGACGATCAATAGCGAAGTGAGTCTACCCTCTGGCGTGTCGCGAGCGTGGGTCTGCCAGCAATGGCTGGTGGAACGTCCCAGCGCGCGACGCCACTGACAGACTCGCGATGCTCGTCTGTCCTGTCCTCGTTCGCTGGTGCTCACTCGGACGACGGGGCGCTGCGCTCGGCGCGGTCGCGCGCCTCACGCCGGTCCAATCGTGCCTGCGGTGGCGGGCGCGATCCCCGCCAAGAGTCGGCGGGTTCTCGGCTGAATACCGTACTAAATTACGGTTCTGAGAAGGTGCGAAAACAAGCCGCGTTGTACTTGTTGGGATTCAGATACAAAGCTCCGGACATGATGGTGTGGTCGCCGGCCGGTGACTGTCGGGTTGTGCGCCACGAAGAGGCCGAAGCGAGCGAGAGTCAAGCGTAGGTCTGCCAGCGCTGGCTCAACTCGAGTGGGGTCGTGATCGGCGTGGCCCTAGACGTCGGCGGCCGGCGACGTGCGTGGCACAGTGTAATCGTATGATGCTCGGTGGAGCTGGCCCGCCATGTGCAGTCCCGGTCGGACTCTGGGGAGTGAGGTGAGACATATCTGTTCTCCAATAGGTGTGAGTGCAGGTGGCCTGAGCGGATTCGTACCCCTGTTTGTGTCGGGTCTATCGACCCGCTCTCCCACTGTTAGATTGCCTATACATTTCTCGCAAAAATCGCTCTCAGAACGCCCCGCAAAGCACGGCAAGTTAAAGGACCAATTATTCGGTGAATCACACCCGCCACGTATTGCGATTTTGTACGAATCAGTCACTTAGCTAATAGATTCAGATTGGAGCAAAACCCGTTCCGTCTGGCGATTTCACCCAGAATCAGTTAGCTGGAGAGACTTTACTTGGTATCTGACAATCGCTCTATTGAGGGGCTACAGCCAAAGGACTCTATCAGTCAACAACCAAAGAGAGATCAAGGGATCATCCGCAAAAGTATAGATTTTCTTAGATGCTATCGTTACTCTGTGGAGAAGCAGTCACATGAACCCAGCCGGGTCGTGCCCCCTCTCTTCTGACTCTGTTTTGTCTTGCTCATCAGTCTCAGTAGCGTCTGATTCTGAGGCCGATTCAGCATCTCCTTTCTCAGCGGATTCCGTCTCATCAGTGGTGGGGTTCGGTGACTCGTCAGAAGAGAAGTCACCACCATTGTCGTCGGACTGCTGGTCGTGATCGCCACCGTCGAACTCACCTTCTTCATCTGATAGGTTCGGGTGGTCTGTGTCCGGAGACGTGACGGCAGTGTTTGCTGTTGTCTGGTCGAGTGGGTCGCTCGACTCGTCGTCGTCCAACCCGTCTGTCGCGTCGGCGGTTGGCTCGACTTCGGGGTCACGATCTGGGCCACTCTCTCTGGACTCATCGCCGTCAGTCTCACCAAGTGACCCACGGAGTACGTCGTCGAGTCGGGCCCGAGTGAACGAGAACCAACTGTCACTCTCGATGTCGGTATCATCCTCAGTGGGCTCCGGTTCCGAACTGCCCGGCGACTCTGCGCCCTGCGCTGGGAGGCTGTCGCGAACGTCGTCTAGTTCGTAGGATTGCCCGTGGACCCACGTCGTCCGCGAGACGGCAACGCACTCACCGGGCTGGAAGTCTCGAAGCAAGCCAGAGGTGACCGGTGTTTTGTCCTTCTCTTTGTACGTGTCCCGAGCCTGCGTTCGTGGGTTTTCGCCGCGCCCCTGATGACTCATCGACACCATCTCGGAGCGATCATACTGTCGACTCTCGCCAAGTTCGTCGAGGATGAAGTCCGTCGACTCAGTGTCACCCGGACCGAAGTAAACTCCCTGTGGACAGTTGCCGACAATCCCGGATATCGTACTGTACGTGTCTTTGAGCTGGCCGATTGTCTGTACGCCGACCAGTGCCCGAGCCTTGTGTTTCCGCCCTCGGGCGGTAAGGTTCGTCACCTGTGTAAGTGCCGGCAGCGCGTCAATCTCGTCGAGGATGTGGACCGTCGGGTTTGAAGCATTCATCGCGTAGCGGATCGACCAGTCTACGAGCAGTTGGTACATCGGCCCGAGCGTTTCCAGTTCCGTTGGGTTCGAGTCGATGATGAGGACCCGGCCTTCCGGGTTCTCGATGTACTCTTGCAGGGAGAACTCCCCGTAGTCTCCGAAGTCGCCGGTGAAGACGGGATCGACGTTCTCCTTGATCGTTTGGTAGACGTTCTGTGCGCCTTTGCCCTTGTCAGGGTCGATATGACCTGAGTCCAGTCGGTCGAACTCATCGAGTGCCTTTTTCAGCGCGATATGGCCCTCGTTGAGTAGTGAGACGATATCGGCATGACAGAGCGCGTGACGGCGATTGTTCTTTTTCGCGCTGAGATGCAGATACATCAGCATCTCCGCGAAGGTTTGTTTGGCGGGCCGATGGAACGGGTCGTGGCCGTCGGCTTCGCCGAAGATCGCGCCGGCGACCTCGCGGAAATCCGACTCCGAGTCAGCATCCTTGAACAGATTCCAGACCACATCGCTGTCTTCGTGGCGGATGCGCTGAACCTCGAAGCCCAGCTCCTCATAGAACGCTTGAAAGTCCTCGCCGGTATCATGAGCAATGACCGCTGTGTCGCTGTAGTACGGGAACTGGTAAGCCAGTAGTTTCATCATCGACGTCTTCCCGCTCCCGGTTTCCCCTACGACGGCTGTAGAGACATCTTGGTCGAGCGTGAACGGCATTTCGGCCTCTTCGTGTTCGTGAGAGACCTCTTCCAGCGGGACGACGGACTCCCCGTCGTCGTGGTCCCACTGGTTCATCGCGAGCATTTCCGGCGAGGTCCGGCGGAGTAGTTCCCCGGAGAACACGATACCGATTGAAACAGCATACAGGATCACCGTGGTCGAGTACGAGAGCATCGGCAGCGATAGCCCGGGCACGGTGAAGTCAGCGAACAGTGTCCCGACTGAGATGGCAGCCAGAACATGCGCGAACGGGAACAACAGCGCTGCACTGGGTGTCTGAACAAGGACGTCGTAGAAGAACGCTGCGCTGATGAGTCCAAAGCCGAGGTAAATGTAGCGCCACGCCCAGAACCGCTTCGGAAGGACCTTGTCGCTGTCGACGATCATCGGCGGGAACAACAGCATGAACCCGGCCCAGACGAACCCGACGACGTTGTCGTACTTGAGGCTATTCGGCACCTCGCCAGAGCGTTGTCCTGGTGGTGCAGAGGAGCTAGAACTCACTGCCACCACCCAACTTCGCGCTCGGGTTCCTGCTCGCGTTCAAGCGCAGCTTCGGGTTCGCTCTCAGTTGCCGCCTGTTCTTCGGCCTTCTCCACAGCACGCTCTGAGAGTGGCTCAGTTTGGCGCTCATCGCTCGCCTTCTCAGCTGTGGGCTGTCCGACGTCTTTCTGCTGGCTCTTCTCAGTCGCCCGTTTGAGCGCTTTTTCCGCTTCGGGGTTCAGCGACAGCTCTGTTTCGTGGTACTGCTCCCGTGCTTCTTGATCCACGACCCGACCGGGATTCTCCGGGGCATCGTGAGGGGTAGCCGTTGGGTCTCTCGTTCGAGTGGGTTCCTCAAATACGGTCGCTGCTTGTTCGCGCATCTGTCGAATATCTTCCCGATCCATCTCCAACTCTGCTGGTTCCCCAGTTGCCGCGACGTGTGCGTGTGGGAACTCCGTATTCTGGTGGACACCGTATACGTAGTCAGTTGTTGGCTGCCGGGCGAACTCGCGGTTCATGAGTTCCCGAGTGTTGGCATTCACCTCTTCTGGTGAGTATTGCCCTGTGGGGTCAGGAGAGACGATCAGATGCCGCTGAAATCCGAACTCTCGGCTCTTGTCGACGAACCGATTTACCTCTGGGTCAGACAGTTCTCGCCCGGCCGGATTCCGTAAGTCAACTGTCACGCCGGCGTCCTGGTCCCGGTCACGTCGGATGTAGTCAACGAGATTCCCTGCTCCATTCCGCTGATAATCCGTTGGCAGTATCATGCACCGTCACCCCCAGCATTAGTCGCCACCGAAGACCCACGACCCTGCTCTCCTGAGTCTGTATCACTCCCGTTTGTTGCCTCTGTAGCTGGCTCCCGTCCAATGCGGTCAGTCGCAAATTTCATCGCTAATCTGAGGTGTGCATCATCGTGGTCCTCATGCAGTAGTTTCCAGATAGCGATGGTGTATGCTGTCCGGACCTTCTGGACTGTCTTCAGTTCCTCCAGCGTCTCGGATTTAAACTCGTCTAGCTCAGCCGTGATATCACTCCGGATATTCTCCATGACAAGTTCGAGTTGCGTATCGGTCCCGTACCGCTCAAACTGCGTTTCACCAGTCTCGCGGTCAATATACTCTTCAACGAGACTATGGCCGATATCCGAGATCGTCTTGCCTTCTATTTCAGCCCGCTCTTTGATCCATTCCTTGTTTTCGCTGGTCGTGTATATCTGAAGAACTTCATCTCGCTCTGTCATCAGTCATCACCTCCGCCAACTTTCGCTACCTGCTCCTGCAGTTTCTCTGGCGCTTCCTCCATTGCGGCAGCTCGAGTATCAGCATCATACTTACTCGAAATCAACTCCCACAGTGCTACAGTATGACACAGTTCTTGATCTGTGTCGATATCCGTTGCAGCGCTCACTTCGCCAGTGACGCTATCAGCAAGGTCTTGCAGTTCATCTGCAACCCCTAGTTCGTTAGCACGTTGCTCCTGCAGTTCACGAGATATACGCTGTTCTGCCGCTTTAAGCAGGAACTGAGTTACCGTTTCGTCGTTCTTCTCAGCTTGCGTTACAATCTGTTTCTTTTTCTCTGCGCTCATCGAAAATGTGATACTTTCATCCATGGGAATCACTCCGTAGTGTCGAACTCGAAATCAGTCTCTGTCTCGATACCACCGTCAGCGACAACTGCTTCTGGCTGTGTCTGGTCAAGTGCTACAGACACCACGTCCACTAATTCCTCTTCGCTGAGTCCGTTGAGGACGTGTTCAGCCTTCTCCGGGGACAATCCACGATTCGCTAGCTCTTGCTCGACTGCCTTCGAGCGCACGAACTCTTCGAAATCAGCAGCGCGGGAGTCAACCTCGTGAGCAACAACGTCGAGCGCATCTTCCGCGTCAGCGTCGAGGTCAATGATCTGCTTCTCTTCCCACGACGTCTTGATCGTCAGCGGGTAATCGCCATGTTCGTCGACACGAACCAGCGCTTGCGAGTAGCCCTGACCGTCACCCAGTGACTCCTTGCCGGCTTCGGCGTGCTGGATGTAGGACTGCTGTTCGTCCGTCAGTCCGGCGCTTGTTGCGGTTTCATCGCCCAGTTCCGGCTCGCGGTGATGCACCTTGATCGGGCACATCCCCGCGATTTCCTCGGCTGCGCCCTTGTCCTCGAACTCCGAGAGCGTCTGGGACAGCATCACCAGTCGCAGTCCGGCGTGGCGCTGGTGGCGAGCAATCTGGTTCAGCGACTCCAGATTTGCGTCGTCGTTGAACAGGTAGTGAGCTTCGTCGATGATGATCTCGACCTTCTGCTGCATATTTTTCGCCTGCTGGTACAGCGTCGACAACAGCAGTTGCATGATGAACGACTGCTTGCCGAGGCCACTACCAGAGCCTTCGACCTGCTGGAGGTCCAGATAGACGGCCTTGCTGCTGTCGTCGATCAGCCGCAGGTCCGACTCTTTCGAGAGGTTGCCGAACGTACTCCCCGGTCGGAACGGATGCAGTGCAATCGAGAGTTCGTTTGCGTACTGCTGGATTTTCTGCTGGGAGGACTCCGTCGTCGCTCCCGGGAACATTTCTGGCTCTTCCTGGAGACGGTCGACGACGTCTAAGAAGTCACTCAGGTCCGGCGAGTTCTCCGGCGTGTGCGTCGACGGGTCCGCTGGGTCGATATCCGATTCAGTGAATATCTTGTCGATCAGGAACGTGATGAGGCCGCTGTGCATTTCCAGATCGACATCCCGCGACTGCAGGAAGTTCTCGATGACCCCGTACACTTCGTCTTTCTTGGCGGAGACGGGCTGCATATCCGGGGACTGTTCAAGGACATGAGGCGGCGTCGGATGCATCTCGCACGGGTTCAGCGGCGTCTCGCCGCTGATCGTGATCGTCTTTGCGTCCAGCATCTTCGCGCTGCCGTGCATATCGCCGACCGGGTCGATGTAGATCTGCTTGACGTCCGACCGCTTTTTCAGCATCCGCATCGCCCGAGCCTGCGTGCCGTGCGTCTTCCCGCCGCCGGGCATTCCAGTCACCAGCTCCGAGTGACCGGTTTCCAGTTCCCATGGATCGATCAACAGCGAGGAGTCGTTGTGGCCGTGCAGTCCGTACTCGATGCCGTTGTCCATCCGGAGGTAGTTCGACGAGAACGGGAACAGCGATCCGAGGGCGTCCCCGGTCATTGAGGAGAGCCGGTTCTGCCCGAGTTCATTGGCTCCAATCGGCGAGACTGTCACCAGTCCTTCTTCCTGCCGGCGGGTCGTTCGTTTGACTCCACAGTTCGACGGTGAGTCTCGTAGGAGCGTTTCGAGCCGGTTCGTTTGCTTCCGGAGGTCTTCTTCGGTCTCCGCAGTGAGTCGGATGAACGCTCCGACACGGAACAGCGACGTGTGGTTCCGTCGGACCATCTGCCGGATGTACTTCGCCTGGTTGACTTCCTGTTCGATATCTTCCGCTTCAAGTTCGCCTTTGTCGTTTTGCAACATCTTCAGTGATGAGATCCACTCTTTCATCACCGACACTGCTGCATCAGAATCGTATGGGTCAATGTGGATTGAGACGTCGACGGCAAGCTCCGTATCCAGCAGTAGTTGCTCAAGCATCCCATTGGTCGGATGCTCGGGATACGTCTCGATCCAGAAGCAACGCGTGTACGTCTCCTGATCGATGAGGGCGTGGTCGGCTTCCCACTCGATATCTGTTGGCGCGACCAGCGACCGATGGTTCTCTCCCGGTCGGTGGAGTTGGGAGACGAAGTCAGTCTCATTGACCTCGTAGTCGGTCCCGCCAACGTCATCGGTATCCATGCCCTCCGCAGCGTCGTGGGCTGCAGCACCCTCGCCGTGCTTGATAAGTTCCCGAGCAGAGTACGTCACCGGGGAGACGGAGGCCGCCTCTTCGTACTCGCGTTCCGACCGTGTTTCGCAGGCCCAGTAATCCTCGGTCAAGTGTGCCAGTTCGTGGGGGCTGACCGAGCGGCTACGACACCGATACAGGTTGCTGACTGCCCTATCGACGGTCCCGAGTCGGTCGTGGAGTTTCTTCGCTTTGAACTCCTCTCGCTCGGCCTCAGTGAGCGTGTCGCTGTCGAACCGAGCGAACAGTCGGCCAATAGCCGGCATCCCGGCAAGGTAATCCGCGATGGAGTCACTGTTCATCTGGAGGTCGTGAATATCATCGTCGGTGACCCAGACGATGATGTAGTACTTGCGCTGGATCTCAGTCTCGGTCTCGACGGTGCCGCTGTCGTCGGTGTAGCGGTTGACGAACTCTGTCAACACCCCTCGGAAGATGGGATGGCTCTTTGCGTCGGGATCTTCGAGTCGGTTGATGTGGGACTCGATATGGGACTTGTTGTCGACTTCGGCCGTTGTGACGTGAAGCTTCGCTCGCCCAGTCAGCGACTCTGACAGGCGTGTGAGCGATGTGACGGCTTTGTCCCATTTCTCGTCGTCTTGGAGGGCCATGTTGGCGGGCTCGACCTCGACCGCGCCGACGTACGCTCCGTCGACGCGCTCAATGCCGTGGGGCATGATCCGCTCAAGTCGCGTGACTTGGCGAGTGTCCTGATTGCCCTGGTCGTGGGTGTAGTGGTGCTTTTTGACGAGCCAGAACAGTCTGACTCGCAGCCACTCAGTCAGCCGGTAGTGGTCCGGGCGGACTTTGTGGAGGATGTAGAGGAAGACTTCGGCAAGCGCTGCTAGACCCAACGCTGGGAAGAACAACGCTGCTGGCACGAATGGCATTCCCATGGCGACGAGGAAGCCAAACGGCGGGAGGAGGAACAGAATGAGTTCCCCGAGTGTGTAGTCCCCCAGAAGTTGGTTGTATCTCCAAGAGATTCGTGGATGATGTTCGTGTTGTAGTCTTCTTGTGAGTCAGCCATTAGTTATCGTCCTCCGAGTATGTATCTGGCAGGCCGTCTCGGTACACGTCTGGTCCTAATACATCGTCATCAGTTGCAAACACGTCCTTGAGCGTGTCATACGACTCGGACTCCTCGGTATCGGTCTCGGTCTCCGAACTGTCGTTTTCGTCGAAGTGCTCGTCGGAGAACGGCGGGTCGACGTCAGACTCGTAGATTCTGGTATCGCCGGAGTTTTTCTGTGTCTGGCGCTCACTGTTTGAGTCGCCGTCAGATGGACTGGTTCCAGCGGACTCACCGGACGCAGAACTCCCGTTGCTGGAATTAGTGAACTTACTGTTGAGAGCACTTCCGGCAGATGAGCCGCTGGACCCGCCAGTACCACTGGCAGGCGGTGTGGAGCTACCAGAGCCACCGGATCCACTACTACCACTGCCGCCAGAGGGTGGGGCGGAACCACCTGAGCCACCGGAACCACTGCTGCCGCCACCTCCGGAGCCGTTGATACTACTTCCGCCACCACCGGAACCGTTAGTACTGTTTCCACCGCTCCCAGCTCCGTTGGCACTGCTGGTATTGCTCCTCATGCCAGCGGGGTTGGCTGCCATCTGTCGATGGACCATCTGAGCACCCGTGGCAGCGCCGCCAACACGTCCTTTTGCGGCGCTTGAGGCAGCTCGAATCGTGCCACCCGTCGCCATTGCTGCGCCGGGTCCACCGACTGCTCCCGCTCCAGCTGTGGCCGCTGCGCCAGTAGCTGCCGCTCCAATCTTTGCTGGTTTTGCGACCGATTTTTTGCCGCCGGCAAGCGCCTGCTCGCTGACTTGAATCGCAACGCGGCTACTGCGCTGGATGAGGATCTTCTGTGACTTCGCCGCCAAGTACAGCGTCACGAGGCTGATGAACAGCGACAGTTCAGAAGCCAGTCCCCAGTTTGTCGCTTCGAAGCTCATTCGTATCAAGATTGCAGGCGGGGTGCCCGCAGCGAGGACTCCGGGGTACGCGCCGGCGACCTGTTTTGCCAGTCCCGAGAAACGGTTCAGCGGCCAGACTTCCACTGCCCAGAACGTCGCGACCAACGGCATCGAGAGGGTCAGCAGGAAGACTAGCAACCATCGGGTGATGAAGATGAACGCCGCCTTGAGGTAGACATACAGTCCGACAATGATGAGGACGAGGAATATCCCCAGACTAAGGTCCGCAATCTGCTGAGCTGAACTGATTAGTGCGGCGACTTCAGTCGTTGATTGACCGGACTTGTAGATCTCGCGACCGATGGCATTGAAGAACTGAGTCCCCAGTGAGGCCACTGGGAGCCAAAAGAACAGTGAGAGGAAGGCAACCCCAAGTCGGCGTAGGAGCTTCTTCCGAATGACCGGGTTCATCGACCCGTATCGAACTCCAATCATTGCCAAGACGATGAACTGCAGCCCGAGTGCCAACCCAACGATTCCATCGAAGTAGATGCCCGATATTAGCGAGTTCCACGGGGCATTACTCGCAGATTCGAACGCAATGTCAACTGGGGCCGATGAATTCGGTCCTTCGGGGCGGGTGTCCCTACCATCGGGTCAATGAGGCTCTTAAAGAACCCATCAAGATAATTGACTATCTGCGTTTTAAGTTGAGCAAGGAAACCACTGATACCAGCTGTGATTGCCGACGAGAGTTCTCCCAGCAATCTCTGGAAAACCTCCTCAACGAGATCCTCGCCTATTCCCGACTGCATTGCTACGTCTCCGTCTCCGTTGAACTTGCAGTGACCTCTTCAGGAGTCCCAATCAGAGTCCGCTCGCATCCAGATGAATTTTCATAGCTGATCGTCTGAGTGAATGTGACTGGATCGCTCCAAAGGAATTCAACGGTTAATTGCTCATCTCTTTTAGCGCTCTCATCAACTCTCGGACAAGAAGAAACGCTGTCTTCAATGAGGGAAAAATATCTGACGACATTGGTTTCACCAGGCTCTACCGGGACAAACACGTCTTCTTTTTCTTTTCCGTTCATTAATGCGCGGGTAGCTGCACCGGTTCGCTCACCCACATTCCTGACAACCACCACCAAGTGGCCGAGGCCTTCACGAACGTCTGGATGTTCAGTGGCAGGAACAACTTTCTCAAGTTCGAATGTAGTGCCCAGTTCGAGTGGGATTTCGGTTTCAACGTCATCCCCACGGAGATAGAGTGTGTGCTGGCCCCGGGGCAATGGCTTGTAGTTATCATCTCCCGCCGTGAGCAATAGGCTGGTCCGGGTTTCACCAGCATTGAAGTAGTCGCTGACGAACTCTCGACCGGACTCTGTGATGATGCTAACCGATGACGGCTCGATCTCATCGGTTACAGCCACTTCCAGAGCCAACTGGCGGCCGTTCTCGACAATCTCAATCGATGTCTCTTCGATGTAGTCGGACTGCTCTTCTGGCGGGCCGGCGCTTCCGTCACCTCCGTCACTGCTATCAGACAGCCCGCCACTGCATCCTGCAAGCGCGGCAAGACCCCCGCTAAGGAGTCCAAGCGCTGTTCTGCGGTCGATACTGCTATTTCGTGGTATATCTTGTGTGTCATGGATTATACCAACCAACAAATTTGCCTCTCGTCCAGACGTCGTAGCCATACAGCGCCAGCACAGCCGGCAACACCGTCAGGAGCGTCACCACAGCGAGGTCGATGAACTCCGCAAGGTCTGGGAGGTTCACTTCGTAGGCGACCCGCTCTTGGGTGTCTCGCACTGGGACAGCACGCCCTTGCTCCCACCAGATCTGAGCCGGGCGATACGTGACTATCGCTGAGGAGACTTCGCCCTGGTCGACGGTGACCGTAATCTCATCATCACCAGACAGTGACTGTTTGACCCGGGACTGCCCCGTTGCGACAGTAACGTTCCCTGCCGCAATCGGGAAGCCAGCCGTCGGTTCGACCCGGACCAGCAGGTCCGTCGAGTTGTCGGTCGAGTTGACGACCTCAGAGGTGATATTGACCTCGCGGATTAGCGTCGGGTTCGTCGAGTCCGCTGGCTGTTCGATGCTGTTCCCACGGACGAGTCCGTTGATTTCGAAGTTCTCCGTCCGGAGTTGTTCCGCACTCCGTATCGTGAACCGATCTGCCGTCGTGAACGTCTCCGAACGGTTGATCCGAATCTCCGGCGGGAGCGTCGTCCTATTGGTCGCGTTTGCCGTCGTGTTCACAGTCGCATTTGCCGGATACGCCGCTTCGAGCGACGGCACGAACCGCCAGCCGTCGGAACTCTCATTTTGGACGCGGTTGACCGTGACTGCTGGACCTTCCGTCGTCCGGACAGCGTGGGTTTCGAGCGGTCGTACTGGTGTGGTCGTGTTCTCCGACCAGTTCTCCCACCCAGGTGGTGAGCGAGTGTAGAACCGCCACTGGCTCTGGATCTCGTATCCGGCATCGAACTGGACGCGCTGCCAGCTGCCGGGGATTTCGGTCCCAATTCGATAGTCGTCTGTTGTGGCTCCCCTGCCGTTCGGGACAACACCGGGTTCGACGGTCATCTCTCGTTCGGACAGGTTCTCTACTTGGACCGTCCGTGAGTCCGTGACCGTCAGTCCATACTCGTCAATCTCGTCCTCACCAATCTTCGAGAGGTTCACCGAGATTATCGTCTCCAATCGGAGCTCGGTGGTTCCGTTGATCCCGGTGTAGTTGAGTGTGGGCTGGGCGGCAGTGCTGTTGTCCATCTCCGTCCCGTTAGCGTACAGCGTCGTCTTCGTCGACGTGTTCACCAGCCGATAGTCCTCTTCGATGAACTCCGAGAGGACTATCCGGTAGTCGTGGATTGCACGGACAGTCCCATTCGGACGGACCAGACGCTCTGTCCCCGACTCTCGATGGACAACTGTCGACGGCTCTACGCTGAAAAACGCGACATAGGCGTCACGAATCCAGAGTCCAGAGCGAGTGTCCGTGACGTTCACTGGTCGCGAGGAGTGCTCGATCCCAGTCTGGAACGAATCGTGTTCGGGCCGATTCCACAGCGCCACATTCGATGGCTCGCGAGAGACCATATCTCCCGTGCATGAAGGCAGGACGGCCAGCGTGCCGTTCTCAGCCGCTGACCGGTCGGCCCGCGTAAGGTTCGGATGGTCTGGGTCGCCAGACCACAGCGCACGGAAGAACGTGTGGTTGTGGTTGTAGGACCGGTTCGGAGGCACGACGCCTGCTGTCGCGTTGTCCCCAACAGAGGCATTTGCCGGTGGATTCGAGGCGTTCTCGTAGCACGAGACTTTCGCGCTGAGGTTCTGTCTCGATCCCACTTCGACGGACCTGTTCACGTCTGTCTGGTTCGCTGCTGATCCTCGATCAACGGATTCGTTGCCCTCGGTTCCGTTGGCTGCTGTCCCGTTGCCTGCTGGGTCTTGGACGCTGGATTCGTTGTTTTCGGTGCGATTCGTCTGTGTTCCCTCGTTGCTGGAGCCATTCGGCGCGGTGGCGTTTTGTTGGAGTACCCCCACGCCACCGTGACTCGCGTCGGGAAGGGAGTGTGCCGTCCCCCGCTCAACATGGGGTGGATTTCCAGCATCGGTTGCCGGCCCCGCAGCTCCGACTGTCGAGAGCAGCGAGCACAGGGCCGCGATCACCAGCAGTGAGCGGAGTGTTGGCATCGTATTTTCAGAATGGCGTCACGCAGTCCGAGAAGCCGAAGCCAACGTTGTCTCCGAACTTCGTGATGAGTTCTGGGGCCACAATTGCCAGTACGACTACGCCGAGGCCGACAAGCGAGAGGATGAGGTCCCGGCGGGCCTCGTTTTGCTGGTTCGGGTTCCCTGACGCACGCATGTACGAAAGACCACTGCGACCGACGAACACCATCGTCGCTGGCAGGCCGAGGCCAGCCAGTGCCCCGAAGACAACGTTGACGCCGTCCTCGACAGCAGTATCACAGTAGATGTTCCCGACGTCGGTCTGGCCCATTGCAGAGCCAGCAAACAGTGTAAGGAGCAACAGTAGCTGCGTTGCCTGTCGCACGCCGGGCGTGAGCCACGCGTCAGCAAACCGCCGCTTCGCGTGCGTGTAGAGTGTTGGTTGTGT
Source organism: Haloarcula sp. CBA1131 (assembly GCF_008728975.1). Classification (NCBI taxonomy): domain Archaea; kingdom Methanobacteriati; phylum Methanobacteriota; class Halobacteria; order Halobacteriales; family Haloarculaceae; genus Haloarcula; species Haloarcula sp. CBA1131. Next base: position 275,249 of record NZ_RPCY01000004.1, read on the forward strand.
GTTCGATGCGTTCGATTCGTTGGTTTGCGTTGACATAGATGTCTCTGGTTTTGCGGTCTTGCTTGCCCACCGATTCCCCACAGGTGATCCGCTACCGCTGTTGTGTTACATTTCTTACACAGTTGGTGAATCCTATTCTGAATTCGCCAGCACGTATTGACAGTGGGACTATCAAAAAACTTGTGAACAAGATGAAGGGTTCTAGATTGTGATAAGTAGTCTTACTCGGCAATGCCTTAATTTTCGAACCGCATGAATCCTAATGCTAAGTGGAATACGTATTAGTACATCAACTAGTAGTCTTGTTAACTATTCGTTCAGCCTCAGAAATCCCAGATACTATGTCAGATATTACGGTAATTAAAGAGCTAATATTGACGGTGTCTGGTGGTGATATATTTAGCATAATTGGGCCAGCCAAAGATGACTGCAGTGAAGCCATAGAATCGGATCAATAGAACAGTCATTAGGTTAGTTTCATAGAAAGGCAAAAGCAGGGCAGTAAACGAGCCAGATTGAAATCAGAACTTTAGGTCGTCCATGTCGTGGACCACTCCCATGTCGTCAATGTCGCCGCACACACCCCCATGTCGTCAACTCTGAGCGCCGGTAAACGATACCACAAGAGGAGTAAAACCGAGGAACTGGACCATAGTGAGTACGAAATCAAATCGGACGCGGAAGTGGCTGAAAGCCTCGGTCTGGCGCATCTCCCCGAAGCAGACCAGTCGGACAAGGAGCCAATTCCAGAGCTCGTTGACCGACGCACTGGTGAGGGGCTCGCCGGCTACGAGAAGCGTGTGGGTGAAGAAGCCGACCACGCCCGGTTGGCCAATGAGACACGAGCCATCGTGGAATCCAGCGAGACGACCACGGCGGAGGCGTCCACGGAGGAACCCACCTTCGAGACTACCAAGTACACCGCAGCGTGGGTCACGGACAACAGCCGTCCCGACGAGGTTGACGAGCGGCAGGATGAGCTTCCGGACAACGTCCCGCCGAAAGCCACAGTCACGATCAAAGAGATCAACGACAACCGCTACTATTACTGGCAGTGGCGGGAAGAGGATAAGGTAATCTCCAAATATAAAGGGCCGGTCAACCCGGACGAATAAGACGACAACTGTTGTTATTTCGTCGGATCACACCCCCCGTGTGCGAAGTGAATCCGCCGACGGAGTTGAGGTAGGGCTCCCCGTGTGCGATATGATTTTGGTCGCTTTCCGCGTGGACCCCGTGTGAGAGATGAATTGACTGATGAGTCTAGGGGAGACCCCCCGTGTGCGAAATGAAATCTTGCGTACTGTTGTCATACATACTTAGTCATTCTAATAATACGCTCACCGAGGCCACCCCCTGTGTGCGAAACGAATTTGATGCCGCCGTCGGCGTCTCTTCGTGTTAGTTCCCATCGAAGAAATCGTCTATCTGCGCGTTGACAACAGATTTGACAAGATCTTCCTCGTGTTCAGCACCCTCAAGTCGGAAGTCAGTCTGGAGTGTCTCGGCGACCACTTCCGGATCGTCGACAAATGTGTACTCCTTGTGGACACCACTGCCGTAGCCGCGCCCACGTTTCTCAGACGTGACGAAATTATAGGTTTCAGCCTCATTCATATATCGCAAATAGGAGTCGCGCGATTTTTCAGCAGCATCTAGAATGTCGGTGAGATACTGGTACACTCGGTAGGCAACCGTACTGGGGACGGCATTCAAATTTCGCTGCGAGTAAACAGGAACAATCGCGGTGGCGTAAAGTGAGAGTTTCTTCTGCGTTGATAATCCCTGCATCTGCGTTAGCGTTCGGTCCCGTTCGGCCTCTTTCTGAGCATCGCGAACATGCGCTTCACGGACCGTATCTTCTTCAGCTCGGTCGGCGATTTCACCCGCCTTTCGGAACAGATCGATTGCTTTCCGTGCGTCACCATGATCCTGAGCAGCAAATGCGGCACTGATCGGAATAATTCCGTCCTCAAGGACGTTGTCTTGGTACGCGTCGCGACGGCGTTCGAGAATCGCCTGCAGTTGGTTCGCATCGTAGTCGGGAAAGACGACGTCCTGCGGATTGAACGAACTCTCTGCCCGGCCGTCGAGATCCTCCATGAACCGGGGGTCATTCGTAAGCGCAGCAACGGATACGTGCCCCTCGATGCGACCAAGCTGGGAGGCTCGCGACAGTTGGTAGAGCAGTTTCGAATACGCCGGCTCATCGTTCGGATCACGTTGCCGACCCACTAGGAGGTCGACCTCGTCGAGAATGATGATAACTGAGTCGAAGTTGTTGCTCAAAATCTCGTAGAATCGATCAAGCTTCTGGTCAGTCGAAATCCCACTCTCTGGGACGCCGACGTCGACGCCAGCTTCTTCAGCCGCGTTCTTCACAAGTCGATAGACAGCCCGATCGTGGGATTTGATCGTCTGGCAGTTGATTTTGATGACACCGAACCGATCTCCTTGCGAGGTCGCGAGTTCGAGAACCTGCTGACAGACCGCATTGATGATGAGTGACTTGCCGGTTCCCGACGGCCCATAGAGGAGCATATTGGGTGGTCGATTCCCCTGTAGTGCCGGTCGTAGGTAGGTGATAATGTCGTCCAGTTGGTCATCGCGACCGACAATCCGGTCCTCATCGATGACGGCATCCGGGTCGAGAAGTCCCTTATCTCGAAAGACAGAGTTCTGAACGCCCTCCTGAAGACGGCCTTTAATAGATTGTGAGAGGGATTCTTGATCGTCGCCGTCAGGCATGTTTGCGCAGTTAGGGCGAAACTATAAATAAATATTGATACCGTGTGCGAGATTAAATCATCCGAATTCAAGAGGTAGAGTGCATTTAGGCGAGGGTAGTAGATGAGATTGGGTAACCGCGGGCGAAATCAATTGATCGTAGTCACCCCCGTGTGCGATATGAAATCCCGAATAATTCATCAAACAGCTGTTGATGTCAAGGCGAGTCAAAAGAACTCGGCGGAGGCACCCCCGTGTGCAAGATGAAATATCAGACGTAGTCTCGGGCCGGATAGTACCAAGAATATCTCTCGGCTATCCTGAGTGAGATGGGATCTCGTCACTAAGCTACCCCCACACCCCGTGTGCGATATGAATTTAGCGAGAGGGGGAACGGGGATGAATCATCTGAGGAACTTGGTATTCGCCCGGAGAACCCACGAGAAGACACAGGACCGGCAAAGACCGTCAACCCACGAAAAAGCAAAGGAACCATTGAGAGTTGTTATGTCACGAGATATACTATTCCATTTCGACCGACTCTAGTACCAGTACGGATCTAGTTGACAGGGTAGCTATGTAAAGATTTCCATAAGATGTAGTCAGCTTAATATTACTGTCTTTGAGATTCCTTTTCCATGAAATCGCGGATTTCTGGTGTTTCGTTGTCTATCTCTTCGACCACCCCCTCCCACTCTCCTCCCGATTTCATATCGCACACGGGGTGTGGGGGTTCGACCTCGTGAGCCTCAAAATAACCAACAACCCACTCCAAACCACTCTCGTGCTGGTTAAAGACGTAGACGCCGACGAGATTTCGTCGCGAGTCAACAACTCCGGCAACGACGATCCCCATGTCATTGAGCTGCTGGACCACGAGCAATCGGCCTTGGTGAGTTCAGTTCGGGATAGCTGTCGTGGTTCCTCGTCGCTACTCCATCCGTAAGCAATTGCCGAATCAACGAACGATCATTACGGCTTAAATAGCGTCCTCGGCTCCAGGGAGGTTGTATCATCTTCTCTGAAGTGAAGAATATTATGGACATGGCCGATAGGATTGTGTTACTCGGTTTTACGGAGTTGGCTATCGACCTCGTAGAGCCAGCCACGGTCAAGAAGCCGATCGATCACGTATACTGCATCAGTGTGCTCCTCGATATGCTCAGACTCAGCCAGAAGGAACTCATGTGCTTCACTCTTGGGGAGTTCGTCAGTGCCTGAGGCGTACGCCCTCTCCAGTGTCTGGTAGGCACTTTGGATCCAGTCTGGGAATGGGGGTTGACCTGTGTGTTTCATGGGCATAGTCAGTCAACTATATACTGTAATTGAGAGCCTGCAACTTTATTCCCCGGAGGGTTGGATAGGTAACTCTACTTTTGAGACTGAGACACTCTAAGTGTAAGATCTTGATTACAGGGATAATCACGACCAAAATCACCTTAGCACGTTTTGTTCCACTATCTTGGGAACGATTCTGTTTCCGACACCATTTAGCTCAAACCCGGCAGGGCCCATCCACAGTTTGCACGATTATGAGCTAACGGTTTCGCGCTATTCAGTGCCTGTATCGGCTATTTTCTGATTTCGTTGTGGTCCAGAGCCGTGGACTGGTTCTGGAGTTCATTCATACTATGGATGCAGGCCACTGACGTCCCGCCTTCGCTGATGGCCGATACAGGATTCCTAGATCATCCATCATCGATTGCGTGTGTAGCAAATATGCCTGGGAAAGAACCATCTTAGGCCGGAACCGACCGTTTTCTGTTGAGGCATCTCCTGTATCTCAGATATATTCCGATAACCAACGTTTAATAACGTGTTGTCCATCTGTGGAGTATATGTTCCGAATGCCTGCCATCGATACTTCGCTAACTATATCTAAATATGACTGATGTAACATGGAAGTTTCCAGATCAAGCATCGGGGTTAACCGACTATCACTCGATGCCGACGGAGAAAGCGTTAGACAGCGAGCTAGAGACGTTCGTTCGGGAGGTTCTCCAGAACGCGAACGACCAAGGCTTGCCGAACGACGATCCAGTCAAAGTAACGTTCGAATTCAACCGTCTTACTGGAGATGATCTTGATAAATACCTCGAAGCACTCCAATGGACAGGACAGGCGGACCCACCAGCGAACCTAGAGTGGCACGTTGAACGTGCTATCGAAAACGAGCAAGCCAGAGATCCAGGCCTCCGACGTTTCGTCGATAGTTTCGAAGGTGATGAGCTGCTCGTACTCACCGTCCACGACGAGAACACGACCGGTTTGGTCGGAGAAGAAGACGACAGCTCCCAACCGTACGGCGCACTCGTGAAAGACTTCGGGGTTCGGAGAAATTAGACTCCAGTTCCGGCGGGAGTCACGGGGTCGGTAAGACCGTGTTGTGGGCGTTCTCGAGTATCTCGACGGTGATATTCAATTCCGGTCCACGCGAAATGATCAGCGTGGACGAAGAACCGCCGCGGTTGATCGGTCGGAGCATCCTCCCGGCACACGACCATGAAGATGCAAATCGGACCTACACTAACCACGGCTGGTTCGGATACGCCGACGACTCAGAGATTGACCGTCTGGGCCGGCCCCCTTCTTTCTGGGACGGGGGCAACGCAGTCTCGGAGCTGGCGGATACCTTACAGGTAGATCGACCGAGCAACGAGACCGGTACAAGTATAGGAGTCGTCGGGTTTCGGATCCCGGGCGAAGACATGCATCCCGAACCCGAAGACCTGTCTGAACAGTTCCGTCACGCCGCTGTGAAACACTTCTGGCCGGCCATCTCTCGAGGTGATCTGGACGTTCGAGTCCGTACGCCGGACGGGGACGAGGAAGTCGCGAACTGGGACGACGCTCCAGGTGTACGCCCGTTCGTCGAGTGTTACTCCCAGTTGTTTGAGGTTGAAACTGACGAGTTGGAAGGCCCAGGATCTGTTGCCAAGGCGACCGTCGATATCACTGTCCCAGAAGAGAACGAAGGAGTGTTGGACGCTCCCGACCCAGAGTACGAGACGACCGTCGATCTTCTCATCCGGCAGCTGAACCCGACTGATACGGAAGAATTCGACGAGAGCGACGATCGCGATCTGAGCCGGAACCGGGTCGCGAGACTCAGGGGTGCACAGATGATCGTAGACTACGTGGACAAGAGCAGCGTCGCTGATAGAGGCGACGATTTCGTAGCAGTCCTCGTATGTGGAGAAGCACAGTCACCGAACGGAGACACGCCTACGCCAGAGCAGCGGGCGGTCGAGAAGTTCCTTAAGCGCTCCGAACCGACCCAGCACGACGACTGGCAGGGTAGCAAGAACGACTACCTTAAGAAGCACTATCGCGGTACCATAGTGAAAGAGATCGCAGCGCTGGAAGGAGAACGACTCGAGCGGGCGCTGGCAGAAGTGGTTCAGGAAGACGTCGAATCGGGCGATGGGGTGCCAGACATGGATGATGTCGCTCCAATAATGGGTGGACGGACGAACGACGACGAGAGCAAAGGCGGCGGCCCCGTGATGGACTGGGAAGAGGAACCAGGGACGTGGTTCGACGACGGAAATTGGATGTTCTACGGTAAAGGCGGGCCGATCGACGAAGATCACGGTCCGTGGAGTGTCACGATCACCATCGATCGTTTGGACGTCGATGAGTCGTCTTCGGACTCCATACCGGTCCAATCTGTGAAGCCGCTCTCGCCAGGCGTAGGTATCGTTCAAAATGGCGACTCTGTCACACTAGACGTTGATGAGTCCATCCACGAGATTGAGTTCGAAGGTAGCTCCGAGAAGGTCGTAGACGGTATCGGAGACGTCAGAGAAGCGTTCGAAATCGGAGCGATCACCGAAGCGCGGTTGGACGTCTCGGCCGAGATCGAGACGGAGGACGATTCCTGATGCCCGCGAACACTCGTAGTTCGAAGTCACGCGACGAGTCGATGCCCTACCACTACGCAGACGGATGCCTCCAGTTCGGGATCAACGGCTTCTCATTCGATGGTGGTGACGCCGGGAGTCCGGATTATGACGATAGGACGATCCCTCTGTACGATTACGGAGACTGGTCAGAAGTCACGCTAGAGGGGGACGTGACGATCGGTAATTCTGTCGAGCGTGTCTTCCCCGACGACGAGGGACCACCTTTCCCGGCCGAACTGATCGTGATCGTTGATGCCGAAGAGACGCAGCTCCGTTTCGAAAAGAACGTCGCAGATCCACCTGTCTCAGAGGGGAGTTACGACGTAGAGCTCACGTTAGATAGATCGCTCCTACGTGGAGACGTGGTCATGACACCGCGGTTAGTCAGGACGGAACCGTGTCGGAAAGGACTCCCTTACGCACCGAATGACGGGATGCGTGTGGCAGGTGGTGAGAGCTGGACCGTAGTCGTGGATCATCCCACGAAAGATTCCGATGGGTTTCCATTCGTGTACCGTGACTTCTCACAAGACGGTATGCCCTCGGAAGATCTGGTCCACTCGTTCAGTAAGACCCCGAACCCGAAGATGATGATCAACGACCAGAACGAAAACGTCGTTGACGTCCTCCAGAGCGGTAACACGTACGGGTTCCGACCGAATATGAAACGCCTCCTGAAGGCCGACTTCGGCGTCTCACTCTGGATCCAGCTCGTGGTACTCACCGGGACGACGATCGCCGAAGCAGGTGAGCCGGAGTTCGACTGGCAGGAAGGCGTAGTCGAAGAGATATCCGAATCTGAACTCGGTACACATCTCTTCGACGAGAACGCCGACTACGAGACTGTCGTCTCGGAACTCGGGGATAGAATATCGGATCCATCGAAGCTCCGTGAACTGATAACCGACCTCTGTGAAGCCGTACAACTCTATCAAGGGTACGCCGACGATCTTGACTACTTCATCCAGGAGCACTCACCATGACGACGATCCACGTACTGGCCGACTCGGGCCAAGACCTCGTGAAGTCCCACGATAGCTTCCCAGCAGAGGAGGATTCCGAACCGCCTGCGGACGAACTCGAGAACCACCTCCGCACTCTCGAAGTAGACGAGGCGACCATCGACTACGATCGACTGGACGAGGCGATTGAAGCTTCGATGACCGTCTTCGACCTCGGTAGACGGAGACAACGGACTGCGATGGACTCGAACCTCGCCCCGATAGTCCACCAGTGTATCGACGTGCCACCGAGAGTTGCAGCGGTTCCTGGGATGTGGCACTACTTGACCCTCCTCCGGTACCCTGACTTCATCACGTCCCGATGGAGCCAAGATGACGATCTCCAAGAGAAGTTTCTCGGAACACAGAAGGACCTCTACTCCAATCACCTGGCTCGTCTCTGGTGGGGTGCCCACCTCACCTACGACGAGGAGGCAGATCACTATCTCGCGACCCACCGGCTGTTCAACAAACAGCGCTTGGTGAACTACGTACTCGACAGTTCGTTCCGACGATACCGACCAGCAGCGATCGCGTTCGCCGAAGAACTCTGGGACGAGAGCGGGAAGAATATCACGAGTATCGCCAAGCGGTTCAACAATTCACTCTCGACGACCCAACTTGAAGCACGCTCGAAAGACCAGATCCGTGACCAGCTCGGGAAAATCCGAAACTACGTCGAAAGTACGAATTAAGACTGTCTGAACAACTTGATTCCTTGACCAGCTCATCTGGACGTGGTTTCACCTCTTCCGTCGTGTCAGTTTTGCCCCAGTTGTATTCCTTACGGTAGTTCCCGTGGTCTCGATACTCACGAGCTAATACTCACTTATCATCGCTTGCTTGTCTATCCCCGTAAGGAACTCTCCCACTCGATCACCGATGACCTCTCCCAGTTTCGGTGGTACGGCGTTCCCGATCAGACGTCCGATCTTCGTGATTCCGACTTCTTCAGGGTCTTCGGCGAAGGAGTAGTCCTCGGGGAAGGTCTGTAGCATCGCACCCTCTCGGAGCGAGAGCGCCCGGTCTTGATCGGTGTCGTAGTGGCCGAACCGTCCACTCCCGAGATTGTAGAACTGTGTCGTTATCGTCGGTGCTGGTTCGTCTGCGACCATCCGACCATATACCGATTCGTAACTCTGTCCACTCACCTTCTTGTGGCACTCAAGTATCAGCTCTTCAGGCCAGTCTTGCCAACTCCCTCCTGGCTCAGAGTTCCGGATCCGTTTCAGGTTCGTCTCGGAGAGCTCTCGAGCTGAGTGGAGTGGGTCACTTTCAGACGTCTCACCTGCCTTCAATGGCTCAAGATGACCTATTCGATCTTTGACGGTCGGGTAACTCTTGGGGTTGGGATTGAGTGGTGCGCCGAGGTCCATACATCCCCCCTTCGACGCGAGTACTACCCACCGGCGTCTGGTCTGTGGTATATCGTACTCTGGACAGTAGACTCGTCTGTCATTTTCTGGATTCAGATTGTAACCGAGCTCGTCAAGTTCTTCGATAAATTCGTTGTAGACGTCGGCGTGACGGACTTCGAAGACGTTCTCCATAACTACGAAGTCTGGATCAATCTCTTTGACCAGTTCCAGAAACGCTTCCAGCATACCATACTTCGAGTGCTCAGAGCTGTCAGAACCGTGGGTCAGTGGGGAGAACGGTTGGCACGGTGCACAGCCTGCTAGTAGAGTCGCGTCGGCTTCGGTGTCGAAGTATTCCGCTACCCGCTCTGGTTCGTCTCGGGCGAGTTCGCCGATGTCTTCGAGAAGGAACTCGGCGTCGTTGTTTTGACCGTACGGATACTCACAGTCAGGATCGATATCGATGCCCGCTTCCACAGAGATACCGGCACGCTCCAGTCCGTTAGTGAGCCCGCCGGCGCCGCAGAACAGATCGATAGCAGAGATGTGCATTCGGTCGTTTATATGCTAGGACCTCTCCCGACTAAACATTTTGCTAACGGACACTGCTGCTGCCTCGCCCGGTTTCTGTGGATGTCTTTGAATCCCGAAACTCCCCGAGACACCGGTTTTGACTCGGTCTCGTGGGCCGTCCGATCTGGACGAACTCGTACTCTGCCAGATCGACACCCTTCGTGCTCTTCAATTGGTTGAGAGTCTCCTCGGCCAACGACGCAATCTCGATAGCACACAACGCTCGCTGTATCACAGAGTAACTGTTCGCCAGTTCATCCGGTCTGACGACTACGATTGACTCTGGGGATGCGTCATTGAGTACTAATTCAGCATCTCGGTTGGGCACCGGTCATCCAACGAGGGCTCTTACCGAACTCAGTGAAACAACCATCGAGTTAGTGATATTGTCACCGATTGTCGTGCAAAATATAGAGGGTTTGTCCAGCAAATACATGACAGGTTCAAACATAGTTCTATACACCATGGATCGAACTACTGCAAATGATCTTGTGGATAGAGCATTTGCAAAGGTCCGAAGCGATGAATCGTTCCTATTACAAAATAATGTCCATGAGCGCAGCATTGTTCACAAATTTGCCGCGTATCTCCAACAGGAGTTTGATAACGAGGTAGGTGATGAGGAGGTGGTAGTTGATTGTGAGTATAATCGAGAGAACCACGGAGATACGAAAACCCTCCCCAAACCTCAGGAAGATAACGAGGAAGATCAAATATACCCTGATGTGATTGTACACAAACGGGGTAATCATAGTAAGAATCTCCTCGTGATTGAAGCAAAAAAAGAAACCAACAAAGACAATTTCAAAAGTGACAAAAAGCGGTTACGTATTCTCACTAACGACGGTGACCACAATAAACGCTATAATTATGATCAGGGTGTATTTTTGCTAATTTATGTGAATGACAATTGGGAAAAAGAAATCGAAACCGAATATTATCCAAAGGACTGAAAGAGTAGACAGCACCGAATTAGAGCTTCCAGAGAAACACGTTGTGACCGATACGCGCCTTGTATCTTGCACTGGCCCACACACCAATCTCCCGATAGATTCCACTGTTTCACTGTATTCGGTAAGATCCCCGACGAGTTACTAAGACTCGTAGTACTCACAATAGTCGTTCGCAAAGCACTGTTCACAGAGCGGACTTGGCTGACAGATCGCTGCTGCGAAGTCAAGGAGAGCCAAGTTGTAAGTACGTGGGTCGTCCGTCGGAAGAAGCCGTTCGGCGAAAGCTATCTGCTCTGATGGTGTCTCTGGCCAGTCTGCTCCGAAGACCCGGCTGTATACTCTCTCGACGTTTCTGTCGAGGATCGGCAATCGGTGACCCCGAGAGAAACAGAGCGTCGCATTGGCGACGTAGTGTCCTACGCGCGGGAGTTCAGTGAGTTCTTCGACGGCTTCTGGGAGTTCGCTCATTTCGGCGGCGATACTCTTCAGAGCTTCCGACCTCATGTTGTAGAACCCGAGAGGTTCGATCACAGCTACGATCTCGTCTTTAGTCGCTGAGTCAATCGCGCGGAAGTCCGGGAATCGTTCTAGAAACTCGGGATATACTTCAGCTACGTTTCGTGCGGGCGTCTGTGTTAGGAAGAACTCGGCGACAAACACCTCGTAGAGAGAACGGCCCCTGTCACGCCATGCGAAGTCACGCAAGTTTCCTTCTGCCCACTCCAGTAGTGCAGAGCGAAACTGTTCCTCTCTGGAATGACTCATCATCGTGACGTACTCCCGCATCGGTATTGAACCTCCAGACTGTATCGACTCCGTTTATACAGTGATTAGCAAATTTTGAGTCCAGATCCCTACTTAGCGATCTGTTCCCTTGTTGCGAGGGGGTACTGACTGAGCTGTTTGCAGCGAGAGTTGTTCGGGCACGGCTTGAACGTGATTGTCGCCATGAGAATAGTATGGAATTGCTTGCTCCATCGTGTCCTGGCTAAGAATATAATGATCCGTAATGAAAAATACGTTAGTTAGATTGACAATGGAGGCGTGAGTTCTCTCATTCAGCAGTTGGGTCACCGGAGTGAATCTATGCCAGGAAAACAGTGGGACCGTGATGAATATCTCGTCACACTTGACCTTTACTTGAACCAGGATGATTACCTCGAAGACTCCTCAGACGAAACTGTTCAAAAAATTGCCGCGCTGATCGGCCGTAGTCCAGGGGCAGTCGCAATGCGCCTGGGCAACTATCGGGCTTTGGACCCATCAGGAACGAAAGGGCTTACCAACTACAATGAGGCCTGCTACGAGATCTGGAAAGAGTTCTATGGGAATGAGAACGAACTCGCTTGGGAAGCCAAGCGTGCTCGCGAACGTCTTGAGGGAGGTCACGACGAACCAGACCGGACTGGGGGGGACGTTAACGATGGCAGCCAGGGAGAGATTGAAACTGGAGAGACAATCTCAACTACGACGTCGCGGATCGGACAGTCCGACTTCCGAGCAACGATCCGAGAGCGATACCGCGACGAATGTGTGCTCTGTAATATCTCGGAGGTTGGGCTCCTCCAAGCAGGTCACATCCTTGACTGGAGCGACGACGAAGTGTACCGAGGTAACCCCGCGAACGGGCTCTTGCTCTGCTACAATCACCATCGTGCGTTTGACCTCAATCTCTTTACACTGACTGGTGACGGGGAGTTGGTGGTGAATCCCGATTTTGAGCCTGACGACGAGTTCATGAAGAGAACGCTTCTGGACCGGGCGGGTGAGAAAATCAGCCTGCCTCAAGAGCCGTCCTCCGCCGAGTTCCTGGAAAAGCACAACAAACGCATTCCCTGGTGGCCACCCGAAGAAAGGCCCAACGGTTAGGTGGTTATTACTGAGAGCGTGTGTGTCAACGGGTCTGGTTACGTCAGTCGTCGGCGACCCCGGTGCTCACTGCGGGTACTTCAGCACCCACGTGGGAGAGTATCCCTCTGCCGATGTATTCTCCGAGTAGAGGCGGGACCGCGTTCCCGATCAGCCGTCCCAAGTTCTTCACACCGACATTGTCCCACTCGTCGTAGAAGTCGTAGTCTTCTGGGAACGTCTGTAGTAGTGCCCCCTCTAGAAGCGAGAGTGCTCTGTCTTGATCGGTGTCGTAGTGGCCGAACCGACCGCTCCCGTAGTTGTAGAACTGGGTCGTGATCGTCGGCGCGACTTCGTCTGGTTCCATTCGACTGTACGGAGCCTTGTACGATCGACCACTGGACTTCTTGTGGCAGTCTGCGAGCAAGTGGTCTAGCCCTTCCTCTTCCCAGAGTCGCCAGTCACCACCAGGATCCATGTTCCGGATACGTTCGAGATTCTTGTCGGAGAGAGTTCGCGCTCGATGGAGGCCGTGCTCTGGATGAACCTCTCCAGCCTGGAGTGGCGGGAGGTGCCCGATCGTCTCTCGGACAGTAGGGTACTCGGATTCGTCTTCGTAAAGCCGATCTGGGAGAGATATCGGTCCCTCTTTCGAGGCCATCATCACCCAGCGTTTCCGATTCTGTGGGATCCCGTACTCTGGACAGTAGACTTTCTTGTCTTCGTCGTCGTTCACGTGGTACCCGAGGTCTTCGAGAGTCTGTACGAATTCGTCGTAGACGTCATCCTTTCGAACTTGGAGGACGTTTTCGGTGACAACGACGTCGGGTTCAACGTACTCAACGATTTTCTTGACATCTTTGAGTAGTCCCCACTTCTGGTGGTCCTCATGTGTCTTGTCTTTCGAGTGACCCATCGTCGAGTATGGCTGACACGGTGCACAAGCACCGAGGACGTCGAGGTCAGAGTCCCAAGGGAACATCCTCGCGACACGCTCCGGATCCTGTGAGAGGGGACGTACGTCCGTCTGCCTGTACTCGGCATCGATGTTCTGCTCATACGCGTGATTGCAATGTGGATCTTTGTCAACTCCGACGTTCACCGAGATACCTGCACGCTCCAGGCCATAGCTGAGGCCACCAGCGCCGCAGAAGAGGTCCACCGCGGTAATCTTCATACCATCATTTCCTAGTAGCACATCATAAGTGCTAGTGCACCGGACCGACCGTGGGTTTTTGTGATAGAATTATAATCAGATGTGTATGTCGAACGATTCCGAGCCCACCGAGAGTTACGACGGCTCACTCACAGTTCGTCTCTTGGACGACGACGAGGGAAGAGAAGACGTCCGATGTTCGTCTTACAACGAAGCTATCGGAGTGGTCAGAGACAACCGCTACTCTACGACGGTGATCAAGATAATCGACAGAGACGGAGATGTTGTGTTCGACTCTGTAGATATGGATATCGACAATTGGGAGACCGAGTGGAAACACGCGAAACGCCGGTTGTCGGTCGAAGTAGAAGAACACGATTGCCCGTACGACAACGTCGCGTGTTTCGCTGACGACTTGTGTGTCCAGTGTAAGATGGACAAAGTTCAGAACCAACAGTGAGACGAACACGTGTTCTGGAAGTTGTCCACTTGTCTGCCTAATCCTACTTCCGCGGTTTAGCCGACGCCGTTTTTGGGATCGCTTTCGCGTGATACAGAGGGCGTCTCTCCGCAGCGTCTGTGCCGTTTCAGCGGTTGGATATTCCCACGTCGGTGTGACGGCGAAGCGTGTTGCATCGGTGGGGGTCTGTCCAACTCGTCGATCAAAACCGATAGACTGCGCCGTCCTTCGAGAAAATCGTGCTACCCGTTCAAACTAAACCGCGGAAGTAGGACTAATCAGAAGCATCTGGGATCAACTACCGATATTTGAGTGATTACTACTGTCAGAAGACGAAACGTGATGACTGGCTCGTACGTAGGCAGATGAGGATGGATGAGACCGACACGTTTATCGAGGTCACCCAATACAACGACGATATATCTATTCTAAAATAATGACTCGAAAGCCAAACGACACAACGGGCGAAGCAGAGTGGTTCTTCTTCAGCGGTGGTCCTGGTGCTCCGCGATATGGAGACGATCCGACGAAACACTCCGTTGATCACGACTCTGAGGCCTTCGTCCGAGAGGTGCTACAGAACGCGAACGATCAAGGACTAGACAACGAAGATCCCGTGCGAGTCACCTTTCGGTTCGTCACCTTATCTGGTGAGGACAAAGAGAGATTCCTCGACACTTTAGACTGGGGATCTGGACTCAGGGGTCGCCTGAATGCTGTCTCTCGTGCCAAACACGGGAGAAGGTACGACGACCTCGTAGGCGAGATAGACGACCCCGATTCTGAATTACATCTTCTAATCGTAGAGGACAGGAACACGACGGGGCTCACAGGCACTTGGGAAGAGGATTCTAACTACGCCGCTCTCGTCCGAGACGAGCTGTACAGCAGCAAACAGGACGACACTGCCGGTGGATCCTACGGGCTCGGCAAGTCGGTCCTCTGGACGTTCTCTGGAGCTTCCACGGTTGTATTCAACTCCTATCCGATGGAGTCGTCCGGGAGTACTCAGGGGCCGCGGGTGATCGCGCGGTCGAAATTCCCGACCCACGAACTGCCGGACGACGACACTACGTATCAAGGTGCTGGATGGTTGTGTGAGCCCGTGCAAACGGAAGACGGTGTCCGTCCCATGTCGATACGGGGCGAGAAAGCGGAACAGCTCGCCGAACGACTGCACGTCGGACGCCCAGCCACCAGTGGTACTAGTGCCATGGTCGTCGATTTCCAGGACCCTACTCGAGACGAACGACCTGACATCGAAGACTTGGCGGAAGAGTTCGTTGAGGCTTCGGTCAAGTACTTTTGGCCGGCTATCTTCCGTGACGATCTTGAGGTCACTGTTGAGACTCCGGAGGAGACGTACGAAGCGAAGACGGAGGACGTCCCGTCCATCCGACCGTTTCTCGAGTGTTTCAAGTCTCGATTCACGGAGAACGAGTTGCTCGACAGTCCTGGTGACGTCGCGGGACTCGACATCCCGCTGAACATCCCTCCACGGGCAGACGGTACCGAGACTCCAGATGGCGAAGTCCGACTGGCTGCTCGCTTGGCCTCTCCAGCAGACGACGACACCTACCTCAACAGAGTGGCCCTGTTCAGAGGTGCAGGGATGGTCGTGAAGTACTACGATCAGAGCCGAGTAGCCTTCGGTGACCGGAACTTCCACGCTATACTCGCCAGCGGGGAGGCACGTACCGACTTCCCACCATCCGACCCCGACCAAGAGGTTGATCGGTTCTTACGTTTCGCCGAACCTCCCGAACACGATGAGTGGGAGTCTACCGAGAATCTACGAGAACAGTACCAGCGTGGGTTCAGGACGGCTCTTGAGGACATGTTTGAGACGATGCGTGACGGCCTCCGTCACCTCGCTGCCAAGAGTAACGGAGGCACAGATATCCTCTCTGACAACGTACTGAACCGGTTCCCGATCCACGGAAACGGGGCACCCAGGGCGACGGGTAACTCTGCCCCGTCAGAAGTATTCGACATAGAGAGTTCTTCTCGGTTCGACGGTGAGCGTTGGACATTTTCGGGTCGAATCGAACCGATCGTGGAAAATTTCCAGGGGTGGACTGCCGAGATATCGCTCACGGGTATCGGCGAAGACGGTTCGAGATACGACGAGATCCCCGTCGAATCGATCTCTGTGGACGCCGAAAACGTGACCAAGATTCACGAGAACGGGACAGTTCGGTTAGTGGCAGAGGCGAGTACGGAAAACGCCTCGTTCGAAGGCCACTCTCATGCGACCGACAACGAAGATATGCTGAGCGGAAAAGTCGGTGAGACACAGATCGAGATCAGGGCGGAGATCCAGACCACGGAAGGTGACGAATCTTGACTAAACACACGCAACGTCACAGGAGTACGACCCTCCCGTTTAAATACCGAGACGGTGGCCTTGACTTCGCACTGGAAGAGTACTCCGTAGATGGTTCGAAACCGAAGAGATTAGATCTCAAGGCAGGTCAGACCGAAATCGACTTGACACAGACGCTCCCGTCGCCAGAGGAGAGTGAAGATTGGGGGAAGGTCACCTTGTTCGGACGTTTAGACATCCCGGAGGAGACTGTCGAAGACGTGTTTCCCGAGTCAGAGCGTGATGCGCCACCAGCGAAACTCTACGTCGCGGTGCGTTGCCACGAGACGATCTACCGTGAGAAGGCGATCGTATCTGACGAACCCACCGGCCCTGGTTCGTACAACGCGACGGTGAATATACCGAAGAAGATGGTCAGAGGGACGATCGAACTGCGCCCGTACCTCGTACGAACACGAGATAGATCTACTGATGGACAGTACGCTGGACAGAAGAACTTCAGATTGGCTAGCGGGACAATCTACTCCGTCATCGTAGATCTTCCACCTGGAGAGAAACCGCCAGCGATTGACGGTGAAGAGGTCAGCTTCTCACGCGCGGCTCACCTTCCAGAGGGTGACAAGCTCTACTACCTTGATTTCCGTAACGAGAAACGCCCGAAACTGTGGATAAACTCGGATCACCCTCGTATCACCGATATCCTCCAGAGCCAAGGTTCGGTCGGGGCCGAAGCGCGGATGCGAGACGTGATTCTTGACGAGATCAGTTACGGTGTCTGGTCTCAGCTGATCGTTCGGGCAGCCTGTGCAATTGACGAAGACGGTGACGTTGAACACGAGTGGCAACAGACTGTCGTTGAGACGTTCGCTCGAAACCTCTACGAGGTAGACGACATCTCTGAAGCTGCCCACAAACTGCGAGCGGACGTTGACGACCCTGAGACGTTACCTCACTTGATGGAACGAATCGATCGAGAATTACAGGAGTACATTGACCCGAGAACACAACTCATCAACCTCATGGAAGAAGGACTCCGAATCTGATATGACAGAAGAAAATCAACTATATCGACTAGTCGAAGACGGGCAGCGACTCGTTGGCGAAGAGTTCCTGAAGGGAGAGGCGAAAATCCCCGACGAGGCGTTAGACGAGTACGTTGAACCGATGCCAAGTGGAGCGATGGGCAATCTCCAGACTCTTGACTCAAGTGTCGAGAGAATCTTGAACGAGTATTCTGAAACCGATACTGCGATGGACGGTGCCCTTGCTGAGGACGTCCACCAGTGCTTGGATATCACGCGGCGGACCGCTGGTGATCCTGGTCTGTGGCACTGGATAGCGGTTGATCGGTATCCAGACTTCGTTCGCCATCGCTGGGAGTACCGCTCCGAAGCCGCGATGCGTGAGAAGTTTCTCGGCGCCGGCTCTGATCTCTACTCTAACGCGATCCACCGGCTATGGTGGATCGCCGAACTCACGTCCGATGGAGATGACTACACCCTAACAGAGCAGGTGTTCGCGAACCAGACGATCGTCAACAAGGTTTTTGATCGGTGGTTCGCACGGTATCAGCCAGCTGTCGTCGCTATCTGTGACGAACTTGCTGACGAGAGATCGGGTGTCATTGACGAAGCCACACGACGGTTCAATCACGCCCTGACTAATGTCCAGCTTGAAGCGCTATCCGAAGAGGATGCGCGAAACCTCACGAGACGGGTCATCCAAGACGTCAGGTGATTGCTCAAACGAAGGGTCCGTGAATGTCCCCGTTAGCTGGTGAACTGTCGCTACCCTGCTGGTGACCGGTACTGCATAAAGTGCGGTTTCGAGTTGCAGGAATAGTGGGAGATGCGAGGTGCTGGATTTTCAGATAGATTCTGAATGTGTGAAGATAAGATAGAATAGCCGACAACAATCCATAAGAACATTGGATGTGACGGTAGTCTTATGAGCGCGGAATACGCCGAAGAGGATCTCCCTGAAGAAACAATCGTGATAAACGGACGTAGCTGGCAGCGGGAGCACTTTGATACTGACGGATACCAGTGGGTCCGTGAGTTAGACGACAGTGAGTATGATTGGGATTGTTCCGAGGTTAATCTCGTTGGCACGGACGTACCTATTCAAGTCGTGTCTCTCCAGCACAGAGGTTCTCAGTGGTACGTCGAAGCTGCTGAAACCGCAGGCCCTGACTATCACCGACCTGGTTTTACGGAGTTGATCGGAAGTGAGTATCATACGACTGTTGACGAAGCGGAAGCTGCCTTCGACGAAGTCCGATCGCTCGTTAAACGTCTCTCTTGATCTGATCGCCCGACTCAAAAATTCGCAGACTGAGCGAAAATTCGTTTTCCGTTGATCCTTCGCCTTGAAATATGCCGAGGTACAGCTTATCACTAAGTGAATATAACCGTCTATCGGGTCTTCTTCATCTTCTACATCCTCTGGGTGATCAAAGTACAGATCAAGGTTGATCAAGTACTCGTCCCGTGTCTAGGTGTTCCCGCCCATGATCCGATATAAGGGTGGTAAACAATAAACGTCTCCCGCTCTTGCGTAGGAGATTGTTGATACTGTTGAGCCGTAGCTGTGGAGTCGAAGAGGACAAGGGCACCGCGTCAGCGGTGCCTGACACGAATGATTCCGCTAGATGTGTTTGGGTCGGAATCGGTCGCAGCGGACCTGCTGGAACAGGTTCGCTGGCGTGACGGTGTTACCTGTCCTCGCTGCCGTTCTGACCGGACGGTCAGAAACGGCAGCTACAGAGAGTTTCAACGATATCTCTGTAAGAATTGCGACCGTACGTTCAACGATAAGACTGGCACAATCTTCGCTCATTCGAAGATTGCGCTCCGGCGGTGGCTGTTCTCAATTTATGCGTTTCTCCAGTTTAACACGAGTCTTCGTCAACTACAGTGCGAAATCGAGGTAACACACAAAGCGATACACCGGCGCATCGAGCGCTTCGCCAGAGCGCTCGATGCGCCTTCCCTCGATCTCGTCAGCCCGATCGAAATCGACGAAGTGTACGTCTCTGCCGGGAAGAAAGGCCGCGAGCGCGACCAACTCATGTCCGACCTATTCAAACACAAGGGGCTACGAGCGATTCACTGGATTCGCACCGTTCGAACGAGACGAAGCTTGGTTCGTCACCCACCAGAATGACGCCGTCGATCTCGCCTTCGAGGTCGACAAATATGTGGACGAGGTGTGTCTCTACACTAAAAAGAACAAGCACAGGGACTTCTACAGCCGGACGCAAAAAATCTCAATAAGATCAAAAAGAACAGTTACCAATCGCTCGCCTCTTCGTACTATATTTTCGCGTACCAACCGAAGGAGTACTTCGGCGATGCAGATATCGATTACAACACCTCTTGGGATGGTTGGTATCTTGCA
The DNA here is from genome assembly GCF_008728975.1 of Haloarcula sp. CBA1131. Lineage (NCBI taxonomy): Archaea > Methanobacteriati > Methanobacteriota > Halobacteria > Halobacteriales > Haloarculaceae > Haloarcula > Haloarcula sp. CBA1131. Next base: position 294,955 of record NZ_RPCY01000004.1, read on the forward strand.
GTTGTCGTCCCTGCATTACACAACGAGCTCTACATCCAGCTGAACACCTATCTCAGCAAGGATGATACTGCAAGAACGTTCTTCAACCAATATTCGGAGCAGATCGCAAATCTTGTCGAAGAAAACGACATGGAGGTCCATGCATCTGCGAATAGCCTGCACTCTGAAAAGGAACCAACCTACCATACAGATCCTGAAGAGATCAGCAGGTTAATTGAGAACGAAGGCGGCAAAGGCCAGTTCAAGCGGTTTCGTATCGGTTGGGGGTAGACACGGATAAATCAGCCGAGGACATCGTCAGGGCCGCGGCGGAAAAGATAACAGATCTTCACGAGATCTTCTACGGTGGTGTTGAACGGCGGACGGAGTATCCAGAGGTTGCTTAGAGGGGAGAGCACCTTTCGCGCGTCCAATCGAGAGTGCCGGTTTTCGATAAATTAAAACATGCGAAGGATGAGCACGAGTTCATTCTGGAAGGTGCTCGTTTTTCCGAAAACAAATTTCCTGTCCTCTCACCGTTCCATGTCTCGATTCCTAATTCGTCTGCTGCTGCACGAGCAGAATTGGTAAAAAACGACGACGAGGTGAATACCATCCTGTCCGCACTGATATGGTGTGCAGTAGTTGCAAAGCGGTGAACTGCGTCTTCACCGACCCAATTGTTCTCCTTCCGAACTTCGATTCTGCCCGTTCTAAGACTGTTCTTCCACGAGGTCACGACCGTGACCGGTCGGGACGATCAATTGCTCTTCGTTGCGGCGGTAATACTCAGAGAGATTCGACGCGAGGTACTGGTAGACTTCCTTCCCAGATGTTAGTCCCCATTCGTCTCGGAGTTCACTGTTTTTCGTCGGAGATAATCTCACCAAGTCCTCTAGCCGATACAAGTCTTCGGACGAAAGCCCATCTGGAAGGTTGACGGTATCTTCGTCTTTCGGTTGATCATGGTCGTCCTCAGGACCGTCTTGTTCGTCTGGATACGATGGATCTGGCCCGTTATCGTCGGGTTCGGCGTCACTCAGTCCGTGCACCTCTGGCGTCGGGATTCGATGGTCCGGTAGTCCTGTGAATTCTCTGTATCGCTCCATCGCAGCATCCACATGGTCCTTGATGGTCCCGTGCATCCAGTCTGAATAGGTGAAGATCACCGTCTCGTCCACACGTGGGTGGCAATAGAGTGACGCGTGTCCCGGTCGCTGGAGGCCGCAGAAAACCAGTGTCTCGACTGGTGGGATGTCTCGTACGGTGTCCTGGTTGACGACACGCAAGTGCTCGTCCAATAGTTCCGCGTCGACACCACTCTCGTCGTAGAGGGCCTCACTGAGCAGTTCGCCGGTTTTCTTCGAGCCGTTGAATACGGCGACACTGTCGCCCTCCTGAACAGACTCGTCGATTGTAGCGACGATCTCATCGAACATCGGACAGCTGTCCCACAAGAAATCTCGAAGTGCTTCGACGGCCTTCGTCGACTCGAGTAACGAGCCACCACCGCCATCTATCCGATGGTCGCGTAACTCTTCGAGATACTCGGCCGACGTCTTTGGGAGGTATATTTCGCCTTCGAGGGAGCGTTCTTCTATCTTTTCGTCGTAGATACGTAACGGGAGAGCGAGCCGTTCGAAGAACATCTGTGCGTTGAATACCTTGTTCGCGGCACCGTAGTATTCTACGTCTCTGAACGTGTGAAACTGGTCGAACAGAAGTTTCAGTTCGTCCGTGATACTCCGGGCCTCCACGGACGAAACGACGATATCTGCTGGATCTGTGTATCCGAGAAGGTCGGTGCTCGTCGGTGGGAACGGTGGATCCAGTTCCTCGTCATCGTCGGGGAAGTATCCCGACAACGAAGTCGAATGCGTCATCTCGATCGAATCTCGCGAGCCTGTAACGGCCGATAGAGTCTCTGGTGTCGGTCGTATCAAGGTGGAATATAGACCTTCTGGTGGCTGGTACGCAGGAGCACCGTTCTGTTCGATTTTGGTCAGCGGACTAGAGAGACGAACCACGGGAGTATTAGGATGGTTTGCCGTGAGCTTCTCGATATCGGCATCGTCGTCTGCCCGCTTTCGAGAGATGTGGTTAAGAATTATCGCATTTAGACCGTTTAGATCGTGGAAGTCGTCGAGATTCTTACTCAAGACCAAGCAGGTGTTCGAAGGCGTCTCATCGTGGGTTTTGATGACTCCGTCTGAGACGTACCCGGTAGGAAAGACTTCTGGAGAGGTTTCACCGAATCACTGCCATCGGAGGTTCGTGAAAGGCCGTACCGTTCGTACTCTTCTCGAATATCTCCTTTTTCGCCCCAGTGTGTCTGTGTTCCTGGCGAGTAGAGTCCGACGTTACCATCTATAGCAGGGTGTAACAACAATTCGACCGCGACAGGGATCACAGCCCGAGGATCGAATCCTGGGAAACAAATATCGAGCGGCTCCTGTGCAGTGATTTCGGTGGAGAGACCGTTGAGAAGCTCGTGCTCTACAGGTCCTCGATTTGCGGGGATCCAGCTGTCAGCAGCTTTGTACCAGATCGCCCTCGTCAAGTCTTCGGCAGCTCGAAAGTACGACTCTATATCGACGACACTGGCAGTTCCTTTGTTCGCTCCGTATCGGGTCGTCGAGAAGTCGTCGACTCGGAGGTAATGAACGTCACCTGGGTCTCCCTGGTCGACGTCTAATTTGGCCCCACCCGTCAAGACGATCGGGTCCCCGTCGTCTGACTCTCGTACCAACCCGAGAAGATAGTCGCCCGGGGTAAATACCCCGGCATCTTCGGACGCTATAAAGAATTGGCTCGGTTTGCTCATATTGTATTTTGATAGGTCGTATCGGACTATCCTGTGTAGAGTTCCAGGAACATAGTGTCTGAGTAACTGAGCTCGCGTGTGGATATTCCCCAATATCTCTATTAATAACTTATGTAACGTGAATACTAGTTTATATATAAGGTTGTGATTATCAGCAAATTGAATTTTACCGAGAGATGGGCCGTATCGATTAACAAAGTGATGGGTGCTCAAACACGAACGAACTCGTCGTCGCGTAACTCGACTCTGTGGAGGTATCTCGATTCACGCAGTTCGTCGGCAAAATTGACGAACTGACTGACCGTATCGTCGCGGAATATCACCCCGACTTCGAGATTGTCGTGCAGGCCTCTATGGGTGAGATTAGCCGTTCCGAGATACGCCCGTTCCCGATCGACGATAGTCATCTTGGTATGTATGGTCGCAGTACTCTCTTCTTCGGGGTTGATGTACTCGTATAGTTCTAATTCTCCGCCGAGTGCTTGACGTTCCGAAGACACTTCTCTAACGAACTCACGACTATCCTCGTCAGAGCCGTACGTGAGGTACCGAGTGACGAGTGTCACCGTTACACCTCTATCCAAGGCGTTGACGACGGGACGGACAACGTTTCCAAACGCTTGCTCGGTGAAGAATGGATTCAAGATGAGGATCTCCTCCTGAGCACTCGCGATAAGCTCTACCAGGCGGACGACTAAACTCCCCAGAGACTTCCCGATATCCGGATTGTCTCCTTGAGGAACGTTGACGACGACGTCGTTCTCCGGACGGCGACCGGTGGCGACAGCCGTTTTCGCGGCTCCAGATGCGATATCGAGACGTTCTCTGTCCAGCCCTTCGTCGGTCACTATATTCGCCTGTTCCATACTGTAGAGGAGGGACCGACTGTCAGAGTGGGAAAGAGCCTGTTGGAACATCTCTGCGAGTTCCTCAGGTGTGACTTCGGCGTTCCCAGATGCCTCTAAGTACTCCATGGCTGCCACAACCGCATCTACATCGTCTGTCGACGTGCTAACGTCGACGAGATGGTCGACTACCGTGCTAAGATCCGACATTCGTGCCGTCCTCGGCCACTTGGATGTCCAGATAGCCTTTTTCGATATCGCCGTCGTCGAATTTCCCACCGTACAGCGTCGACCGACTCAGATTGTGGTTGCCGTTATCGCAGGAGATGTTAGATATAAACAGACAGTCTTCACAGGCGGCGTTCTCCTCTTCTTCACAGACTGGGTCGTAGATGCACACTTCTGCGTCGCTGTTGATGTAATCGACGAATCGAAGGAACCGATCTTCGACCAGCGTGTGCATCGCGCCGAGACTGAAGTCTGTATCGGACCGTTTGTAGATAACGAAGCTGAGCGTGTGTGGCAGGAGATACTCGACGAGGCTGTCTTTCGAGTATCCAGAGAGAGCGTCTATGGCAGACATCACCGTATGAGACATCGTGTGGAGGAGCGTCAGCGTGTGCCGCGCGATCTCGGAGTCGTCGTCTGGATCTACTTCTTCGTAGTACGGATACTCGCGCAGATTTCGTAAGAACCACTTATCGAGATCCTCGTCTGGCCACTCGTTGACGATCCCATTCTCCTGCAGCCATTTGAACACGCTTTCGGAGTCGAGAGTGAACATCACCGCCTCTTCTTCGGCAGTCTGTGCGAACATCCGGTCGTTTCCGTTCTTGCCGTGGAACGTGTTGAGCCGAGAGTCCTCGTTTGGACCCGGGTTGAGTCGCGAGTACCCATACACGACCGTAGTGATGGGGAAGTCCGAGATCATCCGCACAGAGTCGATGTTCAAAGTGTTTCTCGCGTCTTTGTACTGGTCGACGACAGCAGGATCGAGATCTTTCCGACTCTTGGCCTCTTCTTGGAGCTGTTCGAGTGACGTCGCGTCGATATCTGCGTTCTTGACGAGCGACTCGAATTCGAATACCTCTTCGCTCACCGCTCGTCTACGGCGGTCGTCGAACGTGTCTTCGACCCACTCCATAGCCTCTTCCCGTTCCTGTTGGCGCTCTTCGTTTACCTCCTCTTTCTTGTCCAGATATTCTTCTTCGGTAACGCCGAGTGCGTCGAGGACGTCTTGGTCGACATCGAGTTCGGTTTCGTCGGACTGCGTAGCCTGGTCTTGATCTAACAGATAATCTACGATCTTCTGCTTTTGGAACTCGTCGCTTCGGGCTATCGAGTTGAGGTCTTGGTCTTCTACGTTGACGAAACTAGCCTTCTGAGGGTAGAAAGTCGTAGAGGAGGAGTGGACTTTGATTCGCTGACGATCGCCACAGAATCGACAGTTGTCGAGTGCCGTGTAGGCATCACCGATATAATCCCCACACTCTGGACACTCCCAATACGAGTCCGACATCTGTGAAGTCGGGCGTCGGAAGCGCGGATACGAATGTCCACAAGAGCAGTAGGGGACTGGGACTGAATCTAACGCGCCACAAGTACACACGGTGACGAACTGGAGCTGTTCCGTGTCGTCGAACTCTTTGCCACAGTGTCCACATCTCGGTGAGGAACCCGATTTGATATCGTCCTCACTGAACTCTGTACAGGCGCCACAACTCCGACATTCGAAGACTCTCGGGAAGATATCGAAGGAGGCCCCGTCGGGTGAGACGAGATCCACGTTGTCCGGCCGCAGAGGGACGTCGTTGGGCCACTGCTCAACGTACGGTCGGATTCGCCGGAGCAGGTAGCCCTTCGGAAGGTCGCTCACCTTCGACTTGCGGTCTTCGTATATCCACCCGATACGGCCGATCGTCCCGTTCCGCGAGTGATTGAACGTATCGTCTGGGAGGAAGTTGAACAGTAGCTGAGACTTCTTTCGTTCCATGGTTAGTTACCTCCCACCATGTCGTTGTAGAACTGTATCTCGCTCGTATCAGGCGATATCTCGACCTGTTCGCCGATGTCTCGTAGACTGATCATAGGCTCTTCTTTGATCGTCGTATAGGATCTCTGTCGAAGTTTTTTGAGCCAGTAATCCCAGTAGGACTCTGTCTTTTCTGCGATGCGTTTGTCGAAGTACTCGTCGTTACGTTTGTGGAGCCCATAGGATCGTTCTAACAGCCGTTCGTACTCTTCCCGATTGAATTCGGGATACTGGTCGGGGGCCGATATCACGTCTTCGAGTTGACTCGAGCTTTGGACGTTTATTCCGTATTCACGATGCATGATCGGCCGGAAATACTGCATCAAGAGCGCCTCGTACACCCCTGGGAAGGTTTTCTCCAAACTGAACTTCGACCAGCGGTCGATAGAGACCGCATCGACCGATCGACGAAGGTACTCGTGGGACTTCTCGAAGTACTTGTAGCGGTGTTTGTCTCGCTCGTCGTACGGTCGGAACACGTCGACGACAGTCCCCGGGACTTTTCGGCCGACGCGGGCACTGGATTGGATGTATTGGAACGTCTCTGACGGGAACCCGAAGAAGAACATCATATTGAACCGATCGACGTCGATACCGTGGCCGATGAAACTCGTAGCGCCCACAGTGTCGACCCGGTCTTCGAAGTCGCCATCTGGATCCTGAAGTTCGTCAAGGACGTCCGTCGATTCCACGTCGGCAGTCAGTTGTTGGGTAGAGAGGTTGCTTTCGTACCCGTCGTTTTCCATTTCTTTGTTTATCTGGTTCTCCATACTCCGAAGGAACCGATCTTTCTCGGTCTTTCTCAGGAAGTAGACCACACTGAGTTCGTAATAATCCAGGATATCGTAGAGAACGTCTTCATCGATATCGACACTCTCGAGACCGGTCTCACGGACATCTCGAATCGTCTGGTGGTACTTTTTGACCAGGTCCAAGACGGCGTATATGTGGGTCTTGTTGACCGGAGTGATACCGATATATCGGCGTTCGGGGTCGTCCTCGTCGACGTAGCCGTAGAAAGATTCCTTCAGCGTCGGACCCTCCTCTGGGAACCGATTTGCATCTTTGAGGAACAGGTTATCCATATGCTGTTCGTAATCTGCGATCGTCGCTGTAGACGTGATCACCTTGGGCTCGGAGTTGTCGTCCGATAGTTGCCGGCACAGCTCCTGGTAGAGAGTCTCGTATTGGCCTGCGAAGACACCCAACTCCTCGTTTAGCAAGTGAACCTCGTCTACGAGGTGGAGAGACGGTATCGGGTCGTAGAGGTCTGGTTCGACGTCTTCGAGCTTTGAATCGTCGGAACAATTCAGTGTACTACTCTCGGGGCATTTTCCAGCGTAGCCCAGACCATGGTCCTCACACTTCGAAGTGAAGTTTCCGAGCAAGTTGGTGAACCGCGGATTCGCTCCTGCGATGGAGATCTTGTCGAGAGTTCCCAAGAGGACGGATGGAATCTCTCGGTAGATGTCGTGATCGGTCACGTAGAGAGGTAACCGGTCGACATCGCACTCCTCGTCGGTGCAGAAGTGGTACACCTTGTTCACATCAGCATCGAATTCGACGTCGACGGTGCCCCCACACTCCGGACATTCGGTGACGACCCGGCATTGGTCTCTGAGGGCGTTCTGGTCTTTTTGAAACGTCGACCAGTAGTTGTTCCGGCCGCTGTCTGCGATACTGTTCGGGGTATCGTGACTTCCGACGAAGTAACCGACACTGAACGGTTCACCGACATCTAACTCCTGTTCGCGAATTTTGTTCGCCTCGTGTAAGATAGAGAGGAAGCGATCTTTCTGCTGTTTACCGAGCAGTCTGAGCGGGAAGCGGATCCAAGCAGTCACTCCTCGCTCCTTCCCGCGAATCCGGTCGAATAGAAGGCTGAAGACGATGAGTCCGAGGTACGCTTCCGTTTTGCCACCACCAGTAGGGAACCAAAGCACTTCGGCCTCGTCGTCAGCATCACTCTCGAATCGCGGGTACTCCCTTGAAACGATGGATCCGATATTGGAGACGATGAAGATTATCTGGAACGGATACCAGGCATCCATCTCCGTGTCCTGGTTACGGAATGCACGATTCATCAGCAGGAACGCCTTCCGAGCGTCCTCTTCAGACTGAAGTATCTCGATACCGTCGCGGAATCGGTCGATTTCGTCTTTGAACTTTGCTGCCGATTCTTCGAACTGCTTTAGTTCTTCGTTGGAGAGGTCACTGGCGATCTTTCGTTGTCTCTCTCCGACCCACTTCGAGTGATACGTGTTCATCTCGTCCTCGAGACCCACGAGAGCATCTAAGAAGAGATCGCCATCGGAGAGCTTCTCTAACCGAGTATACTCCATATGCTCTTCCCGTTGTTTGAATCGCTTCGACTGATATTCTGGGACAGCCGTGGTCTCTATCCATCCTTCCCGTACAGTTTCGTTCCTGCCGGCTGGGTCGAGACCACTGTCGTCTGTTGAACAGTTTTCACCTTTCCCCCAGATCTTCCGATCGTATCGGAACTCTTCCGGAATAAGACTCAGCGAGTAGTGGTTGAAGACACCTTCGAGGCCTATTGTAGGATTGAAAACGTACATATCTGCCTCTCCGTCGGTATCCTCGTCAGATTCGTTGTACAGCCGGAGAGACATCTCGTCGTTCCGCTCGTCTATTTCGAATTCGAGCTCCCAGTGGGGCGGATCGATGTCGTCTTCCGACAACCTATCTCGATATTCCTGGAACTGGTCCGGGTCCGAGAGGTCCACATCTGTATCCTCCGGCCGGTCCAAAACGAGAATGTCCTCCTCGGAAAATTCTTCCACGAGATTCTCGAGTTGCTCGCCTATGTCTTCGGTGATATCGGAACTGGCGTCCTCGTACCAGGGGTCATTTTCCGTTCCGACTGCCTTCGTGTCTATCTCGGTTTCGTATTCGAACTCCACTCTACGGTAGAAAGACGAATCGGTTCGAAAACTCCGACCAGAATCTCCGTTACTCCCGGTTTCGAGCTCCTCGTATTCGGAACGAAGCGGGAACGACGGCAGATAGATTTCGAACGAGACAGTGAGATCCAGGTAGCGTTCTTGCTGGTCTGGCTTGACTTTTAGCCCGATGAGATTTGGACGTGACTCGGTGAAGGGACCTTCTTCGCCAGACGCCTTGGGGGCGAGACTCGACAAGAAATAACTGTTCTGTGGCTCGTCGAAGGCGCAATAATCTGTATATCTCCCACGCACCTTCTTCAGAGTCCGGTCCATCAACTCCCGGTTAGTTTTGTCAAACTGATTTTGTGTCGGACACATGTTTTATGTCGATTTTATCTCCTATGTTGTTAAGTTGACTGCCGATACCGCTCTCGAATCGTGCTTCTTTCTTCGGATCTATCTCTGCCTCGACAATTCTGTGAACTCGTCTTCCGATGCGTCGATGGAGAGTGCGAATATATCTCATCGCTTCGTGAATGTCTTTGGATGCACCTTCAGATCCAGGGCGTGCGATCTCCAGAATCAAGTGAACGTCTTCGTGGCTACGCGGTCCGAGCGTGTCCCCCTCTGCCCAGGATTCGATGGTTGCGGTTGTCTGTAAGTCGGATCCTCTCTCCTGCAACTCGTGCAGTATTTCGTCGGTAGTATAATCCGAGTCGAGCGCTTCGTTGAGAATCTCTCGCCAGCGTTCTATCAGCATCTCGCGTTGTTGTATCGACTCTTTCTGGTGCTGGTGCTCGGTTATAATCTCGTACAAGTCGGTAGCCGCTTCACCGAGAATGACCACTTTGTCACCCGGACGCAAGTCTCGTGCACGACGACGACGAACCGTGTCTGCGTCCGGGTCGAGAATAGTCATCATCGACCGAGGGGTAGTCTCTTGGGTACTTCCGTCGCTAAATTCGATCTCGATATTTTCTATCGCTGACCCCTCTGACCCTCGCCCCTCAGAGTGGCTATCGCCGTCGGTCGTCGCCAACGATCGAGCGACGTCCACCTCGATCTCCGAACGTGAGAACTCGACGGTATCCGGCCGACCGATCTCTTCACTATCTTCGACACGAACGACTTCACTCGTGGCACCAGAATCGTCGCCATCTGTGTCCGCCCCATCACTCGTCAACTCGTTTTCCACGACGTTTTTGAGAAACGGATAGACCAGAAACTCCACATCGGTAGAGGGTGGAAACTCGTAGAGAGGGTGGTTGAACCCAGGGAGGTTGACGAATACGTGCTTGGTGTCCGGACGTGGGTTGACCTCCGCCTTCGTCACCAGTTCGACGTTGTCGCCGATATCGACATCGTCCAAAAATAAACCTCGCTCGATAGCGTCTCGGTGCATCTGATTTCTGGCGACGAAGACGGTTGTTTCAGCGGTTTCGGTCGCCTCTTCTACTCTGTTCTTTAGCACTCTCTTTTTCGGATTCTGTTTCTCTAACTCGGCACGGAGGTCGTCGGCGAGCCTCCAATACTCGTCGAGCCTCCCAGTGACGGTCTCTTCGGCTCTGTTACGAGCCTCCTGCAGCCCTTCGATCAGGCGCGATGTAGAGCTATAGTAAAAATTCTCTTTGACTTGTTCGTCGTAAACAGATGGTTCGACCGCAAGCTCCACCAGTAGGTTGTTGATTTCGGGAACCGCGTACAGGTCAGGAGCTGCATTTTGCAGGCCCTGTCGCGCCTCGTACAAATCGTCGAACAACTCTTCTAGATCACCGGGATCGACACTCGTAATAGAGATATCGACCCCCTGGTTGACGATGAACTCTTCCGTACGAGCCCGTGATGGATTCTCGCCGAGTGACTCGGTCTCGGTCTCCGCTATCGTCGACCGAGAGACTTCGAGTTCTTCGTTGACCGTTTCCGCGACGTTCGCCGTAGCGAAGTTCCGTTCGTCGGAGTAGTACACGACGGTCGTGACTCGATTACGACGCGTGAATGCTTCGAACTCTGCGACGTTGTTCTGCCAGAGATCTTTCCGGAGATCGACGAACATTAGACCGATCTCCATATCTTTTTCAGACGATCCCAACACCGACTCGTCGGTCACTCGATAGACCGTGTTTCCACCCTCGAAGTCAGCTAAGTCACTGATATTACGCTTGTCGACGATACTTTCACCAGAAACAATATCGCTGTAACTGAAGGACTCGATATCGCCGATATAGCCTTGTTTCGGGAAGAGAAGCAGCGGGTTCCCCGTCGATTGAGCATCCCCTGAACCGGTCCTGGTATCAGCAACGAACGTGTAAGACGCTGCTATTAGTGCTGGGACGAGTGAATAGCTGAAAGGGTTGATGATAAGCAGGTCTTGTTCGTTCTCTAGGAGAGCCAGTGTCTTCTCGATGAGCGCTTTGTCGGTCTGGCCCATATCGACCACTTGGTCGTTGTGTTCTATCCAGCCCTCGAAGAATCCCGCGAGGAATTCGCGGCCTTCACACCTTTCTGCGAGCCTCGGGATAGAGTCGCCCATCTGTAAAAAAATTAAAATCAGGTTAGATATATCTTCCGCCGATTTTGCAGGTAGAGTACGTACCGATACTAATCTGGTACGATTACGCTACATATCATAATATTTGGGTGGAATTTATATATTGGACTCTATTCCTGTGGAGTATGTCGCCCGCCGATGCCTCGGATTGTGGCCACGAGACGGAGACCGACGGCGCGGAGTTAGCGTGCGGGCGTACGGTCGACGACGAAGATGAAAAGTGCGTGTTTCACCGCCCTCAGAGCGCCAAGACCGACGAAGAAATTCTAGAGGAGTTCGTCGACGAGATCCAAGATGCCCCGGATGGCCGCCCCGTCGTCAGTAAAGAGAAACGGCCCTGTTTTGCGGGTGCAAAATTTGGTACGATACAGTTTGAAGACACCCAACTTGCGGCGAACTGTTCGTTTCCCCTTGACCTTCGTGAAGTCGATGCCAGAGAAATATCGCTCAAATCCTCGGAAGTCGTTCGAACATTAGATCTCTCGGGGTCGAACGTAGAGGGTGATGTCGTGGTCGAAAATTCGGTATTCGATTCAGAGCTCATCTGTGACGACATCGATATTTCTGGGAGCTTAGACCTTAGCAAAGCAGAATTCGATCGTCCAGTTTCCTTGGTAGACGTCACAGTCGATGGGGATCTGATTTTGGACGGAGCGACGTTCCACAACGGGATAAACTGTAACGAAGTTGATGTAGGGGGTAACCTGAGCCTCAAGGAAGCCGAATTCGGCGACAAAGTATCGTTCGAGGGTGCTGAAGTCTTCGGGGACGTCTCTATGAGTGATACTACCTTCCGTGAGGGGATTTGTATACACGATGCAGAATTGGCCGAGCTAGGGGGATTCGACGAGGTCGTGGATTTCTCCGGGCAGACATCTACGGACCAGTGACCATCGCAGACTCCGATATCCACAATCCCCTCCAGTTGAAAGACGTTCACTTGGATGACAAGCTTGCGATAGAGGACTCAGACATAGTTGGAGATATCATCGTTGAGTCGTCTAATCTTGAAGATGTCGACATCGAGTACGTCGAAGTTTCTGTACTCAAGATAGATTCGAGCAACACACACGATGTGCGTCTCTTCGATCTCGAAGCCGAGTCTATCGAATTCGTTCAAACTTCGATCGAAGGTGAACTTCATCTCGAGAGCGACGAGCTCGATAGATATCTTCTGCTCAAGGAAATCATGACGAACCAACAGGTCGAACTGAACGACGTCACCGTCGGTGGTCGGTTGCAACTGTTGGGGTCTCGGTTCAATGCGAGAGTCAAATGTGAGAAGCTTACGATAGGTGGGCCCTTGTCGGCCGACAACACGAGATTCGAGAGTGAGTTTATGGTAGAGAAAGGGCAACCTGGTTCCGAAATCAATCTGAGTGAAGCGACATTTAATGGAAGCTTGAAACTTCGGAATTTCATTGTCGACGAGATCTATCTGTCCGACGCTCAAGTCAGAGGAGGCTGTTTCATGGAAGACCTTTTTCTAAAAAATGGCTCGCTCAGGCTTCAAGATGCTGATTTCTTGAGTGGCTGTTCTTTGGAGAATGTGCGGACAATAACACGGATAGATGCATCGGGAGTCCGCTTCACCGAGAGTCTCTCTATCGAGAGAGGAAGAGCCCGGGTTGGGATTTCATTAGCCGAAGCGACGATAGAAGAAGAGCTGCTGATCGAAGATGTCGAAACACCCGGAGCGAAAGCGATAGAACTGGATCTTGCAGGAGCAGACATCGCCTCTGGGAAGATTGAGCGTACTGGCGACTCTCTGTACGACACCGATCTCACTCGGACGAAGCTCGGGGACGTCTCGTTCGAGAGTGACGACGGCGAACTATACGGACATCTCCGTTGTCAGGGGACCCAGTTTTCGGGATTCGAATTCTCGGACTATCAGGCCGAATTGAAACAAGAAGAATGGAAGATTCACGATCCGGTCATAGACGACGCCATACCTACCGTTGAACAGTCCCCACCTATCGACTCGGCCATATTTAGAGCGATCTGGTTCTTCATGGGGCCTATCAACTCCATGTATAAAACTATGACAGCTGGTCGGAAACTCGCTGCCAATGAAGAGCTGTCCGTCGAAAAGACTGATTCAGAACGAGAGGGTGACGGGCCACGAAAGGACGGGAAGGAACATGGAGACTCGGCGAGGGATAACCGTAATCAGGTGACAGACGACCCTCGCTTGGGGGACGAAAAGACGTTCACGCCGCCAGCCACCAGATCTGATGTCGAAGATTTACAGACGACGTATCTGAAAGCGAAAAACGGAGCTAATCAAGTTGGTGCGAAGAAAATCGCGTCCGAATTCTTCCGTCGCGAAATGCATTATAGACAGATCCTGCACGCAGCAGAGCAGTCCGGCTCTAGGTCCTTGGGATGGGTAAGGTGGCTCGAGAACGCGACACTGCGCCTCACAGCCGGATACGGTGAACGCCCACTTCGGGCTATCGGGTCGTTGTTGGTCACGATATTCGTATTCGCATTGATATACTTACTCGTACAACCGGCGTCAGTAGATGGTCCTCTGGATGCGCTGCTCGTCAGTATCGGTTCGTTCGCTACACTGATATTTTCCACCACACCACAGCTTTCGTCTCAAGTTGGACAAACTATCGCGATGATCGAAGGAGTATTCGGCGCGATATTCGCTGCGCTGTTGGTATTCACACTAACGCGATCCGTTCACAGATAGCCGAGGTCCGACTGGCTAGTCCAACCAGCACCAAACCTTTCACGCTTCCAAATTAAGCACCCTTGCATACCGACTTTGATATGCCAGGTGAAGATTCGCCTCCCCGGACCGAGCATCACAGTAATCTCCCGCCCGACATGCGTGAAGACGACGAAGATAGCCGGCATCAGACTCGGGAGTGTCGGGTCTGTGAAACGACCATCAGCGACCCACTCCCGAATCAATACGAATGTCTCGAGTGTGAAGATTTGAAAGAGAGGCTTGGAGGTGGTGGTTCAAACATCGTCGAGACAGACTCGGAGGGACCAGAGGACCCCTCTATTTTACCAGACAACGAGGCTGTGAACGGTGGTGGTGTGGGGAGCGAAGCGTCACTGCAACGAGCGATAGACGCCTCCGATCTTCCCCCTCTCGAAATGAAGCCGTCTAACAAGGAGATAATTCTAGAGAGGATCGACGGGGCAGGGAACGAAGAGAAGTTCCGAACCCTCCACATAGAAGGGGAGTACGAGCCATTCTACAGTGAGGACGACTACGACGAGTCATTCGAGATCGCTGTGCGTGGTTACCTGAGCATCGTCGCATTCTATACGAGACTCAGTGTACTTCACATGGAGTCGTTCTATCGGTCCTCAGCCCTCTACGATTCAGATTTCTGGAACGGATGGACACGATTGGAACTGTTAGAAGATGCCGTAGACTTCCAAGCCCAGAGAGATGAAGGATGGCGAATCTACGGGAGCGAAGACACATTCGAAGAGCGGTTAGCACGATCCAAGTCCCGACTGAAACTTTTAGAGCGGCAGATAGACCGATAAGCCTGCACAAGCGTATCGAGTTGGTACCTGCTTAATCGAACGTTCGAGACGGAGCGGCCGATGGGCGAGCCGTCCACTACCTGGGATAGACTGGAGCTGAATCTGGTTCTTCGGACTCGCCTAATCGATATCCGCTACGATTCGAGCGATCATCTCACGGGCCTCGTCCTCGGAGAGTCCCTCGAGCTGGACGTTCGTCAGGGCGTGGTTGAACCTTCGAGTCGCTTCGTCTATCACACTCGAGGGCTCGTCTGCGAGAACGTCACAGACTGCGACGACAGCTGGCTGGTACCGAGCGAACCACCTGTCGAACACCTTGTTGACGATCGTCTGATTGCCGAACACGTCCTCCGTGAGACTGTAATCGTCTCCGTCGGCGGTCAACTTGGCGATCCACCACAGTCGGTGAATCGCGTTCGAATACAGGTCCGATCCAGCGCCCAGGAATTTCTACCGCATCGCCTCTTCGGAGAGATACTTCCACCGATACCGGACGAACTCGGGATAGCGTTTCACTGCTAGCCAATGCCACATCCCAGGGTCTCCGGCAGTACGAGGTGTGATGTCCAGACACTGATGGACTCCTCTGGCCAGTTCGCCGTCCATCGCCGTATCGTACTCTGAATACTCCTGCAATACGGTGTCTACAGCGACATCCAGTGACTGTAGATCGGCCGTAGGATTCCCTGACATCGGCTCCACGTGTTCTGCGAGCTCTGCCTCGTCTATCGAAGCCTCGTCTTTGAGGAACTTCTCCCCGACGAGTCGTCTGCCGTCTTCGTGCAATCGGTATAATGGCTCTTCTGTGGTCATCTTAGATCCTGAGGCCCTCCTCCATCAGGTTGATCAGTTGTGTCCGTGGGTCGATATACTCCTGGAGCTCGCGGTCGATCAGTTCCATCAAATGTGATATCGAGTCAGTCCCTTCGAGATCGGACCGCAACTCGTGTTTCGCCTCTTCGAGGTCGTCGACATCGTACAGATTTCGCGCGAACGTCTCCAAAACCGTCTCCTGCCACTCGTGCTCTGTTTCGCCCTCTTCGTCGATCGCACTCCCAGTACGCAATATCAGCTGAGTCCAGATTCCGTAGCTGATCTGGTCGAGGATGACGTCACGCATCCGTGCCTCGGCACCTACAGACCCACGGCTCTGGAGGACATCGGTGATACGCGGGTGATCCGAGTTTAGCCACAGCTTCGGTCGGGATTCGTTCCGGAAGTCCAGATAGTAGAGCTTGTCGCCACCAGGAAGATGTGATGCTCGGGAGAAACTGATCTCCTCGCCGTCGATCGCTGGTGGTTGCTCACCAGGGGGTCTGTCGATAATGGCTCTGTAGATATCGCCACTCGCCACTCGGAAGTTCTTCTTCGTCGCTTAACGACCCTCACCAGATCTGTCTTCGGTGCGAACTAAGTACGGTCGGAGTTCGACGGTGCCTCTGATATCCTCTTTGTACAGGACGATGGCCACTTCGTGTTCCCCTGGTTCGGCTACGGGGTCGGCGAGTATCTTCCGATCTCTGTAGATAGTCTCGTGGCAGCGAAGAGTGACGTAGAGCTTTGCAGGTGGGTTCTGGCGCTCCTCCTCCGGAAAGACGTTTTCGATAGTCTCTTCGGGTACTTTGAGGCTCCCGTACAGGACGACTTTTTCCCAGTCTGATGGCTCCTCACCGTCCTCTGGCTCGAGAGCAGACACCAAGTCGATATCTTTCTGCCCAGCCTTGAGATCTAGGTCTACTGGTTTCTTGCCGTCGACGGAATAACCCTCCAGGTCGAAGTCGAGCCCGGATTCTCTGTACGCGAATGGGAGTGCTGTACTCCGATGGCGTTGTGAGCGTCTCGTCACGATTCATCCACCTCGGAAGCTTGCAATTCGGCTCGAATCTCGAGTTCTGTCTCACCGATATCTCCTCGTAATATCTGCTGATTTGTAGAACAGACGGTGACGGTATTTTAATCCGACCAGGCCAGTCAGTGAAACAAGTCTCCCAGGAAGGTAGTGCTTTGTACAGACCCGCGAGAAGGCGGATCAGTTATTTACTCAGAAGCCACCGTACAAAGGGTTCCTGACCAACACTGATGCCCGTGTGTCAGCAACAGACTGTGACTCATGACGACAGCACCGAACTCTAGGAGTTTGGTGAAAGCACGATAGGGGAGTACGGAGAGTGGAACGCAGGTGGAGGGGAAACGGGGCACGTTGGAGGGCAGCGGGTCGAGCACTTAGCGCTCGCCAACACTGGGGGTCAGTTGGGGAGTGATGGGGCAAGCGTGTCGGATACTTTTCGGGGACCGCCTCCGACCGGCGGCTACCTGCACATACTGGCCAGTGGATAATCAAGCCCCACAGAGTGTTTCTGACTCTGAAACACTCCTTCTGGGTCGGCTCTTACCAAGCACAGCGAAACAGCCGAATTCCTCTCTGTATTGACCGTGAGCCAGTCCAAAATTTTGTGTTCCTCTGGCGGGTGAGAGGATGACTGACCTTTCACTCGGTACGTTCGGAGACGGAGACAGCGCCGACGACGACCTCGATCCCGATGCTGCAAGCATCGCCCGATGCGCGACGACGTGTCGCGCTCCTGACCGCGACGATACCAGTTGGGCAGCCCCGGACGAGGACTGGGGGCTGACAACACAGCGGCCGGCGTCGTCGATCAACACGTCGGCTGGTCGAGCAACCAAACAGCAAACCCGGTGGGTCGTTGATGGGGACGTCGGAGACTACGTTGAGCAGTACGCAACTGGTGACCTCCTGCAAATCCCAAACACGTACGACGACTTCAGTTCAGTCGACACTCGAGTCACATTCGTCGACGGGCTCGCTGACAGCTACGGGTACGGCATTGACGCACAGGCTCTTGAAAAGGAATTCCGAGTCCTCACTGGCGGTGGCCGATACACTGCGTCGCAATATACTGCCATCCCGTGCGGGAAACAGCCGTGGATTCTGACGGGTCCAGAAGGGACGCTCTTGTGCAGCTGTATGCTCGTTGAGCGGCCGGAGAATCCATACACGAGGGAGCTTCGGACGCCAGAGACGACCCTGCAGATCGAGGAACAGAACCAAACAGTCCGCACGGGAGCCGCTGAGTTTACCCACCTGCTATCCGACGCTCTCGGTGTCGATATCGAGAGCGTAGAGTACGCAACAGTACGCGGGCAAACCCAGCACTCGTTCGTCGGCGAGGAGGATGAGTTCACGATCAAAGCCAGTGACTTAGCACAACTGCATGGGTTGACGAATGACCCATCCGTCATCCAGGGGACAGTCAGCCGTGGAGTCCAGCCCCCAAACGGTGGCGACCCAATCTCGGTTGAGTGGGACGGGCCGGAGCATCCGGTTGGATATCTCGACGAGGGAGATGTAGTCGCCGGCTACGAGTTTGCGTGGGAACAACCCGAGGAGTCGCTGGAAGACGTTGCAGTCGTTCGCGAGTACTGGATAACACAGAACTACTCGCGATGGACGGTCGACTACAATACTCATCGCCTCGCGTCGGTGGTCCCCTGACCGGCCGTTGTGAATACGGCGAACATATTCATGACGGCAGCAGTCAACAGAAATCGGACAAGCAGGATTCGGTATAAGACATTAGCTTCGCAAGGCTGATATGGAATCCATATCCGGCATACGTATGACAGATGAAGCCACGCTCCGTAACCTCCGTTCAATCCGCACAGCACTCGTCGCTATGGCGGTATCAATCCTCACAGCCGGACTCATCATCGCTGACGAAGATGGATTAGGATTTCCTCTATTTATTATCACACTACTCATCTGCGCCTATGCGTTTGTGTCCCCGTTCCTTCGCGGTCGATAAGCACGCTTCCAGAGCAGTTGTTTCACCCCCTCTGATGGATACAGAATCGTATTCACACCAAACGTGCCATCGACGCCGCCAACGGCTCATTTTGTGTACCCTCCGGCAAGTGGAGGGAAATCGAAATGTCACAGTCCACAGCGACCAGTAGCACCGAAGCAGCAACCACAGACGCCGAAACGAGCGTGCCAGAGACGCCGCCGGACGGTGACGCAGAACTCGACACTGCGGACCTCCTGTCGCTCGATGCCCCGCAGCATCTTCGGATCAGCGGCGAGGTCCAGTTGTTTGAGCGGATCTTCGCGGCGGCTGGCACGGTCACGGACAAGACGCGGATAGGAATTACAGAGTCGGGAATCGCCATCCGGGCGGCTGACCTGCAGGGACACGCGATGGTCGACTTGCGTGTTTCTGGGAGTTCGTTCACCTCCTTCGATGCAGGGAGGGGAACGTTGGGGGTGGACGTCAGACGAGTTCGCGATGCACTCTCGGTCGGCGATGCAGGCGACCTTGCACAGTTCGCACTCGATGCGGCAAACAGCACACTAGAAATCAACATCGACGGGATAACGCGCACCATCGAGCTTGATGCGGTTGAATCGCTCCGCTACCCTGTCGAGATGCCAGAGATAGACATCCCGGCAACTGTCCACCTGAGTCCAGACGACATATCGCTTGGTCTTGACGCAGCAGATATGCTTGCCGACCGGTTTGATCTCACCGTTGACTCTGATGCCGGAGAAGTGCGGTTTGCCGCAGACGGCGACACTGACAGCATGACCTACCGGTGGGACGACACCGATCTCATCGCCTTCGAGCCTGCGGATGTCGCAGTGAAACTTGACTCGTCGCTGGTCAAATCGGCAAACGCTGGCCTGCCAGACGGCACGAATCGGGTTCTACATATCGGAAACGGGGTGCCGCTCGTGCTGAAATCCGAGTTCCCGGACGCTGATGGAGCGATACAATTCGTGATCGCGCCGAAGCTCCCGAACTGACTCAGCTTCGAGCGTTTTGCAGAAACGGTGGTGTGTCTTAACCAACAGTGACCGCCATACTTTCGGACTGTTGGTTAGCGCTGATTTTGTGTCTCCCCGGTCGGGTGAGGGATTTCCTCTATGGACCCGACCGAAACAGTTCCAGACTACGAGCGCTTCGAGCGCGAACAGATCGCACAGGACCGTGACCGGCAGCGTCCCGATACCGTCGAGATCGACGAGCCACGAGGGCGTGAGGTCGTTACCAGTCTACTCAATGAGGGTGTGGTCGAATCCGTCCCAGAACAAAACGTCTTGCAGCACGTTCCGTCCGGGCAGTGTTTTGATTCCGACATGGCGCTGGTGTACTTCCACAAGGGCTGGGAGGCTAGAGGCGCGGAGTAGCCAACTCGCAGACTAACCAACACAGTACCCCACATTCCACTCGGTGTTGGTTAGCGTCAGGACCTCTTCTCTGACGCGGCGTATGGGCGCGTCCCGAGAGTTGATACCCTATCGGAATTTTCCCAAGCGTATGGACCGCACTGACTGGCCGACACCCGGCCCGAACGAGCCTGTCCCGGCATGGGACGAGTACCGACAGCTGCGCGAGGCTGTCCACGACTACCTCGATCACGAGCCAGAGGACCCAAGGTGGGATGACATCTGGCGGGCGCTCGGCGCGATCATGGGCGAGTACCAGCGCGATGCGTTTGCCCAATCCTTCGACCTCGATGAGACTGCCGAGACAGCCTGCATACGCCGTCTCATCACGGGCGACGACGAGTGCCCGCACTCGCCGCTTGACGCCGACACCGACCCAAACGGACCGCCTCACAGCCCGCCAGCAGACGACCACTCGACGCTCTGGCTTGACGATGGCGAGCCGGCGTTGTACTCGATGCACGTCTATCCGGGGAATATCGAGCGATTGGATTCCACAGAGCCGCCCCACAATCTCTGGTTCGACGTCTTCGAGTTTGCCGCCGAGTGGGGACTAGAGGTCTCGATTCTCGCAAAGTCGTGGTACAACCTTGGCTCTGCTATCCACGTCGTCTTCTACCCGCCGGAGCGGTACAGGTAGCCACCTCACCTCGCTCTCGCTCAGTCAGCCAGTCGATTTTGTGACCCCCAGTGGAGGTGCGGGGGCGTGCCCGAGAGTGCGTCCCGAAGATAGACCGATGTCAACGATACAGTCAGAGACTCCAGAGCAGTCCAGCCAACAGACCACTTGCACCTTCGACGATTCGGACTCCCGGGACGAGGAGATGCGCGACCAACTCGATGCGTGGGTCGAGGATCTTGCCGACCTCACCGACGAAGCGCAGACCAGTGAGCAGTTCCAGCAGTGGCTCGATGTGCAGAGCAAGTTCCACGATTACTCGGCCCGGAACACGCTACTCATCAAGCTCCAGTGTCCCGAAGCAACGCGAGTCGCCGGCTACAATACGTGGCAGAATGAGTTCGACCGCTACGTCCAGCAAGGCGAGGATGCGATCTGGATCTGGGCTCCGATCATCACGAAGAAGTGCCCCGAATGCGGCAATTCGCCGTCGTATCACGAGAACACGGATTGCGAGTACGATGAAACGGACCCCGAGCAGTGGCGTCGGGGACTGGTCGGGTTCCGGCCAACGTCGGTGTTCGATATCTCTCAGACCGAGGGCGAACCGCTTCCCGAACTGGAGACAGAAGCTCACGGCGACCCGGATGGACTTGTCGAGAACCTCTTGGACGCCACCGACGAGATCGGCGTCGACGCAAGAATCGTCACTCCGGAAGAGTGGGAGCATGGGTCTGCACGGGGTGTCTGCCAGCGTCGGAGCGTGATGACCACGAATCCGATGATCGAAGCGGTTGACCGGGAGAATCGGGCCGCCCTCGCGAGTACACTGATTCACGAGTTCGCCCATGCGGAGCTTCACTTCAATGTCGAGGATGAGGCGGAGCGGTCGAAACGTGAGGTCGAGGCTGAGGCAGTCGCCTACGTGGTCAGTCGTCACTTTGGGCTGGACCCCGACAACTCGGCGTTCTACTTGGCGGCGTGGGACGGCGACGCACCAGAGACGCTGCGGGACCGGCTGGACCGTATCTCGTCGACTGCGGCGGATCTGATCGACGCCGTCGAAGGTGACAGCTGAGCAGTCGGTCGTGCTTTTCCAGACGTGCTTGAGAGCCGTATTTTGTGACTCCCCTGATGGGCGAGGGAGTCGAATATGCGTTCCACAGCAGCGTCAGGTGGCAGTCCTGTCGGACAGTTCTTGAGTGTCTTAGCTGACTTGCGTGACCAGATCGGAGGGCCGTACTACCTCGGAGACGTGACCGGGCGATTGGACTGGCCCGACCGAGGAGTGTACTTTTTCTTCTCGCCAGCAAGCGACCTTCGCGCAACGACAGCGGTCGACTGGCGACTCTCGCGGATCGGCACCGTCGGCGTCAGTACCGGCTCGTCGAACACGCTCTGGAATCGACTCAGACAACATCGTGGGAATGTTCGAGGGAAGTACGCCGGCGGTGGCAACCATCGCGGTTCGATTTTTCGCTTGCACGTTGGACGGGCGCTGATCGAGAAGCACGGCTGGCGCGACGAGTATCCTCACTGGGGCGAACCGAATCCCGATGAGGAAACAACGACTGTTCGCGAGCAGGAACACGAACTTGAACAGCGCGTGTCGGAGTACATCCGGGATCTGCCGTTTCTCTGGGTTGACGTTCCGGGCAAGCCCGGCCCAGAGTGTGACAGAGCCGAGATTGAGTCAAATACCATCGCGATGGTGTCGCATCATCGTCGATCCGCAGGACCATCGGACCTCGATTGGCTTGGATACCACTCGCCGAAATCTGAGGTGTATCAGTCTGGGCTGTGGAACGTGCGGCACGTCTCCGACTCGTTCGATCCGTCGGTCGTGGACCAGTTATCAGAGTATATTTCGTCAACGGAAGCGCTGGACCACCAGTCGCGGATCTGAAGGAAGGTTCCGCAGCGAGAACTCAGTGCGCTCGGTTATGAGTCCGTAGGCAATCCCAGCCAGTGGCGCAACCACGGGAATCCACGCCAACGGAGACATGAGCAGTTCCGTCGAGATAGACTCCCAGACGGCAGCGTACATCAAAACAACGCAGACGGATGCAATGGCTGTCGACAGCCGCCACCGGACTCCCGCTACGAGCCCGGCCAGTGGGAGGCCATAGAACGCTACATCACCCGCAAGCGAGGACAGGAAATAGGAGATACCAAACGCACAGAAGTATGTCAGAAACATCGCTGTGCCTCCTACCGACGCAACGAATAGCCGTCGCCATCCAACACGCTCGTCGGTGTCGTCCTGGTCGGACTGCTCGTCGCTGTCCTCGGTCGTCGTGGTGACTGCAAGAGGACTCCTCGACTGTGTCTCGACGTGGCTGGCTTCCAGCCGGGAGACACCACGAGACTGCCCGTTGCCCTCCGTTTCGCCCTCGACTTCCTCAGTGATCGGGACTTCGCTCTGCAACGCAAGCACTCTGTGGGAGTCTGCTTCTGGACTGCTTGCTGGCTCTTGGTTCGCTGACGCTGGCAGGTTCAGGCGTCCCGTCTGCTTGATGTCTTCTTCGCAGGTAGAACACACTGTCAGCAGGTTCGTGGTCTTGTTTGTCCCGCCGTTCTCGGCGGGGATTCGTCGCACGACTTCCAAATCCTCCGCAGGGAACCGCGTCCCGCAGTTGGTGCAAGTGTTGTTGTCCAACTGCTTCCGGAAGACGATCCGGTACGCCCAGTCTGGTGGGTACTCGCCCCGGTAGCTGTCAGGGTCGTCGTACTGCGATTCGATACCTTCCTTCATTCTCCTCGACATTTCTTCCCGTCTCCGTATTTAAAGCGCGGGGTCGTTTTGTGCCGCGCCTGCCAGCTGGGCGCGCCGGTCGGTGCGCTCGGTGTTTTCCATGTCTTCTGAGGCGCGACACTCTTGGTCAGCGGCGGCTGTCGGCGATGCACAGCAGGCTGAGTACATCGGGTTCCTCCATCGCGAGCCCTTCGTAATCGATGCTTACCGGCTTGGATTCGCCGTCGGCGTTCGCGAGGACTACACCTACCAGTCCTCGCTGCGGAACGTCGACGTCCCGATTGAGATTCTAGACAACGACTTCCGGAATCCAGACTTGGACCGGTACATTGAGCGCTTCGAGCGATGCGAGCCGTCGGTCGGGATGCTCGGCGATGCATACGACCAGCAGGAAGCGCGACGGTACAACCAAGCCGCACGGGAGCTGAAACGGAAGTTTCCAGGGACAGAGGTCATCATCGTCCCGAAGTGCCGCGACGCAATCGATGTGATCGACGAAGATATTGTCTTGGGATACCCGATGGGATATTCTGACCAGACAGCCGAGGAGTACACGGACATCGTGGACTGGCGGGGGCGGCGCGTGCATCTGCTGGGGGCAAGTCCGACGAAGCAGTATCCGGTGATCGAGGAACTATCACAGCCGCGTGTGACCGGTGAGGAACCAGCCGATATCGTTGGCGTCGACTGGAACGGGATTCATCTTGCGGCGCTTCACGGCGAGTACTTCTCACCACACGGCTACGGGAGTGCGGACCACCTCTCGATCCGGGAGACGGTTCGAGAGAGTTTGAGACACATCCGGTCATACTGGAAATCGCGGGTGTGTGGCCGACCGTGGAGAAAGACCGGACCCCGCTAACAGCGGAACCGATGGACCCCGTCTGGGCTGCTGACGGTTCGAGAGCAACTGTAAATGGCCTTGAGGATGCTATTGTCGTCGAGTATGAGAACGGACAGACGCTCGCGTATCGGAGCCAACACGAGAGAGACAGAGTGGAATACCGGGCAGGACTCACTCCCATCGAGGTCTACGGCTAGGAGAGCTACTGCCAGTGAGGCTTTTACTGAACTCAGTGAAACAGTGCTGCCAGCGTTATATCATAACTACTGCTGATGAATACAGGGCGCGAGCCTTGCACTTACCGGTTCCTGAATCACGAGAAATCGAATCGCTCAGGACAGGTGTTCCAGTGTCCACTTGCGGCCTTAGCTCAAAACCTAAGTTTCCGGAGCCAGCCAGAAGAGGCGAGAACGTACAGTAGACATTTATTATCTATGTGGTCGTGTTCCCGATATTTCCAACCTAGATAAGACAAATATTACGTATGAGTGCACTATATCTCAGTATAACTTGATTTCTCAACTTATTCCCGATCTGGATCGGCATGACAAGTTTGCGTTCCTTCTATCGGTCTACCGTGCAACTTACTATTCTCATAATTTGACATTCATCATAGTGTCCGTATTAGGTGCACTGACTATACTACCTCCATTACTCGAAGCGCGCACTGGAGTTGAATCGACAACTGCGTTAGTCGGTGTCTCAATCGCGTTTTTCTTGGCAACGACCCTGATCTCAAAGTGGGCTGAAGGCTGGTTTTTGGACCGAATCAAGGCCAGAAACCCTGGGAACGGTGGACCTCACATTCGCCATGCAAGTGTAGCGTGGAACGGATTACATATACTATGGGGTGCGCTGTTGGTTTACTATTTCGCGTTTGGGGCAGTAGTGCCGGGTGTTGTCAACTCAACGGTTAATACGGACGTGCTACTCTCTGGGTCTGGAGGCTACATGACTGCAGGACTTCTCATTCAAAGATTAGCTGCTACGATTTTATATTCAGCACTAGTCATTTGGGCGGTAGCAGCTATTTGCCGGGGTATTAGTGTGCTGTATTATAACCTGAGGCTCTAATATGATTGCTAAGAGTTGTCTAAAGGGCCTCTCAGCCTCTCAGATTCAGATGGCTGAAATTACTCCTTTGTCTTAGTTTCTGAATATTGCAGTTGAAATTTTTTCAATTCCAGAAGTTCTGTAGGAGATAGCCATTTGAGATATTCGCTTACGTCGCTCGCGACGACGAAGCAGTGAGCGTTCCAATGTCCGACTGATTGTCGTTCTGTGGACAGGCCAACGCCCAGAGCGACCTGAAACGGTGGTCGTCGGGCTGACACCTCGTATTTAACCAACACTCATCGCTTCTGTTGGTTAACACGCTGTGTCGGACGATTTTCTGTTCCTCTGTCGGGTGAGAGGATGACAGAAACTGATCCGACTCAGACGCAGGACGGACAGCCAGATCAGCAAGCCGGCTTCGACTTCAGCAAGCCCAGTCAAGAGCACGAGATCGAGGTGTCGTATTCGTGGGGGTATGTCGACACCATCTACATGGACGATGACGGTGAACTCGTCCGCTCACAGGATACCGACGGCTACTATCGCAACGACGAATCGTTCGAGTGCACCTGTGGAGAGACATTCGGTTGCGAGAGCAAAGCAAAATCCCACATCCGAAGCGAGAGCTTCCGAGGCCCGCCGGTGCCGGTCGCCGGCCATCCAGAAGCATTGCGTTGGGACAACGAGCCGATGACCGACTTTGGAGAGAATGTGGAATTCATTCCAGATGTAACGAACACCGCCGCCAAAGTTGTCGAGGGGGCTGACTACCTGATCGCAACGGCCCGGACAACACTGACGCCACCAGCGGACCACGAGTTCGACAGCTGGGACCCACTGCAATCTGGCCGCCTGTCGAACCACAACGGCGACTCACTGTTCTCGGCGCGGATCTTGTCGAAGGCTATCGCGACGCTTTCACCCGGTCACCAGTACGTTCCAGACCGCTACACCATCTACTTCCGGGGGCACACAGCACTGTACTTGGAGGGGCCGAGGGGCGGCATCATCATTGCTGAACGACTCCCCGGCCTCGACTGAGACGGCGGTTTTCTGTTCCTCTGGCGGGTGCAAGGATGACAGAACCAACCTCCAAAGCCCGTGACGGATCAGCCACGAACAGCAGCGAATCGCCCGTCGACGAGCAACCAATTCCAGTCGTCAAGCCACCATCGGCGTTTGTCTGGCAAGATGAAGTGGTCCCCGCGCTCGATGGAGCTATCACCGTGCGCCCGGAGTCTGCCCGGTATCCGATAGCTGCAAAGGTCGTCGACGGTGCTGAGTATCTTGTGGCAACAGCCCGAGAAACGTTCACTCCCCCAGCTGACTACCAGTTCCAGTCGTGGGGGCCACTCCAGTCTGGCCGCCTTGCACTCCGGTCGGGCGAGCCACAGTTCCCGCCAGCCGACGTGAGCCGTGCAATCGCAACGCTTGCGAAGCATCCTGCGTATCAGCCTGAGCGGTTCACGATCTTTTACCGAGGGTGCGAACCAGTGTATATCGAAGGTCCCGACGCAGGCATTGTGATCACCCCGTGGTAACTCGATAGCGATTTTCTGTTCCTCTAGCGGGTGAGAGGATGTCCACACACTCAGCATCGACGCGAACACAGTCGTTCCAGCATCGCCCGCCAGCAGACACAGGGGAGTGTTCCTGTCCGATTCACGCCAACGGCGACCCGTTCACCGCACCTCTCGGGATTCGATTTGCCGATCATGTCGGCGTGGAGCCAATCGACAGAGAAACAGCGGCCGCCGTGTACGAGGCGCACCACTCCTACATGGGGTCACTGCCGTCGGTCAATCTCGCTCACCACGGGATGTACTTTCAGGACTCGCTAGTCGGGGCCATCACCTACCGCTACCCGCTCATCTCGAAGAAGCGAATCCGGTACGGCGTCGACGGCCAGCTCTGTCCCGAGCCCGTCGAGATCGACAGCCTTCCCACGGAGATCAGAGCAACCGCCCGGCGGGTGCTTCCGTCGACGGACACACCAGTCGTTGACAGTGAGGTGATTTCTGGGGACTCGCTCGTCGAGGCCGCGCGGATTTGCATGGGCGTTCGGATGCCAAACCTCGCGTCGGCAGCGTTAGCCCGCTCACAAGAGCGATTCTTGCAGGCTGACGACCGTGACACTCGCTTCTTGTTGACGTGGGTACGCTCGGACTACGATGGGGCGATGGTTCGGGCGCTGCAAGACAAGGGCTGGACCTGTACGGGCTACCGTGAACCAGGGCAGGCAAGCAACCGCGAGAACAAGCCGATTCGTGAGCGATACAAGTGGCGCTTTGTCTGTCCCGTGGATACTGCTCGCGAGCAGTCAACACTTGCACGGTGGTCTCAGTGACCGACGTCCAGCCCGAAGCAACGGCCGAGTGCTGTCGATTCTGTGGGGACAGAGCCGAGATCTCCGGTGAGGCGTACACCTATGTCCGGTGGCCCAACGAGGTCGACCGAGAAGACGGCGTGTTCCGATTTACGATTTGCCGGGAGTGTGCGCTTCAGGACCACGACAACGTCGAACAGGCCGCTTCGCTCTTCCACGAGGCAGATCGGGACTATCTGCTTACCTGCGATGTCTGTGGAGCTGTTGGCTGCCAGTCTGCCAGTACTCGTCGTCCAGCAGCGGAGACGTATCGGCTCGCGAGCGTTATCTCCTGGTCGGTGAGTATCAATGGCTTCGACGGGGCAACGCACTCTTGTAGTGAGTGTAGCCCCATCGTGACGTTCGACTGTGTGAAACGTCCCGACCGGACATACGACGATGAAGTGCCGCATCTCGTCGAGCCCCCGTTTGACTCAGCTGCGAGGATAGCGGACGATGCTCCAGCAGACAGTACACAGGTCGAGATCGGCGGGTGGACTGGGTAGCCGGCGGTAGTTCCACGAAACTGGTGGGTCTGATCCGCTAATGAACAGTACAGGTGAGCCAGGCATCGTGGGATTATTGATTGTCGAAAAGACAGACCTTTAATAAGATGTCCGTCCAGAAAGCCCTCCTCGTTGAGCTATTCGCAATCCTACTCGTACTTTATGGAGGATTCACGATATTGGACACGGGTATGATGGGGGAGACATGGGCCTTCTACATAGGGTTCTACCTCGGTCTCTTCGGACTCATCTACGGTCTCGTCGGTGTCAGGATAGTGGATGCCCTCCGAAACGGTACGTGAGCAGTCTTATTGAGCAGGTAGTTCAGCCAGCACAGTAAGCACAAAACTCCAGTCACAGCGGCAGCGAGTCCTAATTTTGTGTCCCTCTGGCGGGTGAGAGGATGTCTCGAAATATGTCCTGCCGTCGTTCGGAAGACCTGTCGAAGCCAACCATCCCGAAGTTCGTCGAGTCCATCGCGACGACTGTTCGAGCGCAGTCCGGCAGCGCCGATGTTGAAGCGGTTGTCCTCCGTGCGGTGGCCCGGCGATCAGACAGTATCGACCTCCCGGACGTACTCGAACTTCGTTCGCTCTTGGACGTCGACGGTGCGCAGGTAGACACGCTAGAGGAACAGGTCACGAGTATCATCAGCGCCATCGAAGCCGAACTCGCCGGTTGGGACCGCCGGGAGGTCGCTGCATGAACGCAGCAGGAACGGCCACGTTGGGCGATTTCGGCGCTGGTGGCCCACGCTCGAATGTGCTGATTGACACGCAGAGCGCGGCACAAGAAGCAGTTGCCGGTGAGTGGGAATTTCTCGCCGCTGGCAACGACACGATCGGCTGGCACATCCCCGACACCGGAGCCACAGTCCTGCTCAAACGGAGCGATGCTGGCTGGACGCTCGAACGGGCGACCAAACTGGTCGGGACGCGCCGGTCACTCGATGCTGGGCTGGAGCTTGCCAGCTCGTACATGGCGGATCGACCGGAGGGAGCGTCGGCATGGCGATGATTGAGCGCGAGCAGTGGCGTCGTGAGGAACGCCACCGAGTTGCGGCAGCACTTGCACGCGCCCGGTTCTGGCAGTCGGTTGCGCCGCACAAGGTCGGGTTCTGGGACGCCGTCGACGAGACGCTGCTGGCTCACTACCCGGGCTGTCGGTACAAACGCAGGACGACACTCGATGACTTCCAAGAGGAGGATTCATGAGCGACACTCCTGATCCAATTCTCGACAAACTCCCTCCAGAGCGGTTGCTGGACGCCGACCATCTCCAGCCAATCGTCGCCGGCATCAACTGCATGCACTCAATGGAGACGGTCAAGCGGTATCTCGCATACGAGAACAAGCACCAGAACCGGACGCCAGTCCAGTCTCGCCTTCGAGAGCGGGCACGGGAGATCCGTCGCGATGAATCGGATGCCGAGGAGCAAGCCATCGTGTGATTTCTGTGCCCCAGCGGGGTGAGGGGCGTCCCACAGAAGGCGCTCTGCCTACCGACTATGTGTGAAAACAAGACAGACGAGACGGCTGTACAGCAGTGCGACGACCTCGATATCGACCCTGATGCCGTGGATATCGGTGATGGACTGAAAACAGCCGAAGATGCGCCTGAAGTTGTTGTCAGCGGCGTTGACGCTGAAAAGGAGCGGGTGAAGGTGTATTCCCCGTCCGGTGAGCTGACGGTCAATCGCTGGGTGAGCATGGACCTGTTCAGCGTCCACTCCCCGAACGAGGACATCCAGACCGACGCCGACCGGGAAGCGTGGCTGAACGAGACGCTGCCGAAGAAGTCCACGCATATCGACGGCAACGTGTACCCACTCAGGTATGCCATCGACGAGGACGGGAACGTGATCGCGAAATAATCGAGGAGCCGTACCAGCCACTCTTTCGCTCACTCTCACGCTCACGGTTCCCGAGCGCAAGCGCTCGGGGGACACGCTCCACCTTGGACCGGCAGGCCGGTCCGGCGGTCCCGCTTCAGGAGGTAGGTGAGGCTCATCGCGATGAATCGGATGGCTGGGAACGAGCCATCGTATAATTTCTGTGCCCCAGTGGGGTGCGGGGCGTCCCACTGAGGGCGCTCTGCCGACTGATTATGAGTAAGAACAAGACAAACAAGACGGCTACACAGCAGTACGACAACTACCCCGATCCCGACGCCATCGTTCACTTTGGCGATGTCTCAGAGGAACTGGTCGAGCTGGTCGAGGAAACGCTGGAGACGTCCGAGTTCCTGTCGACCTCTCGCGGCGACCTGCCCGAAACGACGCTGCTCGTCGAGGCGGTCGACAATGAGTGACGACCAGCTGTTCATCGTCGTTGAGGGCGTCGGGCCAGCAGACTTTCCTGAGAACGAGGCGAGTTCCAACACGCAAGACGAGGCCGTTGCTCTCGCGAACGATATCCACGACCTAATTCGTGAGGAGTACGGCAAAGAGGATATCGAGGGCGTCATCCCGGTGGTCAATCCCGACGCACACGAGCAGATGCAGGCGACGGAACTCTGACCGGGCAGTGAGAAGCAATTTCTTTAGCCATGATGCTGGCTTCTGCTCAGTAAAATGTATATACACCGCCACTACTATCTAACGAAGTATTTATACAATCTGTGGCTAAAGGTCACAATAGATGACATAACAGGGTGTTGGAATGTCAAACGGCTATCCACCAGACTGGAAAAACCGCCGCCAACAAGTCTATAGACGGGATAATTATCGATGTCAAAAGTGCGGGGCACAAGGTGGCGGTCGGGGGGACGTAGAACTTCACGCACACCACAAGGTACCAAAATCTCGGGGAGGTAGCCACCGTATGTATAATCTAGTTACTGTCTGTAGACGCTGCCACGAACAAATACATGGGCATAGTATCCCAAGCAGAAATGGTGGAAAGAACATCAATACAATAAGAACATCTACCCCTGAAGAGCACCCGATGCATCCAGACGTAGATGAGGAAAAATACGTAGACGACCCATGTACTCCGCCAGCACCGACAGAAGGCGAGCCGTATTGGGAGAAAAAGAAACAGGGCAGAACTATACGAGATAGTGATGAAACCCACTCAAAAAAGTCCAATAACCTATCAAAACGTATTTATTTGTATATAAAAAATTCACTTCGATAACTTCTAGCACTGTGGAACCGTATGAAGTAAGCACTATTGAGGCCCACATCAGCTGATTATGGACTTGGTGCTGTTATGCAACCTGCTCATAATACAATGGTATACTGTCGAATTCGAAATTCTTGCCGTATGCTGGCTGTATTCTCTATAGCGCCCACTCCTATCCGAAAATAGAGTTACGCTTTCACAAGCTCTAGCCACCGAATTTTCTGTGCCCCAGCGGGGTGAGGGGCGTCCCAGAGAGGGCGTGCCGCCTGTCATTCATGGCTACCACAGAATCCCGTAGCGACGCCAGCAGCATCGACGAGAGCGAACTGGAGAAGGCTGACCCGAACAACCGGACCGTTCGGGCGCTGACCGAAGTCATGACCGTGATGGACTCGATTGGTCGGGCACGAAACGACGACGACCTCTTCCTGGTCAACTCCGGGTCTGGCTCAGAGTACCTTGTCGACACTCGAACAGGGAGTTGCGAATGCAAGTGGAAACAGTTCAACCCCGGCGAGGAGTGCAAGCACCAGAAGCGAGTCGCCTTCGCCACCGGCGAGCGACCTATCCCGCAGTGGGTTGACGACGACGCTCTCGATGGCCAGTTCGGGTTGCACGTCGACGGCGAACCCCGCAAGGCAGTCGCTGACGGCGGAGTCATGCAGGTCCGGTTCGACGACAGCGGCGTCACGGGCCCCAAAGAGGACCCCTTGGCTGTCACCTCCGAGGACGAACCACGCACGAAACGAGCGAAGCAGGAAGATATCGACGTTTCCTTCCTCGCAAAGCCCGGTCGCTACGAGGTTCACTCAGCATCAGATAGCCGGTACGAGGTCGACGTGCTCGAAGAGACGTGCAGTTGTCCCGATGAGGCCGAGCGGTGCAAGCACCGTCGCCGGGTCGAGATCGAGATCGACGCCCAGCGAGTCCCGCGCCCGGATGGAAAACTGCCAGACGCCTAACCGGGGGCCGCAGTGTGTTTTCTGACCCTCTGGTCAGGTGAGAGGATGTCTCGAAATATGTCTTCACAAACCGTCCAGACAGCGTTGTCTGCAGCTACGCCGGGCTGTCCCGAGTGTGGCGGCGAACTCGACAGCACCGGGCGAGAAACGAACTGCGAGGACTGTGGCCTGGTGACCGATCAAGACCGGATTGACCGCAGGCCGGAATGGCGGACGTACGACAAGGAGGAACAGAAGCGGACGGGTGCGCCCCGAACAGCCACTCGGCATGATCGAGGCCTGTCGACGAACATCGGCTCGGTTGAGAGTGCAGATATTTCCCCGAGACGGCGTCGACGGCTTGCTCGCCAGCAACAACTCCACGGCCGGTCGAAGTTCACCAGCAAGCGCGACCGGAATCTCGCTCACGGGCTTGGCGAAATCCGACGCATTGCGAGTGCGCTGTCCGAAAGCCGGTCGGTGAAAGAGCAGGCAGCCACGTTCTTCAGGGAAGCCCAGGACAAGGACCTCCTAATCGGGCGGTCGATTGAGGGCGGTGCAGCGGCCGCTGTATACGCTGCCTGCCGATGCAACGGCCTCGTGACGATGGAGACGGTAGCCGATGTTGCCCGGTGTTCTGCATCGCACGTCTGGAACTGCTACCGGACGTTCTTGGTGGAACTCGATCTCCCAATCCCAGTGTCGCTCCCGGTGGACTGGGTGGCACGGATTTGTTCAGACCTTCCATTCAACGTTTCCCCGGAGATTCGCCAGCGGGCGCTCGAACTAGCGGAGCAGGCGACCGAGTCCACTGAGGTCAATGGACGACCAGACGGTATCGCAGCCGGCGCTCTATATCTCGCCGGGAAAGAGTCAGACATCCGGCTCACGCAAGCGACGATCTGCGAGCCACTGGATGTGCATATTACGACGGCCCGGCAGTGGTTCCAAGAGATCGAGGAGCATATCGTTGCGTGACCGCTCGCGACCGTTGTTTTGCGTGCCCCGGCGAGGGTGCAGGGCGAGCCAGCAAGCACGTCCTGAGAGAGACATATGTCAGTTACTGATACTCCCGAATCGGCGGCACAGCACGACTCTTCGAGTGTTTTTGCGTCGGTCCCAGCGCTACGGTCGCCAACGAAGGTCGCATCGTTTGTCGAACGAGTCCTCGTCGAACTTCGCCATGAAGCCGTGGCTTCTCGGTACGTGACCGATCTAGACCGGGCTGGAGCGACGACAATCTGGTGCCGGGTCGAGCACACGCCGTTGGACGTCGACGCAGAGTACGTCCAGATTCGAGACGACCCACGATTAGGTGTTGATGTCGAGCCGTGTTCGCAGGCGACGGTTCGAGAACGACTGTGCCAGTGTCTTGACCACGACCGGACTGGGCGCGTCGACGTTCGGCCGCTGGCTGATATCTCGATGGGCGACGACTGAGTTGTACTTCAGGTCTGGTCCCGCATTGGCAGGTCAAGATCACCGAGGGCAGCGTGCTGGCGGAGAACGCAGAGATGTGGGCAGACGGTCGTCGCCTGGAAGACCTCGCAGCTGCACCAGCCGGCGTGGATCCCGTTGGGATGCTCGGCGAGCGAGCAATTAACCGGACAGTCGTCGTCGACGGAGACAAGAAACAGGTCCGGGCGACCACCTTTCGTTACGTCGACACTGGCATCGAGGGCGGCGTTCCACGTTGCTGATCGGTCGTCACGAATCTGCCGGAAGTCAAGTTCGCGGGTGCCACTGGGCTGGCGGGATATCCACTGGTCTGGGGCCGAATACTCGCTGGTCGTAGTGGGGGACTCGGCTGTTTTCATGATGAGTCCTCGTACTAACACATATACCCTCAAACAGCAAAAAAGTTGCCATAGAAGCGATACAGAGCGGATTTTGTGTTTCTCTAGTGGCTGAGAGAATCCAACAATGAGTAGTGGATACCGACGAGGGAACACCGGGCCGAAAAAGCTGAAGTGGCGCTGGAAAGATGAGACTGACAATCGGTCGCTGCCCCAATCGTGGGCCGACAACGGTCGCACAGAATCTCCCGAGGAGAACGAAGTGCAGTTGTACGCAATCCAGTGTCGGGCTGGACTCTTGCTTGAGTGGCTGGTCAATACACGAACAGGAAAGCTACTCAGAGGTCCACTGAGTGAGAAACCGGGGCTTCGCGTTCTGTACGTCACCGCTGGTGGTGAGTATGCAGTCCTGAAAGAGTTGGAGGCCCGCGAAATTGACGACAGTTGGAAGCCGCCCAAGCAGTTCGCCAGCATCATCGCGAAGCACCCAGAGGAGGCTGATCCCGTTCCAGACTCCAGCCAGGACTACTACCGACGCTCGGTCGAAGACCTATACGACCCGTCGTAGCCGCTGTAGAACGGTTTCTTTACTCATGACAGCGATTGAAACGACCGTTCAGTGAGCGTGCGTCCTAATCGATTTTATACGGGCTACTGCCTCCAAAGTTGGAAACGTCAGCCCAACCTACTGCATAATTCCAAGCAGCTATAGGGTCTTGCTGATTGTATCTCGTCATGATAGATAACCAGTCTTCCGCCGTATTGTTTGAATTGTGTTTACTGTGGTACTGCCTTGCTCTCTTTGCGATCTTTTCTGCAGTAGACTCATCACACCCCGAATATTTGTCACAAATTTCTGACTTGAAATTTTCAAAATCCATATTTCAGGAACGTCATTGTTGGCTAATAACTCTATTCCCTGTACTGACCAGATCATTCCACGAGTAGAATTCCCAGAGCGGTGCCCTCCGGCAGGCCAGATTTTGTGACTCTCTGGTGGCTGAGAGAGCATGGCTTCGCCACAGATCGACGTCGACGAGATTGTTGCAACGCTTGAGCAAAT
Organism: Haloarcula sp. CBA1131; assembly: GCF_008728975.1. Lineage (NCBI taxonomy): Archaea > Methanobacteriati > Methanobacteriota > Halobacteria > Halobacteriales > Haloarculaceae > Haloarcula > Haloarcula sp. CBA1131. The sequence goes on from NZ_RPCY01000004.1 coordinate 329,926, forward strand.
TCGCCAGCGCGGACACAGCGCCCACACAGTCTTCCGAGACTGGGTCAACCTCATGCTGTTCGCACTGCAGGACCGAGACGATCCGTATCTGAAGATCGTCGACGACTATCGCGAACGCGGCGATATGGACCATCCAGAAGGACGGCGCTCGGTCGACCTCTTCGCCAAGGCGTTCGGCCAGCTTCAAGAACGGATGGCAGCCACCGACGCTGACGTTCTGGGTGCTGTCTACGAGGAATACGGACTGTCCAGCGATGCGTTCGGCCAGCACTTCACGCCCCACTCTATTTGCGAGACGATGGCCGAGAGCGCCGGCGTCGGAGACGAGAGCGATACCGATGATAGACAGACAGTTCTTGATCCAGCCTGTGGGAGCGGTCGAACACTGCTGGTCGCCGGTCGAAAGCAGCCAGACGCGCTGTTTGTCGGGCAAGATAAAGACCCACTGTGTGCTCGAATGACAGCATTGAACTGCTGTTTCCTGAATCTGGACGCCTATATCATACAGGGCGACTCACTGACTGTTGAGTTCCAGCGAGCGTGGCAGACCTCGTACTCTTTGCTGGGAGGGAGCGTTCGCGAGCTAGACGAGAAGAAGGTCGAAGAGCTTCACGAGTGGGTGACCGACGCCTTCGAGAATACGGTCGAGGCGGAGAACCAGCCCAGTCCAACGCAGGGGACAGACACGGGCGCGGAAGACCAAGCATCTCCTGTTGCGACGTCTGTCCCAAGTGAGCAGGCCAGTCTGGATGCGTTCGAGGGCAGCGATTGACGGCTGTTTTGTGTGCCCCAGTCGGGTGCGGGGCGTTCCAGTGAGAGCGTCCCGAGAAGACCCATGTCAAGTGAACCAGATGTAGAGCCAGACACGGCTCCAGACTCAGTCGAAAAGGTCGAACGAACGGACTTTGGATGCAGTATGGAAGCACGGTTGGATCGAGGCACTGACACTCGCGATCAAGACAGAGTGACCATCAAGTCGAAGGGTGAGACTGCTGCGGAGACGATTGCAGAGTTCTACAAGCTCTTGGAAGAGTACGAGCAGGAGATCGGTGGCCGGCTTCGGGATGTTCAGCCAGGGGAAGACGAGGCAGGCGAGTAAGACGGGGATTGACAACCATTTAACATCAGATTTCAGCCGCTTTCGAGACCGGTCCTAGCCATCAATGCGTCTGGATTTTGGTCAATTTCAGTAAACTTAATGGCGCAAAGTTGTTAGTTATCCTGAGATGTTTGACCTCACCGGTTTTCAGCGTGATTTACTGTACGTGGTGTGCGGTCTAGACGGCCCACATGGCCTCGCGATCAAAGAGGAGATGGAGGAATACTACGAGGGAGAAATCCATCACGGGAGGCTATACCCGAACCTTGACACACTTGTCGACAAAGGGCTCGTTGAGAAGGCACAAAAAGACAGACGGACCAACATCTACTCAATCACGCGACGTGGCGAACGAGAGATAGCTGCTCGAAACGAGTGGGAACAACAATACAGAGCGGGTGAGCCTTCTGGATGACTTCCGACTCTGAATGGCCACGCCGCAGTCAAGATTGAGAACGTGGTTCACGCGGTCGTCTCAAAATACGATGAACAGGGTTATAAGGGGTAATTTACAGAGTGTGGCACCAGATTGGAAGACTTTCCAGACGGCGAAATCATCCGCGGTGATCGCAAGGAGGAGAGGGTGTGTGGCGTACTCTATGACACGCTAGTATTAGACTAGTCTGCAGTCGCACCCCTCGTTGCCGCTGTAAACAATCGAGAACAGTTGCCTGTCTCTTATTTTTATGCGAGGTCATGTTTGTACACCCCTCATTGCCGCTGTAAGTGAATCGGTAAAGCAGCCACAGCGTGTTACCATATCAAGTTGATAACTCCGCGTAGCCACTAAATTAGGACAGGCATCATCAGTTTTATTATGATCTATGCTGTTTGGTACCGTACCACGCTTTAGCGTACTAAAATAACGACGCTTTAGCGTCGGTAGCGTGAAATACCGGTTTTCACCCCTTCTACACAGGATCTGTTCAAGCGCGTGTAGATAGCGTGTAGATAGCGTGTAGGTATGCTATCACTCATTATTGTGCCCGCTTTCATCTGGAAACTCATCTCAACTGTTACAGCGGCAACACGGGGTGTGGGAGTACTACTACCTTCTAAATTCATACAGTATCCTGGAGTAGGATATCACCAATAGATGGGAACTGAGCGACTGATATACGACTTTTCAAATATAGCATACCAATCTTACCTGTTTTACAGCGGCAAGGTGGTGGACAATATTAATATGAGGTCCATGAGATTGTGTTGGTATGAATGAGTCTGAGTCGTTCTTCGGCAATCCAGATCCAATCTTTGCTGACAAGGAACTCCTCAGAGTGAGCCACCTTCCGGAGAGTGACCGGATAATCGGACGCGACACTGAACTTCGAAAGCTCGCTAATGCTATCAAAGACGCCCAGCGGGGAGACACCCCGAACAACGTATTGGTTTACGGAAAAACGGGTACGGGCAAAAGCCTGTGTTCAAAGTATATAACTCGCGATCTCACTGAGGCGGCCGCCGACAACGGTGTCAAAATCGGCGTCGCATACGTTGACTGTTTCCAAGAATCAACTGAGACACAGACAGTCCGCACAATTGCTCAAGCACTCAATAGCCCAGAAGAGACAGAAATAACAGTTCCACATACTGGGGTGAGTACCTCGGACTATTACCGCCGTCTCTGGGATATTCTTGATGCACGGCTGGATGTTGGAATCATTATTCTTGACGAAATAGATAAATTAGAAGGTGACAACGTTCTAATGCAACTGTCACGCGCTGCCGAAGCAGGCAAGGTGACAGAAAGTACTCTTGGTGTGATTGGTATCAGTAACAAGATCCGTTACAAAGACTCTCTCAATGAACGAGTCAAATCAAGCCTGTCGGAACGAGACTTCGTTTTCCCACCGTATGATGCGAACCAGCTCCGGGAGATCCTCAAATCTCGTTCCGATGCTTTTCGTGAGGGTGTTCTAGATGAAGATGTTATCCCGAAAGTAGCAGCACTCGCGGCGAAGGAACATGGAGACGCGCGCAAGGCAATCGATATCCTCCGATATGCTGGGGAGATTGCCGACGAACACGACGATGATACAGTAAAAATCGAATATGTTGATGAGGCGCATGACCGTGAAGAGCAGGCTAGACTTTCTGAGCTCATTGCCAAGCAGCCAGAACACTCAAAATACCTGTTACAGTCGCTTGCGTTACAAGTACAGGATACGTCAGGTAAGAATCCTCCAATCCCAACGAAAAGCGTCTATTCGGTGTATGAACGCCTGTGTGAGAGCAATGGAGTTGATCCACTGAAAGTGCGACGTGTTCGGGATCTACTCTCCGAACTTGCGTTTCTCTCGCTCGTTGAGCAGGAGCGCAAAGGGCGGGGAAAGGGCAAGGGCGCACACACAGTAAACCAACTTGTTGACGACCCTGAAGTTGTGATTAAAGCGTGCAAGTCAGCGTAAATCGCCCGAGGCCAAGCTCTATTCGCCTTGACCACGAGTGAAAAATCGCGAATGTGACTGAACCCGTAATTGTGATCTGGGGTGACAGGCACGGATCGCACTCCAGAGCCCGAACTACTCAGCACCCTTTGCAGTAGCTGTATCTTTCACTGCTTTCCAATGATATCGTTCGCTTCATCGCGTGTCCGCTTTGCGGCCTCCTGTGCGTAGCCTTTGTGGGTCGTCTCGATAGACTTGTGCCGGAGTACATCTTGCGCCAGCTGTGGATTCTCGCGATAGATCTCCCGCCCGAGGCCACGGCGGGCACCGTGTGGCTTCAGTGGCTCCTCGAACTCGTAGTCGGACCACTCACAGAGTTTGGCGAGGATATCCCGAGCCGACTGCGTTGTGATCGACGGCGTCGGGTCAAGTGCTTTTGCCGCGTTGTCGAGTCTGGGAAACACAGCTTCATTCTCGTCGGGCTCTCGAAGTTGCTTCCAGCGCCGGAGTGGACGGATAGCATCGTCGAGGATCGGCGCAGACTCGCGGGTGCGGTTCTTGCCGAATACTTGCATCGTGCCGGCGTCGAGATCGACGTGACGCCACCGCAGGCCGTTCCGTTCTTCATCATCAGAAACAGCGACCAGTTCTGCACTACGCGCACCGGAGTAGGCGAGGAGGAAGACGAGTGCTTGGTCGCGGTAGGCCGCCGTGCGGTCGACGTCATCGCTTTCGCCGGCGTCGTCGACGCGGGCGGTCGCAGTAGCGCAAATAGCATCGCGGTCGCGTGTCGTCCAGTACTGCTGGTCTGTTTCAGTCTCGTCGGTTGGCAGCGGGCCTTCGGCGTGGTTGGTCTTGGCTGGGTTCGTCGGAATCAGACTCTCGTAGACGGCCCACGTCAGAAACGAGCGGACGTAGGCGAAGTAGCGTCGGGCGGTTTCTGGTGAGATATCGTCTCTGTCGTCGGCCCGGGCGAGGTCACGAGCGTACTGCCGACAAAGGTCGTCGTCGATATCCTCGGGACTGGAGATACCGTGCTGGTCCCGGGACCAAGCTGCGAACTTCCGCAGCACGCTGGCGACGTTCGTTTGGTAGCGCCCGGAGTCGATATCGACTAGTCGTTTCTCGATGGCTTCTTCGAGGGCATCACCCCGGGAGTAGCGTCGTATGCAGGCGGAAGCCGATCCATGCTTCCCGTACAGCGGCGGTCCGGGTAAAACTGGTGGTGCTTAATATTATAATACAAACCTAATCTCAAAACAAGAATTCTCGCGTCTCAGCACCTCTATAGTGCTTAGAATTGAGATACCGATGTTGATAAAGTGCATATCGCTATATCTAATTTCACGGTGGAGGACTCCAAGATAGGCCGGCTGATGCGCGGGATTTCAGACGTTTCAGCGGTTACGGTGGGTCGAAGATAACGCGAAATCGGCGCGTGATGAGTCTGTCAGCCGTGACGTGACAACTGGAGTCGACGACTGCCGGAAATCCTCTCAGGCGGGCCAGCGCTGCCGCTGGCCCGCCGGGCAAACTCCACGGGAATCAGGTGATTATTCTGGTGGTCCGAGGCCAAGATCCTGCTTGGCAATGGTGAGGAACGTTGATGCACGTACGCAGGTCCCCGCTCGCTCGTCGCCGAGCGAGCGTTTCACCAGCACATCGATGAGCCGCCATAGCGAGTACAACAAACAGGCGAAGATGAAATTGAAAAATCGGTAGCTGTGGTCTGTACTGGTTGTTTCTGCCATCATCGACTTGCTCTTCTTGTAGCCATTTTCGATTCCCCACCGGTTGGCGTACTGTCGCGTGAAGCGTGCTATCTTGTGAATTACTGCTGTATCGCTCGCTCTACCGTCTGAAATGTCGATATCCGGATGGTTCGTCTCGAAAACGACGTGTCGTATGCCGTCCTCGGAGACGGCATACGACTCCCTGTAGGCACTTTCCTCCACTGTCTCCAAGAACTCCGTGCCGAGATCCCATTCGGCGGTTTCCTCTTCCGAGATGTCTACGAATCTTTTGAGAAAATCTTCCACTATTTCACGACGAATCCGCTGCTTCTGGGTCTCTCCGTCGGGAGCCGACGGTTCGTCGGCTTCCGACACGTCCTCGGTTTCCTCGGTTGTTCCACCGTCGGGTAACATCTCATCGCTTCTCACGTTGGCTCGTGGAACCCAGAGACGCTTTCGCGGCGGCCGCTGGCCGGCCGCCGCTACGGATTCAATGTGGATCGTGGTATCTTCACGGGCTACCTGCTTTGCTGTGAGCTTTTCCTCACGGTACATTTTCGACGGATTCAGGTAGTAAACGCCGTGCTTTTCGCAAACTTCCTTAATGGCGTCGTGCTGGAACTCACGGTCCATGAGAACAAGATCGATAGTGACCATCTCTGTTGCGTGCGTGAGCAACTTATCGACGATTTCGTCGCGAGCCATTCCTTTGACGACTGGCACTGCATCAAGAACGATTGGGAGGTCGTTACCGACCAGTTGGACGGTCGCGTACTGGTACGCGACCTCCCGATTGTCTTCTTTTGTTCCAATAATCTGTGTCTGTAGCTCCGTTGTATCGCGTTCTCCCCAGAATTTCTTTCCCTCGGTGATGTCGATTGCAACGGTCTGCTTGCCGGTAAGCAGTCCCGCTTGTCTGGCGCGAGCGATGACATTGGTCATCGCCGCGCGGTGGTTTTGGCGGTGCTGTTGGATTGAGAGGTCGCGAATAGAGTTGCGGTGATACGATCCAGTTGGCGTGCGGTCCCGGGTCGAGTCTTCAACAAAGTCGTTAGCACCAGTCTCCGCGTAGAGGTCTTCTCGACAGCCCAGGAACGTGTGTAACTCCAGAAAGGCGTTATCGTGTATCTGGGTCTCGTCGGGCCGGTCGAAATCGACGACCGGCCCGACAAGTGGTTTAGCTGTCTGCCAGATCTGCTTGGTCGTCTCCCGAGCGTGTTTTCGTTGGGAGCTGGCACTGGGTTCCTCGTCTTCTTCAGTGGCTTCGTCAGCCGTAGACATCCGGTCAGCAACATCGACTCGGCGGATCTTGGCAACGCGGACGACCTGTTTGATAGTCGCTCGCAGTTCCTCACGGAACTGCTCGGTAAATCGTTCGTGCCAAGCGTTGTACAGCGTTGACTGGTCGGGGCGAGAATCGACGCCGAGCGCGTCGAGTAGCGACGGCTCGGCGTCAAGGTACTGGCAGAGCGCGGTTTCATGATTCCAGTTATGATAGAGCCGGATCAAGTGAAGTCGGGTGACAAGATCGAAATCGGTCGTATTGGCGTGCCATTGCGGGTACGGATCATCGATTGGCGTGCCGCCAATCGTGATCGGTAACCAGGCCAGAAAGGCCTCAACATCATTGTGTTCATCGTGACCAAACCAGTGCGTTGCGAGGTGGAAGGCGCGTTTGGACAACGGTTTCTGTGACCCATCTTCAGTCTGGAGTCCCCAGACTAGGCGGGCGTGCTTGTCTGATTTCTCGTGAAGCGGTTCGAATGCTTCTGCACGGGTCGTGGCTGTGTGGGCCATCGACTGTCGCGATGGCCCACACGCCACTCAGGCCATTCATAGAGACTAACGATCACAACAATGCGGTCGTTCAGTTCTCCGTGGAATCCCACGCATTGGGATCGCTATTTCGGACTACACCACGGTGGGAAGTTGAGACTACAGCGGGTTTAGCGAGGCTGTAATGCGTGTATTTGGACGATTAAGTGATCGGAAACAGGTTCAGATTTACTCTCAATCACCCGTTCTTGTTGCACTACTAGCTATATTGCCGAATTCCGAAGATGGTCAACAGTGTAGCCACTCGACACCGCGCTACCCCAGATCGAGTACAGGAGGCACGCGAACGCGAAACAGAAGAACCGCAACCCGAAATCCTTCGACGTCGTCGCGGCCATGAATCGCTTTATCGACCTGTACCCGCTCTCAATCTTCTACGATACCGTGTTCGGCAAAATAGGAGCTGCTAGTGTTTGTTAGGAATACCGAATACTACCCGAAAACATCATGCTCAGCGTCTTTTTCTGTCGGTGGAGCAGCATCAAGTGACTGATGGAATTTGCGCAATACTATAACTTCCAACGACGGCATTGAGCGCTCGATGAACGAATTCCAGTTCAGTGTCACTAACTAGACAGTGCTACCAGTGTACATTTGTAAACACTCATATCGCGGAAACGTGGTAAATTCGCAGCAAGCAGATTTCTCAACCACCGGCCCTGTGGGATACTGTAGCTAGAGTGCTATTGCACCGGTTGGTCCAACTTTCTGATAGTGGCGTCAATCTCACTTTTTTCTGTCTTATTGAAATCACCCGGACCTAACCACTCCCCTTTCATTTCTGTCTTCAATAGCGTTTTGCTATCAGCGGGATCTTTTGACAGATGTCCGTAGCCTAGAGAATACAATGACACTGGGACCTTCGTCGCGTCCTTGTTGAAATACTTGTGTGGATATCTATACTTTTGTTTTACATCACGGCCGACTGTTGATTGTTCTGTTCGCTCCACGTAGGGTGTATCTATATCGACACTGAGCCCTGCCGTAGCACCCGGATCGCCGCCACTAGCTCCAACAGAGATGCTCAAACTAGTGTCAACAGACCCTGTTACGTTGCCTTTTGGTTCTCTATCTTTTATTTGTGGGTCGCCTAGGTCAGATTTGGTCCACTTCTGCTTCAGCCAAGATCTGAAGTTGGAGGTCTTGTCTTTCAATTTAATTGTGTCACCAAATCCATAATCAAAATTATCATAGCTCGCTGGAATTTGTTTACCGAGTAAACTTACCAAGTATGCGTCTTCTTCAGCATCAATCTTCCATGCTTCCACCCACGTACTTAGTCTTCCAGCAACTTCGGTTGGGTTAACATCGAAATCATAGCAGAATATTTCATGGTTTATTGTCCCAATTTTAGTAGTTTTCCCCCTAGGCTCAGTTTCACTTGCCCCTTGTTGCTGTATCTTCACGTCACCCTCGTTTGAATGCTTCTTTATAAATTTATCAATAGACTTGTGCGATGGTTTGGGCAAACTGTCTGACTCGGATTGTAGCGTAACTGACTTACTTACGTTTTCAGGTTCGGAAACGATCTTTTCAACTGGCGTTCTATTTTTTATAGCAATAGCATATCCAGTAATTGCTTGGGAAGAATATGTCTTGATATTTCCAAGCATTTTCATATCATCAATCCTGTCTACTTGAGTGCTAACTTTCTCCTTTTCGTTATTATCGTTTTGTTCCTTCTTTTCTTTCGATGAGGCAACCTCGGATTTCTCTACAGCAGTTTGACGCATTTCTCGAATATCTTCATTTTTAATTGGATTATTGCTGTCTCCTTTTTTGTACTCGATAACTGTGGCTGGAGGGTCACTATTTGCACTTACGCCACCACATAATGATAGCGCAGTAGCAGATCCTATAAGCTTCAGAGCGGTTCTTCGGGAGGTTCTTTTTTGCACCACACTCATCACTGTGATATCCAATATTTTAAACTTAATGGTGTGACATGACGTGAGATAATTATTAATCCGGAGAACATAAATAGCAAGAGTTGATATGTGTAGACATGAAAACAATTACAGTCTACGGAATTGCATTGATTGCCTTTGGGATTCTGTTACTCGAATCGGATCTCTCCCAATTCATTGAACCAGGAATGTTTATTGGAATTCTCGGTTTATTTGTGTCGACTGTAGGTGTCATGCTTCAATATCTCTGGGATGGGGTTGAATAGAATCCAAGCTTCTAGATACTATTCCTGGTAGATACTAGAGAGAATTAGTCACGTATAGTTGTAGAAAGTGATTGGATAGGAATCGTGCTGAATAACCTATAGCGTAGAGCATGTCATGAAGTTATCCCAAGCTGATGGGTGCCAACAGCGGTTTCCTCGGATTATCCAGATCACTTTTTTTATTGGTCTTCCGGACCTCCGTGAACACACTGTTGTGATTGAGTATAGCCGGGTGAATTGCTGAAAATATGGGCTGACATATTACTATTTACAAAATTGGGTGCTACTCAGTGGTACAAATAGGGCAAGGATAAGCGAGCGAGGTGCGTTTTTTATACATTGACGAATTCCCGCGTAACGGAAAATTTACCCTTTAGTGGTTAAAATCAAGAGGTGGAACTGCGGTCAGTACCGTGACCGCACCTACAAGACTCTCCCCCTTCCGCTTAGTCAGAATCTGTAATGAGGAGACCGAAGAGCGTCATCTGCACCTACCGAACTTTGACAAAGATAAATAAAGCGCGCCCGAGAGAACTACGTGATATTGGGTGCGCTGAGAGTTGAATCCCCAAAGTACGAAACTTAGGGTCAGTCTTAAACTAAGTCAGGACGAGAAACGATTACACAATCAAGGCTCTAATCCTTATCGCCGTAGTTTTGTTGCTAATGAGTCAAGTGAAACGGGTGAGTTTGCTACAGACCGCCAGTAAATTCGTATGGATGCGGAGAATTCGTGAGAGGAAATAGAGCTACCAGTCAGTGCCACGAAACTCGCTCTTGCCAACCCCTACCTATCTGTTATGTGAACTGAGCTTTAGAAAGTAGGGCAAAGAAATGCCAGCATTAGATAACAAGTGTACAAATATTATTTTGGGTGGATTGGTAACAAGTCTGAAAGTGACATTCTGAGTGTGTCATCTGGAAACTCCACTAGAGTACGAGATCCCGTTATCTCCAATTCAACCAACTACTATAACGATAGTAATCACTTTGAGTGTCGATATCGATATTTTAGACATTAATTAGCTTGGTCCATGTCTGAAATAGTTGTTTTATAGGCCAGCGCGGGGCCAAAATCCACACTTCCGTATTTAGAAGTCCGAGAAGTCTTTAGCTAATGTCGGGGGCTGATCTCGCCTCGGATTAGTTAGAATGCGACGCATAGAGCGTACTCTCTCATCTCTCAAATCCTGATCGATGCAAATCGATGTTCGTTTGTAGCACTTCGATATCACCGAAACGTGTATGGAAAGATGAGACTACAGCGGGTTTAGAGTGGCTGTAATGCGTGTATTTGGACGAATCGTCAAGCGGAAGCCACTCCAAGTTGGCTCTCACCACCATTTTATGTTGAACTAATGACTATATCGCCGAATTTCGAAGATTCTCAAGAGCGTAGTCACTCAGACGCTGCGCGACCACAAATCGAGTTATCCCTACCCGATTCCAGTCTCCTTCTTCAACAACGTTAGTGTGTCATCTGCCGTCACCATCGGCGAGTGTTCGTACTCACCAGTCAATTCGACTTGTACGAGCAGATCCACCGCACGCCAAATCGAGTACAACAGGCACGCAAACGCGAAATAAAAGAATCGGAGTCCGAAGCCTTTCGATGTCATCGCGGCCATGAACCGTTTAATCGATCTGTAGCCGCTCTCGATCTCCCACCGATACCCATACTCAGTGAGGAAGCCACTACCGCGATTGGACATGAACACTGAATACTGGCGGTGGTCGTCATGCTCAGAGTCTTCCTTCCGTCGGTAGATCAGCGTCGTCTCGTGCCATCGTTCTATCCCAGACTACGCCTTCATACTATTCAGGAACTATGTCAAAATTCCACATGCATTGAGAAGGTCGGTCTCAATTTTTATCAGCGGAGGCCACAACTGAGCCTGCCGTCCAACGGTGAGATCCGGCTTTTCTGAGACTGCTGTTGAGATATTGTAGAATAGTATTCTATTTTAAAATAGTGTGCTATTCGTCCGGTTCTGAAAGAGCAGACTCGCGGGCTTGTTCGAACCGTTCGGCCACCTCTTCTACGATATCTTCCTCCACGACGGTTCGCAGAAGTGCATCAGTCATCTCGCGAACGACGATGTTCTGGTAGCCCTGTTGGTTGAGCTCCCGCTCTAATTCGTACTTCAGCCAGGAATCGAAGTCCTCAATCGTAGTCTCACGAGCATAGAAGGGGCGCTGTTTGGCAGCCTCGTAGCTGAACGCAGTATCGGTCATCGGGTCACGGGGCTTGACCGATTCTTGTACAGGGGCCTCCGCGGTTGTCTCCGAATCGGACGCCTCATCCGTCTCTTGTGTTTCGTCATCCGGTTCATCCTCGAGCGTCTCCCCGAGGTCGGCGAACGGGTCGTCCTCAGACATGACGGACCACCTCTCCTGCCTCAACGATGTGTGCCAGCTCGTCGAAACACTTCAACTGGTCACAGTCAGGGTCGAAGTCCAGCAGCGGTTTGCGCTCACCGTAGGCCTTCGTGATGCTCGTACGGTCCCGGATACCCGGTGAAGGTTTGAGGTCACCGGCGTCAACGGCCTCCCAGTCCGTAATCCGCGCGAAGTTCGGGATGCGATCTTGGAGATTATCATGCGAGTTGAGCCGTTCGAGCAACTGTCGATCCTGCGTCTGCTGGTCAATACGGCCGCTCAACATATTCGGAACCAGCGCCAGGACGTCGACGTCCATATGCTGCCGAAGCGGTGAAATCTGTCGTTCGATGGTCCGCTCTAGGCCGGCCATCGCCTCGTTTCCGGGGGCAAGCGGAAGCACTAGATTCGTCGTCGCGACGAGTGCGTTATCCGTGAGTCGGGACCGGTACGCCGGCGAATCCGTGACGATGTAATCGTATGTGTCTCCGAGGAGTGGGTCGACAACTTCTCGCTTGAGCAGTGCAGAGGGTTGGAACACGTCGCCGACGACGATCTCCCGTTCGACCTGTTCTAAGTCCTCGCTGGACGGGAGAATGTCGAACTCGTAGCCAGTATCGTAGACGACAGAGGTCGGATCAGCATCGTCGAAGAAGACGTCGCCGATAGTTTCTTCGGTGTTGTGATACTGGTCGTCAAAGCCTAAACCAACGGACGCGTGGCCGTTCGGATCAAGATCGATGAGGAGCACATCGTGCTCCTGTGCGGCCAGCTGCCGGGCGAGGTTGACAGCAATCGTCGATTTGCCGACACCCCCTTCAGCATACACACCGATACAGCCCGAGAGTTCCCGTCGGTCTGTATCGAATTATATGGGCTATTCGGACTATTCGTTCTATCTATGCTATTCTTACTATTTGAGCCATCCATGCTATTCAGCAGTATCACCTCCTCTCAACTTAAATCTGTGGTGAATAGTGCGAATGATTTTCTATTCTGAAATAGTATTCTATTCTGAAATAGTTAGTGTAGAGTCAGTGAACGTGGCTCAGGAGACGAGCGCCAACGTGACATCCTCCGCGCCGTGAACGGCGCGGCTTCCCACGCATGGGGAATACCAGCTAAGTTTCGCTGTTGCTGGTAGAGGGTACCGACCCGTGGAACGCCGAGAGAGTCATTTGCGAGTGTTTCTCGCTCGTCTCTCGGTGGGTCGCGGTGCTGTCACAGACACTCCCATCCCGAGGCGAGTCATTGCCTGCCGGTTTCAGCGGCACGCTCTCTCCCCACGGGTCAGCCCGGTGTGCAACGTTGATTGCGCCGTTTATATCGCCCTGAAACTTCGTGATGTGGCACCCGTCGTTGGTACACCGGAACGTGGCTTGTGCGGCTCTGTTTCCGATGTGACCGCAAGCGTGGCACGTCTGGCTGGTGTACTCCGGTCGGACGTACTCGACTGGGATACCAGCCTCTCGTGCCTTGTCCTCGACACGGTTCTGTAACCGAGCAAACGCCCACGCATGGAGTCGCCGGTTCATGTACGAACCGTAGTCCAATTCTTCGCGGATGTACGTCAGATTCTCCATCACGAGTACCGGCTTCTCGAACCGGCGGGCATACTCAACAGCCCGCCGAGACGCCTTCTCGACAATATCAGTGAGCGCGTTCTGGTAGTGGTCGAATCGCTCGTCTATCCGCCACTCGGCGGCGTCACGCTCTTGGAGTCGTTTCAGAGTCGTGTGCATCTCCTTGCGAAGATGCTTCGCACGGCTCCCGTCACACACGAACGGGCCAGTTGGTGAACCGTCCTTGAGGGCACAGCCCGTTATCAGGGCGGTTTCACCAATATCCAGACCGATGTGCGTCACGTCGTCGCCGTCTGTCGCGTACTCGGGTTCTTCAACCGGAAATTCGACAGTGACGTGTAGCGTCCACGATGTGCGATTCTGTTGCAGGCGGAGTTGCCCTGCGGATGCGTCCCCGTCTACGAGGTCGTGCCAAAGCCCCTCTTGTTCGGGGTTGATACGAAGCGGTATCCAGAAATTCGTTCCGCGACCGGGTTGCGGTGCCCACCATGTGAACTCATAGTCTCGCGCCGGAGAGTGGTCAAACTCGGCGGCTTGGTTGGTGAGCCGAACCGGGTGGTCATCGTCTAACTCCTGTGCGTCGTAGGTGTCGTGAAGTTGTGGGACGTAGTTGCACAGTGCCGCTTTCGCCTGATACGGCAGGTCGTAGGGCGTCACCACGTCGCTGGTTGCGTTCATCGTGTCGCACCCGGCGTCGAACCCCTCGTGTAGCCCCTCACGGTAGGTGTCGAGCAGGTCACACAGTTTCCGCTCCTTGTGTGCTGTCGGCGGGGCAAGAGTCGCTTCGAGCGTCTTAGTCGCCGTTTTCATCCGTCTCTAACCCTTGTTCGATTAGCTCGCGGTAGGCACGCGGATGGCGGATACCATTCTCACGAGCGTACTCTTTGACCCGCTCGTGTAAGTCGCCACCGCGCTCCATATCTATCTCCGTTCGCACAAGAATTTGTACGTTTCTACCCCACTAAATACTTACGTTGGGTATTCAGCCAGGCAACAGTCACGGAGATTGTGGCAAGAGGCTTACGCGATTCACTCCCGCCCTGCTTAGTCCTCGGTTCCGACAGAGCGTCGGAACACTCGTCCTTCGCGGGAAGGGCGGGATTCTCTCGCTGAATCAAGATAGAGCGAAGTTCAGATTCGATATCCGTCAGTTCCTGGTTTCACTGGGAATGGGTCGTCACCGGGCAGGCGGCGACAGCGGCGGAGCTGAAGCACCAGCGATGGATGCGTCCACAGCGGCGGCCGCAGCTGACACGGCGGACACCGAGCCACAGCCACTGCGACGCCCGTGCCGGGCAACCCTGGAACCGATGCTGGAACCAACGCCGACACCGGGTGATACCAACTGCGAGTTCGGTGAGACGTTCACCGTCGGAGCAGTGACCAGACGATTGGCTTCGCTATCGGTCCCGAAATGAAGCACTTCTACGATGAGCTTCGTGCGAGCGATGGCGTTGACGTCGATCTGGGCAACGAGTTCCGTGACCAGCTAGAGCGGTTGGCGAATCGGCATCCCGAGGTCGCTGACAAGGCCCGACGAAAGTTTGAGATAGATTCAGAATAGGTCTAATTTAAGATTAGTATTAAACTGCCGTTTAGGGCGATGAAAAACCTCTATAGAAGTCGCAGCTACCACTCACACCTTCTATGCGGATAGCTCATCAATCGGAGCCAAGTACTCGTCCTCCCATTCCCGATGGGCTTGAAGATCTCGCACACCACGCCTCGTCAACTGATATTCGTTCTCTCGTCCGTTCTTAGCCTTCTTTTTGATAAGTCCCTTTTCGACTAGATCATCCAGCTGTGGATAGACACGTCCTACTGTGATTTCCTCAGAGTAGTACTCCTGCAGTTCTGCGGTCAATTCTGTCCCCATCGGACTGTCCATACCTGCGATAACGACCATCATATCGCGCTTGAAGCTATTCACATCGTACATCCTGTCAAACCAAATGCCACCTGCGAGAGTCATAATCTTATCCGTTCGCACTTAGCGTAATTCCACTTAATCCCCTTTTCAAACACTGTACTGCTACTTCATCTTATCCACAATGTTCATTTTATCAACCCCTCTTGCGTGGAGGCTCCAAACGATGTCCAATCCAACAGACGACGCATTGCTGACCGAACTCGCAACCCATCAGAATCGAAAGCTCATGCTCTGGCAGCTTGCAGCAGACGGGCGCACGTTTTGCGGCATCCAGTTCATCGTCCAGGAGCGTGACCTGCAGGCCGCACCCGTCGACGAACAAGTCCAAGCCTTCGCCGACGACATGCTCTTGGACAGTGAGATCCGCCCAGAGTACGATTCGATGGCTGACTGGGACGCTCTAGAAGCGAACCACGGTGACACTGCCGACCAGTACCTCTCGACCTGACCCGCCTCAGAGCGATTTTGTGCTGCCTCACTGGCTGGAGGCTTTCCAGTATGTTGCCTACAGCCGAACCACCGTTCGATCCGATCTTCGTCGAGGAACCGCCACTCAGTCCAAACTACGAACAGACGATCATCGACAACGTCGGCTTGCCATTCTACGCCGACGTTGACCGTCCAGACGAAGCGCCTGCTAATGAGCGTGAGCGAACTATCGACCTCGCGGAACGAATCCTGCGCGCCGGCGGCGTCCGAACTGGCTTCGGCCATAACGAGGAAGTCCGGACCTCGATGGAGTCGTGGGCTCCCGATGCCGGTGAAGAGTGCGACGCTGACCCCGGCTACTGGCGCACTCATGTTCTCTTGATGTCTCCTCAGGAGATGAATTTCGGGCAGCTAAACGGCGAACCCGAGCAGAAGCACAAGAAGGCCAAGACCGTGCTTGCGTGGGCCGCCGACTGTATCGACAGCGACGTCCTTCAGGAGATCGAGCGGTCCCAAGCCGAGGACATCAAGCAAGCGTGGCGCGACGCCGCAGAAGCCGAGCTGACTCAGCGCGAAATCGAGCAGTTCGCCGAGGACCCGCCGGAAGCGCTCGATGGGTGGACGAGACTTGACGCCAACCACGACGCTGTCAAGGTCGCATACGTCGCTGACAACCACGGGACGCCATCGGTCGCGGCCGTCTTTGAAGACGCTGACAGCGAGTTGGAGGCGCTTGAGTTTACGCTGGAAGAGTGGCAAGAGAACGACGGCAATCCTCGTGAGGCCCGGCTGAACCGGTACTGCGTCACCACTGACGGCGACGGGGCCTACGCCCAACTTCGGTCGCATCTGCTGACATTCGAGGTCGAGCCGATGGAGCCACTCGAAGTGTAGGCCATTCCTGCGCTGAGCATGGTCACATCCCAGGTTCACCACACCGTGTTTCGAGTGTAAACACTACTGCTGTCTGGTGGTTTTTCACCGGAAATGGTGGTGTGTCTGCACGCGTGAGCAGTAGTCATTTGATGGTGGCAGTACTGGATCGAATATGTCGTTCAGTGTCAACTGGCACACGCTGTTGGAGGAGGCTGATGAACTCCCACCTGATGTAGTGCTGGTGACGCCACTCTCACATACGCCATTCCGGATCAGTGAGACACAGGAACACCGAATCATCGTCGACTACGTGGAAAAGGATGAGACACGACCACTCCAGCGCGAACAGTTCGAAACGCTGTTTCGGCGAGTGCATGACGAACCAAATCAGGAGTTCGCTCTTGACCGATTGCCACCCGACGCCGAACCCTTCGCTACGGTCTGGTCGCTCCATCCACGAATAGAGATTGATGAAGATGCCGGCATCATCCGACAGAGCGACCTCGAAACCACGACACAGATCGCTACGACCGGCGATGAGGATAAAGAAACCGAGCGCACTGAACCGGATCTGCAGGTGTACAGCGACGCACTTCTATTGACTGATGCGCTTGAGCGCCACGACGTCGACACGTTTGGCGATATCGAGACGGATACACTGGTGGACCTGTACACGATGCTGTCGGATGTCCAGCGGAGTGCCAACGACCTTCGGAAAGCGGTCGCTGACGTCATCCTGAGTCGGCTCCATCACGATCAGCCAGTCAGCGGGCAGTTTGGCTCCGTCCAGCGGACCGCACGCCGCCAACGCTCGCTCAAAGATGAGGAGACTGTGCTGAACGCACTGGAGGCTGCCGGGATTGACCGTGAGCGCGTGACGAGTGTTGATCGAGACAAGGTAGACGATGCTCTGGAGGTTACTGAACTGTCTGAGACAGATCTGTACGATATCGAGAGTACCGAGTACGTCCGCAAAGCCGATGTTGACGAGGAGACCAAAGAGACCCGGCTTCAGGGGCTGAAAGATCGCCTTGTCGCCAGCGATGCTGACGATGACGAAGTTCAGCAACTCCAAGACGAGATTGCGGAACTCGAAGACCGCATCGAGGAGTTGACCTCGTTTGACTCCGGGGCGTCCTATCACACGTCTTCAGCGACCGAATAAGCGCTCATTGGTATACTGAGCTTTCCTGTAGTCGGGACAGAGGTGCTACTGCTCAAACGGGTTATCAGGTGTCGTGAGGCGAGTGAGTGAGGAAACACCGTCAAATCCGTCGTCAAAGCTGTAGAGATATTCGATCTCTTCTCGTTGCATCGTTGCGACAATAATGGCATCAGTCAGTGAAAGGGACTCGTAGCGTCGGAACAGCGACCGGCCAGTGTCGAAATCAGATTTTGAACTCTGTCTGAGTGAGAACCCGCTGCTCTCGATGATAGCATCAAGCGTTTCAGTCGCAACATTGTGCCCAGCCCTTGCCTGAAGATAATTGATGACCTCTTCGAGCACGTCACTCAGGATGTACGCTGTCGGGAGGACTCCTTGGTCTACCGCCTGTGTAATTGCTTTGCCACGTTCGTGATTCTGATCGCGAGAGAGACGAGTAGCGATGAGGACGTTTGCGTCGACAACAACCGCGGCCATCAGTAGTCTCCAGCAATGAGATCGTGGTCGTCAGCGGCATCAGTTGGTTCGCCTACGTCGACTGGCTCTAGTTGTGAGAACGCTCCATAGTGTTGCTTGACGAGTTTGATTGAAAGCTTCCCGTCATCGTCGACATGCCAGCGGATTTTGTCACCAGCTTCAACACCAGCCTCTCTCCGTACCGCTGCTGGGACCGTCACAGAATAGCTCTCGTTCACTGTCGTTTCGTCTTCGACTTCGTGGGACATATGTACAGGTTCGGGGTAGTCGCTAAAATAATTTGCCTCTAAATTTGCCGTGGGGTGAGGTCTCTCAGAGACGTGATACCACCATGTGCGGAGGTACACGCTACAGCTGTTTCACTCACTTGAATAGGTGAAGAAACTATATTCAGCGATTGATCTCGTAAGCCGATAGCAATTTTTTGCACCCCCGGTCGGGTGCGGGGCGGTCCAGTGAGAGCGTCCCGACAGTACCCATGGCATCAAAGACCACCAACAGCGATCAGACCGGAGAACAGCAATCAGCATCCAGCGAAGCGCAGTTCCCAGACCTTACAGTCCGCGCCGAGGGGACCGCAGATCGACTTCGGCGCGTGAATGAACCCGGGAAGGCCGATTGTCTCGAAACAGTCGAGGTCGAGCTAGCTGTCGAGTACGATATCGACTCCTCCGACGAGTGGCGCAATCTCGTCGACCCAGACTACGCCATACACGGACGGACCGTTGAGAAGGGCACGATCATCGACGACTTGCTCGACAGACTTGAAGGCCACTACCGCCGGCAGTCGTCCTCTAGATATGAAGCCCCGGACTGGAATCTCACGGTGACCGGCTCGGCGACTGCTTGGCGACGACTCTTGATGGAATTTACCCAGATGCGCGGTTCAGATTCCGACCGTGCCCACAAAGGCACTCTTCGTCTCAAACGGTTGCTCGCCGCAGACCTCGTAGACACAGGCGCAGCGCTGGCTGCCCTCGAACTCATCAACCAGTATGATCTGGACAGGGCCACGGACACGTTCATCGCAGAAGTGACAGACAGCACGGACGGCGAGTAGCCAACTCGTCCTGTCTTGGTCTCGGCTCTTACCGAAGACAGCAAAACACTGGTATCTGTCTCGAGGTTGGTAGATCGGGCTGTGCAAGATGCACAGCGCGTATCTCGCATAGAGGGAGCCCCGAAGTCGAGAGTACTACCTGTCAATGATGAGGCCCCGACAGAGCTCGTCGATCTCAAACCCGTCGCCCAGTATATCGGCGTGGATTGTTTTCAGTGAGAGTACGACACTCTCAGCTATTCAGTTTCTCCCTGAAGGTCTTGCCACTGCCACCAGAAACACGAGTATACTCAGATGCCCCAATCTGCCTCGCTAACACATCATACTCAGTCACTCGCGCCTCATCAACCTCTAAATAAATATCCTCAACCTCTAAAATCCGGCCAGCTGGAACCTCTCCTGTTGCCGAGCCAGAGTCAAGCAGTAAGTCGCCTTCATAAGCTTCGACACGAACGTCCAACTTTACTCTTTGCTCTGTGTTATTCTCTATCCTGACTATCGACTGGATACCGAAATCAGACTGCTGGAAATCAATGTTAGATACAACCACTCCGTCGTCAGACTCTCTAGAGTCCCAGAGACGCCATTCACCCTCAATTCTGCGTAACTCCAGTCGGAACGTCCCTGTTGCAGATTCGTCATCGTATTCTAATTCAAGAGATGTTGTAACCACTGCGCTGTCTTGGTTTTCTTCGACCAACTCGACACTGTTGACTGTAACATCAACTTCTTGGAGTGCTTCGATATCTTCCTCTGTAGCCGGTTCTCTATTCCCATTGTCTGCACGGAACTCGTTCACCCATTCTCTGTCGCCCTCTTCGTAGTATTTTTGCAGATACATTTCGACTGCGGCCACAGGGTCATCAGGGATGTTTACCGCCGTTTCTGTTGGCGTCGGCGTCTCGGTATCGGTCGGGGTCGAGGTCTCCGTTGTGGTCGTGTCGGTCGCAGTTTGAGTTTCAGTGTTTTCGGGTGGTCCTGAGTTAGAGTTGAGCTGGCTGCAGCCTGCGATTCCTACGGAAGCTGTAGAGATGATAGCGAGATACGTGCGCCGGTCCATGGCCGTAGTTGATTCACTGTGTGGATAGGTATTTCGTCTGTATCGACAGTTTAAGTGCGTATGCCACTTGGCAGACAAAAACCCAGTCAGTTGGATTCTATTATTTTGTATGGTTGGTTCAGGAATTATGAGACCCGATTCTTGTGCACAGTGTGTGGAAAGCACTGATCACTACCGCCGAATCCGGCGTTTTGCGAATTCGTCCATTGGGTAGAATCTGGTTGGTTCTGAGCCGTCACTTCCTCCTTTGCCGTCCTCATCATCACCATCGTCGGCTTCACCTGCTAACTGGATTACTGCGACGGTGGCTGTAACGACGGTACTGAGCGTGAACAGTGCTGTTTCGACTACCGGCGGTCTCCTGGGTGGTATGGCCGATCGACTTTTGCCCAGCGTTTTGCTCTGGGAGATTTCCCCCAGATGTCGGTTACGGCCGGGGCCGAATCGCTGTTCCCATCGCTGTCGTCATCGTCGCTATTGTCATCCGGGTTCTGGGTAGAATCTCCCCACGACAGGCTCAAATTTTTAACCACGGTTATCGAGACAGGCGATATGTCGGGTAGTCTGAAGTCGATGTCCATATTCGAGTACAACGGTTTCAGGGCTTGTAAAACCAGTTTGTGCCACACGGCATACTTGGGAGGTGAGTCGGCGTGAGGGGGCAACCGCAGACCGCTCTGCTCGTGATACGACGTTGACTGGATTCGGTGTATCGAGTGTGGTGGCGACGGTGAACAGGTTGAGTGCATCGACGACTTCTGTCACGCGCAGGGCCGTTGTATGCATAACCCCGTGAACAACGTCTGTAGTCTTTGCAGCGGCACTGGCGTGATCACGACGGAACTTCGCGACCGGTGGCTAAACCGTGATGCGTTCGAGGGTGTGGCTGCACCCAACGCTGATTTCTGGAACCGAGGGAAGCTTCACGAGGTGGCTCGCGAGCGGTACGTCAGACGGGAATTGAGCACGCAACGAAACTAGAAATACACGCGAACCCAGTGCTGAATGGAACCTCTACATCTTGCACGGCAACCAGTGACAACATCATCAGGTCGACAGCTGTTTCACTGGATCAGGCAAGACTCTCGCTCTCTGTCGGTTTGTGCTTCCCTCGGGGCCGGGGTTTAAATGCGATGACGACCGCAACCAAGCGTGTGACTGACCGGAATCCTGAGTACGACCCGCGGATATCCCCGGTGCCGCGAGTTCCGATCCTGAAACGAGAGGAAACGGACAGGAACGAGTCCTCGACTCCACTGGATATCCCGACCGTACAGAGGATGATGCTCGCACCTGTCGGACCTGTGGACAGGCCATTCCACGGGATGAACGCCAGTGTCCGTTCTGTGCTCAAACCGGCATCTCAGAGACTTCGTTCGACGATCAGGATAGCAGCCCACTTGGGGAGTGGACGTTCGGGCGGGTAGTACTCGCGCTCGTCGAAGCGAACACTGACTTCCATGCACGAGCGCTCGGCGCTGCGGCCTTCTCCGTTTCCGACAGCATCGCGAGCGGCGAAGACACCTCCCATGGAACCGTGAAGTGTCGAGCAGCCTTCGGAACTGAGCCAGCCGCCACTCTCACGCAAGGCTGGCCCGACCTGCCGACCGAAACCACGGTCGACGCGGAACCCGGACAGGCGCTCTTGGAGACAGCCGACGAACAGACCAACTGGGACGGGGATGAGGACGACGTCCAGCCACGGATCTACCTCGAGGACGGGTCGCCGGTCACCGACCGCTCGGAGTTCCAGCAGCTCACGGATGAGTTCCGGGAGGACGACGGCACGTACTGGCTTGTTCCCGGCGTTGTGAAGCGCCATCAGGCAAGAGCCGAACCGGAGATAATCGGAATCGGGTTCCACTGTCGCCAATGTGGCGCCGTGACGGGACACGAATCTTACGGACTCGATGGCTTCGAGTGCCATCCACACCTTGACCGCATGATCTGGACCTGCAGGGAGTGTGGACAGCACCGACACGAACCCGACCAAGAGGATGACACGGAGGACGTCACGGACTACGAACATCTTCCCGACGGCGTCTCACCGGAGGATATCCACGGCGACGAGCCGGACTTCCAAGAACAAGAGTTTCAGGACCAGATCAGTGCCTATCGCGAGCGGAATGGCTTCTTCCCGTGGGAGCGGTAACTATTCCGTTGCTTCAGAAAGAATTTTTGAGTACAGCTCATCAGAGATCCAGAAGCCAGCGTCACGAAGGGCGTCAAGTTCGTGTTTTAATTCAATGTCTCCAGCATTGGCTCCGCGGAGTAGTATCCCGATGACTCCCGTTACCGTCAGGCTGTGTCTCCGAGCGACCTGTCGACCGTCTTTTTCATCCAAAAGGATGAGGTCAGCATCGTGCTCGATGGCATGACAAATAGCAGCTGTTTCCCCGAGATCCAGCTCGTGGAAGATTTCAGTGAAGAGGTGCGACTGTTCGACCTCGGTGATCGTCAGGAACTCATCGTCACGCAACGAGCGAAGCGCGTCTACACCTGCCTCTCCATCAGTGAGTTCGTCCCACACCTGACGCGGAATGGTGATGCTCGAAAACTGCGATTTGAGAAGGGTGAGTTGGTCGATAAGTGCAAGATTCAGCAGCGGGACGTGTCCGAGACTACAAGCTCGTTATTCGGCATAGTCGAGGTCTTCGGCAAGTTCAGTGTCGGTGTAATGGCGTGGGATTTCGCGGTCTCCGAGTAATGTCTGGAACTCTCGGTGAGACAGTTCTGCCAATGCACGCGCTTTCCCGAACGAAAGGACATCACGCGCGTAAAGCGAGACAGCCAATTCTTGTTTCATTGCCTGCGGCCGCTCTCCCTCAGGAATCTGGAGCGCCTCATACACCTCTTCATCAATTTCGATAGTAGCCATACTCGTCTGTTGGATAACCCGATTATTGAGTGTTTGGCTGCGCTATCCGAATGTGACGTCGTGTAGTCTCACCTGTGTGGTCGAAAACCTCTGTTTTCGTAGATGGGAGTGCAATTTGGTACGATACGATTCGTGTTCGACGTGCATGACCGACCGGTGAACGGCTGAGGTTTTGTGTCTCCCCCGAAGCCGGAGGAGATCATGAGTACCACAGCACCTTCCTTCGAGGAGTATGACTTCGACCGCGGTGACCACGTCAGAACTGACTGGACCGACGGAGACGGCCCACTCGATGCAGTCGTCGGAACCGGTGCAGAAATTTCGTGTTCCGGCGGCAACGTGATCGTCTCTGTCGAGGCTGCCGACGACCAGTATCCCGAGCGCTCGATCTACGGCGGCACACACGATTGCGCTCCCGAGTGGGTCGAATTGCTGTGAGTGACTCCCCCCTCTCGTGAGAGCAATAGCTCCGCTCGCTCGTTGAGAGTGGGGCCTCCACCTCGATTACGGTGGATTACTCGCAGCATTCAGCGGGTCGTAGGAGTCTGCATGATAGGCAACACGCCAGAGTTTGAGAACAGCACGAGTGACGAGTGCTTCGACAGACTGCTTGATGCAGGACTCTTCGATATCGTCTGGATCGGAAGTGGCGTCAGGGGGCGGATGATAGTATTCGAGACCTGGAACGGAGATGTAATCACCGCCATGTGGATGACTGTCCCAGCGGAAATTCACACCGTCAGTGTCCGTATAGTGAAATTTGTAGTCCGCTCGAGTCGTCCACTGAACATCAATTCGGGCGGAGTCAGCACTACGGCGGCCGTCACCGAGTGGGACTTCCAGAACCGTCGGGTTGAGATAGCCGTCTAGCGTTGGCGCTGCGAGCGGCTCTTCTCTCTCGATGATGTCACGAACCGTGAGGAGCGCTGATCGGTCGATCGATCCTCGTAAGGAGTGGAGTTTGTCTGTTCCGTTCCTCTCCACCATCTGCTAGGCGAGAATACTATCGTCAGTTGATCGTGAGTCCCCGTCGACAAACTGTTTGGCATTCGCAATCGAGAGTGATTCCGAACACATGATTGCACGAGCCATCCGCGAGGCAGCTGACGAGCGTGATCTTAGCGCACCTGACGCGACCGACTTCGAGGCGATCAAAGGCGAGGGGTTCGCGCGAGCGTCGAAGGAAACGAGGTGTACGTCGGCGGGCCGAACTTGTTGACTCAACTCGATAGCGATGTCTCCGATCACCTCCAGCGTTTCGCTGATGAGGCCGGCGAGAACGCACAGACAGTGGTGTATCTCGTTCGCGAAGGAGAGTTGATCGCTGCCTTCGCGATGGCCGACGTGATCCGCGAGGAAAGCTACGCTGTCGTCGACGCACTCCACGATCTGGGCATCGAGGTGGCGATGCTGACCGGCGACTCCCAGGACGTCGCCGGAGCGGTCGCCGATGAACTGGGCATCGATACGGTGTTCGCAGAAGTCCTCCCCGAGGACAAGGACGAGAAAGTCCAAGAACTCCAAGACCAGGGCAAGCTTGTGGGGATGGTCGTCGACGGCGTCAACGACGCGTCGGCGCTGACGCGAGCGGACGTCGGCATTGCGATCGGGAGCGGTACCGACGTTGCGGTCCAGTCGGCCGACGTCATCCTCGTCCAGAACAACCCGATGGACGTGGTGCGACTCGTGAAGCTAAGCAAGGCGAGCTACCGGAAGATGCAGGAGAGCATCGTCTGGGCGGCCGGCTACAACGTCTTCGCTATTCCGCTTGCAGCAGGCGTATTGGCACCGATCGGAACTCTGCTGTCCCCCGCTGTAGGTGCGCTTCTGCTGTCTTTGAGTACAGTAATCGTCGCGATCAACGCACAGCTACTCCGCCGCGTGGACCTGTCCATTCCCGAGCTTCCAAGCGGGACACCAGCTACGGAGGCACAGCCCGCGGACTGAGGCCCTTTTGTCTACTACAGGAGGGATTCCTCCGGGATGACCATCGCTTCCGACAGACCGGTGGGTGCTACGCAGGAACCGATTCTTTGCTCTCCAAATACTGGCTTTCCCACTCCTGTCGTGCCTCTATTTCACGCTTACCACGCTGTGTGACTGTGTATACGCTCGTCCGCTTGTCGAGTTCACCCTTCTCGAGCAGTCCTTTGTTGACGAGATCGTCGTGATTCGGATAGAGACGGCCGTGGTTGCTCTCTTGCTCGTGATGGGCCCATGCGGACTTTTCAGTCGCCCCGTCCAAGGACATCGCATGGACGACTCCCCACTCGACGACGTGGACCGGAGCATCTTGCACCAACTTCAGCTCAATGCCCGCCAGACCGATACGGAGATCGGTGAGAGGGTGGATGTGACCTCCACGACGGTCCGAAATCGCCTCGACAAGCTCGAAGGGAAGGGCGTAATCCGGGGCTACCACCCCGAGATCAACTACGAGGAAGCGGGCTACCCCCTCCACGTCATGTTCGTCTGTACAGTCAATCCGAATAAGCTTGACTCGTTGGCCGATCAGATCCTCGATATTCGCGGTGTGGTAACCACCCGCGAGTTGCTTGGGGGCGAACGGAATGTCCACGTCGAGGTCGTCGCCGGCACGGTTAGGGAAATCGAAGAGATCCGCAACGAACTGGCGGACGTGGGCATGACAATCACCAGCTCCGAGATCATCTCCGAGACACAAGTCCAGTCATGGGACCACTTCTATCCACAGTCGGGGCCCGGCGCGCGGCAGGATGACGGCACCGACGACGGGTCGGTCACCGATCAAGGATAACCGGGAGACCGATTGAAATTTTCAAATATCTCCGCGTCTACCGGCACTGAAATCACATTCTAATTTCAAAATATCCACCGATAGCCAGTTTGAGTTGGAATTTCCAAATATGACAACTGTGTGGGTAACCGACTTTATTCGTGTCGGCGTCCTTACTACGGTATGTCCGAATCGACCGAAACGGTGACCAATTCCGTCACTATATTGACAGGTTCTGTCGTTGGTACCTCTCTCAGTCAGTCAAACTTGACAGGACCACCTAATGACAGCTGAACAACTCAAAGCCGAGACGGTAACTCTGCTCCAGGACCTCGGGCTGAAGGAGTACGAGGCGCGGAGTTTCTTGACATTGACCCAACTCTCGACGGGGACGGCCAAGCAAATCAGTGAGGCTTCGGAGGTTCCGCGGACCCGGGTGTACGACGCTGTCCGAGTGCTGGAGTCAAAGGGGCTGGTCGAAGTGCAGCACTCCAGCCCTCAACAGTTTCGCGCGGTCAGCATCGAAGAGGCGACCGCGATCCTGCGTCAACAGTACGACACGCGGATCGACAGCCTCCAGTCACACCTCGAAGCGCTCGACCCCCAGCCGGAGGGCGAGAACAACGACCGAATGCAGGAGGTATGGGCGCTGTCCGGCCACGATGGCATCGAGTCCCGGACACACACGCTGCTTGAGGACGCCAACTCGGAGATCGTCCTGCTGGTCGTCGAGGAGGAACTTCTGACGGAGGCGCTGTACGACCGACTCCACGATGCAGTCGACCGCGGCGTCGACGTGATCATCGGTGGCCAGACGGACGCAATCATTGCCAAACTCGGTACCGAGCTGCCATCCGTGAAGGTGTTCGAAACCGAATTGGACTGGCTCCTGGGTCCCACGAGTAACGACGAGATTGCCATCAGCCGCCTGCTGTTGGTCGACCGCACGACGTTGCTGGTCAGTTCCTTCTACCCGGACGCCGACCCCGACGAATCACACGAACAGGCGGTCTTCGCCAACGGCCTGGAGAACGGTATCGTCGTCCTCCTTCGCCGGATAATCTCCTCGGGTCGGCTCCCCGTGGTGAACCCGGTGAGGTAGCCAGTCAGCGCTGCTCTGGCCAGACTGCGCGAACAGAGTGAGTATTACAGACACTGTACTGAGGGATTGCATTGTCAACGCCTTGGAAAAATCACATGCTGTACTCGCATCCTGTATTCAACACGGCCGGTGAAACCTATCACCGGCAGAGACTTTCAAAAGTCCGTTGCTGAGTAGAAATCATTCCTTCTGAATCCCGTCGAGCAATTTCTGAAACTACAGCATTATCACGGGATTTCTCGGGATGCCTTCTACGCGCTCAAATCGGTACGACACGGCTCATCTGCTATTTGAGGGTGTCATTTCGGCTTGCAGATCGCGGTTTTCGTCCAAAGAGAGAGGCGATATGCTGTGTGCGAAGGCCGCCGGTTCTCTTCGGCTGAGGGGATGTCACAGGGAGAGTGGACTCGCGAACCGATCAGTTTTAGTGTATGAGATGGACGGGTGCGTTTCGGTGTGTCTGTTTCCCCCGCGAGATGGTGGCGGGGCGCATCACATGCCCCCGATTGACAATGGCTTCGGAACAACGCAGCGAAACACGAGCAGCGCATCAAGCGGACAGAACTCCTGACGGTGAGCCGACGATCTCGACCGATCGACCGGGATCACACGCCGGTCGTCACCCTCGTGGAGTGTACTCTCGGCGAGCTCACGCACGAGGCCGTGGGCGCCGTCAACTCGCACAAGACCGAGATAATCACCGAGTACAGACAGTCGCCTTCTTCTCGAATGTCCCGAACCGCTCGTCCTCGTAGGTTTCGGGGTTTTAGGCGTGTGCGGCTTCGACCGACTCGTCATCCATTTCGTTTTGGTACGGTAGCTGTGAATATAATCACACTGGTCGTAGGTGGTATCGGGTCGTCGTGTGGAATCCAGAGATCTATTACCGTGAGTGGCCTGTTTCAATCAAGAAGCATGGGGAACGATTTTCGCGAGACCACTGGAACGACGGAGAGAGTGACGGAATTGGTCGCCGCTTTCGAGGACGGGCGGGCGGGCGATGCCGAATTCGAGGCGTTGCGGGAGTTGCTCGCGACCGAAGACGCCAGGGACCGAGACGTCGCCATGTCTGGCATTCGTTCGGTCGGCATCGTCGACGAGGAACGAACCGAGGCGGCCGTCGACGTGTTGCTGGGGCACTGTTTCGACCAGCCCAGGCGAGTCCGCGAACCCGCCGCCGAGAACCTCTCGGACGTCGGTCGCGAGCAGAACCCGGCAGTGCTCCGCCCCGCCGTCGACACCCTTCGGGAGCGGCTCCACGACGCCCACGAGTCGACCCGGAGAGAGGCACTGTTCGCCCTCAGGGAACTGTGCAAGCACCACGCCGAACTGTTCGTGCCGCTCGTCGACGATCTCCGGGTCCGTCTCGACGACGGCGAGGCGTGGGTCCGGGAACACACACTGGCCGTTCTGGGGAGATCGCCGCAGAGCGACCCGAAGCTATCACCCCGCCGTTCGACGATTTCGAGGCGTGCCTGGACGACGACGTCCCGAAAGTACGGTCCAAAGCGGTCCTGCGGCTCGGCTCTCTCGCGGAAACGCATCCGGATGCGGACCGTCCTTCCATCGATGACTTCCGGGCGTGTCTGGGCGACGACAGCTGGACGGTCCGTTCCAGCGCGGCCAGTGCGCTCGCTTCGCTCGCGGAGACGCGCCCGGATGCGGTTCGACCCGTCATCGACGGCATCCTCGCATTGCTGTCGCCACCCGCTGCGTTCGTCGGACCCGGTCCCAGGGGTGAACAGACATCCATCACACTGGCGCTCGGGCGGCTGGGTGTGACCTTCCCACGCGAGGCACCCCGTATCGCCTCGACACTCCAGAGCATCTTCGACGAAGAAGGTGCTGGAAACACCACGTTCGAACCCATATACGAATCGATCACCCGTGAGCTAGAGACGATTGCACAAGCCCACCCGGAGGCGGTCGTGCCCGCCATCGATGACCTTACCGCCAGCCTCGACGCGTCGAGGATCGAACGCCGTCGTTCTGCGGCCAGGGCACTCACGGCGGTCGGACGGACCCACCCCGACGAGGTTCGCCCCGCCGTCGAGAACTTAGAGGCCCGTCTCGAAGACGAGGATCCGTGGGTGCGTATGGAGGCGACCGAGGCACTGCTGGCGCTGGACGTGGTGGACTCCGAAACGGAATCGGCGGCTGAGGAGATCTGCGCGCTCTTTCTCGCCGCCGCGGACTCCCAGGAGGCGATCGACCGGTTCGTCGCCGCAGAGCCTACCGTGGGGGCGCTGGTGGTCACCGAACTACGATCCCGTGTCGGCGACATGGATTCGGTCGACGAGAAGCCCTCCGTGGCAGCGGCATTCCGGACGATCAGTACCATCGACGACGCCTATCGCTATCTGAGTCCTATCTCGATCTGAGCTTCGGTCTTCGTCACTGCACTGGCTCACTCGGATATCGCATTGCGGGCTGCCGTCTCATGGATGTCGTCCACTTTCCAAGACTTAATCCTCTATTCAGTCAGATTGGTATCTTTATCTTGTATTTGCAACCCTTTAGTTCATAAAATTGATTTTGTATTTCCAAACTCGGGTTTTTATTGTTAATATCTCTCGTTTTCACTCTAACTTATGCACTCTAGTTCCATTACCGATGATGTCGATAAGGCACATTATAACCTCCCAAAGGTCGTCACCACGGGCGACAGATTGGTGCCCTCGTTGGTTTCGAGAAGAACAAATTGAAGCTCTTGGATACCAGAATCCAGCACGAAGAATAACACTGATCAATTAAATCTTTAAACAAAGCACCAGTATTCAATCTGAAGGGCGTTATTTTGTATATAATACATGCGTAATTATAACTATTTGATCTCGGTTAGATACACCTTTTATTCCATCTCTTTACTTTTCTATTCCTTTTAGTAATAACATACGTACAGCTGTTATCGGTTGGTATCTCTTCGTCAGATAACCTCTTGTCACGTCGAACCGACGTGCAACCATGGCGTTCCCAATTCGCGTCAACGACGTGATGAGCAGTCCGGTCGAGACGGCGTCGCCTGAAACAACTGCCAGTACTGCCGCCGGCCGGTGTCACGCGGGCTCAATCGGGTCACTAGTCGTCGTCGAGGACGGAGAGGTCCTCGGCATCGTCACCAGCGACGACTTCGTGCGACTCCTCAGCGAGGAGTCGAGCCCGGAAGAGCGCTCGCTTTCGGAGTTTATGTCAACCCACGTTGTTTCGGTCGATGCGAGCGCCACCCTCGGCGCCGCGGTCGAAACAATGTTTGAGCATGATATCGCCCGGTTGGTCGTCTTCGATGGAGACGAGCTAGTTGGGCTGGTCAGCACTGACGATATCGTCCGTCACGTCCCGCAAATCCTCCAGCGGCGGGTAATCGAAGGCCACGAACAACAGACTGCCAACTACTACCGACATCAGGAGACTGCTTACGAAAAAAACGACTGGGACGTTGAGGGTACGGGACTCGACGACCACCACGTCAACGTCGGTGACAGAGTCGAGTTTTCGAAGACGATCAGCGAACAAGACGTGAGGACCTTCGCTGCCGCCAGTGGCGACACAAACCGGCTTCATCTCGACGAGGAGTACGCCAGCCAGACGCGGTTCGGCCGGCGAATCGTCCACGGGACGCTTGTCGGTGGATTGATCAG
Organism: Haloarcula sp. CBA1131; assembly: GCF_008728975.1. Taxonomy (NCBI): domain Archaea; kingdom Methanobacteriati; phylum Methanobacteriota; class Halobacteria; order Halobacteriales; family Haloarculaceae; genus Haloarcula; species Haloarcula sp. CBA1131. Next base: position 360,486 of record NZ_RPCY01000004.1, read on the forward strand.
TGCTGCGTTGGCTCGTTTCCCCGGTGTAACTATATACATCTCACAGGACCTCTCGTTCCTAAAACCGGCCGACATCGATGTTCGCCTTACCGCAGTCTGTGAGGTTGTCGAGGACCTCGGCAGGAACAAATACCAGCTCACGACGGACGTGCTCAACGAGGACGGCGAACCGATAATTGAGGGCCAGGCCGCCGTCCTGATCGACGAGACGCCGGAGACAGGTCAGGTCACCGTCGAGGTCCTCGCCAGCGGGTGACCGAGCAGTTATAGTAACAATTAAACGATTTACACACTGATCGCACTGCTGCCATGCGATCAAGTGTGCATTGATTTCCAATGGCTACTATAGCAGACGCCTCCATCTGTTGTCTATCGGGAAACTATGAGACAGCACACGGAATTATGTCACTCGATAGCATACTCTGATATGGAATGACTATCGACGAACTCACCGACTTCGGGTTGCACAAGATGACCGACGAGGAGGTAGAGGGGTTTCTCTCTAGCCAGAGTATGGGAACGCTGGGACTCCCAACAGACGTCGAACCCTACCTGATTCCGATGACCTACGGGTATAATGGAGGGGGGCGTCTCTACTTCTACTTCATCGGAGACAACGGAAGTCGGAAAATGGAGTTGGCCAACCAGGCAGAGTCGGCGGCATTCCTCGTGTACAGTGCGGAGACAGCGTTTAACTGGGAGAGCGTCGGACTCATCGGGACGATTCAGAAACTCCCGGAAGACAGACGTGGTGAACTCGACGAGACGACGACGCCAACGTGGCGCCCGGAACTGTTCGAGACCGCGAGTGACTCGCTTGAAACACAGATATACGAGTTCCAGATCGAGGAATGGACCGGCGTTCGACACACTGGTCTCCCGCCGGGATTTTATAACTGAATGCGTCCCCTCCTCGGAATGAATCGGGCTGCTCGGAGATAACGTCCTCCCCGGCGTGAACGCTGGGATGCTGTCGCTTAATTAAGCGAGAATTCACAGGAGAAAGCCCGCTTCGTGGCGGAGAGCGCGACTGAGGGTCTGCCAGATTTCCCGCTCTACGCCTCCTTCTCGCGAGTTTGCGAAGAGGTCTGTGACGCTCTCTCCGAGCGCTTAGGGTACCGCATCTTCCAGCTCAGTTTGTGCAGCTCGATAGCGACGGCGATGGTCAGGGCAATCCCACCGAGAACGAGCCACTGTTCCAGACTGACAGGTGCGGTTCCAAGGACTGCCTGAGCGGGCGGAAAGTACATCGCTCCGAGGTGGATCAAGAACGCAGTAATCGTCCCGGTAAGCAAGATGGGGCTCTGCAACGGTGATAGATGGAACAGAGAGGCCGTCTCGGAGCGGGCATTGCCGATATTGACCATTTGGAACAGGACGACCAGCAGGAGCAGGTGATTGCGGACAGCCGCCTCCGAAAGCCCCTGCTCCAGTAACCAAATGAACGTCCCGAACCCGATCACACCGATCACCATCGCGGCGACGAGTGTCCGTTCGATCATGATTTGATTGAAGATTCGCTCGTCAGGAGAGCGTGGTGGCCGATTCAACACGTCTCCTTCCTTGGGTTCGAATGCCAGGGCGACGTCCTGAATCCCGTTCGTGACGAGGTTCAACCAGAGAATCTGGACGGGCACCAGCGGGAGTGGTAGTCCGGCCGCTAAGCTCAACAGGACGAGTGTAACTTCTCCAGCGCCGGTGGAGATGAGCAGGAAAATGATCTTGCGGATGTTGTCGAACGCGATCCGGCCCTGTTCGATGCCCGCGACTATCGTCGCAAAGTTGTCGTCGCTGATCACGAGTTCGGCCGCATCCCGGGCCACGTCGGTCCCCATCTGTCCCATAGCGATACCGATATTCGCCTGCCGAAGCGCCGGTGCGTCGTTGACACCGTCACCCGTGACGGCGACGTAGTGTCCCATACCCCGGGCAGCTTCGACGATTCTGAGTTTTTGATCGGGCGAGACGCGTGCAAACACCCGCGTCGTTTCTATGATTTCCACAAGCTGTTCTTGGGAGGCGTCCATGAGCTCGGTTCCGGTGGTGACCTCCTCCGGAGACTCGGCCAGTCCGAGGGCACGGGCGATAGCAAGGGCCGTCTCTCGATGATCTCCCGTAATCATTGTGACAGTGATGCCAGCCTGCTGTGCTGACGTAATCGCCTCCTCGACACCGGATCGGAGCGGGTCGATCATCCCGATAAACCCGAGAAACGTCAACCCGGTCGGTTCTGACGGGGGCTGGCCGAGATCCTCGGTAGTCTCCAGCGTTCCTTCGGCGACGGCAAGCACGCGATATCCCTCGTGAGCCATCTCGGTCGCCTGCTGTTGCAGTTCTTGCCGCGAAAAGTCGCCCTCGCTTGCATCCGAACACATCTCCAGAACGCGCTCGGGCGCACCCTTGACGAATACCTGTTCCTGGTCACGGGTTTCATGAAATGTCGCCGCATAGCGCTGTTCGGGTTCGAAAGGGATCTCGTCAATCTGTGGGTTCGCGTCGAGCGCCGCCTCGCGGGACCACCCCAGCTTGTGACCGAACGCGAGAAGCGCGATGTCGGTCGGGTCACCGCGCCACGTCCACTCGTCGTCGCGTCGGGACAGGTGCCCTTCGTTACAGAGCACAGATGCGCGGGCGAGACGAGACAACTCGTTTGCGAGATGAGGCTCCGGAGGGTGCCCGTCTCTGAGGACACTCCCTTCCGGGGCATACCCCTCGCCGGTCACCTCAAACGTCCTTCCATCGGGGAGTTGAGCCTGTTTGACCGTCAATTCGTTTGCAGTCAGCGTTCCCGTCTTATCCGACGCAATCATCGTACAACTTCCCAGTCCTTCCACAGCCACTAGACGACGGACGATGACGCCTACCTTTGCCATTCTCCGGCTGGCGACGCCTAGCGCGACAGTGATTCCCACGGGGAGCCCTTCAGGGATCGCCGACACGGCTAACGCAACGGCGAACAGGAACATTTCGACGGCGTCGTACTGCTGGACGAAGATTCCGAGGAGGGCGGTGATTGCCGCGGCGGCGAGTACGACGAGGCCGACAATGCGGGTAAATCGCTCCATACGCGTCACGAGGGGAGGCTGTCCGCCCTCAACGGCCGTGACGTCCTCGGCCAATCGGCCGACAACCGTATCGGCACCGGTTTCGACGACGACACCGCGCCCCCGCCCACGGTTGACCACCGTTCCCGCGTAGGCCATATTGCGCCGATCTCCGAGTGAGGCCCGGTCGTCGCCTGCCCACTCTTCGTCTTTCAGGACGGGGGCTGATTCGCCGGTGAGTGGCGACTCGTCGATCTCTAGACCATGTGTAGAAACGAGTCGAATGTCCGCAGGAACACGGTACCCAGATTCTAGAAGCACGATATCACCAGGGACGACCTCTTCTCCATCGATGTCGCGTGTCTCACCATCTCGAATGACCGTCGCCCGGGTCCTGATGAGTTGCTGCAGTGCCTGACTGCTGCGTTCTGCACGCCATTCTTGGATACCGCCGACGAGCGCGTTGATCAACAGCACCAGGGCGATGAATCCAGCGTCAGTCTCCTCACCGATGGCAAACGAGACAATTGCCGCGGTGGCGAGAATGTAGATGAGTGGGTTTTTGAACTGACGGAGGAAGATTTGCCACACGGTGACCGGCTTTGTCTTCGGCAGGCGATTTGAGCCGTGTTCAGAGCGCCGGCTTTCAGCGTCCTCGGTTGAGAGACCATCTGAATCGGCGTCAAGGGCGTCGTATATCTGACTTAGCCCCCGTGAATACCAGGATTCGGTGTTCGTCGAAGCGGAGACAACCATTAGTTACGGGGTGTACACCGGGGGACGACTTAGTGGTCAGTGTCGAGTACAGAAGCAGGGTGTCGTTTAACCAGAGGGGCGATTCAGGGCGGGATCCGCGTTGAGAACGATAGGCTGCTACATCTGGTACCACAGGCGATTCGTCACGTTCGTCGCCGTGGGCGTCTACGAGGAGCTCCTATTTCGGGGATATCTCATCACCAACATCACAGAGGAACGTACGTGGTTCGAGCGGGTTCGGGGTACGGCTGCGGTCGGACTTGCCACGCTGTTTACGTCGGTCGTCTTCGGGGTGGCACATGCCGGGAACCCGAACGCAACGCTGGCAAGAAGCGTTCCCCTCGTGGAAAGGAAAGAGGACGACATTATCAAACCGCTCATCAACTTCGAATAGTCCGCTGCCTCGTTTCTGACGTACTCTGAGGAAATACTATCTTTTTCCATAACGAAATAGAGTGAGGGCACCGTCGGGCAAGTATAAGTCTTTCAGGAGTGATAACTCAATAACGATGCCCGATCCGCCGACTATAGTAACAATTGAAACGATGTACACACTGATCGCACTGCCGTCGTGCGATCAGGTGTGCATTGATTTTCAATGGCTACTATAGCATGTTGGTAGTGTTCGGGCTGATAACCGTCCTGTGGTGCTGTTCGTAACCGAGCCGATACCACCGACATCACCGCAATCGGGATCGTGGCTGCACCTGTCACGTTCAGTGGAGATATGAATCTGTTCGTATTCGCAGCGACCAGCGCGTTCGGTCGCGTACCACACGGACACACCTGAGGGTTACTAACCAGTGCAGTTGCTCAAAGCTATCAGCAATCTTCCGGAAAGAGCGGCGGTGATCGTTCCGATAAAGTGCTGCTTGGGAGAGTACGCTCACCGCGAACTACCACTCATTTGGGGCAGTCAGGGTGTGTCGCAACGGTTTCTGTCCCACAAGAGTTGCACTGGTAGCAGTGGCGGTTGTCCTGGGTGACTTCTGGGGGCTCCAGATCAGGGATCACCTTGACGAATCGGTGAGCATCAGCCCCCGACTGTTGCTTACTGGACGATGTATTCGGGTTCTCGTATTTCCAAAGGCGTGTTTCTATTTCTTCTATCCGCTCGTATTTCTGGTTAAATTGGTCTTGTAATTGCCGATATTCTTGTACTTTTGCTTGCTTTCCTTCTCAAATCTTTCGATTTGCAGCTCAAACTGAAGCAACCGAGAGTACAAGCCGATTCGTGAGCGATACAATGGCGCTTTCTCTGTCCTGTGGACACTGCTCGCGAGCAGTCAACACTTGCACGGAGGTCTCAGTGACCGAAATCCAGCCCAAGGCAACGGCTGAGTACTGTCGGTTCTGTGGAGACAGGACAGCCGATATCTCCGGCGAGGCGTACACGTATGTCCGGTTGCCCGACGAAGTGGGGCGAGAAGACGGCGTGTTCTGGTTCACGATTTGCCGGGAGTGTACGCTTCAGGACCGCGACAACGTCGAGCAGGCCGCCTTCGCTCTTCCACGAGGCAGATCGAGACCATCTCGTCACCTGCGATGTCTGCGGGGCTGTTGGCTGCCAGTCTGCCAGTACTCGCCAGCCAGCAGCGGAGACGTATCGGCTCGCGAGCGTTATTTCCTAGTCGGTGAGTATCAACGGCTTCGACGGGGCAACGCACTCTTGTAGTGAGTGCAGTCCTATCATCACGCTCGACTGTGTGAAACGCCCTGACCGGACATACGACGATGAAGTGCCGCGTCTCGTCGAGCCCCCGTTTGACTCAGCTGCGAGGACAGCGGACGATGCTCCGGCAGACAGTACACAGGTTGAGATCGACGGGTGGATTGGGTAGCCGACGGTAGTTCCACGAAATTGGTGGGTCTGCTCCGCTAATGAGCAGTACAGGGGAGCTACGAATCGTTTGATAGAGAAATCCAAATAACACCCCCAAAGGCACTGTCTAGTTGAGCGAGTTTGAGAAACGAGGAGGTCGTAGCGAGAAGTGTCCATGCAACTCGCAGACCTCCTCAGAGAAACGTTAGATGAGGACAGCCAAGACGTTTGGGAGAATGAGCGCACCCCGACACCCGTCCGGCGGTTTGGGGTGCGTCTCCATACTGCGGGGCTGTCGATTAGGGAGACGGTTGCTATCTTAGACCTGCTGGGTGTCGACCGCTCTCACGGAGCAGTCTGGAATTGGGTGCATACACTGTCCGAAGCACAGAGCGACCCGCCGACGGCGGAGCCGTCGCGGGTCGCAGTCGATGAGAAACAAATCGAGATCGACGGGGAAAAAAGTGGGTGTATGCCGCTGTCGACACTGAATCAAAGTTACTTCTCGAAGTTGACGTGTTCAGCCGCTGCGGGACTGACCCCGCGGCGGCGTTCCTGCACCGGCTCACTCAGAAACACGATGTTGCCGAGACAGAGTTTCTCGTCGATGCTGGCGGCTATCTGACTGCCCTCTCGCGTCACGATTTGAGCGGTCGGCTCGACTATCGAATCCGGAACCACTTCGAAAAGTGGTTCCAGACTGTGACCGTGCGAATCGACCGCTTTCACTCCTTCTGGAGGGACAGTCAATCCAGCGCGAAACAGTGGCTACGACGCTTCAGACACCACTACAACCACGAACGACCCAACCAAGAACTCGACGGACGAACGCCAGCTGAGGTCGTCCAGAACTAGACAGTGCCCTTCTGGGTAGTTCGCATCCAGATTGAACAGTTATTCCAGCCAAGATTCCCTTGAATCTCATTTCGTATGCATTGAGACTGCAAGTCTCAACTACTGACAAACTTCCGTGGTTGAGACGGTCCGTTGCGTGACGACTCACCTGCTTGGGCGTCGATATACTCCTCGATGAACTCGCTGGACACGTCGCCCGCAATTGAGGCGAGGTGCGAGCGCGTCCACAGCGACGGCAATCCGAAGTCGAACTCATCACGGAGGTGGCGGGAGGAGTGGCCAAGTTGTCGGCTTCATCCCACGACTGAAGTCGTGGGTTTTCGCCTCACAATCACTGTAATTCCACGTTCTTGGATGTAGTTCTTAACGATCGAAGCCACGGCCTGAACCGAAACCCACTACACACGACGATTGGTACACCCTAATCTATGCTGGCCTTGCCAGCCTTGGATATGATATCAGCAGTTCTAGTACAGCTGAGTGAGATCAGCATCACAAGTGGCTACGGACTGGTCGTGTTTTTCATGATTGGCCTTTTCGGAGGTGCACACTGTCTTGGAATGTGCGGCCCGCTCGTTGCAACCTATGCCGAGCGTATGGAAACCCAGGACCGGTGGGCGAGCGCACTCACACTCTATGAGGTGCGTCAGCACACACTGTTCAACCTCGGCCGGACGGTGAGCTACGCCATCATCGGATGCGTCTTCGGAGCTGCCGGCGCGCTACTGTACGGAACCATCGGGCTCGCTGGATTTCTCCGGCCAGCTCAGGGTGTCGTCGGAATCTGCATTGGCGTAGCAATTATCGTTATGGGACTCACCCGGTTAGCCGGCTACCAACAAGGAGCCGTTGAAGGAGTTGTTGCCGGTACTGGGTTCGGCTCACTATTCGCGCGAACCTACACAGTCATTTCAAGACGGGTCGACCGCTGGGTCAACGGTATCGGCATTATCGGCCTCGGCGCGCTTCATGGGTTGTTGCCGTGTATGCTTCTCTATCCGGCATTCCTGTACGCGTTTGCCCAGGGCTCACCCGTATATGGCCTCCTCTCGCTCGGTGCGCTCGGGGTCGGGACGATCCCCAGTGTGTTTCTCTACGGAACGGTTATCCAATCAGTGAGCACCCGCCAGCGGCAGGTAGTCCATTACGGACTCGGTGTATTGTTCGTTGGGCTCGGATACATACTGGTAGCGATGGGACTTATGCGGTTTGGCGTCATGCTTCCGTTACCAGATATCCCGTACTATCAACCGATCGCCGAATCGGAGGCGGTTGCGTAATATGTCCACCTGTACACTCTGTGACCTCCCCGTCAAAGACCCGATTACCAACGATGACATTGACGGCGAGTTCTGCTGTCGAGGCTGTTTAGAGGTCGCACAGTTAGTTGACGACGGTGAGGATGTCGACCTTTCGATTGCGGCCGTCCGTGACCGTGTCGAGGCCGAGGAGACCAGGCCCGATGGCCCCGAGGGTGCCGAAACAGCCTACCTCTCGATTGACGGGATGCACTGTCAGACTTGCGAGGGATTCATTGAACTCCTTGCCGAAGAGGAGGAAGGCGTTCACGAGGCGCGTGCGAGTTACGCGACTGAAATGGCACAGGTGGTGTACGATCCTGACTGCATCGATCGAAACGCGATCGCTGCGGCACTCAGTCGACTGGGCTACCAAGCTCACGGTCCTGACGAAGAGAACGACTCACTACGTTCACGCGTCGAGTTCGGCAAATACCGTGCGGTGCTCGCGGCAGTTCTGATGATGCCTGTGTTGGTTCTCTACGTCCTGTTCATATACCCAGTGTATCTCGGCATCTATCCCGAGAGTTTCCTCTATGGGAGCACTGTCGAGGCGATGGTGTTCTGGCCACTAATTGTCTGGAGCACACTCATACTCGTCGGACTTGGATACCCGGTCTTCCGTGGGGCCTACGTGAGCCTGAGAGTCGGTCGCCCGAACATGGACGTGTTGATAGCTATCGCGGTACTTGCAGCGTATCTCTACTCGCTGGCAACCTACCTCACGGGCGGGCGTGACCCGTACTTCGACGTCGCAGTGATGGTGCTCGCGATCGTCACTATCGGCAATCATCTGGAGTCACAGGTCAAACACGCTGCACTCGGTAACCGTGCCGACCTCACGGATTCACGCGTCGATGAGGCCCGCCGACTCGACGACGACAGTGAGACCAGTGAAACCATCGAAATTGCGAAGTGTGAGCCTGGCGACCGGCTGTTAGTCAAACCCGGCGAGCGGATCCCGGTCGACGGCCAGATCGTCGACGGGACTGCCGCGATTGATGAGGCACTTATCACGGGTGAATCTCTCCCGCAACGAAAATCGGTCGGGGACAGTGTCCTCGGCGGGTCGATCCTTACTGACAATGCGATTATCGTTGAAGTTGGTCCCGAAAAAACTAGCACGATGGATCGCCTCGTCGAACTCCTCTGGAACGTCAAGAGTTCTGCCACGGGTGTGCAACATATTGTCAACCGCTTTGCGGTACTGTTCGTTCCATTCGTACTCGGACTTGCCGCGCTGACCGCCACCGGCTGGTTCGTCCTTGGTAACGACCCGAACACAGCTATAATGGCCGGGGTCGCCGTGCTAGTAGTCTCGTGCCCATGCTCGCTCGGCATCGCTACTCCGCTCGCTCTCGCAGCGGCCACCCGCGATGCCACCGACAATCGCATGCTCATTCTCAACGAGACAGTGCTTGAACGGATCGACGACTCTTCGGTCGTCGTATTCGACAAGACTGGGACGCTCACCACTGGGGAGATGGAGCTTGTGGACGTCGTTGGCGACGATCCCGACGAAGTGCTCGCGATGGCGGCCGCCGTCGAACGTCGGTCAAGCCACCCAATCGCCGCTGCCATTGACGAGGCTGCCCCGCCGACCACGCGATCGGTGTCGAGTTTCGAGAGCGCCGACCGTACCGTGTCAGCACTTGTCGACGATACTCGCGTCGTTTTGGGCCACCCGGGCTCATTCGATACTGACGAGTGGACAATCCCCACGGAAATCGAGGCAGCTGTCACGGACGCTTACGAGTCGGGTACTCATCCAACGGCGGTTGCTTGGGAGGGGGCCGTCAAAGGAGTCGTTACAGTCCAAGATACGCCCCGTGAGAGTTGGGAACGCGTGGTTTCCGAGACCGCGGCCGCGGATCGGGATATCGTCGTGCTGACTGGCGACGACGAGCGGATGACTGAGACGTTTGCAAACCATCCCGCAGTTGATCACGTCTTCGCAGGCGTGCGCCCCGAGTCGAAGGAAGTGATCGTCCAGGGACTCCGCGAGCGCGGGACGACGACAATGATCGGCGACGGAACGAACGACGCGCCCGCACTCGCTAGCGCCGACCTCGGGATCGCAGTCTCGAGCGGCACCGATCTGGCGATCGAGGCGGCCGATGCGGTAGTGCTTGACGACCGTCTCGACGCCGTTCCAGAGGTCTTCGAGTTGGCGAGTGAAACTCGAGGCCGGATCAAACAGAACCTCGTCTGGGCGGCCGGCTACAACGCGATTGCACTCCCATTGGCGATAACCGGTGTGATCACACCGTTGATCGCCGCCGTTATGATGGCGATCAGTAGCCTCATTGTCGTCTTTAACTCGAAACGTCGACTCCTTCCGGCGGACGGAGATTATTTGGCTGAGCCCGACTCTGGCGAACGCACCGAACAACTCGACGCTCCAGTCCAGTCGGACTGAGCGCTCGAACGCCAGGTATTGCCCCTGACACTCCGGCTGAAACTATTGCCGAATCTAGAAGCGGCGTGAGGTCAGAAGCAAGCCCAGAGGAGACTCACCTTGCTTACTGTAGCGGCGGTCTCGGCTTGGTCAAGGACCATAGGATTCGTCGACAACGGGTCCGCTGAAGACGCCATAGAGGAACTTGAAATACCAGAGCACGAGCAGTAGCACCGGCAGCCCCATCACGGTGACAAGGTTGAGCGCGAGTGGTGAGACGACGGCCTCTCGGACGGTCAGTCCGGTCGCAGGGTAGATAACTGGGTACAGCAGAAGCGCAACGAGGAGGCTCAACAGCGCGGGAAGAGTTAGCGCACTCACGAGCCATCGCCGATACTGCTCGCGGCGAGCGAAGCCTATCCCAGCCAGGCCTGAGAGGGCAGAGAGAGCGACTACCACAGCAATCGGGACAGAGAGAACGGCGTCAGCTGTGCCGCCGGCGTCTGTCACGACGACAGTCGTCAGAAGGATGGCGACACCACCGAGATATGATACCGTTCCGGCGATACCGTACCTGCGCAGGTCGGCGGCAAGGGAGGAGCCAGTCTTGGCCGAGATGAAAGCCGCGCCCGTGACGACTGATACCGTGGTCAGTCCGACACCTGTCAAGAGCGCCGGCACCGACAGCGTCGGAACATCGAAGATCCAGCGCCCGGCGAGGACGCCAAACAGCAGTGGTGCGAGCGTGCTGCCCCCGACGAAAGAAGCGTCACACATCCGTTGCCACCGATCGTCCTCGCATTGCTCGCGCAGTTCCGGTGCTATGCCCCGGAACAACAGCGCGAGAACAAACCCGATAACGAGCAGATAGTTGTCAGCGAGCAACCGAGAGTACACGCTCGGGAACGCGGCTAACAACATTGTTCCGAAGGCGACCAGCCACACCTCGTTGGCGTCCCAGACCGGCCCAAACACCGACAGGAGTGTCTCCCTGTCGTCTTCGTCGCTCCGAGTGGCGTACAGCATACCGATGCCGAAGTCGAATCCGTCGAGAACCACGTACATTGCCAGCGCGAACATGACGACGCCAAACCACACCTCTGGGAGCGCGTCAAGGAGGTAGCGATCCACGGAGAGCAACTCAGTCATCGCCACCCACCCACGGAATGCGTCCGTGTCCGGTTTCCTGCGACGGGGCAAGAACGCCGAGGTCCTGCAGTTCCTCTCTCACGAGCCACCGTAAGACGAGGAGAGCCGCGGCAATTAGCCCAACATACACGATGAGAAACACTGCCAGCGTCGCCATCGCTTCCCCGGCGGTCAGCGACTGCGAGACTGCATCACTGGTCTTCAATTCGCCCTGAATGACCCACGGCTGCCGACCGATCTCTGTGACGTACCAACCGGTGAGCAAGGCGGCGTACCCCAGTGGCGTCGCGGCCATCATCGCCTTCAGGAATCGGTCGCTGTCGGCGAGTTTGTCTCTGTATGTGAGGGACCCTCCCCACATTGCGAGACCGATGAAAAGGAAGCCGAGTCCGACCATAAACCGGAACGACCAGAACACCAGCGCCACCGGGGGGTTGTGTTCGTACTCGTTCAACCCGAGTACCTCAGCGTCAGGGTCACCGCCGGTGGCGAGGTAGGAACCGAGGCCAGGTAGACTGACGGTGTAGAGGTTTTCCGCGTGTGGGTCGGTCAGCGCACTGAGATCTTTCGGAAACGCGAGTAGGTGAAGGTCGGCCTGTCCAGTCTCGTAGTGGGCCTCCATAGCGGCGAACTTCTGGGGCTGGGTGTCCGCGACGTGGCGACCGTAGGCATCACCGTGAACGGCCTGCAGTGGTGCTGTAACCAGCAATAACAGGACCGCGATCTTTAGAGAGGCTTGCCAGGCCGTCGAGTCGTGGGTCTTCCAGACCAAGTACGCCGAGACACCACCGACCAGCAATGCGACAGAGATGACGGAGGCGTTGACCATGTGGACGTACATCCACGGGAGTCGCGGCGTGAGAAAGGCAGCTACCGGGTCGGTCAGCCTGGCGACCCGCATTCCGTTCTGGGTTATCATATCATAGCCTTGAGGTGTCTGCATCCAGGCGTTGACCACTAGAATCCAGAACGCCGACAGCCATGCACCGATCCCGACCAGCACCGACGAGAGGACATACGTTCGGTCGCTCACCCGCTCACGTCCGAAAAGCAAGATGCCGAGGAAGACGGCTTCGAGGAAAAACGCTATCTTCGCCTCAAAGGCCAGCGGACCACCGATCAATTCGCCAGCGATTGTCGCAAACCGCGGGAAGTTTGTCCCAAACTGGAAGCTCATGGGGATGCCTGTTACCGTACCCATCACGAAGCCGACTGCGAAGACCGTCACCCAGAAAGAGCGCAACCGACTGAACCGTTCATCGTCGGTCCAGACGTCTTTCCAGGTGAAATAGATGATGAACGGTGCCAGCCCGACCGAGAGCGCGGCAAAGAGGATGTGAACAGTAATCGTCCAGCCAAATTGTGCACGACTCGCGAGTTCTGGGGAGAGGAAAATCAGCCATTCCGCGTTGACAGCACTGTACGTTTCGAGTGGGAGCACACCATGATCTATCCTCTCGACAGTAATACCGGACTAGCATGGTTTTCACTTTCGAGTACCGTACTACAGTGTTTGATGTTATCGGAGTCGTAGTTCTTTAGCAGTCGGAACCGCGGGTTAGTGGCACACATCGAAATATCGCCGGTAACAGGATTGAAACTATAGTAGCCATTGAAAATCAATACACACCTGATCGCACTGCCGTCGTGCGATCAGGTGTGTAACTCGTTTCAATCGTTACTATAGCTGTACTGATCGATCAACTACTGTCGCGCCTCCACTTCCGTAGCGAAATAGCTGTCTGTGATATTTTTATGGACAGCGGAGTCCGTCGTGTTTAGTTGAGCGTGAAAAGTGATGCAGACTGATTTCTTGGTACCTATGCCAGAAATCAGCCGCCTCAGTGGGCATAGAGACTGGATTGAGTTGGGTTTTGAGGAACGCGAGCGGACACCCGAGTCGGCGATGGCGTTGGGCATTCAATCGCACGTTGTGGCATTGTCACTGTCGAATACCATCGAAGTACTCGAAGATCTGGGTGTCCAACGCAGTCGCAGAGCCATCCACGATTGGGTTTGACGATGGTTTCTATGCCCAGAAGTAATATTATGTGTCGTGGTAACTCCTCGTAATCATCAAAAAATTAATTACTATATTATGAAATGGTTCTATCTGACGTATGGAATTCACACGGCAGGAGTCCCTTGATCGACTTCAGGAAACAGTATCGGGCGGCGATCCGATCATCGGCGCAGGTGCAGGGACCGGTATCTCGGCGAAGTTCGCCGAGCGCGGTGGCGTCGATCTACTGATCATCTACAATTCCGGTCGCTATCGGATGAACGGTCGGGGGTCGCTGGCTGGCCTCCTTCCTTACGGTGACGCCAACGAGATCGTCGTCGAGATGGGCCACGAAGTGCTTCCAGTCGTCAAGGACACGCCAGTTCTCGCCGGCGTCAACGGGACCGACCCGTTCCGACAGATGGATGTGTTCATCGAGAGCCTGAAACGACGTGGGTTCTCGGGCGTCCAGAACTTCCCGACGGTGGGTCTCATCGACGAGGACAGCGGGTTCAGACAGAATCTCGAGGAAACGGGGATGGGCTACGACAAGGAAGTCGACATGATCCAAGAAGCGGCCGAGCAAGGAATGCTCACCTGCCCATACGTCTTCAGCGAGGAGCAGGCTCGCGAGATGACCGAGGCCGGAGCGGACGTGGTCGTCTCACATATGGGACTGACTACATCTGGGGATATTGGTGCCGAGACGGCACTAGATCTCGATGCCGCAGCCGAGCGCGTTCAAGCTCATCACGACGCCGCAAAAGAGGTAAACCAGGACGTACTGGTGATCTGTCACGGCGGCCCGATCGCATGGCCCGACGATGCCCAGTACGTACTGGAACACACCGAGGGTGTCGTCGGATTCTTCGGTGCGTCGAGCATTGAACGCCTCCCAACTGAGGAGGCAATCGAAGCACAGGCCCGCGAATTCAAGGAGATTAGTCTCGAAGATGACTGATAGCGAATACTTCATCACTCCTGATGACGTCGAAAGTCAGCTCTTCGATTGGGGCGTCCTGAAGTGGCTGAGCACGCCTGACGTGACGGGTGGCGAGCGCTTCAGCGCTGGCGTCGTCAAACTCGAACCCGGAAAGGGCCATGAGCGCCACTCGCACCCTGACAGCGACGAGATCCTCTTCGTCATCCAGGGCGAGGGTGAACAAGAGGTCGCCGATCAGACACGCGATATCTCGGCCGGCGAGATGGTGTTCGTTCCTGAAGGCGTCGAACACGGAACCGTCAACACCAGCTGGGAACCGTTGTTACTGCTCGCGGTCTACGCACCACCGGGTCCTGAAGAGGTACTCCGGGATCTTCCTGAGTGTGAGATCGTCCCGCCGGGCGAACTGCCGACACCCGAGAACGTGGAGGAGTGAGTATGGCCGTCACAATCGTTGGGACCCTCGATACGAAAGGCGAAGAGATAGGTTTCGCTCGAGATGTCCTTCGCGCGCAAGGCGTTGACGTACACATCATCGACACGGGCGTGGTGGACGACCCGGAAATCGATCCGGACACTGCTGCAAGTGCGGTCGCCGAAGCGGGCGGCACCACGCTGGGGCACCTCCGGGACGATGCCGACCGCGGTGAGGCGATCGAAGCGATGGGCAAGGGCGCAGCGGCGATCGTCCAGCAGCTACACGATGCTGGCGACCTCGACGGTGTGCTCGGACTCGGCGGCTCGGGCAACACCTCGATCGCGACCACGGCGATGCGGGCGCTGCCGGTTGGTGTCCCGAAAGTGATGGTCTCGACGATGGCCTCCGGCGACATTGAACCGTATGTCGGTGCCACTGACGTGATGATGTTGTATTCGGTTGCTGATATTGAGGGACTCAACCAACTCTCCCGGAAGGTGATTGCTAATGCTGCCCTCGCGATGGTCGGGATGGTCACGAACCAGCCAGACATCGAAGTTGAAGACCGCCCCACTATCGGGATCTCGATGTTCGGTGTCACCACACAGTGCGTCCAGACGGCTCGGGAGTATCTCGAAGAACGAGGCTACGAGACGATCATCTTCCATGCGACTGGGACCGGTGGGAAGGCGATGGAGGACCTCGTGAGACAAGGCGTCATCGACGGTGTGTTGGACGTGACGACGACGGAGTGGGCCGACGAGCTTGTAGGGGGTGTGCTGGCTGCTGGCCCCGACAGGCTGGACGCCGCCGCGGAGACGGGCACGCCACAGGTCGTCTCGACGGGCGCGCTGGACATGGTCAACTTCGGGCCACGAGACTCCGTCCCAGAGGAGTTCGAGGGGCGGGACTTCCACATCCACAACCCACAGGTAACGCTGATGCGGACAACGGCCGAGGAGAACGCTGAGCTGGGCGAGGTCATCGCGAAGAAGCTCTCGGCAGCGAACGGACCAACTGCCCTATACATTCCACTTGGAGGTGTTTCGATGCTCGACGTCGAGGGAGAGGATTTCCATGATCCCGACGCCGACACAGCCCTGTTCGAGGCACTCAAAACAAATCTGGCTGAATCGGTCGAATTGGTCGAGATGGAGACCGACATCAATGACGAAACGTTCGCCCGGGCACTGGCCGAACAGCTTGACGCGTATATGCGGGCGGTAGATCTCGCTCCGGAGGGGTGATTACTGCTTCGTAGGAATCTCCGACACCGGACTGGTACGCCTGCTCCCAGCGTTGGTCACCGTCGGACCGTCAGTCATCGCGCACCGCCGCGAGCAGTCACGTCGGATTCGAGGAGAGACATACCGATACGGGGGACGAACGGCCGCAAAAGGCTTCGCCCTGTCGGAACTGTTTAGCCCGCGTTGCTCCTCGACCGACCAATGCGAGTCCTCGATCGGCAGCCTTACTCCTACGTCCTACTGGCCCGCGACGGCGAGTGGATTCTCACCTTCCTCCTCGGCGGACCGGTAGAGCGCGATGTCTCCGTGCGCTTGACGCCCGCGGAGGTCACTGCAATCGAAGACGGCGAGTCCTCGGCCACGGACTTGGTCGAGACCGTCCGCACCGACCTCTCAGCGTACGATGACAGACGGATCAGGCCGACAGTCTGGCCAGGGAAAACGGACGACGAATGAGCATAGCGGTCCCGCCAGTTTCGTCAGTGCTCTTCCGTTGCGAACGTGGCGTGTCGGTTCAGCGTCCGGACGAAGTCCGCCTCGTCGATAGCAGTCAGCGACTCGTGTCTGGATAGTTCCTCGCGGAGCCAGTCACCGGCGCAGGCGTCGACGAACTCGGCCCACTCGTCGAGGCGGAAGTCCTCGAAGTCGTAGACGGTACCGCCGAGACCGTGCCCTTTTCCCTGAAAGAGTCGGATCTCACGGTCGTCGAAGGACAGTCCGAGTTCCTTGGGCCACTCGGAACTGTGGTTGCTGTCGGGAGTGTGCTCCGGACTCGAGAGGACGTAGTAGGTTGCCATACGGTGGATTCTGCCAGTGGGTCACTCCGAGTAGTCCCCGGTTGGACGGTCGCCGCCGAAGACGGCCGCTTCGAGGGTCTCGCCCCCGGTCGCCCGGAGTGCCCGACCGAGCAAGTGGGTACAGTCTGCCTGTGCTCGGGATTACCCGTCGGGAGCCTGTCGACGGCCCGCGAGAAGGTTCGTACCACGGCATCGTCGGCCCGGAATACGTTCTCCTCACTCGCACGCTCGACGGACTGAGACACGGCCTCGACACACGCCTCGACCTCGGCGGCTAGTTGGCTCTGCGTCGTTCCCGCGACTACGACGTCGGCGTAGACTCCTTCGAGAAACGTCGCCGGGTCCTCGACGTGGCTCTCCAAGGCGAACGCCCGGAGGGCGGCATCGAGACGCCGACGCCACGCTGGCGTCTCGGCTTCGACTGCGTCGACGTACGCCCGGGTGTAGACTCCCGCAACGAAACCGGCGGGATCGTCGGGGAGTTCCCGCGTCGCAGTTGCTTCCATCCGCTCCGAGCAGACGGCCAGCCACGCCTCGGTGTTGTCGTGGTCGGCATTCGTCCGACCGACTTCGGCGAGAGCCGCCGCATACACCCGTTCGAGGATGCTCGCCCGCGCCATCCCGACCCACGCGAAGTCAGTTCGCTGTTCGGCGGCGACGACTTCGGTCACGCCGAAGCGAACTTCCGCAGGGTCGGCCTCGACTGCCAGCGCCAGTGCGGTCCCGAAGACCGAAGCGACGTAGTGTACGGGATGCAGTGGGTACTCCGTCGCCGTTGCAGTGGTTTCGATCTGGGAGAGTACCGACTCCACCAGGCGATCGTGCGTTCGCCCGCCGGCGTCAGTCCGAGTCAGCACTGCCAGAAGAACGGCCGCGTCCGCTTCCGCGAACGCGTCGAACCACTCCGTCTTGCTCGGTCCCTCGATCCCTTCTCGCGCTCCGCGGAACGCCCGGACGAGCGACCCAAGCCACTCTCCGGCCAGGTTCGCCTCGCCCTCTGCGGCCCACCCTGTAGCTGCGTCGCCGTAGACCGAACGCAGGAACGCGACCGGATCCGAGACTAAGTCACCCGTGGCTGCCAGGTCCTCAATGCGCTCTGTCAGGCTGTCGAACCACATACTCTCGCTGTGTGGCGAAATCCCGTCGTCAGGCTCGGTGTCGTATCCCCGGACCTGCGTCGAGAGCGCCCCACGGTAGACCGCCCGAAGGTACGGCTCGACCACTGCTGTCGGTGCATCGCCCGCTACTCCGCGGGTCACGGTCGCGTCGTAGCGGTCGATCCAGTCCGCGAACCCTGGCGAATTCGGGAGTCTGAGGGCTCCTTTGCCGTAGGGGCCCGACTTGGCCACGTCTCCCTGTTCCACGATGGCTAGGGTCGCGAGCGCGCCGGCGTGGAGTGACGCACGGCACTCCCACTCGTCGTCGGGGACCTCCGAGTCAGCGATCGTATCGACCAGCCGGTGACACTTCTCGAACAGTCGCTCGGCACGGTCGAGGTCGCGGTAGTGAACGACGTGCCAGATTGCCCAGCTGTACGTGTCGACCACGAAGGATTCGGGGTGATCGACGAACGACGACTCGGCCGTGCTCCGACAGAGTTGTTCGCCGGTCGCCACCAGCCACGGCTCGAATCGGTCCGCCGGACAGTTGTGGTCGAACACCCAGAAGCCGATTGCGCTCACGGACGCGACGTGTAACAGCTCGGCCCGGTTCTCGTCGTGCTGGAGCGACGTGGCCACGTCTCTCGCAGCAGCGTCGACCGCGTCAATCCAGACGGGGAGGTCGTCGGTCGGCATCTCCACACTCCCGAGGGCCCCGAGCATCGATCCGAACACGTTGCCGAGGAGGACGGACGCGTGACCGTCCTCGTACTCGGACGCTGTCTGGTCGACGAGCGCGATCACCGGTGCGAGCACCGCCTCGGCACTCGCCGACTCCTCGGCTCGTTCTACGAGCCGTCCGACAGTCTTCCCGTAGATCCGACAGAGCGGATACAGGCCGGGTTCGGGATCGATGGCGTTCCCGTCCACCATCTCGTGGAGCAGATGGTCGACCGTCGCGAGTGCCCCCTGATTCGGCTCTCCTCCGGCTTCTGGTCGGGCAAGCGTCGACAGGGCCGTCGTGACGGCGGTCACGATAGGTTCGACGTCGCCACCGACCGAGTCCCGACCGTGGGGAGTCGCGGTCTCGTTGGTCAGTGCCAGCGCACGAACTGCAATGGCCTCGACCCACGCGTCGGCTGTCGGGTGCTCGCTCGCCACAGTCGCCATAGCAGTGCCCGCGACCGTTCCCCGGTACCTGATCGCCGCGTCCGTGTCACAGCGGTTCCCTGCGACGTCTCCGACGAGGTTGTCGACCAAGAGCAGCCACTCCCGTGCGGCGCTCGGCTGGGCGGTCCGTGCGACGACAGCGACGGCCTCGGCAACGACCTGCCCGGCGAAGGCCGCATCGAGAGCACTGTCGGGCATGCCAGCGATCGCTGCCAGCGTACTCTGGCCCGCGACCGAATCGACCGCGAGTGACCGACGGGAAGGAGTTCGATTTTCGGGCCACTCCAGCGCGGACAGCAGATCCTCGGCGACCGCCTCTGGCGTCCGATCGGCCGTCAGGTCAGCGTCTCCAAGGTCGAACTCGATACGGTCGCACCAGGCCTCGACGTCGTCACAGCCAGTCCGGTCGGCGAGGGCGTCCAGATGCTCCCGTCGGTCGTTATCACAGAGCAGCACTGCACCGGAACAGACCCCTGCCTCGACCCAGTCAGCGAGCGCCCGAACGCCAGCGTCGCTCACGATTCGTGCTGGCTCGGCCCCGTACGTCGCGACTACGACTGCGTTGGGCGTGGCGTCGATTCCCACCCTGCTGTGGTTTGGCTGACGGAGATCGGAGAGTCTGACCGTCGCTCCCCGCATCGTAAGTGCCGTCGCAACGCTCGCTGTGAGCCGTCGCTTCCCGCTGGCTTTCGGTCCCGAGAGGAGCACGAGCCCGCCATCGAGTGCGTCGACGACCTCGTCGACGCCGACCCCAGCAACGTCCCCGTCGGCTGCAGAGTTCTTGTCCGAGTTCGGGAACTCTCGGTCCGCCGCAGCCGCGTCTAACGCTGTTAGTCCGTTCCAGTGCCAGGAACCGACGAGGGGATCGGTTCCGTACTCGTCGGGCTCCATCGCGGCGGCGTCCAGCGACGACCCGATTGCTCGCATGGCTGTCAGAGCTGCATCGATTGGGGCACTCGCGTCGGCGATGGCTGTCTCCGTTTCGGACTGAGCCGTCAGGCGCTGACTGATCCTCGCTCGCATCGGTTCGGACCCGAACACCCGAAGCCGCTCGACCGTCCCCGGCGGGAGATCGACGGCGATTTCGAGGGCTTCGGCAGCCCCGGCCAGCGGCCGATGTCGAACGAACGGTTCGAGCCACTCCGTGTCGTCATCAGCCAGCGACCTCGCGACGAGAGCGAGTGCGGTGGCGACCGCAGGCGACATTTCGACCGAGCTACAACTGCCATCCACGGCACAGGAATAAAGGGACGCGATGAGGTCGAGGGCGCCCTCGTCAAACGGTTCGACCGTGATGTCGCGGTCGGTAACCACCGCCCTGACATCGGGACCGGCCAGAACCGTTTCGGACCCATACTGCGAGAGCGAGAGGAAGGCTGCGGGCGTGACTGTCTCCTCGACGGTCCCGATCTGTTGCTGAAGCCGCTCGTCCTCGAAGTCATAGCCTGGATAGGTGACGCGTTCGACGAGGGACGTGCGCTCCCCGTCACCCAGTTCTGGTGGACGTCGCTGGCTGGTGAGTTCGCGGATTTCGGTGATTGCATCGTGGCTCTCTGCGGGGGGCGTCCGAACCACGAGCACGGAATCGACTCGGTCGTGGAACGCAACGGGCGCGAGGTGACCGTGTCGGCAGAGCCAGTCGAGGCTCCGTGGCCGCGTCACGATTACTGCACCCCCGGAACGATCGAACAGGACATTCAGCCTGTCCCGGTCGTCACCGAGGTGCAAAACCGCCGAGACAAAATCGTCGACGACCACGAGTTCGTCGTCGTCGATAGCTGTTGTTTCTGCGAGCCGCTCGACGGATGGACCGACCCGCCGCAGGTGATGTGACTTTCCGACACTGGGTGCCCCGAGGACGAGTGTAACCTCACACGGGTCGACCGCGTCGCACAATTCGCTAGGCGTGACTTCTCGAACCGTTCCTTCCATGTAATTCCCCACGACCGACCCCGCCGACGACCGCGTCTGGATGGCAGACCCTGCCGAGTATATCTGTTCAGTACGCTTGCTGGAGAATATAACTGTTTGCTGTTGGGACAGATATCCCCGAAGCCGATCCAGCCACCACTCCCCGACATCACCCGACGATTAGCCCCGGTGTCTTCGTCGTTGGCAGACCGTCCCTGTCGGCTCTGCTTCGGGTCGCTTGTCTGCGCCGTTATCAGGGCTGCGCATTCTCAATCACCCCACGCTCAACTCTAATCTTGCCTGTGGGAGGACTCGGTCGCCCGACGAAACGAGAGCGATTCGCTCTTCCAGTGGGAGGAACACTCGCTGTAGTGGTTCTATAGTAACAATTGAAACGAGTTACACACTGATCGCATTGCCGCCATGCGACCAGCTGTGCATTGATTTCCAATGGCTACTATACTGAAAGTTCAACTCTATGTTTGTGAGCGTCGCGTGTTCAGTCACGGAATCCCATCGACGGTTGCCGAGGGGACGTGTTGCATACAGAATAGTTATTTAACGAATTATCAGATAGTGATAATATAACGGTGCGCCTCGTGGCCACCGTATTTCCGTATTCCGTCGAACTGAGTAGCGCAATGAGCCGCATTGCGTGGAGAATTCAATTTGAGCGAGTGCGCTCAACTAAGACGATCCTGCTGCTCAGTCAGATACCTGTTTGAAACTCTGAATAGCGACTACGGTCTTGTTTTGCGACGGGATATCCCGGACACTGTACTCGTGTGGGTGCTGCTGGTCGTGTGGATATTCGGCCGGTTGTGGGACATCATACGTTTTGCTGTCTCGGAAATCGCTCAGGAACTCTCGGGTGAGCATCGGTTCAACGAACGCCAGCTGTGACCCCTCTGTGTCACCGAGAAACCCTTGAATGAGTGTGTTGCTGAAGCTAGTAGGATCACCTCGGTCGTCGGGGCCACTTGGGAGTTCAGGCGCATCGTTGGGAGCTACGTGTTCACCCATGTCTGTGATATACCGCTCGTCAGCGACGGGCGGAGGTGATCGCGCATACCCTTCTGGAAGTTGAGCGAAGTCGAAGTTTGTCTCGATTCCGTCCGCTGTTTTGATATCGTACGGCGGAAGCTGAGGCCCCTCGACGTTATCCACTGTTGCAGGGTCACGCATGTGAAAGTGGATATCGAAGTGTGGCTTCTCCCACGCTCCTTTGCCACCGAAATGGCCGTCCGGATTCCAGTTGAGTCCTAAGAAGGTAAACGGCGTGCCAGCCGCATCTGGGAACGGCACAAAGAACTGGAGTGACTGTTTGAAATGGATCGTTGCCGCTTGTCCACTAAATCGATACTTATCAGTCTCTACAGGATCGTTTACCTCACTTATCTCTGTCTCGCTTGGAAGCCCTTCGAGTGCCGTGTGGTCGAACTCGACCCCGTGATACCTCGGCTCTCCTGACGGTGTTTCACTCGTAAATGTTCGCACCTCCCCGTTTCCGAGGGTGACTTTCCGTCCATACTCAGTGATGCCACTCGGCGGAAAGCCCGCTGAGCGATTGTTGCTATCTCCAGAACCCTTCTCGTCGGACTGCACCTGTCTGGCAACTGGTGTGGCCAGACCGACTCCCCCAATATCGCACTTCCAACAAGGGTCGACTGAAGTAGCGTCCGCCGATTTAGCGTGAACGTCGACTGTGCTGCCGACTGACCCTCCTCTTTTCCTTTCGGGCCGGACTCTTCCACCATACTGGTTAAATATAGTCCTATTTACACTTTAAGCTGTGCGCGAATAGAACCGTCGTGTTTAGTTAAACGTATTCGGGCAAATCACACATGATGTCCAGTAACGACACGGACAGCCGAACAACGGAAGGGGACTCAGAGCTTCTTCACGGCAGAGAAGGCTGCAAAGAGGGTGAATAATCCGCCAAGTCCAATAGCGATGATCGGTGCGTTCGACGTTTTGTTTTTCAAAAACGCATCTCCTGGCTCGTCTGGAGACACGTATGCAGTTGTCTGTGTCCCCTGTTCGTAGGATTCGATCGCTGATTCGGCTGCTGACCGTCTCTCATAGTTCCGCTCAATATTCGCTGGGTATAGTTTTGTCCCGGTGTATGTCGTTCCATTATAGGTGTATTCAAATTCGACGTTCGGTTCGTACTTTACGCCCGGATTTGACGCTGTTCCGCTATCCGTTTCGATACCGAGTTCCGTAATGTTCGCGTCCACTTCAACCGAGTTTCGAACTGCTTCAGTCTGCTGAACGTAATCGAATCCCCCGTAGCTAGCGATAGCGATACCGACAACGAGATACAGTACTGCGCCACCCAGAGTATCTGGACCAGTAACACGAAGCCCTGAATCGTTGGCCATGCTACCAGTCTCCTCCGGAAAATTTGATGGCTAACGACAGCCAAGTGTCTTTGAGAAGCTCAAGTAATTGAGGACTGAACTGTTTATTCAGATGAATGTGACGGGGCAAGCAGGTCATAGCCACAGTTCGGGCGCTATGTCGTGGGAGTGTACGATGGTACTCCTGGAGGGCGGAATACACAAGATATCATCATAAGGGCTGGCCACTAAAACCTATATAGCCACTACCGCAGTGAGATATTCGCTGTGTTCACAGCATTCGAACAGTCGCTATAGTAACAATTGAAACGAATTACACACTGACCGCACTGCCGTCGTGCGATCAGGTGTGCATTGATTTTCAATGGCTACTATAGGTTGCTCAAAAATCACGGTACTGTTGATTGTCGCGTAGTACAGCAGCAACAGGTGACCGGTTTAGTGTTTCAGTCAGTGTTCGTAGTTCGGGGACTCGCTGCGAGAGTTCTGCAGGCGTGTGGCTGTCCGATCCGAGGACGAACTGGATTCCATACTCGGTAAACAGATCTAGCATCGCTGGGTCGGGATGTACCCGGCCGAGCGAGCGATGGACGCGGCCGGCGTTTACCTCAGGCACTGTCTCGGAGTCAACAAGCGCTCGTGCGACCCGGTCGTAATCCGCTCGAGTTGTGTGCCGTCGCAACGTTGGAATGCGTTCTGGGAGGTCGAGGTGCCCGACTACGTCGAAGAGTTCAGATTCGATGAGCGCAACGACCGCATCGTAGTACCGCTCGACGGCCCGCCGGCGTTGCGTTGCAGACGCAGTAACGTATTGTGTCCTACTGGTGTAGTCGTACTGGTCGGCGAAGTGGACGCTCCCGATAGTGTATGCGAAGTCGGCGGTGTCGAGAAACGACGCAATACGCGACTCGGTGCCTTCGACGTAGCTTACTTCGGCAGCATCGTACAGTTGGAGGGCAGTCGTGTCTCTGGCAGCACGAATGTCCTCCCGGCGCTGTTGATACGTTTCGACGAGGTCGTATCTCGCACGTCGCCCGAAGTCGTCTTCAGTGACGATACAGTGATCAGTCAGCCCGAGTGCAGACAAGCCAGCCTGTTCGGCCGCGGTAATCATTGCGTCGAGATCCGACCCATCCGAGTACGTGGTGTGCGTGTGGATATCGGTCCGCATCAGATCTCGGTCTCGCCACTCACGTCATAGAGTCGTTGCCCGTCCAGTTTCGGAACGACGTCACGGCTGTCGAACGCGAGTGTGTACTCGTAGAGGTCCGTACGCTTGATCTGTGGTTTCTCCTCGTACTTCGGCCCCTTCCCGAACTGAACGACTTCCCGATAGATATCGCGTTGCTCCGGTGTCAGTGGCTTCCCGTGCAGTTGCCGAGCAATATACAGCGCGCCAACGAGGTCCTCAGGCGAGGGTTTCCCTCTCGAGCCGGCAGCAACGAAATACGTCTTGCGGTCGCTGTCTGCGAGATAGTCGGCGACCGCTTTCCCGTTAGTCAACCCACCAACGTAGATATCGACGTCGTCACCGCCTGCTAAGCGGATATCCGTGACCGCGTTCCCACCGTTGGTCGAGGTCATCGCAGTCGGCCGACCGGCGACGTCAATATCCTGAACGAAGCTCGGTGAATTAAAGAAGTCGTATCCCTCCTCGCCCCGATAGTCCGGGCCGGAACTCCCGCCGATTTTCGCGTCTGGATGTTCAGCCTTGAATGCTGGTTCGTTCCCCCGTTCCTCGGTAATGTAGATGTACTCCGTGCCATTCGCAAACAGTTCTGGGACCGTCGTCGAGAACTGCGCCACGTCGACGACGACATAGTTCCCTGGATCGGGATCGTCCGGAATCTTTGCTCGGCCGAGAATAATCGTCTCCAGCAGTTTCGATTCGAGCGAGTTCCCCGTAATCAGGCTCATATCACTCACTCAGTCCGTCATGTCAAAAAGACCGCTAAGAGCCCTATGGACCAGTTACACTCGATATGTATCCCTCAATATACGGTAGACAGTGCCAGACTGTCAAAGGGTACACTGGAGTTCCTTTTGATAGGCTATAAGAGAATGAGAACGTGGTAAGGAAACAGTCAACGGCGCGGAGGACATCACAGAAGAAGCGCGAGTCCGGTAACGACGAGCAGAGAACCGGCGAAGAACCCGACATCGACGGGTCGAATCTGCATGTCCGCCAGCCGAAGTTCCGTACTCGCCTCGTCGGCTAGTGAGTGCGAGAATCCCCGGGCTTCCATGGCCTCGACGGTGACGCGACTTCGCTTTGCCACGTTGAAGATCATCGGATAGAACGCACGCACCGATAGCTTCAGCAGGTAGACGTAGTGCCGCCAGCGGAATCGCCCGGGTGAGTCGGGAGCCGTACTCCGTAACCGGAACGAGTTCACCAGATCGTGGTACTCCTCAAACAACACTGGGAGCATCCGGTAGCCGTACGTGATGAGGAACGTGAACTGTCGTGGAATCCCGAGACTTCTGAGACCCTGAGAGAGGGTCTTCGGACCCATGCTCGAGAACACCGCCAAACTCGACACGGAGATAATCGTTAACTTCAGCGTGTACGGAACTAACGCTCGAATCGCCGCAACGGGATCACCCGTAAAGACAGTCACGACAGCGTACGATCCTAACGTCGTTGCCACGGTAAACGCCATCAGTCCGACGAGGAACAGGCTGACCCGTGAAAGTACTGCGAGCACCGACACGAACGCTAGCAGTCCGAGAAGGATGGTCGTGTCGTAGAACAGCCACGGGACGAACAGGAAGACGACGTACCAGAGTAACAGGACTCTGGGATCCAAGCGGTGGAGGAACGAACCCTCGTTCTCGTAGGCCGTCCGAAGCAAGTCAGCCTTGATCGCCTCGACGGACGTGGCATCACGAAGCGCATCGAGTGTCGTCATCACTGCTCCTCCACGGTCGGTTTCGATGTCTCGTCCGGCGGACTTGCCGTGTTCAGTCGGTCCGTGAACGCCTCGACCGTGAGCGGTGCGGGACTGAGACCGAGTTCTGTCCCCAGGCGGACCACTTGCGGTGGGTGAAGGTTCGCTCGTTCGAGAGCGGCAAGGTCAGCAAACACGTCACTCGGCGGGCCGTCAGCGATGATGTCACCGTCGTCGAGCACGACGACACGAGTCGCCCACGATGCCGCGAGCTCGAGGTCGTGTGTCGCAATCACGACCGTCTCGACACGGTCGCCCGCCCGGTCGATGGTTCGACCGACCTCCTCGCGACTCGCGAGGTCGAGACTGCCGGTTGGTTCGTCGAGCAGGATAATCGACGGGTTCGTCGCAAGCCCGATAGCCAGTGACGCCCGGCGCTGTTGGCCGACGCTGAGCAGGCGGCCGTCCCGGGACTGCAGATCTTCCAAGTCGAGGAATTCGATCACCTCGTCGACTCGCTGCTCGACGTTCGGGTAGCCCCTATCATCGAGATAGTGAGCGACATCAGCCCGGACAGTATCGTCGATAAACATCTCTTCGGGGTTCTGCTTGACGTAGACGACCTCCTCGGCCAGTTGCTCTGGGAGGACGTCTTCGGTGTCTGTTCCGCCGACGGTGACCGTCCCTTCGTCGGGTGTCTCCAAGCCAGTCACCAGTTGCATGAGCGTGGATTTCCCAGCGCCGTTGCTGCCGACGAGGACGACCCGCTCGTCTGGGTAGACATCCAATGAGAGGGTATCGAGAACGTCTTTCGTCCCGCTTCGGAGTGTATCGTACGACTGCGAGACGTTATTGAAGGAGATGACAGGCTTCCCTTTCCGGTTCACCTCCGGTGGTCCGTCAGTTCGAGCCACAGTGGTGTCGCCGTAATCGGTGAATAGATCGAGGCCGTCCGCGAGCGTCACCGGGAGCGGGCGAGCATCATCGAGGACGCGCTCGGCGATCCGCGTGACCTGTGGGGGATGGACGTCCTGTCCTCTGAGGTCTTCCAACTGATTGAGGGCCGTCTCGACCGGTAATTTCCAACGGACAATACCGTCCTCGACGAGGACGACGCTATCGCAGTATTCGGCGATGAACTCTGTCTGATGTTCGATAGTGACCACGGTTTTCCCGTGGGTTTCGTTGAGCGTGGCGAGACGGTCGTAGGTCTCCCGAGCGTTGACTGGGTCCAGTTGTGCCGCCGGTTCGTCGACGACGAGGATGTCGGGGTCTAGCGATAACGCTGCTGCCAGCGCAACCAAGTGTTTTTGCCCGCCGGAGAGTTCCCAGACGAAGCGGTCTTCCAGCCCGCTCAAATCGAGCAGATCTAGTGTCCGGTGGACTCGTTCGCGGTAGTCCTCGTGTCCATAGTTCATCGGGGCGAAAGCGACTTCCTCGAATACAGTCGGACTGACGAGCTGGTTATCGAACTCCTGGAACACGTAGCCGACGTGCTGTGAGAGCTCTGCAACAGAGCTCTCGGAGACATCGTGTCCAGCGACGGTAACTTGGCCTCGCATATCACCCTCGTAAAAATGCGGGATGATTCCGTTAAACGACTTACACAGCGTCGTCTTGCCGGAACCGTTCCCACCGATGATGGCGACGAACTCACCGGGCTCTATCGTCAGCTCCGCTCCGGTCAACACAGCTTCGTCAGCACCGGGATACCGGAACTGCAGTTCGTCAACGGCAATTTGAGAGTCGTGTGTCGCTGTCATCATCTTACGCCGTTTGCGTTGCGCGGTACCAGACGATGGTGGCGACGATAGCGGAGACGACGATCGGAACTGCGATGTAACTCTGACCGAACGTCGCGAGGAATTCCGGCTCCCAGACTACGTTGACCGCCCCGCCGACTTCGCTGGCAGCCTCGGCCACGAAGGCGAGCGGGAACGCGATAAGCACCGCCAACAGCGCCTTCGGCGAAAAGCCACGCCACATCGACCCGCCGCGTTCACCCTCAAACGGTTCCATACCGAGCAGCGGTTCGACTTTACCGTGGAGTTTGGGGTAGAGATACAGTGCGGGGATGACGCCGAAAAGAGTCCCCGTGATTAGCATCTGTGTGAGGAAGTCGACCCCTTCGAGCACGATAATGCTCTCGGGGAGGCCGGGTACGGCTTCCAATTCTTCAACCCCGATATACACCTTCCCAATGTCGATGAACGTAGCGAAGAACTCTTCGAGTGCCTCAGCCAGAAACACGACAATTGCCAACTGTGTGGTGTTTTCCGGGTCCTGAAGCAGTTTCGCGGCGAAATAATAGCAAACCGGAATGAGAAGCAATCCCTCCATGGCACCCAGACCATCGAACTCACCGAGCAGTATCTCTCCGAATACGATTTCGCCAACAGGAACGGCTACTGCAGCCCAGTAGGTCCTGAAAAGTAGCACCAGCACGATCGGGATAAAGATGAAGCCACCAACGCCCAGTTCTAGCGGTCCGACCGTGAACTCGGGCATGATTTCTGTGAACGCGTTCTGCAACCCGGTAAGGGACATAACGAGTATGAACACCATCATGTCCTGTTTACCAAACGATAACCAACTCTCCGTATCAGCCGAGAGTGTGCTCATGCTACACTGGAACGCATACTGATGACGTGTTTGAACATTTATAATATGTATACTGACTACTATGAACCGTCCACCGTGACTCGTAATACTATATACGGCCCTGTTTAGATGTCTCCAATAACGTGGGGTGGTGTCTGTGTCGACTGAACAGGACCGGTCTGTGGGAGTCTCTGGTCGATTTCGTTTTTCCGATAGCTACCGGCTCGGCCGACCTGCACCGCGTCGAAACAAGGCTCGTCGATAGCAAGTACTGTTGGTTACTACGACAGAGTAGTTCTGGAACGGTCAGTTCCTGAAGGAGACAGTTGCAGAAGGGCCATCCGTGGCGGGACCCGGTCAGCAGTTCTGGAGTCGGCCACCAACCTGAACAGTGATGCCCTCTTCGCGAGCGTAGTCTGCGACGGCCTCGAACGGGAGACCGAACGAGTCAATGGTTGCCTCGTGTGGAATCGGCCAGTCATCGCTGTAGACGACGTAGGAGTTGGTGGCAAGTCTGTACTCTCGGTCGGCTTCGAGACTCTGGCCGTTGACAGCCACACCGATTAGCCGTCCAGCCTCGGAATCGTACTCGACGGTCATCCCGCTGACGTCGCCGTGCCAGAGCCGTCCGTCCTCGCGGTGTGGACGGAAGGCCGCTTGCAAGAGGGTTCGTAGTTGTTCACCGGAGACGCCGAGGACTTCTACCGTACCGCCGAAGGGGTGTACGCTGGCCACCTCGCCAGCAGTGACCTCGCCGGACAGGGGTCGCCCCGTTCGAAGGCCACCATTGTGGACGAAGCTGACGTCAGTATCAGCCGCCCAGCGATAGGCGTCAGCCACGAGGTTGCCAA
Source organism: Haloarcula sp. CBA1131 (assembly GCF_008728975.1). Classification (NCBI taxonomy): domain Archaea; kingdom Methanobacteriati; phylum Methanobacteriota; class Halobacteria; order Halobacteriales; family Haloarculaceae; genus Haloarcula; species Haloarcula sp. CBA1131. The sequence continues at coordinate 390,102 of NZ_RPCY01000004.1, forward strand.
CGCGGCTCTCGCCGCGGGTTCGCCGGTCGAGGCCTCGATGGATCGGATCGTCGACAGTGGCAACAGTCTCCAGCAGACCGACATCGGCCAGCCGTTCGCGGGTCATGTCGGCCACGGACTCGTCGATAGGTCCCTCGGATGTCGAATGACGGGTGGCAATCGGCGAGCGGTCCCCGTCGAAGAGTTCGACTTCCCAGACCACCTGCCCGTTCGCTCCGGGGCGGACAACCAGTGTTCCGTCGACAGCCTCGTGGCGCTCCCTGTGGACGTGGCCGCCGAGGACCGCGTCGACACCCTCGACGGCCGCAACGTCGGTCTCTAAGTCGTCTCGCAAGTGTGCGAGGACGACGAAATGATCGACACTGTTGCCGAGTTCGCTGACCGCTTTCCGCACGCTCTCGACAGGATTGGTCACGTTCAGCTCTGACGCGCCGGCAGCAATCCGGGGAGTCGCGGGATCGACTACGCCGACGAATCCGACTCGCCGGCCATCTCGATGCAAGACTGTCGTCCCGTCTAATCCGGCGAAGGGAGCGCCACGATCACTCTCGCTTTCGTAAACGTTCGCAACGACCCACTCCTGTGGACTCTTCGAGACCACGTCCAGAATGGGAGCAGTCCCGAAGTCAAAATCGTGGTTCCCTACCGTCTCAACGTCGGTACTCACTGCCTGGAAAAACGGCAGTGCTTGATACCCCTCGTAGTAATGGGCGAGGACACCCGGTGCAGTGTTGTCGCCGGTGCCAGCGACTACAGTATCCTCCCCGCGGATTGACTGGATCGTTCCGGCAAGCCGACCCATCCGCACGGGGTCGTCGCAAGCGTTCTCAATGTCAGAGTAGTGGAGCAACCGGATCGACATCTTTCGGAGCCGATTCCAGCGGGGCATAGAAGTGGATACCGTTTGTGGCTTCTTGGCAGGGGGCCGATAGCAGAAGCTCTCGATTCTGGAAGGGCGTACGTTCGTTCAACGGTGTACACCGGATTCAGAGCCACCAGTTTGCGGAATGCCGGTAGCAGGACGAGCAGAAATCCATCATCCAGATGAGTGTCCCCATTGAAACTGTCGTCCCGCTAAGTACCAACAGGACTGAAAGATTCGCCGCGATAATTAGAATGGATCTGGGAGGTATTCGCGCGGAATGGAGTTCCGCACAGTAACGAGTGGGTCGACGACTTGGCTGATTTCGAGGCCGCCAACGAGGCTCGAAAAGAGGTAGGCGTCGGTCAGCGTGTACTCGTGTTCGGCAGCGAGCAATCCGATGAGGTCCTCGTTTGCCGTCTTGACCGCATCTTCCATCGTTTCGGCACTTGCAATCGTCTTCCACGCGTCACCGGTGTCGACGAGTGGGCGCTCAAGGTCGACAGCGGCATCCGAGATTACTGAGACGGTGACGTCGATCTCGGTTCCGATTTCGGCACCAGTGCCACACATTTCACCGTCTGCCATCGCGGCCTTCGAGTCACCCATCGCTAACATCGCACCGTCCTGGAACACCGGAAAGTAGGCCGTCGTCCCGGTGGTCATATCCGTGGTATCGAGATTTCCGCCGTGGTCGTGTGGCGTCAGAGTCGACATCGATTCCTCGGACGTTGCCACGCCAATGGTCCCGATGACGGGATCGACTGGTACCTCTATATCCTTGAACGAGAGTGCCTCCCCGTCGTCGGTTATCTCCGTCACGCGCGTCGCTGGGTGTTCGATGTCCTCGTGATCCTGGAGGAGTCCAAACCCCGGTGCCGTAATTACGCGACCCAGATCCTCGGTGACTCGGACGTCTTCGATCTCAACCTTGAGGACGTCGCCGGGTGTAGCTCCCTCGACAGCAACCGGCCCTGTAGCCGCATTCACTTCTTCAGGGATCGCATCCATCAGATCAGCGTCTGATTGAACGGCTTTGTTCAGGCTATCGATGGTTTCGAATGTGAGCGATTCCCCGTCTGCAGCCGTATACAGCGGTTCCATATTCGGGGCGAACTCGTAGACGTGGCCGTCTTCGTATGATATGACAGTCCGTGTCATCGTATGGTTTCGTTGAAAACTGTCACTTATAAATCTATTTGAGTGCAATCCGCTTTGTCTCGTTTTTTCCGCACTTCAGACGGTCTGGCTCCAGTCCCACGAGAATCTAACGGGCCGTCTCATTTTGATTCGTCGACCAGCGTTTTGAGTTCCACCAGCCGCGGCAGTTCTGTGACGCCGCTGAGTACGACCAGAACCGACAACGTGTCCCGGTCCGGCGTCGGCATATCGCCGCTCCGTACCTCCGGTGACTGCAGTTCCTCCGTGAGCCATCGCCGCCCGTCGGTAACGGCATCCCGGATCAACCACGCGGGCGGCCCGGCAAACACGGCCAGGGCTCTGTCGACCGAATCCAGCTCGCACTGGGCCGTCAGTTTGCCGCGTACAGCGCGGCGAAGTGTCGTCTCGACGGCGTTGTATGCCTCGATTTCGTCGACGTCGTCCGAGTTGTCGCCGAGAAAACGGTTCTTGAGCTGGTCTATGACTGTCTCGTCACTGCCGCCATCGTCCGCTTGCAGGTCCTGACTGGCGTAGCCAAGCGTAGTGAAACCCGAATCCGAGAGGGTGTTGATTATTTCGCTGGCGTCGACGACGCTCTGGCCGACTGCGTCGGATGCCGTCGCCTCACCCGCTGCGAATAGTGCACCCAGCCGTGTCACGACAGTCTCGTTCAGCGTCTCGGCGGCCGTCTCGACCGTCTGTCCGCTTCCGAGCCACGCTTCGTTGTCGAACAGTATCTGCCCGTCGACGGTCGGTTCCAGCGCTCGAAGTGCTTGGATGGTGTTGGCGGCTGCTTCGTCGTCCCTGCCGGCGGGTAACACCGACAGGCAGTAGACCGGGATCGTGTAAATCTCTCTGAGTGCATCGGCAATGTGGGCCGTAGCGCCACTGCCCGTCCCGCCCGCAAGTCCGGCCACGAGGACGAGAGCGTCGATATCGCTCGTTACCAGTTGGTCTATCGGCCGGCGCACTTCGAGCCGTTCGTCTTCGATGGCGGCAGTACCGTTCGTCCGGTCCCCGTTCGTTCCGGCCCCGTTTGTTTCGGAGAGCCCGAAGGCATGCCGCCGGTCGTCCGGAAGTGCGTCGAGTTCGTCGAGCGCTTCGGTGTCCGTATCGACGGCGCAGGCCGCGCCGAGATACGTCGTCTCGCGGCGTTCGTTGTCCTGCCACAGCCGCTCGACGATCCGTCCCCCGGCACCACCGATTCCGACTGCCGCGACTCGCATACGTCGTGTTTAGTGTCGGCTGACATTAATAGTCCGACTCGGTGCGAGGCAACCATTGGGACTTCGTAGTATGATGATTTACAGCGGAAGCGACAGGGGAACTTCAGGAGCGCCTCTCGGGGCTGGTGTTCGGGAGCGATACTGTCATCGGCTGGTGACCAGAGGCCTTTCGTACGGCAAGCGCTGAGAGGGGCCGTGTCACAGGACCTCGCCAACGAACCATCCGATTCCCTGTCCGTCACCATCTCCGGCGGGTCGATGGGCGGCCTGTTTACCGGCATCGCTCTCGACAGTGCAGGCCACGACGTGACGGTCGCCGAGCAATCGGCCGGCGACCTCCGAAGTCGCGGCGGCGGCATCGTCGCCCAGCAGTCGATCCGACAGTTCCTCTCACGACACGACATCGTCGACCCGGCGACCATCACCACCCGAGCCAGTGAGCGGCGGTTTCTGACTGCTGACGGCGATGTACGGACGTCGACACCGGATTCGATGGTGTTCACCTCCTGGGACGCGGTCTACCGTCAATTGCGGGCGGCGTTCCCGGACGACCGGTACCACGCCGGTCGGACTGTCACCGGCCTCAGGGCCACAGACGGCACGGTTCGATTCGCCGATGGGGACCGGACCGCGGCCGATCTGGTCGTCGCTGCCGACGGCGGGCAGTCGACGGCCCGTGCGCAACTGTTTCCCGAGACCGAACCGGAGTTTGCCGACTACGTCGCGTGGCGTGGTGTCGTCCCGGAGGCGGACGTTTCGGATGCAGTCATCGACGCGTTCGACGGCCGCTTCACGTTTTATCAGGGAGAGCGAACGCTCATCCTCGCGTACTTCATCCCAGGCGGCGATGGCAGCACAGCACCCGGTGACCGCCGTCTCAACTGGGTCTGGTACGACACACTCCGCGGGCGCGAGCGTGATACTATCTTTACCGACACGACAGGAGCAAGCCAGCAGTTCAGCGTGTCGCCGGGGCACCTCCAAAACCCGGTCGAAACGCGCCAGCGCGAGCGGGCGACCGAGATACTGCCGCCCGTGTTTGCCGACCTCGTTGCAACAACAGCAGCGCCTTTCGTGCAGGCGATTTACGACCTCCGGATCCCCCGGATGACAGTCGATAGGGTCTGTCTGCTCGGTGATGCGGCGTTCGTCGCCCGCCCACACACTGCCGCTGGCACTGCGAAGGCGGCCAGCGACGCCGTCGAACTAAAAGCCGCTCTCGACCGCCACAGTTCGCTCGGAGACGCGCTGGCGTCATGGGACGACGCCCGGACCGACTACGGAGAGCGTCTCGTTGCGCAAGGCAAGCGAATGGGCGACGAACGGTTGTCCCTCGGGAGTTGATGGACTACCGTTCTGCGTGTCTCGGGTCTGGGTGCAGTACTGGCTCTTCGATTGCGGGCTGTCTTCTCGCCGTGTAAGAACGAACGGTATGTTACTTGTCTATGGCTCCGGTAATCAGCGTATGACACTCGTTGTGCCGTTCGACGGCTCCGAACTGGCCGAGGCAGCACTCGTTCGGGCGACGGAGTTCGGCACCGTCTTCGAAGAGGACGTGTTGGCCATCAGCGTTATTCGGAACGAGAATGCCAAGTACGCCCGAGAACGCGACTGGATCGGGCCGAACGAAGAATTCGATCTGGAGACAGTCGTCACCTCACTGCACGAGCAGGTGATGGACCTGTGTCCGAGTTCGGATTTCCGACATACAGTCGTGGATCGGTACGCGCCGGCCGGATCGGTGGCGAAAGCCATCCGTAAGATGGCCAAGAGAGAAGGCGCGTCAATGGTATTCATCGGAAGCGAAAACGCCGGCCACCTAGTCACGAGCATCAGCAGTGTTGGCGGGTCGATTGCATCGGACGACGCCTACGACGTCGTCATCGTTCGCCATCGGAACCCGTCCAAGATCGCCCAACTCAGGAACACGTCCCCGCACAGACAATCGAAATCCGATTTTTATCTCCCGGAGTAGGTACCGATAGTCTTCGGCAAGTCAATACTGTTGGCTGTAACTATTTTAAGATATTCGCCACCCCGGGTGGCGAAATTCTTTACAGACTTACAGCCGACAGTAAAGTATTGAAAACAGAAGCCCGTCCTTAGACCCTTTTTCGCCGAATATCTTCGTGCCCCGTCTCACCAATTGGGAACCTGTAGTATCGTTCATTTAGCAAAGGCCGTGGGTCCCACGTATGCAGATACGCGCTGTCCAACGGAGTGATGTCCGGTGAAACTGTCACGGCGGGACTTCCTGACCGCGGCTGGCGCAGGGATGGTCGGCGCGCTCGCCGAAGGTGCTTGGGGCGCGACACAGTCCACGGAACCGATAACGAGCGTGGACAACCCGCTCAAATCCTATCCGAACCGGGACTGGGAGCAGGTGTACCACGACATCTACGCCTACGACGAGGTGGACTGGACGGTGTGTCACCCCAACTGCACCCAGTCGTGTGCGCTGAACTTCTACATGAAAAACGGCGTCCCGATACGGGCCGAGCAGGTGTATCACAACGAGGAACCCTCGGTCGGCCCGTCGGGCTACGAGGACGCCGGCGTCAGCCAGCACTGGAACCCCCGTGGCTGTATGAAGGGGCTCTCCCTGCACCGCCGGACGTTCGAGCCGTCGCGCATCAAGTACCCGATGGTCCGCAAGGGGTGGGACCCCGAGGACCCCAACCCCGAGGGCCGCGGCGAGGACGAGTTCGAGCGCGTCTCCTGGGACGAGGCCATCGACCTCATCGCCGAGAAGATGGCGAACTTAGAGGACAACAAGCGGTTCCACATCTTCAACGCCATCAAGGCAGATGGACTGTTCACCCGGCACGGCTCGGGCCGCCGACTGGCGTCCATCTTCGGCGGCTGTGAGTGGACCGAGTACGACTGGTACGCCGACCTGCCGCCGGGCCACGTCATCACCACTGGTTACCAGACATCCGATTCTGACGCCGTCGCCTGGCGCAAGGCCGACTACACCATCATTCAGGGGAAGAACCTCATCCACAACAAACTCGCGGACAACCACTTCCTGCAGGAGACCCGCGAGCGCGGCGGCAAGATGGTCGGCGTCTATCCGGACTACTCGCCGACGGTCCAGAAGTGCGACCGGTGGCTCCCGATCCGCCCCGGGAGCGACCCGGCGTTCGCCCTCGGCATGGCCCACGTCATCATGGCCGAGGAACTGTACGACGCCGAGTTCATGCGGAAGTTCACGAGTCTTCCCCTACTCATCCGGGAGGACACTGGCAAATACCTTCGCGCACACGAGGTGTTCGAGGACGTCGAACCGCCCGCGGAGGACATCGACGAGCAACACGAGCACAACGACTGGGGCGACTTCGTGGTGCTGGGTGAGGACGGCCAGCCCGTAGCGATGACCCGCGAGGAGGTCGGCGAGGAGATGCCGACCACGCCACAGCTAGACGTCGACAGCGAGGTGGCACTGACCGATGGCTCGACCGTCGCCGTCCGGAGCGACTTCGCCCGCCAGCGGGACAACATCATCGAGAACTACGACCCGGAGACGGTCGAGGACATCACCACGATTCCGGCGGACAAGCTCGCCCAGACGGCGCGGGAGTTCGCCGACGCCGAGAAGGGCCAGTGGTTCACCGGCGAGGGGATCAACCACTGGTTCCACTCCAACGACGCGCTCCAGCGGGCGGTGTTCCTCGTCCAGGCGATGCTCGGGAACATCGGCGACGCCGGCCAGGGGTACTACAACTACTCCGGCCAGTACAAGATCGAACTGCTGGACGGGTACCCCACTACGTCAACCCGGACGGCAACGCCGCCCACGGGATGTATCCGGGCTACGCCTTCGCCTTCTTCGGCGGCGAGAAACTCGACCCCCACGAGATTCGCGGCGACTTCGACCGCGAGATGGACCTCGTCCCTCAGGGCGACGCCGAGGAGCCGGTGATGCCGGAGAACGCGGGATCGTACACGATGTCTAAGCCGTCGATCCTGTGGACGATGAACTGCAACCTCCTGAACCAGACCAAACATCAGGAACACGTCATCGAGAACTTCGTCAAACACCCAGACACCGAGAACGACCTGTTCATCGTCTCGGACATGCACATGACCTACTCCGCCAGACACGCCGACATCGTGCTCCCGGTGCCGTCCTGGCTGGAGTGTGAGTACCCCGACATCACCATCGGGCCGGAGAACCCGTTCGTCCAGATGGACCACGGCGTGATGGACCCCATCTACGACACCAAACAGGACGGGGAAGCCGTCGCGATGGTCGCCGAGAAACTGGACGAGAAGATTCCGCCCGAGGAGCGAAACGTCGACTCCTACCGGGTGTACTTCGAGGAGTTCCTGGAGGAAGACGGCGACGTCAAGAACTACATCCAAGAGACCTTCGACCGCGGGATGACGACCCAGAGCATCGACGTCGAGGACTTGGAGGACGGCCCGGAACGGCTAGACCTCAAGACCTATCCGCGGATTCCGTTCTACTCGCAGGTCCACGAAGACCGACCGTTCTACACGAAGACCGGCCGGATGGAGTTCCACAAGGAGGAGGACCGGTTCATCGAACTCGGTCGGGACGACATCGACCACGTCGAGAGCGTCGAGGGGACTCCCTACGGCGTGAACAAGAAGTGGGACGAAGCCAAGGACGAGGAGAACCCGCTGTATCACGACGAGGGCAACCAGTTCTACTACAACACCCCCCACCCCAAGTACCGGACCCACTCCTCGTGGGGGATGACGGACTGGAACCTCATCTGGGCCTCGCGGGACTTCGGCAGCGTCAGCGGCGACCCGGAGGGGACCGACCGGTTGGTCGATGACTTCTCGTTCCCCACCGGGGACGGCGAGTCCGAAGACGTCGCGCCGCTCGGTGAAGCGTTCGTCGAGATGCATCCAAGCGACGCAGCAGACATCGATGTAGAGAACGGTGACTACGTCCGCATCACCGGCAAGCGCGGCGACCTCGTCGTCAGGGCGATGGTCAGCGAGCGTCAGCGCCCGCGGTCGGCCGGCGACATGGGACAGCTGACGCTGTGGCACGGCTGGTGGCCCCAGCACTTCCCCGACGACGAGGCCGACGAGGACGGCGTCAAGGGGTACAACACGATCACCAACATCTGGCTCGATCCGCTGCAGGAGACCGACGACCTCGTCCACAAGGCGGTGTTCGGCGACCCCAACGTCTCCGACATCGTCGACGAGGACATCGCCTGGCACGGCGCGGAACTGGAGCACGGCTACGAGGAGACGGTGTGGGCTCCGACGGGGACCAACCGGGACGACCTCGTGGACGTGGAGAAGTACGAGGAAGCGGACTGGTGGCCCGGCGACGCCCGCCGGGACGACCTCGTCGAGGACTACATCGGCGGGTCACTGCAGCCAAGCGGTAGCGGCGCTGGCAGGACCGGGACGACGACGCCCGGAGGTGACGACTGATGGCACAAACGTACAACCCACAACTCGGCCGCGAGCACAGCTATCCCTACGAACACCGCGAGGAAGAGCGGGACTACCACTGGGGGATGGTCATCAACACGAACCGGTGTATCAACTGCAACACCTGCTCCTTTGCCTGTAAGTCGACCTGGACCAGCGGCGAGGGCGAGGAGTACATGTGGTGGATGAACGTCGAAACCGAGCCCTACGGCGGCTACCCGATGGGCTGGGACATGCGGCTGCTCGACGATTTAGAGGCCGACCAGACCATCTTCGACGCCGCCGACAACGGCGAAAAGGTCCACGGCTACATCGCCGAGAAGCAGGCCTGGGAGTACCCCGCGCTGGGCGACGATCAGGTCCACGGCGAGTACCCCGAGGGCGAGGTCGTCGAGTCCGACCTGGAGAACGACGAGTACCACGACATCTGGCAGTTCTACCTCCCGCGGCTCTGTAACCACTGCAAGAACCCGGCCTGTCTGGCGGCCTGCCCGCGGAAGGCCATCTACAAGCGCGAGGAGGACGGCATCGTCCTGCTGGATCAGGAACGCTGCCGGGGCTACCGTCGCTGTGTGAAGGCCTGTCCGTATCACAAGCCGATGTACAACCCCGAAACGGGCGTCACTGAGAAGCCGGTCGGCTGCTACCCTCGCATCGAGGAAGGGAACGTCCCCCGGTGTGTCTCCTCCTGTATCGGGAAGACGCGGCTCCACGGCAACATCAACCGCGGGCCGGACGCCGGGCCGGCGGGGGGAAGTCCTCCGCCGCGTCGGGGCGCTCGCCGATCAACTACCTCGTCCACTCCGACGAGAAGGTGGCCCTGCCGCTGTACCCGCAGTTCGGGACCCAGCCGCAGGTGTTCTACATGCCGCCGTACCACGTCCCGCCGGAGTTCCTGACCCAGATGTTCACGCCGAACACCGAGGTCAAAGAAAACGAGTGGCCGGGCGACACCTACGAGGAGTCGGTCCGCATCGTCCAAGAGCGGGCTCGCAACCCCAGCCACGAAGTGCTTGGCATTCTCCAGTTGTTCGGCGCGACGACGCGGCTCATCGAGACCTACAACGTCAAGGAGAACCGCGTGAAGGGCTGGGACCGCAACGGCGAGAAGGTCGTCGACGTGCCCATCGAGGAGCCCATGGAGGTCCGCGAGGGCGAACAGTGGACGAACCAGCCCTGAGGTGCGTACAATGAAGAACACGCCACAACACCACACGCGACGCGCCGCACTGTACGGGTTCGCCGCGGCGGTCTTCCAGTACCCCGATGAGGCCGTCGTCGCCGATTTACAGGACGAGGCGGTACAGGACGCCGTGCGACAGGCCGGGGTCGAACTCGGGCTCGACAGCGAGGTCGATGCGCTGCTTGACGCGCTGGACGGCGTCGACCGGGACTCGCTCGAACCGGCGTACAATCGGCTGTTCGGCCTCCCGGGCGACGGGGGACCTATCCGGTCGTCCCCTACGAGGCCCACTACACCACCGGCGAGGAGGTCAACGAGAGCCAGCGCCGCATCGCCACGGTCGTCGGCCTGCTGGAGGAGTTCGGCCTTGAAATCAGCGACGAGTTCGACGAGCGTCACGACCACGTCACCGTCGAACTGGAGCTGCTGCAGGTGCTGGCCGCACAGCGGGCGGTCGCCCTCGACGGCGGCGACGACAAGACGGCCGTCCGCCTCGCTCGTGCGGGTGCAACGGTGTTAGACGAGCACCTCGGTGACTTCGTCCCCGCGTTCGCTCATCGGGTCCGGGAAACCGTCGACGGTGGCGGCAGTTCCGACCGGGACCTGCCCGAGACGAGCGCCGTCTACGCCGCCGCCGCGGAGCTTGCGGCGGCCCTGGTCGAGTTCGACGAGGCGAGCCATCCCGATCCGGTCTCGCCCGGCACGGGGGTGAGAGCCGATGGTTGAACTCGACTACGAGGCGGCCCGCCGGGCGACGACAGCAACGGCAGTCGTCATGGCGCTTCTGGTGGCCGGACAGATGGCCGTCGCAGCGGCCGTCACCGGCGGCCAGCAACCGCTGGTCGCGACCGACGAGGTGCCCCAGACCGCCGAGAGCGACCGCTGGTCGGAGGCTCCGTCCCGGACCGTCTCGCTGTCGAAACAGCAGATGGCCGTCCCCTACGGCGGCGGGAGCGTCGACGAGATGGAGGTGCAGGCGCTGACCAACGAGACCCACGTCGCCTTCCGGCTGACCTGGACGGACCCGACGAAAGACACGAACATCCGGTCGCCGAAGAACTACAGCGACGCGGCGGCCGTTATGCTCCACAGCGGCGAGAAACCGCCGATCACGATGGGCGCGGGCGGCGACCCGGTCAACATCTGGTACTGGCGGTCCCAGTGGCAGTACGGGAACGACAAGAACGCGGAGTGGAGCAACGATATGTACGCCTACCCGCACCCGGACGAGGAGACCAAACCGGGCATGGCCGCTGGCAACCCCCTCTCGCAGAGCCAGTACGAAAACTACGGCCAAAACTACTACGCGGCCGGCTACGGGTCGCTGAGCAACGCGCCACAGCAGAACGTGAACGCACAGGGGACTCGCAACGGCGACGAGTGGTCCGTCGTCTTCGTCCGGGAACACACCGGCGAGGGCCAGCATGACGCGACCTTCTCGCAAAACGAGACGATGTATCTCGCCTTCGCCGTCTGGAACGGGAGTAGCGACGAGGTCAACGGCAAGAAGTCACTGACGATGCAGTACAGCACGCTCGACACCGAGTCCGGCAAACTCACGGCACCCGAGAGCGGCGGCAGCGGGGACAGTTCGAGTTCAGGTAGCGCCGCCAGCGGCGGCGGTTCCAGCGGCGGCGACTCCAGTAGCGGCGACGGCGGTTCGGGCGGCAGTAGCAACCCGCTGTACACGTCGCTCGGGACACTCATCGCGGCAACGGTCGCCGGCTGGACTGTCCTCTACTGGAGGCTGGCGCGATGAGCTACGAGAACTGGAGCGCACGCGGTCGGACGCCGGGCGAGACCGAGACAGAGGTCCGAAGCGCACTCGACGCTCCACAGGTCCGGACTCGGCAGGACGCCGCCATCGCACTTGTGGATGCGGCCGAGTCCGGCCTCGACCGGGAAACGATTGACGCGCTGGGAGAGCGCGCACTGGAAGACGACGACCCCGAAGTGCGGCAGTTCGCTGTCGAGGCGCTGGGTGTCGCCGGGGCCGCGCCGGCCGTCGTCCGGCAGGCGCTTGACGACGCCGAACCGTGGGTCCGGGCCGAAGCCGTCGTCGCCCTCTCGCGGGCCGGCGGCGACGCCGACCAGCTAAGAGGGGCGCTGGACGACGACAGCGGGTGGGTCCGACGGAACGCCGTCATCGCGATGGGCAAGCGCGGCGACGCCGACCAGCCGCTGCTGGTCGAGTGTATCAAGACCGACCCCCATCCGGCGGTCCGGGAGTACGCCGCGCAGTTCCTCGGCGGCGTCGCGGAGGACGTGCCGGAGGCCGAACGCATTCTGGCCGCGATGCTGGCCCGGGAGCCGAACGCCTTTGCCCGGGCGAAAGCCGCCGAGAGCCTCGGCGAACTCGCGACCGACCGCGCGGAGCAGGCGCTCGAAGCCCACGGCGTGACCGACCAGAGCGAGGACGTCGCCCGCGCGGCCAAACAGGCGCTCGCGAGCGCTCGCGGGACCGACCCCGAGGAGCTAGATGTCGAAATCGGGCCGCCGTCGGCCCCCGGTAGCGGGCCGGACACGCCCGCGGAGCAGTCCGTCGATGGCTACGACCCCGCCGGCTCCTTTGGCTCGGCCCGATCCGGGAGCGGGTCACCGGCCCCCGGCGGCGCGCCCGGGTTCGAGCCCCGGCGCGACCTGAACACCGACCCGGAGGACAGGACCTGACGATGCCGTACGAACTCGACTCGACCGGCACGGCAGCGGAACAGGACGGGAACGAGACAGAAACCGACGAGGGCGGCGGTCTTGAGTCGTCGCTGGGCATGACCATCCCGGAGGACCACGTCGGTGCGTTCGTCGCCGAGGCGCTGGAGGACCCCGAGCGAGCGACGACCTGGACCGACATCGTCGACACGATGGTCGCGCCCGTCGCCCGGGATGCCTGGGCGGAGTTGTCCCCCATCGAACAGGCGACCGAGGTGCTCTCGAAGGCAGCCGAGTTCGACCGGCGGGCCATCGAGCACTTCGAGGCTGTCCCGCTGGACGGGGACCGGAGCGAAGCGGAGACGGACATCGACGAGGGGCTGCGGTGTCGGCGCAACGCCGACACGTTCCGGGACGGCGTCGCCGCCGCCTACGGCGACGGGCGGCTCGACGACGACGGCCTCGTCGACGCCCTGGAAGCCGCGGAGTTCGATACTGAGATCATCGCCAGGCGCGAGGACCTAATAGAGCGTATCGACAGCGTGTTCGAAATCGACTACCGCCCCTACGGCGGCACGTTGATGGACGACGACGATGGTCCCGAACCGGAAACCGAACACGGGGAGACGTGGTAATATGTCCGGAGAGCAGCCCGAACCAACGGAAGACGCGGTCAGGGACGCGCTTCGGACTGTGGCCACGCCCGAGAGTGACGAGGACGTGGTTGCCGCGGGGCTGGTAGCGTCCGTGGCTACCACTGACGGGACCGTCAGCGTGGAGACGGCGCTGTCCGGCATGGACCCTGCCACGGCGGACGCGCTCGCCGACCGGATGCGGGCGGCAGTGCTAGAATGTGGCGGTGTCGAGGCGGTCCACATAGAGACGGACATCACAGAGCCGGATCACGGGACTGTCGTGCCCGGCGTGGACCAAATCATCGCCGTCGCCAGCGCGAAAGGCGGCGTCGGCAAGACCACCGTGGCGACCCAGTTGGCGCGCGGACTGGCCGCGTCCGGCGAGCGGGTCGGCCTGTTCGACGCCGACGTGTACGGTCCGAACACGCCGGAGTTACTCGACATCGAGGGGCCACTCGGCTCGACCGAGGACGGCCGGGCGGAGCCGGTCGAGGTCGACGGCCTGCAGGTCGTCAGCGTCGGCCTGATCGCCAACGACGAACCGATGGCCTGGCGCGGCGCGATGGCCCACGAGGCTGTCGAGGAACTGCTGACCGACGCCGCCTGGGACGTCGACACGCTGGTGCTCGACCTGCCGCCGGGGACCGGCGACATCGTGTTGACGACGCTGCAGTCGTTCCCCGTCGACGGCGCGGTGTTCGTGACGACGCCGTTTCCGACCGCGGCCAGCGATACGGAGCGCTCGACGGCGCTGTTCCGCGAGGAGGGCGTCCCGGTACTCGGAGCCGTTGTCAACATGGCCGGGTTCACCTGTCCCACCTGTGGCGACGACCACGCGCCGTTCGGCAGCGACCCCGACCTCAGTACGGACGTACTCGCGGAGCTCCCCATCGACGACTCGCTTCGCTCGACCGAGGGAGACGTCCCAGCAGCCTTCCGGGACCTGGGCGACGACGTACGCGAAGCCCTTACGGACCGGACGACGGTGACGGTTCCCGAGACTGCGCTCGACCTTCGCGGCGTCCCCGACCGGGCGCGTATCGAACAGGTTCGCGCGGAGTTCGGCGCGCTCGCTCCCGGCGAGTCGCTCCATCTCGTGACGGACACCCGTCCGGGCGACGTCAGCGGAGCCCTCGAAGATCTCACCTCGGCACCGCCACGGGTGGCCGTAGAACAGAAGCGGTCCGGCGTGTGGGCGCTACAGATATTCAAGACCGCCCCTGACCCAGCCGAAGACGTACCCTGCTAACCGACGGTCGAACACCCGGGTTACCGGACGCCTCCGATTCGGTTTTCCCTATCAACTAAGTGGTGTGGCCGGTTCGAGATGATATATGACTCTCCGCACCGACGGGAGGGGTGTTTCTCTACCGTCGCTCGACTCGACATTTTCTGACGACGAAGTGACGATGGTTCTTACTAGATGCGGGCTTCTCGTTGACAGAGCGGAGACGCTCGCTCGACTGTACGCCCACCATCGGGATTGGACGGTTGTCGAAGAGAAGTGGATCGAAGAGCGATTCGACGAGCGCAGCACGCGTGGGAGTTCGAAGGGCATTTACCGAGCTCTCAGTTCGCGGTTCAAGACCGCTGGCAGCGAACTTCCCTCTATTGTCCAGCTCCCCTCTGTACTCGACCGGTGTGAGACGGTGCGTGACAAAGCGCAGGTGTTGTATTTCTATTTGCTGGAAGACGACCCCCTCGTGAAGTACACGGTGCATCGATACGTCGACCGCCTGCAGGAGTCCGGTGTCGACGGGCTGGGCTTCGAGCAGGAGACGATAGAGCGCCTCCTGAGCGAGTTCCATTACGAGGACGGGAGCGAGTTTGACTATGCTGAATCGACGACGCGCCGGTGGGGAGAGGGGCTCCGGTCGGTGCTGCGCGATATCGGTGTTCTCGACACACAACAGACCTTGCAGGGACAGATCCCAAACCTCGGGTCGACGCCGTTACTCGTCGCATCAGGCTACTCGTGGGAGATCCACGGCGACGACTGGCTCTCCCAGCCGACCGGCTGGCTCTACCTCTTCCAGTCGGACCAGTACTGGGACGCCCTGGCCGAACGCGTGAGCGACGATCCGAACTGGGAAGGGAGCGGGATTCACGGTGAGTTGCGGCTCCAGCCGGTCGATGACACGTACGGCTGGGCTGAACCGTGGGAGGGCGAAGTGTGACGGACGAGGGCTGGTTCGCTGCCGACGTCGGGAGCGATTTCGAGGAGTCCGTGCGCATCGACCGCGAAGACGACGGGCGGGATCATCGGCTGGAATCGATCGACACCTACCACGTAACGGAGGAGTCCGAGGAGTTCATATCCGACTTCTTCTCACGGCTACTCGGTCGGTCCGAGGATATGCGGTCAGGCGCGAACTACTGGCTCTACGGGTACTACGGGAGCGGAAAGAGCCACCTCCTCAGCGTGCTCCGCGGACTTCTTGACAGCGAATGGCTGCGACAGCGGGACGATGTCTGGGAACGGCTACCCGACGGTCGGTCGCTAGAGACGCTCGAGTCAACGTGGTCATCGATTCACGAGGAATACGAGGTCATTCCGGTCTCGGTGAACCTCCTGAAGCATCAGGGCCAGAAGAAACTGAGCTTCAGCGAGATCGTCCTCCGAAGCGCCCACACGTCGGAACGGCTCACTGGTGCAGAGGGAGGGCTCTCCTCGCAACTCGACGTTGCCTTCTTCGAGGACTGGTACCGGACGACCGACGCGTGGGCCGACCGGACCGCCAACACCCACACGGCACTCCGGGGTACGGTTGACAGCCCCGAGAAGTACAACTGGGAGGACGTGCAGCAGTACAACGCTCTAGCCGACGCCGTTCTCCCGACACTATTCGAGCAGGAGACCGGCACGGCGGATGGTCTAGATGACCTGATGCCGTCGGATCTCGACCCGCAGGCGATGGTCGAGCGCCTCGAACAGTTGCGGAGCGATCGCGAATCGGAACTCGGCCGCCCGGTCAAACTCGTGCTGTTGCTCGACGAGGTCAGTCTCTTCATCGGGACGGATTTCGACCGCCTCACCGAGTTGCAGACGCTCGCGGAGAGCGTCGACGAGACCGGCGACGGCGACATCCAACTGGTGGCGACAGCACAGGCCAAAATCGAGGACGTCCAGCCGCAGTTCGCGGCTCGCGGGGCCGACTTCAGCATCGTCAAGGACCGGTTCCCGCATCGGTTTGGCCTGCCGAGCCGACACGTCGGCGAAATATCGACGCAACGGCTACTCAAAAAGTCGGAAGCCGGGAGGGAGGACACGGAGCGCGTCCTCGACCGTACCAGCAACGAGCCCGAGACACTGCTCGTGTACTCCGGTATCGAACAGAACACCGAACCGCCGCTCGACAACATCGATCGCGAGCGTCTCATCGAGTTCTATCCGTTCCTCCCGTATCAGCCACCGCTGTTTCTCGAAATTCTCTCGAACCTCCGGCAGGAGGCCCACGATCCGGCGAAGTCGATTTTCTCGGGAACCGCACGGGCGATTCTGGCCCTCGTTCACGGCCTCCTGCAAGAGTGGCTAGAGGCCGGCGACGAGACTCACGTCATTTCGCTTGTCGACTTCTACGACCTCATCGAGCCGGAACTCGATGACATTACGCCACAGGACGTGGGAGTCATCGAGGAGATCGAGGAACAACACGAGGCAGGCGAACTGGAGGAGATCGACGTGGCTGTCGCGAAGGCCGTGTTGCTCCTCCAGCACATCCCGGACACGATTCCGATGTCCGAGCGGAATCTCGCAGTCGCCGTGTTGAGCGACCTCGACGGCCCGACTCAGTTCCAGATGGAGAACCGCGTCGAGGACTCGCTCCAGCGGCTTCGGAAATTCATCCGTCCGACGCACGACGAAACCGGGCCGAAGTACGCGTTCACGCATCCGGAAGAGCGCGAGATCATCGAAGCCGCAGAGCGGAACCTCGACAACCCGGACTGGCAGTCCATCATCGAAGCCGTGGACGGGTATCTCTGTGACGACATCGTGCGTGACCTCTCGCTCCCGACGTCGGCCGAGTACGGAGAGACTGGCGAGCAGTACCCCGTTCGCTACGGGTTCAGTATCGACGGGATAGAACTCGACACGACCGTCGACGCTGCGGACGCACTCGATGTCGAGGTCGCCGTCAGAGGTATTTCACCTGCGGCGACAGACGTCGACCACGACGGCGACCCGCTCGAATGGACGATCGGTCAAGACGGGCTCGACGACCTCCGAGATAGCCTCATCGAGTGGTGGTCGCTCAGAGATGCCGTCGGAGACCACACGCTCCCACAGTCTGTCGAACGAGATCTCTCCGATCGCGCGGCTCGCGTTCAGAGCAAGCTCGTCGGGGCTCTCGATAGCGGGGCATTCGACGTCAAGGATCGCGGCGACCAGATCGGGGGCATGGGCTCGGGAGTCGAGGAGTATCTCGACGTCACCTATCCCGACGACTTCCATCCCGTAATGTTGCAGGTCGGGGACGAACACTTACAGGAGCTCCAGGGACTCTCCGCCCAGGACCCGCTCCCTGCGTGGGCCCGGCAGATCGATGTCGCGACAGAAGACCCCGAAACGCACGGCGGGTCGATCCAGAACAACGTACGCGCCTTCACCGGCCGACAGTTGAAGCAACGCGGCGGGAACCTCGCGATGGCGACGATCCTCGACGGCATCGTGAAGAAGAAGCCGATCTACGAGGACGCTCGCCCGGCGCTGTGTGCGATTATCTGGGGGCTCTGCCGGAAGGGGGACTTCCTGCCCGTCGACGAAACGGGCGACTCCCTCGAACTCGACGCCGTCATCGACCTCAACAAACTGACGACGACGCGTCTCAAGATCGCGGGGAGTGGCGGTGTCCGAGGGATTCTCCGCGAGGGCGGCTTCATCGACTCGACGGAGACCATACCGGACGGAATCGTCAGGCTCCAGTCCGCGAACGACACGCTCGCGGGTCGACTCGGGAGTCTCGTAGAAGACGTCAAACTGGTCGCCGAGAGTGACATCCAAACGCGAGCCGTTCGCACCCTCCTCGAGTCGTTCGTGGGGGCGCTCGAAGCCGAGCAGCAGAGCGCTATCGACCGAAGAGAGGCCGTCAAGTCACGCGATACCGACTGGGCGGCAGTCGTCGAAGCAACCAACGACGCACAGGGATGGTACGACGACGCCGAGGAGGTGTGGAATTTGCGCCTGCCCGCGCTCACACGAATCGACGCGCAGCTAACGCTCGCCCAGCAGTCGTACGACTGGCTGACCGAGGAGTGTGACACGGCCAGCCAGACGCTCCGTGGGAGTATCGACGGTTACGAGGGCGAGTGGTGGACACACGATGGGTGGGATCGGTTCAACGACGCCCAAACCACCGCACCGGCGCTCGACGACGCGATCGGGACCGCGTGGGACTCGTTCCGAGAAGAAACCGGGGTCGATGCGTTCGTCGACGAGTTACAGGCGCATCCGTGGATCCAGCCCCTGAGAGAGTTCGAATCGAACGTTCGGCCGGCTTTCGAGAGTGAATACATCACACCGCTCCGCCGCGCCGCATCGTGGTACGCTGACGTCTCGAACGCAGTGTCGACGGTGACTGGCGGAACGACCAACGCCGAAGCTGACGACTTCATTCGGGCAACGAACGCACTCCTCGACAGCGACCCTCTCGCCGTGGTTGCCGGTAGCGACATCGGCGATTTACGAGCGACGTTCGAAGAGCTACAGACACTCGTTGGGGAGCAGTCTCCCGCGGACGTCACGGCGATCGGGGTGCTCCCGTCGGATCGCGAATCGCTTGACTCCGAACTGGAACGGCTCGTCGAACACCACGAACTCAGTGTCGAACGGACTGAAACGGGGGTTATTATCCGATGACGACAAAACGTCCCTTCCGGGACTTCACGGATCGGATCGCACAGTTCGCCGACGGGCGACGCGGCATCCGAAACCCGTTCGTCATCGTTCCCGTCCAGCCGAAGTACGAGCGACGCGTCGCCGAACGGCTCACCGAGTGGGCGACGAACCCGCATCGAACCGAGGAGTTCCCGGACGACGGAACCGTCCAGATCCTCCGGTTAGACGAGGTGTTCGTCGAAACAGAAGTCTTCGAACTCGCAGTTGACCTCGGGAAGCACAGCCAACCAGCGACGATCACCGAAACGATGCAAGACCGGCTAGCGGAAGAACTGGTCGGGATTATGCTCGATAGGATCGAGGCACCAGGTGAGCAGCGACACGTCGTTCTCCTCACGCACCTCGGGAGCCTCTACCCGTTCACGCGTGCGTCGGAACTCCTCGACGAACTCGACCGTCGCAACGTCCAGTCGACTATCGGCATTCCGTTCCCCGGAGATATCGTCGGTGGGAAGCTGAGTTTCTTCGGCGAGGAATCGCGTAACTACTACCCGGCCCACCAGATCGAAGGCCGGGTTGAGGGGGTGCATCTCCAATGAGCGACACACACATTCACGACATCTTCCAGCAATCACCGACTCGCGAACTCGAAGAGGTCCAGAAGGTAAACGCCAGAGCGCAGGCCGAAAACGACGTTCGCGAGTTCTACGAGACCGACAGCGCTCGCGACGTGCTGACCACGCTGGGGGACCTCGTCGACAAGTATCCACACGAGCAACCGCGTTTCCTCTACATCTCCGCGACGTTCGGGTCGGGGAAGACACACCTCCTGAAACTCATCGGCTTCGCCGCCGATACCGAATCGGAGTTCACCGATCTCGGCGAAGAGTTGGCGAACAGGTGGCCGGGGTTCCAGTCGTTCCGACAGAGCGTCGCTGACTCGCACGTCGACCGGCTGAAACCCGTGTTCCTGAACCTCCTCAACCGGGACGCAGCACAGGAGCCGCCGCTCCCGTATCTCATCTACGAGGCGATCGGCCGCGAACTCGGCTATCCGACTGATCCGAACTGGCTGCTCGAGTGGGCGTGGCAGCTCGACATGAACCACGGTGACTGCTGGGAGCGGCTACAGCAAGTCGAGCACGACGGCCAGACGTTCGAGGATGTGTACGACGAGCGGGCGTCGCTGCGGAGCTGGCTCTACGACGCCGTTCCGACGCTCGATGACTCGCCGTTCGCGTCTCGGGCGGAGGTCAAGCAGTCGATCGACGACGCCATCGAGGAGGTCGATCCCGGTGAGTTCGACTCCGCCGATCTCGTCGAGCGCATCGAAGCGGCGCAAGCGTCGCTGAGCACGCCGGAGACCGAGACGGAGTTGCTGATCGGGCTCGACGAGGTGGCTCTGTTCATCGGCGATGGCCGCCATCGCTACAGGGAGTTCCAGGAGACGATGGAAGCGCTGACCGAGCTCGGCGTCGGGCCTAACCCGCCGGTCATCGGGACTGGACAGTATCCGATCGAGCGTATTCACGGTGAGTTCGACGATACGGAAGTCACGGAGCAACCGTGGTACGGTGCCCAGGAACCGTTGGAGGGTGCCGACACCGAGATCATCGTCCGGAAACGGTGGCTGCAGAAGGATGTCGAGGGCGGACAGGCCGTCGAGACCGCACTCCGGGAGATGCCCGACCTGACACTCGACGCATACACAGATATCGCCGGGGCCGATCCGGACGCAGTCGAGTCGTACCCGTTCCGGGAGTACGACCTCGGGTTGCTCCGGACGGTGATTCAGCAACTGATGCCGCGGGGACGCGTGACCGAAGAGGAGTACGTGCAGGGTCGGGCGTTGCTCATCCTCGTCCGCTCGCTGTTCACGCGGTTCGAGTGGGGCGACAAGCGGGTCGGTGCTCTCGTCACATGGGACGAACTGTACGACCTGCTGGTCGAGGAGACGACGTACGTCCCGCTCTGGGTACAGGAGATGGTCGAGAACAAGCTCGTCCCCTCGGCGGGCGGCGACGAGAACGCGTTCTCAGTTCGGGTGGCAAAGGCGCTGTACCTGCTGAATCAGGTTCGGTCCGCGGTGCCGTCGACGCCGGCGAACCTCGCCCGACTGATGGTCACGTCGACCGACGAGTCGTTCGAATCCGTCCGAAGCGATGTCGAATCGGCGCTGTCTGCCCTCCTCAAGGATCGGAAGGTGCTGACGGAGACGAACGACCGCGGCGACGAGGAGTACCTGCTGGTCTCCGAGGAACAGGAGGACATCCTGACGCGGGCGAAGACTCGCGCACAGCAGATTCCGTCGCATCGGCTGTCGGCCAAGTTGGAGAACTCCATCCGGGAGGGCAGCGATCGCTTGCTCTCTGCTGGCAGTCGACACGAGGTGGATTTCGAGGGAGAGCGCAAAGTCCCGCTCCGGTTCGGCTACTCCGTCCTAGACCCGATCGAGCAAGCACCGACGCCGGAGTTCGACGCCGTTCGTGTGCGCTTGGTCGCGAACCGCGACGCCGAGATCAGCGACCAGGTTACTGCGTGGCAGGCAACAAACGAGGGCCGTGACGGTGGTGAGCATATCCTCGTCGCCGTCAGTCTACAGCAATCGACAATCGACCGCCTGCGGGACGTGATGGGGATGCAGGAAGTGCTCTCCGAAGAGACGGATACCTATCCGGACCTTGAGTCCGATCACCGCGACGAACAGCGGGCACTCGAATCGACGATTCGCGAGCAGCTCAAAGAAGCGGACGTCTACGTCCGGACGGGCGGGACGAGAGGGCGGTACGAGGACGCGTTCGAGCAGGTCGTTCAAACGGAAGTCCAGTCCGTGTTCAGCGGAACGCGGTTCGTCCTGACGAACGGTATCACGGAAGTCGACGACGCCAGGCGGATGGCACAGTTCTTCCGCGGTGTCGCCGACTGGCCGCTCACGAGCGAGGACGCTGTCACGCTCGGGGTGGATACAGACCGCGCCGAACTCGCCGACGGCCGGTGTCAGGAATTCCTCGACGAGTACGCGGACACCCAGTCGCTTCGTGCCGAAGACGTGCTCACCCAGACTGTCCAGCGCGGCGGCGCGTATCGCGGGACGCCCCAGGAGTCGATCTCGGCACTGCTGACCACGCTCGCTACGGCCAACGAGATCGCACTCCGGCGGGACGACGAGTACATTACCGAACCGGAGGAGATCGGACGGGCGGTCAGAAACAAGACGAACCTGACCGAGATACAGATCCGCTTCGAGTCGATAGGCAAGATCGATCCAGAGCAGATTCGGGACACCGTCGAGACGCTGATCGGCGATGAGCCGGACGGGACCGACCCTGACGCGTGGCTCTCTGCGTTAGCCGAGTGGGTTGACGAGAACAGCGTGCTGGTGAAACGCGTCCTGCGAGGTGTCAGCAGGGAGTTCGGCGACGGCGCTTCGCTGGACGAACTCGAAACGGCGCTCCAGCCCGCACTCGGGGCGAATCGCTCGAAACGGATGCGTTCGCGTCCGAGACGGTCGAACGGCAGTCCGAGCGGTTCGCTCGGGCCAGCGGGCTCTTCCAGCCGAGCGAAGACGGCCAGTCCCTCTGGGAGCAGTTCAGCCAGCGGACAGTGGAGATGAAGCGGCGCTACCCCGGTCCGGACATTACGGGGGAGATGCAAGCAGTCATCGGCGGGGACGAAGTGCCAGATGCCGACCGGCTTCGAGCACTACTCGAAGAAGCTGACACGCACAGGCGTACCGTCGTCCGTGCGCAGTACGAACGCATCACGGGCGGACCGCCGACGGACGAGGAGCCCGAGAGCGTGGTGTCCAGTCTCGCGACGTGGCTCTACGCACACGACGGGAGCAGCAAGGAAACCGCGGACCGCGTCGCCGTCGAATTCGACGGCGTAACCATCGACGACCTCTACGATCTCTTCGAGACGGCGTGGCGGGGTGACTCGTTCTCCGAGGAAGCCCTCGTCGACCCGGCGGTCGTCCAGCAGGCCAAGCGGTACGAGCGGGCACGGCGACTCCTCGAAGCATCCGGTGGCGAGGCCTCGCTCTGGTCGCAACTCCGCGACGCGTCGGAACGACTCGCGGAAGACCATCCGAATCACCCAGTCACGGCCGACGTGAGCGAGATGCTCAGCCGGTCGCAGCCGCCGAGTGTCGACGATGTAGAGCAACTCCTCGATGCGGCAGAGAACCCGTTCACGGTCGACGAGCGGCTTGCGGAACTCGCCGCGGAACTGCAGTCCGAGCACCCCGATCACGACATCACCGACGAGATTGTCGATGCAGCAGCGGGTACCCGCTCGCCGAGTGAGGAACGAGTGGGTGAATTGATCGAAGAAGCTGAACAGGTGCTTGCGGGCGTAGACGAGCAGTTGCGGCGGATTCAGGAGACGATGGATGACCTACCGGATGGCGCTGTCGTGTTGATCGAGCCGCTCGACTGACACACCGGCGTTGCAAAACGCCGAACTCATTTATGTTCGATTCGTAATTACGCAACATAACGACGTTATCGCGGTTGAAACGACGTGCTTGTCCGAAATCGCACTCATCGTTTACTGGTGGCTCCAAAGGATTATCATGCGTCTGTGATACTATCTCGACATCATGCTTAGAATCCGCTATTCTCGGCCATTTCCAGAGCTTTCATCAGCACAATAAGGATGAGCGCGATGATCGAGAAGAACCCTGCAAGCTCAAAGAGCGCCATCGGGTTCTCTACGAACCACCAGAAGATTGGTTCGAGAAACTCGATCCCGTAGAAGTCCGCAAGTATCTTCGATATCACGGCACCGAAGACGGCTATCAACAGTAGATACAGGAAGTACCGAAGCTTCCGAGGGCCGGCGAAGGCATCTACCATACCTCAGCTTCCACATTTTGGCATAAATGCTTCGTGGAGGGTTACCCCCGTCGGCCTATCTCCGAGTGCTAATCCAACCGCCGTCCGAGAGATCGAGGGACAATCTTCAAGACATCGCAATGGCTCTGCTTGAAACATCACGGATTCTCGTATGGACGGACAATCTACCCACCCCCGCAAGGCCCAGCTCGACAAGGAAGAACGCGAGCATCTCGAAGCCGTCGTCACCGAGATGCGCGACCGGGTCGAGGCGAACGTTCGCTACCAGCTCGAAGACGAGTACGGCCTCGACGAGAAGCCGGACACCGTCGGAGCAAGCTCCGGCGAGCCCGCCCCCGCTGACGCTCGCGAGGACGGCGACGCGTCCCTGAGCGAGACGCAGGAAAACCTGGTCGAGGCTATCGAACTCGAAGCCGCCGACGGCCACGATTGGGAGGCCGCTCACGAGCAGTATATCACGGGCGTCGGCTACACTATCGTCAACCGTCTGGCGGCGCTCCGATGTATGGAGGTTCGGGACTTCATCGACGACGAAGTCACGTCGTTCCGCGACGACGGCCTCACGCCGGCCGCTGACCGGTTGGTTACCGAGGAGTTCATGCTGGAGGAGGAAGCCGTCCTCGAAGCCTATCGGAACGAATGCGACGCCCTCGCTGATGAAATAGAGATCCTCTTCGACCGCTCGACCGCCTACAGCCTGATCGACCCCGACGACGACACCTACGAAGATCTCTGTGGGATGCTGGACAAGGTCTCCGACGAGGTCTGGCGGGCCGACGACGTGCTGGGGTGGGTCTACGAGTACTACAACCGTCCTGTTGTCGAGGCGCTCGACGCGAAGAACACGCTCGAACCGGAGGACGTGGGACCGGCGAACCAGTTCTATACACCGCACTGGGTCGTCCGGATGCTCACCGATAACTCCCTCGGCAAACTCTATCTCGAAGCCACGGGACAGGAGTCAGCAGTACCGGAGCCCGAGGCACTCAGTCCAGAGGAACGCAAGGAACGCTTGGTCACGCCGGAGGACAGCCCGTCGGTTCCCGAACTCTGTACGTACCTCATCCCTGACGAGGAGGCTGGCGACGCACCGGAGTTCGACCACCCCTCGGAACTGCGGGTCATCGACCCGGCCTGTGGGAGCGGCCATTTCCTCCTCTATGCGTTCGACGTATTGGAGCGCATCTGGTGGGCCGAAACCGATCTCGACCGCGCCGAGATCCCGGCGAAGGTGCTGGAGCACAACCTCTACGGCGTCGACATCGATCTCCGCTCGTGTCAGCTTTCAGCGTTCAATCTCTACTTAAAGGCTCGAACCCGAACCGAGGAGGAAGACGGCCAGTTCGAGATGCCCAACGTCGACATCGTCTGTGCGGACGCCCGCGTGGCAGAGGTCGAGGAAGGCGCAGAAGTGCTGGACGAAATCACCGGCGAAGGGTCTGATCTACGGGAGGTGCTGGGCGAGATCATCGACACGTTCCAGCACACGGAGGCGCTCGGAAGCCTGCTCGACGTGAGCGGGACGCTTGAGGAGGTGTTCGAAAGCGGGCAGACTGGCCTCTCGGACTGGGGCGACGGGACCCACCAATCGCTGAACTCGTTCCTAAAGGCACTCCGTGAGGAAGTCGACGAGCGTTCATCTGATTCGTTCGGTGAACAGAACCTCAGGAGCTTCCTGAATCTGCTGGTAGTACTAACGCAGGAGTACGACATTTCGCTGATGAATCCGCCATATGGGGCTCGTGGTCGGATGCCTGACGGTGTTCAAGAGTACGTAGAAGAGAACTACGAGTACACGACTGAATATTATATCAACTTCTTCGAAGCTTGCGATCGGCTCGTTCAAGCGGATGGTCGTATCGGGATGCTAGTGCCGCATTCATTTATGTTCAACAAGTCTTTCCAGTCTTTCCGTGAGGACTTCGTTGGAAGCCGCGGTGCGTTCGACTTCTTTTCTGAGTTCGGTTATGACATCCTCGATAACGCAACTGTCGGAACCGTTGGAACTGTCGTTCGGTCGGAAAGTGATAGTGGGCAGACGGGGACGTTTATTCGCCTGCCAGACGTAGAGAAAGGGGAGAAAGAACCCACGTTCCTTGACGCAGCATTCAAACGAAGAACCGATGTGAAGCGGCTTTATTCGCGAGATTTGTCGGAATTCGAGATGATTCCCGGAACGCCGCTCTCCTACTGGGTGCCGAAAGAACTTCGCCAGCTATACGAATCCGAAACCGTCCTTGATTCGGAGAATGCGGGTTTAGACAGACAAAGTCTTGGATCAATAAAAATCGGGCTGCAAACCGGTGATGACGGCCGTTTCACGAGAGCATTTTGGGAGCAAGATGAGGAAGGGTGGCTCCCTCTGGCGAAAGGTGGTCAGGACTCTTGGCTACTCCCGAGAGTCAAAGCAGTTGTCAACTGGTCAAACGACGGAAAGGAGGTGCGTCGATATTCTGGTTCCTATCCCCGTAATATGGGCTTCTACCTGCAGGAGGGGATAACATTTAATCGGGTAAAGCGCTCCGGGAGGCGCTTTGGGTATTTCCATTCTGGATCGATATTTGGGGACAAGGGCCCCGTAGTATTCCCGAAGAGAGAGAAGTGGGCCTCACTATCGTACACCAATAGCCGATTATTCACATATCTGATGCTCGCACAGACAGCAGAGCGAATGTGGGAGGCGGGTCAGGTATCTAAAACGCCTTGGCGCGAAGAGTTGGAAGGAATAGATGCCCTTGAAACACTCTCCAAAGAAGCCGTCGGACATCTCATCTCGAAACGTCAGTATGACTTTATTTCCCCCCACTATAATGGCCCGGTTCTACTGGATACTTTAGGTGTCGATGATCCTCTCCCACAGTATGTCCATCCTCACCGGGAACTCCGGAAAGAACTCGAACTCGATAACACTTCTGAAGATGCGGCACCACCAGACTCGCTGAAACAACTCGGGACAGAGGCTGCAAAGCATCTCGAACGCGTCGAACAAAACCTCAAGTCCTGCGCTGACGACATCGACGATGCTGTGTTCAAGTGCTTCGATATTACTGATGAACAGCGCGAAACAGTGCTTCAGGAGATTGCTCTTCGGACTATCGAAGATCCGCGCGAACGAGAACAATATGATCCCGAAACAATCGCAGAGCCTTCCGAAGACTTCCCCGAACAGGTCAAAGACCTCCTCCTCCACTTTACGCTCCGAGCGATCCACGACGCTGACGACGGCATCGTCCCGCTCTCAGAGATCAACGGTAAAGATGACCTTCTGACCCACATCGAAGCCGAGTTCGAACGCATCTGGGGACAGCACGCGACCGACCGCCTCGCAGAAGCCGACGAGGTACTCGGAAACCGGAGCGCGAGCGATGAGGCGTACCCGAACCTCCGTGCGTGGCTCGAAAACGACCTGTTCGAGTACCACGTCTCGAAGTTCGACCGGACGCCGATTCTCTGGCGTTTCTCGACCGAACGACTCGTCTCCGACCCAGCGGGCGAGGGCTTCGGTTGCCTTGTCGACTACCACCAGTTAGACGCCAGCATTTTCGACCGCCTACAGAACCAGTATCTCGAACCGCGGCGAACGTATCTCCGGGAGCGCCAGACAGCGGCAAACAGCCGTCGGAACGACGAATCGCTCTCGACCACTGAGCGAGCCGACGCCGCCGAAGAGTACGAACAGTGCGAGAGCGGCCTCGAACAGCTCAGCGCCTTCGAAGAACAACTTGGCGAACTTTCTGAACCCAACCATCGCGAATGGCCCGACAAGAAGCAAGACCGTGCCGCCGAGGCAGCCGAACGTGTGGCTGCGTTCCGAGAGCGAACCGTTTCGCGTCTGGAAACTCTTGAATCACTCGCCGATCTGGAGGGCGTGGATATGGCAGACCTGTTCAGCCCCTCGTTCTACGAGACTGTACAGGAAAACAAAGACGAGTGGGTCGACGCGCTCGACGACCTGCAGACCGCCTTCGAAGCATACGCCGAGGATGGTTCCGAACCCGTCGAAGCACATCTCTACGACCTCTTCGAGTACTACGACGATCTCGTCGGCTCCTCTCACTACGCGAGCAACGGAATTCTGTTCATGACGTACTACTTCGACCAGTTCGAGGACGCTGGGCAGGCCCAAATCGGGGACGCTGGTGTCTCCGAACGACAACGGCTACTCTCGGAACTCGCGGCCGACGTTGACGAGTACACACAACTGGGCGACAAAATCTCTGACGACTGCGACGAGATCGCTGCAGACATCCCCAGCGATTGGGCAGACCGAGCGTTGTCGGAAATCACGACCGCCGGCTACCAACCCAACCACAAACACGGCGTCGCGATCAACATCACGCCGCTGGCCGAGCAAGACATCGTCCCCGAAATCGTCGAGGACAAAGTGCTGTAAGTCGGACCCATGAGCAACGAAGTCGAATTCCCGGTCGGGAAAGCGATTCTTGCGATGCTCTGCGGAGCATCGCTGTTCCCGATTAGCTACCCTGTCTCGTACTTTTTCGGGTACCTCGGCGTACTGAGTTGGGACTCCGTCGCGATGTGGGGCTTTCTTGGCCCGATGTTCGTCATCGGTGTCCCAGTCGTGCTGTATGATCTCCCTGAGCGGTTTGCGGAGAAGCTGACCGGGTACTGGCTACTCGTGGCTAGCATCGGGTGGGTGACACTCATCAGTACAATGCAGTTTTTCAATTCAGCCGTCCCAGAGTCACGTATGAATGTCTACGCGATGGGCACGACGTTGCTCATTGTTGTTTCGACTCTCTCGATAGCAGCCTACCTTGACTACACCAACGCACCGGTAGACGAGTATCTCGACGGTCTCCGTCCCAACTGATTATGCAAGCAACGCAAACGCTCCCGAAGCCGCGAAAGACACCATCCGAAACGAATTCGACCGGGCCGAATCAGCGGACCCGATTGTCCTCTGGTGGGACGACGGGAACTACCTCGAAGACGTCATCGAGCAGGCCTGCGACGAACTTGGCGTTCACCTGAAAGTCGCCGAGGAGACGCCGCTGGAACTCCGTGCCAACCCGGTCGACGGCGAACAGGTCTGGTACGTCCCACACGTCAAAGAGCCCGAAGACGCCGAGGGCGACTTCGACTGGTTCCGCGACGTCGAGCACACCGGCGGCGAGGTGGAGATGAGCATCGAAGACCTCACCGTCCACGCCTTCGAGCGCGGGCAACTCGACGCGTGGGAGCTGAAAACCACGACGCGGTCGGACGACCCCGCAAAGCGCCGCGAGATCGCGCGGATTCTCCACGACCAGCTCACCGGCGGCCAGCTCCCGACGCTCGAACAGCTCCGCACGCGGATCGTCACCGGCGGCTACACCGACCCGGTCGCGTTCGTGCTGGAGAACGGCTGGGGCGACATCGACGACAGCCCCGGAACCATCGAGCAGATGCAGGACTTGCTGACCAGCGAGGGCGTCGACGCGGTCGCCAGCGAGGACGAACCCGCGGGGATCGTCGCGGCGACGCGTCGATGGGCCGTCGCCGAGTGGCTGATCCACGCCGGTGTCGACGCCGAACGGTTCCCGACGGAGTGCCGCGCCGAGACGGCCGGCGATCACGACCTCCCCGAACTCAAGTCGCTGTTGAACAACACCACCTCGGCCGGTCTCCTCGCCGACCGCTACCTCGGCGAAGCGACCTGGCCCGATGTCGTCGCGGACGTCGACGACCCGTGGGACCTCGCGGACTGTCTCGTCGACGCCGCGCTCGAACGGCGACTCTGGGAGGAGTGGCACGCGTCCTTCGACGCCGGCGACTACGAGACGTGTCTCACGCGCGCGGCGGAGCGCTACGACGCCCTCCTTGGCAGCGAGGACTTCCGGGGCACCTACCGCGGTGCCTACGGCCCGGACAGTCCGTGGACGCAGACGTGGGAGCAGGCCGCGGAGGTCGCCCGCCTCGCACACCAACTCGAGACGTGGGACGAGGGGGCCACCGACGACGTCGTCTCGCTGTACGCCGACCCGGACGACGGAACGTGGCAGATCGACAACGCGATGCTCAACCTCGTCGTCGCCGGCGCGCCCGAGTCCGACCTCCCTGCCGACCACCCTGCCGTCGCTACCCTCGACGACCTCCGCACCCAGCTCCAGTCGGAATACGTCGAGTACCTCGAAGCCCTCGGCGACCGCGTCACCGAAACTGTCGAGGCCGGCGCTCCGTTCGTCGACGAGGACCACTCCTATCAGTTCTTCACGAAGGAGTCCGCCGGCCTCGAAAGCGGCCAGACGGTCGCACTGTTCGTCATCGACGCCCTCCGACTCGACCTCGCGCGCCGGCTCGCGGACGAGTTGCGCGACTACGTGGCGACGCTCCCGGCCGACGCCCCCGAGTTCGCCGTCGACGAAGACGTCTGGCTCGGGACGCTGCCCTCGGAGACCGAGTTCGGGAAGGCCGCACTCACGCCGGGAGAGATCCAGATGTTCGACGTCTCGCTGGTCGACGGCGAGTTACAGCCCCTTCGAAACAACCGAAAGGTGAACACGAACCGGCGGAACTCGCTGTTGGGCGGCGACGGCTGGACGGTCACTCGCGACACCGAGGACGGCTGGCAGTCGACGCGCGTCGCCTACTTCAAAAACGACCTCGACGACATCGGCGAGAAGGAACTCAGCGACCTCGAGGCGATGCTGGCCCGACGCGTCGACTCGCTCGCGGAGTTCATCGGGACGAAGCTCGAACAGGGAGAGTGGGACCAGGCCTACGTGCTGACCGACCACGGGTTCGTCCTGCTCCCGGACAGCGCGTCGCCGGAGAAGATTTCTCGGCCAGCGGAAGCGTCCGACTCCGGACGCCGATGGATCGCTGGGGAGGACGTGGACGAGGATTCGCCCGGCGTGTTACTCGACTCCAGCTCCCGGCTGGGGTATCTCGATGCCAACGTCAGCGTCCTGGCGAGCCCGCTCAAGCGGTTCAAAAAGCAGGGCCTCGGGGACGCACGGTTCTACCACGGTGGCCTGCTCCCACAGGAGTTCGTGCTCGATTTCATCAGCATCACGCAGGGGTAGCTGTCCTGGTCGAGCCATCGCGATGGGGCAATATTCAAGAGACCACAGTTGTACTGGGAGAATATCACTGACTCTCATATGGATGGGAACGCTCTGGCCCCCCGAAAGGCGCAACTCGACAAGGAAGAGCGCGAACACCTGGAAGCGGTCGTCACCGAGATGCGAGACCGTATCGAGGCGAACGTTCGCTACCAGCTCGAAGCGTCTGATCTGGCAGACCGTCCTGATGACGCGTCCCTGAGCGAGACGCAGGAAACCCTCGTGGAAGCTATCGAACTCGAAGCCGCCGATGGCCACAACTGGGAGGAGGCCCACGAGCAGTACATTACGGGCGTCGGCTACACGGTCGTCAATCGGCTGGCCGCGCTTCGCTGCATGGAGGTCCGGGACTTCATCGACGACGAAGTGACGGCCTTCCGTGACGACGGCCTCACACCGGCCGCTGACCGGCTTGTCACCGAGGAGTTCATGCTGGAGGAGGAGGCCGTCCTCGAAGCCTATCGGAACGCGTGCGACAAACTGGCCGCGGAGATCGAGATCCTCTTCGACCGCTCGACCGCCTACAGCCAGATCGACCCCGACGACGACACCTACGAAGATCTCTGCGGAATGCTGGACGAGGTACCCGACGAGGTCTGGCGGGCTGACGACGTGCTGGGCTGGGTGTACGAGTACTACAACCGCCCGGTCGTCGAAGCGCTCGACGCGAAGAACACGCTCGAACCGGAGGACGTGGGACCGGCGAACCAGTTCTACACGCCCCATTGGGTCGTCCGGATGCTCACCGACAACTCGCTCGGGAAGCTCTATCTCGAAGCCACGGGACAGGAAGACGCCGTTCCGCAGCCGGACGCACTCAGCCCGAAGAGCGAAAAGAGCGCTTGGTCACGCCGGAGGACAGCCCGTCCGTTCCCGAACTCTGTACGTACCTTATCCCTGACGAGGAGGCCGGCGATGCACCGGAGTTCGATCATCCGTCGGAACTGCGGGTCATCGACCCGGCCTGTGGGAGCGGCCATTTCCTCCTCTATGCGTTCGACGTACTGGAGCGCATCTGGTGGGCCGAAACCGATCTCGACCGCGCCGAGATTCCGGCGAAGGTGCTGGAGCACAACCTCTACGGCGTCGACATCGACCTGCGCTCGTGTCAGCTCTCGGCGTTCAATCTGTATCTGAAGGCCAGAACACGTACCGAAGCGGAAGACGGCCAGTTCGAGATGCCCAGCGTCGACATCGTCTGTGCGGACGCCCGCGTGGCGGACGTCGAGGAAGGCGCAGAAGTGCTGGACGACATTACCGGCGAGGGAACGGACCTGCGTGCTGCGCTGGGAGAGATCATCGACACGTTCCAGCACACGGAAGCCCTCGGGAGCCTGCTGGACGTGAGCGGGACGCTCGAAGACGTGTTCGAGAGCGGTCAGACGGACCTCTCGGACTGGGGCGACGGAACACACCAGTCGCTGAACTCCTTCTTGAAGGCACTTCGAGAAGCCGTTGGTGAGCGCTCGTCAGATTCGTTCGGCGAACAGAACCTCAAGAGTTTCCTGAATCTGCTGGTAGTGTTAAGCCAATCGTACGACGTGGCGCTTATGAACCCGCCGTATGGTTCGGGGGGACGAATGCCGGACACCGTGCAGGAATACGTCGAAGAGAACGAGAATTACAAATATACGACGGAGTACTACATCAACTTCTTCGAGGCGTGTGATCGGCTGGCCAAAGCCGACGGACGCACGGGGATGCTCGTTCCGTGGTCGTTCATGTTCAACAAGTCCTTCCAGACCTTCCGGGAGGATTTCGTCGGTGGGAGAGGTGCGTTCGACTTCTTCTCAGAGTTCGGGTACGACATCCTCGACAACGCGACCGTCGGCACTGTCGGGACAGTTGTTCGCTCCGAGGCAGACAGCGGGCAGACAGGGACGTTCATCCGCCTCCCGGATGTTGCAAAGGGTGAGAAGGAAGGGGAATTCATCCGCGCGTCTTTCGAGGGTTCTGAAACCGGTGTCAAGCGACTCTATCACCGAGACCTGTCCGAGTTTGCGATGGTTCCCGGCACGCCGCTTTCTTATTGGGTGCCACGAGGCCTGCGAAGCATCTATCAGTCCGATACCGTTCTCGACGCGGATAATGCGGGCTTAGAGGACCGGGAGACGCTTGGAGACATCAAACAGGGTACCGCAACCGCAGACGATTCCCGGTTCGTGCATAAGTTCTGGGAAGACAGGGGCGCTGAATGGGTGCCGTTTGCGAAGGGGGGCGCTGATGCGTGGCTTTTGCCTCGAATAAAGAACACCCTCCTCTGGGGAGAAGACGGGACGGAAGTCGATAGATACCCCAAATCCTACCCCCGCAATACAGACGCCTACTTCAACGAATCATTAACGTACACCGTCGCAAAGCGAAGCGGTCGGAGGTTCGGGTATCTCCACGATTCGTCCGTCTTCGGTCACAAGGGCTCGGTTCTGATTCCGGATCGGGCTATCTGGAACGCCCTCTCGTACACGAATAGCCATCTATTCACGTATCTGATGCTTGCACAGACCTCCGAGCGAATGTGGGAAGTCGGGTTCGTCTCGAAAGTCCCGTGGCGGACAGAACTCGAAGAGATCGACGAACTGGCAACCCTCGCCCGGGAAGCCGTCGGGCACCTCATCTCGAAGCGGCAGTACGACTTCGTGTCGCCGCATTACGATGGGCCTGTCCTGCTCGATGCACTCGGTGTCGATGACCCGCTACCGCAGTACGATCATCCACACCGCGAGCTTCGGGACGAACTTTCGCTCGATAGCCCGACACAAACTGTGTCCACGGCAGACTCGCTCAATCAGGTCGGAACTGCCGCCGCGAAACACTTGGCGCGAGTCGAGCAAACCCTCCAGTCCTGTGCGAACGACATCGACGATGCCGTCTTCGATTGCTTCGACATCACCGACGGGCAGCGCGAGACGATCCTTCAGGAGATCGCGCTCCGAACTATCGAAGATCCACGCGAACAGGAAGTGTATGCTCCAGCGGCCATCTCAGAGCCGTCTAGCGACTTCCCGGAACAGGTCAAAGACCTCCTTCTCCACTTCACGCTCCGAGCGATCAACGACACCGATGACGGCATTATCCCGCTTTCCGAAATCGACGGCACGGACGACCTTCTGACCCACATCGAGGCGGAGTTCGAACGTGTCTGGGGCGAGCACGCGACCGACCGCCTCGCGGAAGCCGACGCGGTACTCGGGAACCGCAACGCGAGCGACGAAGCGTACCCGAACCTTCGGGCGTGGCTCGAAAACGACCTGTTCGAGTACCACGTCGCGGAGTTCGACCGAACGCCGATCCTCTGGCGGCTTTCGACCGAGCGACTCGTTTCCGACGCCACGGGCGAGGGCTTCGGCTGTCTCGTCGATTACCATCAGTTGGACGCGAGCATCTTCGACCGACTGCAGAACCAGTATCTCGAACCGCGGCGGACGCACCTCCGCGAACGCCAGGCGGCGGCAAACAGCCGTCGGAACGACGAATCGCTCTCGACCACTGAGCGAGCCGACGCCGCCGAAGAGTACGACCAGTGTGAGAGCGCCCTCGAACAGCTCAGCGCGTTCGAAGAACGGCTTGGCGACCTTTCGCAGGCCACCCCGAGTGACTGGCCCAGCGTGAATCAGGAACGCGCGGCCGAGGCGGCCGAACGCGTGGCGGAGTTCCGGGAGCGGACAGCATCACGGCTAGACACTCTCGAAACCCTCGCCGACCTGAAGGACGTAGATATGGCAGACCTGTTCAGTCCCTCGTTCTACGAGACGGTACAGGAGAACAAAGACGAGTGGGTCGATGCGCTCGACGACCTGCAGACCGCCTTCGAGGCATACGCCGAAGACGGCTCAGAACCCGTCGAAGCACATCTCTACGACCTCTTCGAGTACTACGACGATCTCGTCGGCTCCTCCCACTACGCGAGCAACGGGATCCTGTTCATGACGTACTACTTCGAACAGTTCGAGGATGCCGAGCAGTCACAGATCGGAGACACCGGCGTCGCCGAGCGGCAGCGACTGCTCGCAGAACTCGCGGCCGACGTTGACGAGTATCGGCAACTGGCCGACGAAATCGCTGCAAACTGCGACGAGGTTGCGACCGATATCTCCGGCGATTGGGAGGAACGGGCGCTCTCAGAAGTCGTGACCGCAGGCTACCAGCCCACCCACAAACACGGCGTCGCGATCAACATCACGCCGCTCGCCGAGCAAGACATCGTCCCGGAAGTGGTGGCGGACAACGTACTCTGAGGCGGTGGGGAACCGATCTCCGTCAGAGGAGGTGGCTGACAAGGTTCAAGAGTCTATGCCGTTTTGGAACACGTAGCACTCGATGACGGATTCTTCATTCTCGTCCGGGCAACGAGTCCTTCTCAACGGAGCGCCGGCTGAAATCATCAAAACACAGACAGTCGGCGAGATCGAATATTTGAGAGCATACATCGACGGGAAAGGCGTCAAGACTGTCTGTCTCGACGATGTAGAGATTCAGCCACAGCAGTCCGGAATCGAGGAACTGGCCAACCAGCGAATCGACGACCTTCATCCGGATCACGATGCGGTCGCGGCGCAGTGGTTCGACCTCCGGACGCAGGCGACGAAGCTCAAACTCGCTCACGAACAGGGACAGCTCCTGAGCATCTCGAACTCGCTCGTTCGGCTCGAACCGTATCAGCTTGACGCCGTAAACTGGGTGATGCAGAAGCTCCGGCAGCGGGCGCTTATCGGTGACGACGTCGGGCTCGGGAAAACGATAGAGGCGGGCCTCGTCCTCAAGGAACTCGCTGCACGGAATCGCGCTGACCGCGTCCTGTTCGTCGTTCCCGCCCACCTCCAGAAGAAATGGATCCGGGATATGGACCGCTTCTTCGACATCGACCTGACCGTGGCAGACCGCGCGTGGGTGGAAGGTGAGCGCCGACGGCTCGGCGAGGAGGCTAACATCTGGGCCCAAGACCAGCAACGGCTCGTCACCAGCATGGCGTTCCTGCGGCAGGACGAGTTCCGGCCTGCACTCCGGGACGCGTTCTGGGACGTCGTCGTGGTCGACGAGGCCCACAAGGCTGCAAAGCGGGGGGACTCACCGAGCAAGACGGCACGGATGATTGACGCTGTCACGGGGAACTCCGACTCGTTGCTGCTTCTCAGCGCGACGCCACACGACGGGAAGGGCGAGGCGTTCCGCTCGCTCGTGGAGTACATCGATCCGTTCCTCGTCGCCGAAAACCAGGAACTCTCACAGGAAACAGTCGACCGCGTCATGATCCGTCGCGGGAAGACCGACATCTACGACGAGGACGGTGAACGCGTCTTCCCGGACCGCGAGGTCAACTCGGTATCGGTCTCGATGACCCACGACGAACGACAGTTCTACCGGGCTGTCACCGACTACGTGAAAAACGTCTACAACCGCTCGGAGAAGCTGAACGAACCCGCAGTCGGGTTCGCGATGGCGCTCATGCAGAAACGACTGGTGAGCAGCGTCGGCGCGATTCACGCGACGCTCCGACGACGACTCGACGACCTTCTCGACGAAGAGGCAGAAACGGACGGGCTTTCCGAGGAAGCACGAGCCTATCTCGACGGCGAGGATCTAGACGAGGACGACAAGCAACACGCGGAAGACGAGATCGCCGGTCTGACCGTCACCAGTACCGACGAACAACTCCAAGAGGAGATCGATACGCTCCGCGACCTCGTGTCGCTGGCGGAGGATCTACCGGTCGACTCCAAGGCCCAGAAAGTCAGACGGTTCATCTCCCAACTCCTCGAGGAACAGCCGGACGAGAAACTCCTGTTGTTCACGGAGTACCGCGATACGCTGGACTACCTTCTCGAATTCGTGCAGGACGAGCCGTGGGCCGACGAGATTCTGGTGATTCACGGCGACGTTGACAAGGACGAACGGACCCGGATCGAAGACGAGTTCAATCACGGGCAGTCACGACTCCTGTTCGCGACCGATGCAGCGAGTGAGGGGATCGATCTCCAGCACAGCTGTCACATCATGGCTAACTACGAGCTTCCGTGGAACCCGAACCGCCTCGAACAGCGGATCGGACGCATCCATCGCTACGGACAGGAAGAGGAGGTCAAGGTCTGGAACTTCCTCTTCGACGACACCCGCGAGAGCGAAATCTTCGAAATGCTCCAGACCAAGGTCGAGGAGATCCGCTCCCAGCTCGGAAACACAGCGGACGTGCTTGGCATCCTCGACGACATCGACGTGGATGCGCTCATCATGGAGTCCATCGAGAACGACGACCCGCCGAGTGCGACCAAAGCGGAACTCGAGCAGCTGATCGAGGAGCGCCAGCGGACGCTCGAGGAGTGGTACGAGCGGAGTCTCGTCGATACGAGCACGTTCGACGCGGAGAGTCGCCGGCAGATTCAGGAGGTCGTCGACGAGTCAGCGGACGTCTACGGAAGCGAGGGAGACATCCGCGAGTTCTTCGAGCGAGCAGTCGAAGCCTTCGGAGGCGAATTCGAGAAACGCGGTACCAACCTCTATCAAGCCGAGTTGCCTGATGGGATCAATTCGCCCGGCCAAGATGCGACGTTCGGCCCGTTCACGTTCGACCGCGACTTCGCGATGGATCACGAGGACATCACCTACCTCGCTCCGGACACGGACGTCCTGCAACGGCTCATGGCACGCGTGTTGGAGGACGAGCGCGGTACGGTCGGACTCAAACTGCTTCCGTTCGTCGACACGCCGGGGATTACCTACAACTATCGCGTGGCGTTCGAGGACGGCACTGGCGATGTGATTCGTGAGGAGACCATCCCCGTCTTCGTGGATGCGACGCAAGGGGACGCTCAGCAGGCGCTTGGTGAACGTGTCGTCGAAGGCGACTCGGTAGCAGCAAAGCCCGACGTCGACGACTTGCGAACGGTTCTCGACGCTCAATCCGACTTACGGGCGGCCGCTGACCGGTACGTGAGCGTGCGTGTCAACGAGATCAAGAACCATCTTCAGGAGAAACGTCACAAGGAGACTGCCCAGGAGTTGGAAAATCTCGAGGAGTATGCACAGGCGGAACGAGAACGGATCGAGGCCTTCATCGAGGAGTACGAGCGCAAATCCGACGCCGGCTCGGATATGGACATCGCGATCCGTGGCCAACAGGAGCGACTTGCACAGCTCGAAGAGCGAATCGAGACACGTCGCCGTGAATTAGAGCGCCGAGAACAGATCATCTCACTGGCGCCCGAGGTTGAGAACTACTGTTTGACTCTCCCATTATGAATCGGTTTCTGAATGAGACTACCTCAGTGTCGTAATTGCGACGGGCTCGCTGACAGTCGGCTGAATAATTTGCCTTCCGAGAGAGCGTTCGTGGCCGCGCAACAATCACAGAACCGATAGACTGCAAGCCGATATCACAACTGTTTTTGTTACCAACTGTGTACCGGTAGGTGGGTTCTGGTCCTCGCTCCATTTCCCCCTTGAATCCGATTCAGATCATCGATTGGCCCGAGTCCAGAACCTGTCGTCGTGGATGACGACTTCGAATGGTGCGTTGCACGCCACTCCCCCCCCCCCGGCTGCCCACCATTCCGTTGCTGACCTGAGTGAGGGGATAGCAGTCCTCGTGATACGTATCCGGGAGTTCGTCTGCCGTCACTACCACGTCTCTCCAGCAGCGGGGCGGCCACAGACTGGTTCGGGTATATCAGCGTGGCTCTGGTGTAAGACATCGTAAGCTCACGTATACCCATTGGGGCGAGCATCACGGTTAGGCAGGAGATCCACTCCGGTATCCGGGCCGCACCGACGGCCCCGATATCCTACCTTCTTGCGGAATGACTTGTCTCGCGACGCTGTATCCGTCGATAGAGGCACTCGCAAAACGGAGAGTGGGGAAACCAGGTTGGCAGACACTGGCGTTGGCCCCACTATCAATATACAGCCCAAACATATAAGTTTTTTGATAGATGCTTTACAATATTATGTATTTGTCTGGGCGGATAATAATAGGCGATACGAGCGGACTGCTCGCCTACATTACTTTCTTGCGCAGATAGGCCGAGATGGCTTCACTGATGAGCACAAGGCCCAGAATCGAGATGAGGATCGTCAGGACTGCTTCCCAGTTGAAGTAATTGATCTCAGTCTGGAGCGGGACGCCGATCCCGCCTGCGCCGACGAACCCGATGATCGTCGACGCTCTGACGTTGATATCCCATCGAAGCGTCGCGACACTGATGAACGCCGGCTTGATCTGTGGAACGATACTGTAGATGAGCACATCAATCGGCGATGCTCCGGCTGCAGTGATCGCTTCGACAGACCCGCGGTCGATCTCCTCGATGGCTTCCGCGATTAGCTTTGCAGTGAACCCGATCGATCTGATCGAGATCGCCAGCACGCCAGCGAGGGCCCCAGGGCCGAAGATAACCACGAAGATCAGTGCCCAGATGATGACGTTGACCGAACGGGTAAACGAGATGATGAACTTCCCCAGCAGGTACGCCGGCTTGTTGGGCGACGTGTTGCTGGCTCCGAGGAACGCAACCGGGATCGCCATCACGATGGCCAGTGCCGTTCCCAGAATCGAGATATTGATCGTCTCGAGCAGCGGCCCGACAATAGTCCGGGAGTACCCCACATTGGGGGATACATCCGGCCGAAGAGGTCGGCCAGCTCACGCGGGGCAGTCACGGCGTAGCCGTAATTCACTTCCATGGCGCGCCAGGCTGCGACGAGGATGACGAGTCCAGCTAGCAGCCCGAAGAACCGGAGTAAGCGCTCACGGCGATCGAACCGGCTCCATGAGTCAGTGCTGTTTGACATTATTGGATCCGCCTCCGAGCGAGAGCGCTGACACCTTCACCAACCATGACGATGGCGACGATGACAGCGATAATTGCCATGCTAAACTGGTAATCGTACTTATCGAAGGAGTTCAGCAGCGTGATACCGATACCGCCCGCTCCGACGATTCCGACGACAGTGCTGTGTCGGAGGTTGATGTCCAGGCGGTAAATCGACAGGCCGACGATCCGGGGCATTACCTGCGGGAGAACGCCGTAGAGATACGTCTGAACGGGTGTCCCGCCGGCAGCAGTGATCGCCTCCATCTGCCCACGATCGATGTCTTCGATCTCTTCTGCGAGAAGTTTCGCGAAGAATCCGATCGTTTTGAACGCGAGGGCAAGGACACCAGCGAGCGGACCGAATCCGACCGCTTTGACCATAATGATCGCAACGATGAGCTCGTGGAGTGAGCGCGTGACTGCAACGATGCTGCGACCGACGTAGTAGACTGGCTTCGGCGAGAGGTTATTGGAAGCCATGACAGCGACCGGCACGCTGACGATAATACCCATTGTCGTGGCGACAATCGTCATCACGATACTCTCGACGATCCCCTGTATGAGGAGTTCCCGCTGCGACGGAGTGTACGCTGGCGGGAGCATACTGGTGACGAGTTCGACACCAGCTCCGATCCCTCGCACGAACCGGCTGGGAGAAATCCGAAGGTTCCAGAAGCTATACGCGAAGAACAACAAGATAAGCCCGTAGATGAGATACTTGACTTTCTTGTTGTAGAAGACTGTGGGCCGCTCCCAAGATCCTTCAACGGCCGATCCAGATTCAGCAGCCATATTGATTAGTCACCTCGTTCAGCAATGACGTCGTCAGATCCGGTGCTGCTACCAGCACTCGGCTCTTCGCGGTCCGCAATGGATTCACCACCGCGGTAGATTTCGTCTCTGGCTGCCTGATCCAGATCGTCAGGTGGGCCGTTAAAGACGATCTCACCGTCACTGAGTCCGATGATCCGGTCCGCGTAGTCGACCGCCAGATCGACTTCGTGGATGTTGATGATGATCGGGATATCGTCTTCGTGAGCGATGTCCGTCAAGAGGCTCATAACCTCCCGGGAGGTATCGGGGTCCAGCGCACTCGTCGGTTCGTCAGCGAGCAGAATTTTCGGCCGCTGAATGACGGCACGGGCGATACCGACGCGCTGTCGCTGGCCACCGGAGAGTTCATCTGCACGGTTGTTCTCGACGCCCTCTAGGTTCACCCGACTGAGGATTTCCCGTGCGCGCTTGATATCCTCTGGTGGGAAGTTCCGACGGAACGCGTTCCACGTACTGAGATAGCCAAGGCGGCCGGAGAGTATGTTCTCCATCACCGTGAGGCGCTCGACGAGATTAAACTCCTGAAATATCATGCCCATATCGCGACGGACATCGCGAAGGGCTGATTTGTCCAGGCCGGTCACCTCTGTATCATCGAGCGAGACACGCCCGCCAGTTGGCTCGGTCAGCCTGTTGATACTACGAACGAGCGTGCTTTTTCCGGCCCCGCTTGGCCCGATGATCGCAACGATCTCGTTACCACTGACTTCGAATGAGACACCTTTGAGTGCTTTATCACCGGAGTCGTACGTTTTTTCCAGATTATCTACAGTGAGCATTATTCGGTTCTCTTCTTAGCCTTCGATGTTCTCGGTGTTGTACTTGATGTCGTTGTTCTCCTGAATCTGGAGGATGATATCGTAGACAGTGGCGTAATCAATCTCCGTCCATTTTCCGCGACCACCGAAGACCTCCGCGATCTTGGTGTCCGAGTAGTCGTAATCGAGGAATGCCGCCCTGATACCTTCCTGAATTTCTGGTTTCAGGTTGTAGCGGTAACAGAAGCTCGTTGTGGGGAACGGGTTGCTGGCCCACACGACTTTGAGATTCGTCGGGTCAATGTTGTCCGCCTCCGCAACACGCGTGACACAGGTGCTACAAACGGGGGCAGCGTCGTAGTCATCGTTTGCCACTCCGAGGATGCTCTGTTCGTGCCCGCCAGAGTAGCTCACTTCGTAGTCGTCTCCCGGAGTAACGCCCTGGTTCGAGAACAGCGCACGCGGAGCGAGGTTCCCGGAGTTGGACGACGGCTCAGCGTGTGCGACACGCTTGCCTTTGAGGTCCTCCAGCGACGAGATCTCATCGTTATCCGCCTGTGTGGCGAGCCACAGCCGATAACCGAAGTCACCCTCCTTCGAAATCTGGAGCGAGAACGGGACAGCGCCGGCCAGATTCACAGCGAACGGCGTTGGCCCAGTGGAGAACCCGGCGACGTGGAGGCGCTCGGATCGCATCGCCTCAATCTGGGACGCGTACGAGTTGAGGGGGAAGTACTTGACCGATTTCCCCGTCTCTTCGGCGATGTTGTCCATCAGCGGTTGCATCGTATCCCGGTAGACTGCCGGGTCCTCCGTCGGCGTCATCGCAAACGCGATGCGGTCCGGGTCAATCAGGTCGTCTTGATTATC
Source organism: Haloarcula sp. CBA1131 (assembly GCF_008728975.1). Lineage (NCBI taxonomy): Archaea > Methanobacteriati > Methanobacteriota > Halobacteria > Halobacteriales > Haloarculaceae > Haloarcula > Haloarcula sp. CBA1131. The sequence goes on from NZ_RPCY01000004.1 coordinate 432,267, forward strand.
GGGAGTACTCTGGACGGGGTTACCGTAGCGGGGCTTCTCGCGCTCCTTCATGTTCTTCAGGTCCTGCAGGGACCCCGTCTCGAACCCTGCCTCGATGAGCGTCTGCATCAGCTGCGGGAACTCCGGGTTCGCCGGATCGAACTCGGGATAGTTGGTACTCTGTCCGGAACTACCGTCGCCACTACTGGAACCGTCACTGCTATCAGTGCTGTCACCACCAGACGCTTCAGTGTTCTGGCTACTCTCCTGAGAACAGCCTGCAACGCCCGCTGCAAGCGCAGTAGCGCCAATTTTCAACACAGATCGTCGGTCAACTGGGTTCTGTTTCATTGTCGACGCAGACATGTGCGAAACCTGGGTTAAAAAGTATTTATGTTTAAATTTGACAAAACAACAAACCCCTCATACCGAGTTTTACGCGCTCTTCATATAAAAACTAGAATAAGTATTAGATTCAGACATATGAAGGATACTGGACACTAAGCAGTAATCGAGGGCGACCTTCGAGTTCCGCAGGGGCCACGGCAATATTCAAGCGATCCTCAAGGCCAACACCTATTACCCATCAGTATATTTGTCTCCATATAGAATATAGTAGTATATAGACTATATAAAAATGACGGAACCACCGTTTGTAAGATAAGATGACTGTAATGAGTGCAATCGCGAATACGGCTGCTTTCGGAGGTATAGAGGGGATAACTGTCGATACTGAGATACTCCACCTATTTATTGCAGGTGCACTGGGTATGCTGCTCGGGCTCGAACGAGAGTGGGCCAACAAGTCTGCGGGAATCCGAACGTTTACGCTGACGAGTCTGGTCGGCGCTGCCGCAATGTCACTCGACGAGAGGATACTACTTGCCTTGGGAGGGGCATTGGTACTCGTGCAAGGGGGGTTGCTCGGGATCCGGGGAATAGTCGCACAGTGGACCAGCGACGATAGTGAGTTGGAGTTCGGCCTGTCTCTGACAACCTCGACCTCGTTACTTGTCGCGTACGCGGTCGGGATACTGGTCGGAGCCAATCACGTTCTGATCGGCGTCATTATTGGCATAACGTCGTCGTTCCTGCTAGTCCTTCGGCGGGAGCTACACGAGTTTGCGAACCAGCTATCGCGAGAAGAAGTACGCAGCGCAGGTGAGTTTGCGATCATCTCGTTTGTCGTGTATCCGCTCCTGCCCGGCGGGACGTATGGGCCATGGGATGCGATCGATCCGAAACTGGTCTGGATGCTCGTGATCGCAGTCAGTGGGATCGGGTTTGTCAACTATATCGTGATGCAGCGATACGGCAGCAAGGGGATCGCTGTAACTGGCTTCTTCGGCGGGCTGGTGAACTCCACTGCCGTGATCGGCGAAATCGCGGGCAGGGCAAAGAACAATGCGGGGATCACAGAGCTCGCAGTCGGAACGATACTGATCGCTGATGCGGCGATGGCGGTCCGTAATTTAGCGATCATCGTTGCATTCGTCCCCGAGTCGGCTGTCAGTGTTGGACTCCCGCTCGGCCTGATCGCGATTAGTGGCGTCGGACTCGCATATTACGATAGCGACTGGGAGGGAGATCTGGAACTGGATTTCGACTCGCCGTTTAGCAGTGCAAATGCGCTGAAATTCGGCTTGCTCTTCCTCGCTGTCTTGATTCTGACCGCCGGAGCACAGCGCATCTTCGGAACAGCCGGGTTCCTGATTACGAGCTTCCTCAGCGGCATCGTATCGAGCGGCACGACGACAACGACCGCAGTGACGCTGACGTCGACCGGTCAGATATCGCCGGCAGTAGCGGCGCAAGGCGTGCTGGCCGGGACACTCTCAAGTATACTCGTGAAAATCGGGTTTGCAACAAGTATCAACCGCTCACTGCTAGCGCCGGTGGTGCGAAAGTCACTCTACCTGTCGCTCATCGGGATCGGTGGCGTGGTTATCAGCATCCAATTGATATGAACAGTCAGAGCTATCAGCGTGTTTCGAGGGTCGCCGCGGCCCCTGCGGCAGAGGAAGCGCCTGTGATCACGTCGGCAGCGGCTTCTGCCGAAGCGTCACCGTTCGAGATGGAGGAACTCTAGATGACGTACACCAGTGCCATCATCGACCTCGACGGGACGATATATCGCGGGGATTCGTTAGTCGAAAACGCTGCAGAGGGGGTACGGACAGTACGTAAGGCGGGGCTTTCGACGCTGTTCGTCACGAACAAGCCGATCGACCGGCGGGAGAAGTATTGCGAGAAACTGAACGCGCTGGGCATCGATTGCAGCAGTGAGGACATAATCACGTCCGCCACTGCATCAGCGGACTATCTATCCGCGCAGCACCCGGAGCGCGAAATCTACGTCATCGGCGAAGACGCTCTGGTCGCGGAGTTGCGTGCCGCCGGATTGAAAACGACGTCCGACCCCGAACGAGCGGGCACTGTGATCGCATCACTTGATTTTGGTTTCGATTACCAGGCGCTACAAGATGCGCTAATCGCACTTACCGAGAACGACGCGCTTTTCGTTGCGACCAACCCGGATCGAACGTGTCCGGTAGATGGTGGTGAGATACCCGATGCAGCAGGGATGATCGGGGCAATAGAAGGAGTTACCGGGCAGGAATTGGATCAGTTGATCGGCAAGCCGTCCAACGTAATCCTTCAGATGGCGCTGGAACGGCTCGGTGGCGAGCCGGAGCGCTGTCTCATGATCGGTGATCGCCTCGGGACAGACATCAGAATGGGGAACCAGGCCGGGATGGAGACGGTACTGCCGCTAACTGGCGTTACCAGTACGGCGGACTTAGAGGAGAGTGACGTGAGCGCGGACCACGTCGTGACCGACCTTTCAGAACTGGCAGCTATCGTAGAAAACGGACAGTAGGTCCGGAAACAGGGGAGTAACTGTTTCCAGGGGTCTCGATACCCAGAGCTCAGTCGAGCACTCCGGGGTAGTCAGCGATGATTCCGTCGACACCGGCCTCGACCAGTTTCTCCGCCTGATGCCAGGTCGTTATCGTGTACGGGATTACCTTCCGACCTTCCTCGTGTGCGGTCTCGACCAGATCGATCTCGGCGAAATCCGGGTCTTCGAGGTAGTAGTCCTCGTTGAAGAAGGGCGTGTTCATGATCATATTGTACGGCGGCTGGATGTACTCCGCGTCCAGGTCACGGACGATAGAAAGACCGTCCTCGATTGAATCCCAGAACAGGTACGCGATCGGAATACTGGCGTCCGCGTTTCGGACGGACTCCAGCGCAGCCTTCTGGAACGACTGGATGATAACATCGTTTTCGTGATGCGAGAGGACTTCGAGTGCCTGTTCCGTGAACGGATCCCAGGTCTCGACATCGGATTCCGACGCGTCGTCGTCGGGAGAGACACCAGCGGCCTTCCACTCGATGTCGAGTGGGATACTGTCCGGAGTCGCTTCGACGAACTCGTCTAGTCGAGGGATTGTCTGTCCGCTGTCACGGATTTCAGCGTTCAGAACCGTCTGCACGTCGTTCTCCCAGACGTACCCTGATTCGTCTGTCAGGTCGTCTAGCTTATCGTCGTGGAAAACGACGATTTCGAAGTCCTCACCCTTCCAGGGCTTCCCGCCTGCAGGCACGAGATCACATTCCATCATATCGGTATTGTACTCGTGACTGCTGGGACCGCCGTACGCCGCCTGCTGAACTGCGGCGATGGTGTTTTGCGGATACAGACCGCGGTAGCCACGGTGTGCAGCGAGGATCGGTGGAGAAGCGATGGGCGGTTCGGTACTGCTGTGATCGTTTTCCCTGCCAGCCGCAGTGCCTACAATGGAGCCCAGTGCGGCAGCAGACGTACTCTTTAGCACGGTTCGACGGCATATGTCTGGTATTCGAACCATTCCGTGGCCTATTACCTACACAATCTATATATAACTATTGATTGCACATATCAGTATATACCATTGCGTTTTCTTGAGTTTATTTGGGTTATACGGCAGTAGAAACGGCTGCAGAGTGGATGTATATATCAATATATAGCATAAATGCCGGTTGAATCCCCAGCTTTGTTGTATTGAGACTACATGTAGCAAGCGAATCGGACGGAACTGGGCTTGCACAGCGCTCTCGCTAGCAGCGGCTCTGAGACAGCGCTCTGCCACTATCCCCGTGGTCGCGCCGGTCGGCGCGTTCGAGAAGCCCACAGCACCGGATCGAACCGAAAATGTCGGTGCCCGTCCCTTCTATCGGAGGATCGAGAATCGGTCGGAAAACCTAAAGAGTGCTATCGATGGGGCTAGTTTCTTCGGGTGGTTGCGCCGCCGCTGCGTGATAGATGGCCTCGCCCGTCTGTGGGTCGAACAGGTGGAGCCGCTCGGTCTCAACTGTCAACGCAACTCGGTCGCCCGGCTCGACGGCCGTTCGGGGTTCGGCGTGTAGTTTGAACTCCTGATCGCCGGTCCGACACTCCAGCAGGAGGCTATCGCCGAGCGGTTCGGTGACGGTTACTTCAGCGGCGAACGAGCTTCGGTCGGCCGAATCAGCTACCGAAAGGCTCTCCGGACGAACGCCTAGCAGCGCCTGTCCTCCGGCGACTGTTTCCAAGCCGTCGCCCTCGGGTAACGGGATGCGAAACGTCGGCCCGACGGCCTCGTATTCAGTGCCATCACTGGAGATATCCACGGCGAGCATGTTCATCGCGGGGTCGCCGATGAACTCCGCGACGAACCGAGTCTCGGGGTAGTCGTACAGCCGCTGTGGGCTGTCGACTTGCTGGATGCGGCCGTCGTTCATCACTACCACCCGGTCACCGAGCGTCAGCGCCTCTGTCTGGTCGTGGGTCACGTAGATTGTCGTGGTCTCGAATTCGCCGTGGAGTTTCGCCAGTTCAGCCCGCATCTTGATCCGGAGTTTGGCATCGAGGTTCGACAGCGGCTCGTCCATGAGGAACACCTCCGGGTCACGGACTAGTGCGCGGCCAAGTGCGACTCGCTGTCGTTCGCCACCCGATAGCTCGCCTGGCTTTCGGTCGAGCAGGTCGTCGATGTCGAGCACCGCTGTGGCTTCTCTCACTTGGCGGTCGATTTCCTCGTCACTGAAGTCGCCGGCCGACTTCATGCCGAACGTGATGTTCCGGCGCGCGGTCATGTGCGGGTACAGCGCGTAGTTCTGGAACACCATCGCGACGTCCCGGTCTTTCGGTTCGACGCCGGTGACGTCCTGGTTGCCCATCTGGATCGTGCCGTCAGTGGCCCGCTCTAGCCCGGCGATCAGCCGAAGCGTGGTGCTTTTGCCACACCCACTGGGCCCGACGACAGTCACGAACGCCCCGTCCGGTATCTGGAGGTCGATGTTTTTGACGGCGACGACACCATCGAATTCCTTCCGTACGTTCTGTAAGGTTACGTCAGTCATTGGTATCCTCTCACTTTTGTTGGATCGTAAACGTCTCCAGCAGCTGTCGTCGGAACAGCACTAGCAGTGCCAGCGGCGGCAACAGGGTCAGTATCGACCCGGTCATCACCATCGACCAGGCCACTTCGCCGGTGCTGGCCTGTCCGCGAAGCAGGCTCAGCCCGACCTGTGCGACCTGCAGGCTCTCGGCGTTGATGATCACCAGCGGCCAGAGATACTGGTTCCATGTGTAGACGAACATGATCACCGAGACGCCCACGAGGACGGCACGGGACATCGGGACCAGGACCGACCACAGAAACCGCAGCGGCCCGACACCGTCGACCTTTGCCGTCTCGACGAGCGAGGCCGGAATCGACAGGAAATGCTGGCGCAGTATAAAGACGGTCGTCGCGCTGGCCAAGTATGGGACCGTGATAGCGAAGATCGTGTTACCCATGCCAAGCTCCGTCGTCAAGCGATACAGTGGCACAAACCTGACCGGGACCGGGAGCAAGAGCGTAAAGAGAATAAACAGGAACACGGCGTTCTTGTACGGGAACCTGTAGTAGACGATCACCAGCGCGGCCAGCAGCGACACGATCAGCTTTCCGACGACGACGGCGACAGACATCACAAATGAGTTCAGCATGTACCGCCAGAATTCGAGGCCAATGAGGGCACGACGGTAGTTCGACAGCGCGTGGCCGCCAGGTGCCAGATCGGCGATCGAGGTGACGATCCCGGCCCGCTTCGTTGAGACAAGCGCCGCGATCAACACTGGCAGTACGATCAGGAACACGACGGTCGCTGTGAGTACGTGCAGCGTGAGCTGCTCCGTCTCAAATCGCCGGATGCGGTCGCTGGTGGTTCGTCCCGCAGCTCGGGAGCGCTCAGCGGCAGCAGTCAACGCGGTGAGGAGTGACCCGAGCATGTTAGCCTCCGTAGTAGGCGTACCTGTCGCTCAGCCGGAACTGGCCGTACATCAACAGCCCGACAGCGACGAACAGTACAACGGACTTCGCCGAGGCGAATCCGAACTCGTAGAACTGGAAGGCGGTCCGATAGAGGTCGTAGATGAGGATGTTCGTCGCACCGGCGGGACCGCCCTTGGTCATGAGATCGACCATGGCGAACGTGCCGAAGAAGCCGTAAATCGTGTTCATGATGACCAGGAACACGAGTGTCGGCGAGATGATCGGGACGTACACGCGAAGCAGTCGCTGCGTTCGGGAGACGCCGTCGAGTTCAGCGGTCTCAGTCAGCGACTCGGGGACGTTGCCGAGCGCGGCTGTCATGAAGATAACGTTGTATCCGATCTGCTTCCACACCGCTGCGATCAACACGACGACGAACGCCTGTGGACCGTTGCTGAACCAGTTGACATCGATGCCGAGAGCCTCGATGTAGCTCGTGAAGATACCGATGTTCGGGTGTGCGATGAACAGGAACACCAACCCGGCGACTGCCGGCGGCAGCGCGTACGGCCAGATAACCGCCACCAGATACAGCCCCTTCCCGACTTCGATCTCGTGGATGAGAAAGGAGACACACAGGGCAACGGCCATCACGCCGACGACGACGCACGTAGCGAACAGGACCGATAGCAGGACGCTCCGGAGGTACTCTGTGGAGCCGGCTAACCGCCTGTAGTTCTCCAGTCCGACGAACACGTCACCCCGGGCGAGTGAGGCCTGGTAAAAGCTCAGCCCTATCGCACGGACCGTCGGGTAATAGAGGAACAACAGCGACACGACCATCGTCGGTAACAGCAACACACCGGCCTGCAGGCGGTCTGTGAATACTTCGTGGGTGGACATTAGCTGTAGTATCGGTCTAGTTCGTCTTCGACGGCCGATTTCAGCTCGGAGAGCCCCTCGTCGACGCCGACCTCGCCGCTGAACAGCTCGACCGACATATCCTGAATTGTTGTCTGGACCTGCCGAGCCGGGCCGATGAGCATCCGTTTTGTCGCCGGCGTGTTCTCGGCCTGTGTCAACTGGTCAAACGCGGTTCGGTACATCGGGTTCTCCGCAAACCAGCCGTCGTTTTCGAGTTGCTCGACAGCGGTCTGTCGGATCGGGTAGTAACCAGTCCCCTTGTGCCAGGTGATCTGTGACTCCGGTCGACCCATGAATTCGAGGAAGCTGCCGATGTCGTCCTGGCGGTCCTGTGGCAGTCCGGAGGGGACGAACCACGAAGCCCCGCCGATAACTGGCCCGGTCCGGTCGCCGTCAATCGTCGGATAGAACGCGTTGTCGACCTCGAACCCGTTCTCCTCCGCGCCGGAGCGGATACCAGTGACCGATGCCGTCGAGGTCATCAACATGGCGGCTTGTCCGGTGAGGAACGTGGACGTTGCTTCCCCCCAAGCCTCTATCCCGGGGTTGCTGAACAGGCCGTTGTCTGCCATCTCGTGCCACCATTCGTACAGTGACCTGGCCGTGGCGTTGTCCGTTTGCATCGTCGTCGGCTGACCGGCGTGGCCGTTCTCGGCGTCGAGTAGCGTCTGGCCGTCGACGGAATAAAAGTGCTCGACGAACCAGACATGGTTCGGCCATGTGAGGCCGGCGTCGGTGACGCCTTCGTCGACGAGCGTCTGCGAGTAACTTCGGACTTCCTCAAGCGTGGTCGGCGGACTGTCCGGGTCGAGTCCGGCTTCCTCGAACGCCGACCGGTTGTAATAGAGGATGGCGTTGGAGTTGTTGAACGGCATCGACGTAAGCGTCCCATCGATGGTGAAAAACGAGGTCACGTTCGACAGGAAGTCATCGACCGGGTAGTCGTCGGAGAGCAAGTTCTCGACGGGCTCGACCGCGTCCGTGTCGAGGACCTGCTGTGCGAACAGACTGTCGATCTGGAAGACATCGGGGACCTCGCCGGAGTCAAGTGCGCTCAGTGTGTTCGTCAGTACCCCCTCGTAGGAGTCCTGAAAGACCAGGTTCGCGTCGATGTCCGTCTCGGACTGGAACTGGTCGACCAGCCCCTGCAGCGTCTCACCGTTGGTACCACCCATGGCATGCCAGATGGTGAGGCTGTCTTCGTCGACCGGCCGGACACTGGCACCGCTGCTACTGCTACATCCGGCTAGCCCCACGGTCCCCACCGTGAGTGCAGCCCCCGATGTTTTCAGAACCGACCGCCGCGATACATGGTCGTACCCGCCACCACTTTGAACCATACCCTTTGCCAGCAAGGCATGAAAAATGAATGATTATAATTGCTCTCTATAGCAGACAGTACGCGTATATGGGCGTCATAACCGAACGATAGACGTAGCAAGTGAGCGGCTGGCTCCCGAGTCTCCGTGCGTTTGGAGGCTCCCCAGTCACGCCGGAGTGAACACGTTCGAAGCGTGCTTCGAAATGGCAAATGTATTATCTTTTTACTCACAGGCGACTGATTCGGCGTATGCTGAACCAGCCGTTAATTGTCTTATCCGCTTACCGGGTGGTGTGACACTGTTCGACGGAACTACACTCAACGAGTTGTCGTTAGACAACCGAGTTGGCCTCGCGCCGATGACACGGGTGAGCGCCACCGACGACGGCCGTGCGACGGCGGAGATGGCACAGTACTATCAGCGGTTCGCCGACGGTGGGTTCTCTTTTCTTATTACAGAGGGGACCTATCCAGACAACGCATACAGCCAGGGGTATCTGAACCAGCCAGGTCTGGCGACCGACGCGCAGGCAGCGGCCTGGCAACGGGTTACCGAGGCGGTCCACGACGCCGGTGTCCCGATTTTCGCCCAGTTGATGCACGCCGGCGCACAGAGCCAGGGGAATCCACATATCGACGGGGAACAGACCATCGCCCCATCGGCGGTGCAACCGGACGGACAAAAGGCCGAAGCCTACGGCGGGAGCGGTGACTTCCCTACGCCGAAAGCAGCCACGGTCGACGAGCTAGCCGACATCCGTGACGGGTTCGTTACCTCAGCGCAGAACGCCATCGAAGCGGGGTTCGACGGTGTCGAGATACACGGTGCGAACGGGTATCTGCTTCACGAGTTCCTCTCGGGAGAGTTCAATCAGCGTGATGACGAGTACGGTGGTGTGCCTGCGAACCGGGTGCGCTATCCGCGTGAGGTTGTCGCTGCGGTCGACGAGGCGACACCCGCCGATTTCGTCGTTGGCATTCGTGTCTCACAGTCGACCGCCCTTGACGAGGACCACCTGTGGCCCGAAGGCGAGGACGCCGCAGCGGTGTTCTTCGAGGAACTGTCGACGGCCGGTGCCGACTACATCCACGTCACCGAACCCGATGCGACCACGCCGGCGTTTGGCGACGACGGACCGACGCTGGCCGAGGCCGCGGCTACCTACGCAGCAGATGAGACAGTCATCATCGACAACGGCGGGCTCGGAGCGCCTGACGCGGCACGCGAGAAGGTCGATGCCGGTGCCGACCTGGTAACGTTGGCGACGAGCGCACTCGCCAATCCGGACTGGCCTGAGAAGGTCTCAAAGGGTGAAGAACTGACTGCATTCGACCCTGCTGAGTTCCTCGCTCCATCCGCAGAACTCTCGGAGCATGAACTGCAGACAAGCGGTGCCTCGGCCGACGACTGAAGCAGTTTGGACACCAGATACCGCGACGCGAAAGACGGTCCGAACGCCGATTCGAGGGGTGAGTTAGATCGGGGACGAGCGACCCCGACGGCACCTGCGATGCTATGTGCGTAGTTCGACGGGGCCAATATTTCAACTATCTAGAAAATGGGAATGACTAACTAGGCTCGCAGACATGTGGGAGGTACAGATGCCAGAGCCAGTCATCGCGTCGGTCGGTGCCTCGCCGCTCGGCCGCACAGACCTCCCGGGCCGTGACCTGTTCTCGGTCGCGCTTGCGGAGGCCTTCGACGACCTGCCCGACCCTGCCGACATCGTCGAGGCGGTGTACGTCGGCAACCAGTCGGAGACCTACGAACACCAGATTATGCAGGGGACGCTGCTGGCCGAGTGGGCCGGCCTCCGACACGTCCCCGCCGAGCGAGTCGAAGGGTGTGCCGCCGCGGGCGCGCTCGCGCTACGACACGCGGTCAAGGACGTCCGTAACGGCGAACACGAGGCCGTGCTCGCGTGCGGCGTCGAGAAGATGACGTCCGCGGGCACCAGCGGTGCGACGGACGCGCTCTCGGCGGCGTTCGACCGCGCCATCGAGCAGCGTTCCGGCATCACCGCCCCCAGCCAGTACGCACTGCTCGGCCAGCGGTACCTCCACGAGACCGACGCCACGGAACGCGACCTCGCCGAGATCGCAGTGAAGAACCACGCCAACGCCGCTCGCAACCCCCGGGCACAGTTCCCGAAAGAGATCGACGTCGCGACCGTGCTAGAATCGGACCCCGTCGCCCCGCCGCTGAAGCTCTACGACTGCGCGCCCGTCGGGGACGGTGCCGCCGCCGTCCTCGTGACGACCGCCGAAATGGCGGCCGACCTCGACCAGCCGCAGGTGCGCGTCGCGGGCAGCGGGGCCTCCGCGAACAACATCGCGGTCGCGGAGCGGGACATGACCGACATCGCGGGCGCTCGCATTGCCGCCGAGACGGCCTACGAGGAAGCGGGTATCGACGCCAAATCCGTCGACATCGCGGAGGTTCACGACGCATTCACCGTCTGCGAGGCGCTGCTCGCGGAGGCCGCCGGCTTCGCTCCCGCGGGAACGGGCTATCAGAGCTACCAGCCGCCAGCGGAGCGGGCTGACGGCTGGACCGACGTGCAGTTGAGCCCGAGCGGCGGCCTGAAGGCCCGCGGTCACCCCATCGGTGCGACCGGGCTCTTGCAGGCGCTCGAAGCCTACGAACAGCTCACGGGGGCCGCGGGCGACCGGGCAGTCGAGGATGCCGAGACAGCCCTGTTGCTCAACGAGGGGGGCGTCGCGGACGCGGTTACCGTTGGCCATGTGCTTACGACGGCGGAGGCACCATGACTGACGGCGATCTCGATGCCAGCGGAGACAGCATGACTGACGGCGGCCTTGATGCAACCGACCCGCGGACGCTGCCGGGCTTCTTCGACGCGCTCGCCGATGGCGAACTCCTGGGCGGGGTCTGTACGGACTGTGGACAGGTCCTGTTGCCGCCGCGACCGGCCTGCTACGCCTGTGGCAGTCGCGACGTCGACGTCGAACCGCAGTCACCCGAGGGCCAGATCTTCTCGTACACGGCAGTCCACACGCCGCCGCCGGCGTTCGAAGCGGACGCGCCCTACACGGTCGCCGTGGTGGAACTCGCGGACGGTGGCCGCTTGCTTGGCCGCGTTGCCGCCGACTACGCCGACGTCACCATCGGTGACCCGGTCGAACTCACGGTGCGGGAGCCGACGGCCACAGAGCGTGAGGTCGCGCTCGACTACGAGAGCGACTGGCCGGTCCACGTCTTCGAACCGCGGTGAGGGGCAGGCCGGCTCCACAGCGATTATCGGTGAGTGATCGGGAGCCCAGTCTGGTGCGAGCGAAACTGGAGAGGGGCCGTGAGGTGAAGAGACGCGGGTAATACGCTGAAAATGGATATTGGGCGCTGCCGGGTGTGTCTATTCGTGCCGGCGGTTCTCAGTCGCAACTGTGGCGAAATCACAGGAAAAGCTCAACAGCGAGCGCAATCGCCGCCAGAAATAGCCAGAACCCGAGAACAAGTATGGCAAACCACTTTCGACCATTCCCCGACAAACTCGGCGTTTCTGAGGGATAATACGGAGCTAATGGATTATTTGGCTGTGGTTTTTTGTCGGACATAATGGACAATACAGCTTCAAGTCGTATTACAGTTCTGGATTCAGTCAATCCGTACGCTTACCGAGCGGTTGTCTTACTCTCGCTCATGAATAAAGTCTACTCCGGGTATCGTCTGTCGGCGTAAGTTTGGGCCGTATGGTTCACCGCTGTGTCGAGTCGATAGACGCCTCAGCCGACTCTCCGCCTCGACTGGAAGTTGTGGATGGCCTGCCCCAGCAACTGTAACAAGAATGGGTCCACACCCCCACCCCACTGGTTCCGCTGTTAGGGAATAAATAGACGGCACCACCCCCATGGGAGGGGGTGCTTTGCTATTTTGTGATAACGTCCTACGGTTATGGTTTATTACTGAGACACTTGAAGTTATTTACTAGCTCTAGAGATATTCAGGCCGCGATCTGGATAGGTCACCACCAACTTTCGGTCCTAACAGCGGAACCAGTGGGGTGGGAGTAGGGGTCGAAGAAGAGGTATCCCAAGATACTCGACCTGTTCAGGGTGGAGAAACAGCGTGGTCCCACAGCGTATACCCCTTTCCATCGAGCTAACAGCGGAAGTAGTGGGGTGGGTGTGTCGCTCTACAGCTACAATCCCGCGAAATCCTGCTGTCTAACCACTCGCAGTTACTCGATCCCGTTCCTCGACCAGGGAACTTCTCGGCTACCGCGCTAACAGCGGAAGCGGTGGGGTGGGGGAGTAGGAGGGTCGCTATCCCATTTCTCATCTAACAGCGGAAGTAGTGGGGTGGGGGAGTAGGAGGATTGCTATCCCATTTCCCATCTAACAGCGGAAGCGGTGGGGTGGGGGAGTGGTCAGTCAGGTGTTCCCCTCTCATCTAACAGCGGAAGTGGCGGGGTCAATCATTTATATACCCAACCGAACAGCGGAAGCAGCGGAACCAAAGGTTAAGACACTCCGTGTTGCAACTACACACAAATGAGCGATATTACGTTTTCGCCCACCTCCACAATATTCGAACAACGCGAGGCACTACTCGAAGAGTGGACTCCTGAGGAGCTCGTCGGACGTGACGAGGAGCTCCAGAAGTATCACGCTGCTCTCCAGCCAGTCATCAACAACGAAACTCCGTCGAACATCTTCCTGTACGGGAAAAGCGGTGTCGGGAAGACTGCTGCCACCCGATACCTCCTCTCCGCCCTGGAACGCGACGCAGCAGATGTCGACGGACTGGACCTCAGTACGGTCGAAGTCAACTGCGATGGACTCAATTCGAGCTATCAGGCCGCGGTCGCAATCGTCAACACACTTCGTGATCCGGCGAATCAAATCTCCAACACCGGATATCCACAGGCTTCAGTGTATCAATTCCTCTTCGACGCACTCGATGACCTGGGCGGCACGGTACTCATCGTTCTCGACGAAGTCGATCACATCGAAGACGATTCGCTGCTGTACAAACTTCCTCGCGCCAGATCGAACGGTGACATCTCCGAAGCGAAACTGGGCGTCATCGGTATCTCGAACGATCTCGATTTCCGCAACCAACTGTCCTCGAAAGTCCGGTCGAGTCTCTGTGAAAAGGAAGTGTCTTTCTCGGCGTACAACGCCAACGAGCTTCAGCTCGTTCTGAAACAGCGTGAGGCTGTCGCGTTTCAGGACGATGTCCTCGATGACGGCGTCATCGAAATGTGTGCTGCGTACGGCGCGAAAGACTCCGGGGACGCCCGCCAGGCTCTGGACCTCCTCCTTGAGGCCGGAGACCTCGCTCGGGAGTACGACGATGAACTCGTAACGGAACATCACGTACGCGAAGCCCGGCAGCGGCTACAGACCGATCAGGTCGTTGAAGGTATCCGTAACTACTCCGATCACGGCCAACTCGTTCTCTATGCGCTCACCGGGCTCGCCGAAGACGATGACACGCCAGCCCGGACACGAGACATCCTGGGTGCGTATCAGGAGTTAGCCCGTGATGAGGGTCTGGACCCGGTTTCAGAGCGCTCGGTCCGTGACTATCTCGGTGAGCTCACACAACTCGGAATTGTGTCCTCAGCGGAGTACAACCGGGGGAAAGGCGGTGGAAAGTACAAGGAATTCGAGCTAGAGCAATCCATCAGCTCGATCAAAACAGGGCTGTCAGAACTCCTGAAAAAAAGCCCGTAACCCCACCGCTTCCGCTGTTAGCCACCCCACTGGTTCCGCTGTTAGACGGAGAGCAGACATAGACAATCTCTCCGACGGAATTCCGGACCGCGAGCGACAAGCCATTGCGATCCAATGAATGCGGGGCCTGTTCGATACCGATGACGTGCTCTGACTGTCGTCAACGATGAGCGGAGCGTCCCGAAGTCAAGGCTGAACGGCATCGTCCCGACGTGTTTTATCGAACCGCTGCTTACGATGCGTATGCGCGAACTCGTTTTCGCTCTCGACTACGAGCCGGGCTGCAACAGGGTTGCAGACGCTCTCGCCGAACACCCCAACGCCCGTGTCCGCTCGCTCTCGCTGCACGCCACTGCTGACCGTCTCTGGCGCGTCGACCACGCTACCGGAACTCCCGAGGCGCTCGACGCCATCGAAGACGCCTTTCTCACCAGCGACTACTACGCCGACTGTCTCGCCACCGAGGACTGCGGAGCCACCCAGACCACTCGCGTCCTCGACCGCGCCGACGACACGCTTGTCCTCTACTCCGACTGGGAACGCACCCCCGCCTGTGCTTCGGTTCCCCACATCGCCCGCGATCACCTCGGAGAGGGCGTACTGTTCGAGACGCGCCACGAGGGGCATCACTATACGTGGCGACTCATTCACTCCGGCGAGGGTAACGTGGCCGCGTTCTTCGACGACCTCGCGGCGGCCGTCGGGGAAAGTGCCCAGATGGAGATACTCCGCACTGCGGACACGACGGCGTCGATGCGAGAATCCGACGGGACACAGGGTGCCCTATCGCCGGAGCAAGAGGCCGCACTCCGGGCCGCTGTCGAGCACGGTTACTACGAGTCACCCCGAGAGGTCGACGTCGGCGAGTTAGCCGAGCACCTCGACGTCCCCCGGTCGACGCTCACCTACCGACTGCGTCGGGCTGAGGAACAGCTGGCGAAGCAGTACGTCGCGGGCAGCCGAGTGGGCGAGGAGTCCTCGGTATCACGTTGACCCATCGGGTTGGAATATTCCAACAAAGCCTTATCGAACTCACGCGCCTATCATGAAGTGATGACAGAGAATCCGGATTCGACGGGGCAGGCAAGTGGGGGCGGTCAGCAACAGGAGTTGACTGTCCGCCTCACAGTCCCCGAAATGGATTGCCCCTCCTGTGCCCAGAAAGTCGACAAAAGTCTCCAGCGTGTCGACGGCGTTGTCGACACCACGCTCCAGCCGACCACCGGTACAGCCAGTGTCACGTACGATTCTGAACGTACTAGCGAGGCAGATGTAGTCAAGGCGATTGAAGCCGCTGGTTACGAAGTCGTTGGCGGCTCGGACTCCGACGCCGATGAACGGGTGGAGTCGGGCGACAGCGTCGACATCGCGCCGCCGTCGGAGGTCTGGACGAGTCCCCGCGCGAAGAAGACGTGGGTCGGCGCGGCGCTGGTCACGTTCGGTCTCCTCTTCGAGTTTCTCCTGACAGCACAGAATATCGCGGTGGCAAGTGTTCTCGGCTATCCACTGGCCGTTGCCGACGTGCTGTTCCTGGGGGCCGTCGCCGCCAGCGGCGCCCCTGTCGTCCGCAGCGGCTACTACTCGGCGAAGAATCTGAGCCTCGACATCGACCTGCTGATGGGGACGGCTATCATCGCCGCGACCGGTATCGGCTACTTCGTCGAGGCCGCGACGCTGGCTGTCCTGTTCAGCATCGCCGAGCTGCTCGAAGACTACGCGATGGACAGGGCACGGGACTCCCTGCGCGAGCTGATGGAGCTATCACCGGACGAGGCGACTGTCATGCGCGATGGCGAGGAAGTGACGGTGCCCGCCGACGAGGTGGAAGTCGGTGAGACCGTGGTCGTCCGCCCTGGCGACAAAATCCCGCTCGACGGGACGGTCGTCGAGGGCGAGAGCGCGGTCGACCAGTCACCGATTACCGGCGAAAGTGTCCCCGTCGACAAGGCCGCTGGCGACGAAGTGTACGCCGGTGCCATCAACGAGGGTGGCTATCTCGAAGTGGAAGTCACGTCGACGGCGGGCGATTCGACGCTCTCGCGCATCATCGAGATGGTGCAGGGCGCACAGGCGAAAAAGACCGACACCGAGCAGTTCGTCGACCGGTTCTCGGGCTACTACACGCCGGTTGTCGTCGTGCTGGCGATTCTGACCGCCGCCATTCCGCCACTGGTCATCGCTGACCCAGTGTCAGTGAACGTGGCCGGGTACGGCGTCACGTTCGCCGGTGACTGGCAGACGTGGTTCATCCGCGGGCTCACGCTGCTGGTGATTGCGTGCCCCTGTGCCTTCGTCATCTCGACGCCCGTCTCGGTGGTCTCGGGCATCACCAGCGCCGCGAAGAACGGCGTCCTCATCAAGGGCGGTAACTACCTCGAAGCGATGGGCGGGGTCGACGCCGTCGCCGTCGACAAGACGGGCACGCTCACGAAGGGCGAACTCGCCGTCACCGACGTCGTCCCTGCCGGCGACACGGATGCGGCGACGCTCCTCAGTCACGCCGCCGGACTGGAGCGGCGCAGCGAGCATCCGATCGCCACGGCGATCCTCGCCCGTGCAAACGAGGAGGGTGTGGACGACCGCCCCGACCTGACGGGCTTCGAGAGCCTCACCGGGAAGGGTATCCGCGGGGAGATCGACGGCGAGACGTACTACGCGGGCAAGCCCGCGCTCTTCGAGGAACTGGGCTTCGATCTCTCGCGGGCCCGCCGCGACCCAGACGGTGTCCCCGGGAGCGGAGCGACCGGAGCCTCGTCAGCGCATCGGTCTGACGGTGGCATCGTGCCGGAAGAAACGGCTGCGTCCGACGACGGGGCGTTCGCCGAGGATGCACTCGCCGCACTGGAGCGGGAGGGCAAGACGGTCGTTATCGTCGGAACGGAGTCGAAGCTGCTGGGTGCCATCGCCATCGCCGACGAGGTACGCCCCGCCTCGAAGCAGGCTGTCCAGCGCTTACAGGAGCTGGGTGTCGAGCGCGTCGTGATGCTGACCGGCGACAACGAGGGTACCGCCCGTGCTATCGCCGACGCGGTCGGCGTCGACGAGTACCGCGCCGAACTCCTGCCGGACGAGAAGGTCGATGCAGTCGAGGGGTTGCAGGCGGAGTACGGCGAGGTGGCGATGGTCGGCGACGGGATCAACGACGCGCCCGCGCTCGCCACCGCGGAAGTCGGTATCGCGATGGGCGCTGCTGGCACCGACACCGCGCTGGAAACGGCGGACATCGCACTAATGGGCGACGATATCGGGAAGCTCCCCTACCTGTACGAGCTGTCACACACCGCCAACGGCGTGATCCGGCAGAACATCTGGGTGAGCCTCGGCGCGAAGTTCCTGCTCGCACTGGGTGTCCCACTAGGGCTGGTTAGTGTCGCGCTCGCGGTCGTGGTCGGCGACATGGGGATGAGCCTCGGCGTCACCGGAAACGCGATGCGGCTGTCGCGAATCGAGCCGGACCGGTAATCTGACCGTCTGCCAGCCCATCACTGCGTTACAGGCTATTCTGCGGGCTTCTCGGAGCTTCCCGATATCTCGTACGTTCGCAGGTAGTTTCTTCACGGCTTCCGGACGCGATTTTTCGGGACTGACGTGGCTTCGGTGGCCCAACGGATTAGAGGACGACGACAGCGATGCCGGCGACGGCGACGATTCCAAGAGCGACCGTCACTCGCCGGCCCAGTTCGACCGTCCCCAGTAGCCACGCGAGTCCGGCTTTCGTGAGCGTATTCGCGATAGCGCCGATGACGATGCCGGTAGTCGCTACTTCGGGCGAGATCTCACCGTCCGCTTCGAGCGCGCTCAGCGTAAGCGTGATCGCATCGACGTCAGCGAGCCCCGAGAGGAACGCAGTCGCATAGATACCCGAGTCGCCGAACCAGGTATTCGCGGACTGGGACACGAGGAGCACGATTGCGAAAACAGCGCCGAAAAACAGTGCCGGTCGGAGACGAAACGGGTTCTTGAGATCGGTCTCGACCGCGGACTCTGTCGTCGATTGCCAGTAGACGATGCCGGCGATACCCACGCCGACACCAGTCATTACTCCGAGCGGAACGACGACGCGAGGGAGTAAGGCCGGGTTGACGACGGCGACCTCGACGAGTGCGCGCGGGAACATGACGATCGACGCGACGACAATCGAGAACGAGCCGATCTTGTAGAGCTCTGGAGTTTCACTGATCCGCTCGGCCATCGAGACCGTCGTCGCGGTCGAAGAGACGAACCCGCCGAGGATTCCCGTGAGGGCGATCCCCCGCTTGGCTCCGAGAAACCGGCTCAAGATGTAGGCAGCGAAGCTCAGGCCGGTGACAAAGCCGACCATCAGCCAGATGAACCGCGGATTGAGGCCGTATAGGACATCGAGTTCACGATCAGGCAGGATCGGCAGCACGACCACCACGACGAGGATGAATTTGAGCGAGGCACGGCGTTCCCGCTCGTCGATCTGGTCGACGAAACTGTGGATCATGGGTTTCGCCGACATGAGGACAGTGACACTCCCGCCGAGAATGATCGCGAACAGCATCCCGCGTTCGGAGGACACTGCCAACGCACCCAGAAGGACAGTGAGCAAGGCAGCGGTCACCGTCGTGAGTCCGATATCCCCTTCAGTCAGCACTTTCCCGGCATACGCGACGGTCAGGGGGACTGCAATAGCGAGGACAGTGACGGGTAAGAGGGCCGGAAAGAACGCCTGGGCGGTTGCACCGACGAGGGCAAACAGCGGAAACGTCCGGCTGCCAGCGAACGTACCCCCAGATTTCGCCTGTTCCCGTTCCAGTCCGATGAGAGCACCAATACCGAATGCAACGAGGAGACGAAGGAGGAGCGAATCGATGATCGCGACCATTCTCTAGGGGTTCATGCCTCCAAGTTGTCAAACTTCGGGTGTGAGAGCCGGTATCGGTCGTCTGCTGTGGCGACTTCGGAGCCGTGCTCGGTTTTTCCCTGATGACCGGAGAACTGCGCGAGCCATTCCGGATGAGCCGACTACACCTGTGCCGTCACCTGCATTCCGACTCTCGGTCGGATTGCTGTTTGTTCTTCTGGAGACCCGGTGAGGCAGGAGCTACGACTCGATGTCGACGAGGTAGACGAGGAGAAAGCCGGCGGCGACGGCAAGTACTGGGATCTCGTACGGACGCTGGTGAAAGGTCAGAATCGCTGCTGCCACGATGAGCGCTCCGGCGATCACCGCGTAACCGAGATTCCGCTCCCCTATTCCATGTCCATCAGCCGGTTCCGTACGGACGACCAGTTCACCACGTTCGAGCCGATACAACGTTCGGTCGACTCGTGACGGGACCCGTGCCAGCGCGGGAAGCGACCGGCGCACGTCCGCCCACGTTTCCTCGATGATTGCGTCCAATTCACTCTCGATGAGGTTCTGTTCGACGAGAAACGAGCGAACAGCGGCGAGGAAGTCGAACTCCGGATCGAGCTGTCGACAGACGCCCTCACCGACGGTCCCGACACGGATGAGTAGCATCACGTCCGGCGGAATCCGAAACGGGAACGCACGGAGGGTCGTCGTCAACTCCGTAATGATCTGCCGCCAGGTGATCTCCGACTGTCCTTCGAGGTTCTCGATGACAAGTTCGAGCACCCGGCCGACCTCGGCGCGGTTGACGTGTGGTTCGAGGACATCGAGCGCGATGAGCGCGTCCACCAGGTCGTCCACGTCACGACGGACGAGTGCCCGATAGAGGGCGATGATATCGTCCTGAACCGTCGGTGGCAGGCGTTCGCTCATGCCGAAATCGAAGAGTAACAGATGGCCGTCGTCTGTGACGCCGAGGTTGCCCGGATGGGGGTCAGCGTGGAACACGCCGTCGACGAGACCCATCTCCAGGTACACATTGATGATCCGTGTCGCCATCTCGTGTGGCGTCACGTCGACATCGTCGAAAGCGTCGTCGTCGGTTATTTTCCGACCGGTCAGATACTCCATAGCTAACACGCGCTCAGAGCACAGGTCTTCGTAGATGGCAGGGATGACGACTCGCTCATCGTCGTCGAAGTTCTCCCTGATATCGGCCATGATCGTCGCTTCACGCTTGAAATCCAACTCGTTCAGGATGATGTCCTCAAAATCGTCAGCCGCGTTTTGGATCGAATACTGCTGGCGTTCGGTAGCGAAGGGGCGAATCAGCGGAAGCAGCCCCCGGACCACCCGGAGGTCACGCGTTATCACGGGTTTCAATTCGGGACGTCGAACTTTCAGTGCGATTCGCTCACCCCGATAGTCTGCCGTATAGACGTACGCGAGCGACCCGCCGGCGACCGGTTCGAGCGTCGACTGATCGAGTTCGTCGCCCAGTTCTTCCGCGACGACGTGTTTTGGATCGCCCCCTGCACCCTCTGGCACTTCGTCCTGAAGGGTTCCGAAAACGTCGGCATACACCGGTGGAACGATATCTGGGCGCGTCGAGAGTACCTGCCCGACTTTGATGAAGGCCGGTCCGAGTTCGAGCATCGTATCCCGGATCTGCTCGGCCCGTTGTCGATGCTTCTCGTCTGGAACCTGTCTTCGTGAGCCAAAAAGGACGAACCGCCGACGGTCACGGAGAAATGACAGCGCGAAGGGTAAAAACCGGACGATAACGACCAGGTACCGGCGAAACAATCCGTTCATCTATCGAAGCGAAAACGGCTGAGTCGCGTCAATTGGCAGTGCATACTCTGGCTTCGATCAAGCGGCATATATAACTGAAGGAAACATTATACTGGCTCGTGTAAATATACACTTTCTGACAACCTCTCAATACTAGTGATCCGCGCATTTCAGCTCACAGAGCCCGATTCGAGCGACAAACTGTGCCTGGGATGCACGGGTCAGTGAAACGGTGGACTGACGACGGTACATATATGCAATAGGGACAAGAGGTTGCTAAGAACATCAGCAAAACAACTGAGGGCAGGTAATGTCGAACCACTACATCACGTCAGCAGACCATCTCCCCGAAGAAGCACAGACAGAGACCACACTACAGATCACGGATGCCCAAACGAAACGCATTTTCGAGGCACGCGTTCGGATTGCCAAAGACCCCGATGCGCTCACTGACCCGGAACCGCTAACAATCGTCGCCGGGCCACACGAGAGCGTCAGCGAGACCAGATACGTCGAACTGCTCGACGAGACTGAGGCGACTGGTATCGATCAGGAGCTGGTGACGCATCTGGCGGCCGAACAGGAGACGGCGTCGAACATCCTCAATACACGATCCGACGATCTGAAGGTCCTCTTACAGTATCTCGTCGAGACAGGCGAGTACGAGTCAACGGCCGATGCGCTTCGCGAGATCGCGTTCGACCAGCTCGCCACAGAACGACCGGCCCTGCTTGACGCCTACGCTGAGGTCCGCCGTGAACTCGACGACGACCCACTGAGGCGCGTGCTGGAACAACAGGAGTGATCTATGTCGGTTAGTTCGCTCCGCGAGTACCTCGATTTGCTCGACACGACCGGTTGGCTCCGGTCCTTTGACCAACCGGTGTCGTGGGACCTCGAAGCGAGCGCGGCGACGATGCTCGCCAATATCCGCGACGGCCCGATTCCGGTGTTCGAGTCCATCGCAGGGCTAGAGACGGAGTCGAAACTGGTTGGCGATCCGTACCGCGGCCCCCAGACGCGTCCCTGGGATCACTTCGCCCGCGCGCTGGGACTCTCAGGCGGCCTTTCGGGCCGTACGTACTACGACCGAGTGATTGATCGCCTCAACGCGCCACAAGCGCCCCGAACTGTCGCGAGCCAGGAGGCTCCCTGCAAAGAAACAGTGCGGACGGGGAACGAGGTCGACCTCCTGTCGTTTCCGTGGCCATATATCCATGAGGGCGACGGGGGACGGTACTCGAATCTCCACACCATCGTCGCACCGGACCCCGACACGGAGTGGGGGACCTGGTCGAGCCATCGCATGATGATCCACGACTCCTCCCAGGCCAGTCTGCTGTTACTGGCCGGCGAGCAGGTACCCAACCGCTACTACTACGACTACGAACCCCGGGGCGAACCGATGCCCGTCGCGGTCGTCATCGGTGCCGAACCCACCGTCGAGTGTACTGCGGATATGTGGATTCCGACAGGCCGGAGCGAAGCGGCATTCGCGGGCGGCCTGAAAAGCGAGCCTGTGGACCTCGTCCAGTGCGAAACCAATGACCTGTACGTCCCGGCGACGGCCGAGTTAGTTCTCGAAGGCCACGTTCGACCCGACGACCGCCTCGACGAGGGGCCGTTCGGCGACTACTTCGGCTACATGAACGGCCCGCGACGCTCCATGCCGGTGTTCGAGGTCGATGCGATCACCCACCGCCACGAACCGCGAATACCGTTTTGTGTCGAGGGGAGCGGTGTCGGATACGGGCAAAACTCGACCAGTACGCTCCGGCTCGTCGCGGCCGGCCCCGACGCGACTGTCGGTCTTCGGGCCGCCGGATTCGACGTTGCGATGGCGGTCCCGTGGCGATTCACCTCTCGCACCGTCTGGGTCATCGCGACGGATCGACCGTATCCGGGCTATCTCCACGAACTGGCGAACTTCATTTTCACGACGTGGGGGATGCTCCACATCGATTTCTTCGTGTTTGTCGACGCTGCTGTCGACCCGCTCGACCCACGGGCAGTCTTGACAGCTATCGCGCTTGAGGCCGATCCGGACGCCGACTTCCATCAGTTCGGCGTCGAGCGAATGCCGAAAGTTCCGCTCAACATCTACCAGACGCCCGACGAGAAGGGCAACGCGGACGTGGGGACGTCGAAGGCGAAGACGGCCAAAGCCTACATTGACGCAACGACCGACGGTGACGCGGCGGAGATGGCAGCGACCACAGAAACCCGGAAGCGAGCCCAGGAGCGGCTGGTCGAAGCGGGCCTAAACGCTGCGCGGTTCGACCGGCTTGACGAGCGGGAGGGGCAGTCACAGTGATACCGTTCACGCAGTACGTCCGCGGACTGGCCGGCGACGACGACCTCGTCCGACTCAACGGCCCGTTCGAAGTCCCGGTGGACGTGCTTGCGGCGGAGGCGCTCCGCGCGAGTGGACCGGCGCTTCGATTCCAGCGAGCCGCCGGCAGTGATCTAGTTAGCGGTGTGTTCAGCGGCCCGGACCAGACACACCAGCGCGAGGCCAGGCCGTGGTCGCGGCTGTCGCTCGGCCTCGGACTCGACCCGGAAGCCACGCTCGTTGATCTACTGGAGACGATCAGCACTCTCGGCCCGGCCGGCGGGAACCTGGACCCGACATACACGGGTCAGGCGGCCTCGGGAACAGATATCGACGCACAGGACTTGCGGTTCCCGCAGGGCGAAACCGATACGTGGCCCGCAGTGACGCTTGGCGTCGCATCGGTCTCGACCGCTGACGGCACACACTGGGCACCGGTTCACGGCTCGGTCGTGGGCGGCGAGACGCTCAGAGTGCGCGTCCCGGACACGCTGTCGTCGCTTGTCAGTGAAGGGACGACAATAACGATAGCGCTCGGCGTGCCGCCGGCGGCGATCACGACGGCGTACCTGCTCGCTGTCACCGAGCAAACTGCCACGCCGATCCAGTCCTGTGGGGTGACCGGAACCGTCCCGCTCGTCCCGACCAACGGCGGCCTCGTCCCGAGCGCGACGGAGGTCGTCATGGAGACGACGGTCGTGGACTGCAAGCCGGACTTCCGGTCCGACCGTCGAGAGGGCTGGGAATACGTCATCGAGAGCGGCCCGCTCTCGCTGTCGGTCGAGCGCGTCCGCACTACTGAAAACCCGGTCATCCCCGTCTCCCCCGTCGGTCGCCCACTCGCGGATGACACCCGTCTCACGGGGCTCGTGACCGCCGCAGCGCTCTATCACCGACTCAACAACTACTGGGGCATCTCGCCAGTCGAATGGATTATGCTGCCGGCAGAGGCTGAACTCGGTATCTGTTTCGTCGCTAGTGACGTGCTCTACGGCGGCTTCGAGTGGCAACTCGCGAACATCCTCTTTTCGTTCTCGTCGCTTTTCGACACGGTCGTTATCGTCGATGAAGACGTTCCGCCACAGGACTTCGGCCGCGTTCTGGCCGATATCTGGCTGAAATCCCACCCCGCCCGCGACTGGACGTTCAGCGAACCGGATGCACCGGCAGCGACACGCCCTCACTATCGACGAGACAACGAAACCGGCTCGCGCCTGTACGTGAACGCGGCGTGGGACCCGCGCTGGAAGGAAACCTACATCGCGCCGCGAGTCACGTTCGAGAACTCCTTCCCGAACGACGTCCGCGACGTGGCTCGTGTCCTGTGGGACGAACCCGACACCGCTCCCGGAGAGACGACTGAAAACGAATCGCCCCACTGAATATGTCTCTCGCGTGTATATATCTTCGAATATGTTGTAATCAGTTCTGTTTACGCCATACTGAAATCGAATAATACCTAGGTAGGAATGAAAAATAAAATAGATTCAATACGTTTTTCGCAAAAAGTAACCGGTACAGTTATACCAGAATCCGGTATTCCGAGCGGTGTATGGTCACCAGCCACAACCTCCCGGACTACGACACAGCGCGAAACGAGTTCTCCTGGGACGATATATACGCGGCAGCGGACTGGGACGCACCAAACGAGCTGAACATCGGGCACGAAGTCGCCGCCCGTCACGCGACCGACCGGGGCCAGGTCGCACTCTACCAGGTCGGGACCGACGGAGAGCTGTCGAAAATGACGTTCTGGGAGCTTGCTGACCGTTCGAGCCAGTTCGCCAACGTTCTCGACGACCTCGGGGTCGCCCAGGGTGACCGGGTCTTTTCATACATGCCCCGGATTCCGGAGCACTACGTGGCGCTGGTCGGCACGCTCAAACACGGTGCCGTCTGGGGAAGTGTCAACGAGCGGTTCGGCCCCGACGGCATCTCGTACCGTCTGGACGACTGCGACGCGAAGGTCGTCGTCACCACGACCGACAATCGCGACACGGTCGAAGACGCGCTGGACGAGGCCCCGTCGGTCGAACACGTACTCACCGTTGACCGCGGGGGCGGCGCACCCGCTGACGACGTGGTGTTCAATACCGCGCTTGATGGCGCGAGCACGGCGTACGAGGTCGCTGAGACCAGCGGGGAAGACGACGCGCTGCTGTACTACACTTCGGGAACGACCGGGCTGGCAAAGGGTGTCCTCCACAAACAGCGCTGGATCGCCGGCGTCGCGGCAACACAGAAGTACGCCGTGGACCTTCAAGACGGCGACCTGTACTGGTCGACCGGTGACCTCGGCTGGCTGACGGGTGCAATCAACACCCTCGGTGCCTGGTTCTGGGGTGCGTCGCTGTTCACGTACGAAGGCGAGTTCGACACCGACGAGTGGGCCGCCCTGCTCGACGAATACCCGATTAGCGTCCTGTTCTCGGTTCCGACGGCGTACCGGATGCTCCGGGAGAATGAGGAGGTCCTTGCGGATGTCGACCTCGATTTGCGGCATGCGCTTTCCATCGGCGAACCGCTCAGCGCCGGCGTCGTCGAGTGGGGAGAAGACGAACTCGGCGTCACGATTCTGGATACGTACGGCCAGACTGAGACCGGGAACATGATCATCAACAACTATCCAACGATGGACCTCCGGCCCGGGTCGATGGGGAAACCACTCCCCGGAATCGAGGCCGACATCGTCGACCCACAGAGCGGCGAGGTTCTGGAACCCGGTGAGACGGGCGAAATCGCACAGCGCGGCGACTACCCGTGTTTCTTCGCCGAGTTCTGGAACAAGCCCGAGAAGACCCAGCGAGCGTTCGTCGACGGACCGGCCGGGACATGGTACCTCTCGGGTGATCTGGCACACAAAGACGAGGACGGCTACTTCTGGTTCGAGGGGCGTGCGGACGACGTGATCCTCTCTGCTGGCTACCGCATCGGGCCGTTCGAGGTCGAGAGTTCGCTGGGTGAACACGACGCGGTCGCCGAGGCGGCAGTCGTCCCCAAACCACACGAAGCGCGAGGGAACATCGTCAAGGCCTATGTCGTGCCGAGCGAGGACGCTGAGCCATCCGCCTCGCTCAAAGAAGACATCCAGAGCTACGTGAAAGAAGAGCTCTCAGCACACGAGTACCCGCGCGAAATCGAGTTCCGGGAGGGCCTACCCAAAACAGTGACCGGGAAAATTCGCCGAACCGAACTCCACGACGACGCCGAAGCAGAAGCCGAAGTCGAATCCTGACACAGGGTATCAAGCAGTACGAGTGCCAACGCAGACACAACCACAATGAATTTCGAAGAAACAGAGGAACGCTCGATGATTCGGTCGACCGCGGCGGACGTGGCGGCCGAGTACGGACCGGAGTACTGGCGCGAGAAAGAGGAAGCAGGCGAGTTCGGAGAGGAATTCTGGGACGAACTGGCCGCGGCCGGCTTCCACGGCCTGCTGGTCCCGCCGGAGTACGAAGGGGCCGGGATGGGCATACAGGAGATGGGGCTGGTCATGGAGACGCTCTGTGCCAAGGGCTGTGGCATGGCAGGCACCTGGTATCTGGTGCTCACCGCCGGCATGGCCGCTGCCGGTATCAGCGAGAGCGGAACAGAAGCGCAGAAGCAGACCTATCTGCCGGACATCGCCAACGGCAAGCGAAACTTCTCTATCGGCATCACGGAACCCGAGGCCGGGACAAACACGCTGAACGTCGCCACCCGCGCGGAGAAAGACGGCGACGAGTACGTTCTGAACGGGAACAAGGCCTGGATTACCTTCGCCGACCGGGCTGACAACATGATTCTCGTCACGCGCACGACCCCACGCGACGAGGTCGAGCGCGGGACCGACGGTATAAGCCTGTTTATCGTCGATATGGACGACCCCGGCATCGACGTGTCCCCGATTCCCAAACACGGCATCAACTACTCGAAGTCCTGTGAAGTCTTCATCGAGGACGTTCGGGTCCCCGAGGAGAACCTCCTGGGGGAGGAAGACGACGGCTGGTGGACTCTGGTCGATATGCTGAACCCGGAACGCATCGGCTTTGCGGCCGCCGGGACCGGTATCGGCAAACTGGCCGCCGACACTGCTATCGAGTACGCTAGCGACCGGGAGGTGTTTGGCGCGCCTGTCGGGAGCCATCAGGCGGTGTCGTTCCCGATCACCAAGGCGTACGCACGCATGGAAACGGCGGCGCTCATGCGTGAGAAAGCGTCCTGGCTCTACGATCAGGGCGAGGAGTGTGGCTACGAGACAAACGTCGCAAAGGCGACGGCCGTCAGCGCTGGCATCGAAGCGGTCAAACAATCCATGCAGGCGTTCGGCGGCTGGGGCTACGCGAAGGAGTACGACGTCGAGCGCTGGTGGCGTGAAATCAACCTGACACGGCTGGCCCCGGTTTCCCAGCAGATGGCGTACAACCACATCGGGCAGCACCTCGGCTTCCCCAGATCCTACTAATGTTCGAGAAAGTCCTTGTCGCAAACCGCGGCGAAATCGCGGTCCGTGTGATGGCTGCGTGTGAAGAGCTGGGTATCGAAACGGTCGCCGTCTACAGCGATGCCGACCGCAACGCCGGCCACGTCGAGTACGCCGACGACGCATACAACGTCGGCCCGGCACCCGCAAGCGAGTCGTACCTCGACCAGACCGCGATACTCGATGTTGCCGAGCGGGCCGGGGCCGACGCGATCCATCCCGGGTACGGCTTCCTCGCCGAAAACGCTGAGTTCGCTGGCCGCGTCGAGGCTACCGACGGCATCACCTGGGTCGGGCCGCCAAGCGACGCGATGGAGACGCTGGGTGAAAAGACGAAAGCCCGGACGGTGATGCAGGACGCCGGCGTCCCGGTCGTCCCCGGCACGACGGACCTCGTCAGCGAGCCGGACGAAGTGCGCGAACTGGGTGCCGAGTACGGCTACCCCATCGCGATAAAAGCCGAAGGTGGCGGCGGCGGTCGCGGCATGAAGATCGTCCGAAGCGAGGCCGAGGTCGCGGAGGCGCTCAAGAGCGCGAAGCGCGAGGGGGAAGCCTACTTCGGCAACGATTCCGTGTACGTCGAAAAGTACCTCGAAGCACCGAAACACGTCGAAGTGCAGGTGCTTGCAGACGAACACGGCAACGTCCGTCATCTGGGCGAGCGCGACTGCTCGCTCCAGCGTCGCCACCAGAAGGTCATCGAGGAAGCTCCGAGTCCCGCTCTCGATGCCGAACTGCGGACGCAGATCGGCGAGGCCGCCAGACGCGGTGTCAGCGAAGCCGGGTACACGAACGCCGGCACGGTGGAGTTCCTCGTCGAGGACGGGGAGTTCTACTTCATGGAGGTGAACACCCGCATTCAGGTCGAACACACCGTCACCGAGGCTGTGACGGGCATCGACATCGTTCGCTGGCAGCTCCGGGTCGCCGCGGGCGAGCAACTGGACTTTACACAGGAGGACGTGTCGATAGACGGACACGCCGTCGAGTACCGAATCAACGCGGAGAACCCGGCCGAGGACTTCGCGCCGACGCCGGGACCGCTGACGACGTACGCGCCGCCAAGCAGTATCGGTGTGCGGCTCGACCACGCAGTCTCGCAGGGCGACGAGATCGGGGGCGACTACGACTCGATGATCGCGAAGCTCATCGTCGCTGGCGAGGACCGGGACCACTGTCTGGACCGGTCGAGGCGTGCCCTCGACCATTTCACCGTGGAGGGTGTCCACACGACCATCCCGTTCCATCGATTGATGCTGGACGACGACACGTTCCGCGCCGGGACGCACACGACGAAATACCTCGATCAGGAACTCGCCGACGATGCCCTTGACGCGGCCGTCGCGCGGTGGGGGACAGACGAGGTCGGCGGCAACACCTCATCGGCGTCGACGGACGAAATCGCCGTCGAAGTCGACGGAAGGCGCTTCGATGTCGTCGTTACGGACGGACGACCCCGCGTCTCCGGTGATGGTAACGCCAGTGGCGGCTCCGGCAGTGGCGCTTCGGGCGGCAATTCATCCGGTGGCGGCCCGGTGGCCACGTCGGGTGCGATTACGGCTGAGATGCAGGGCACTATCCTCTCGACCGAAGTCGCGCCCGGTGACGATATCGCAGCGGGCGATGTCGTCTGCGTGCTGGAGGCGATGAAAATGGAAAACGACGTGGTGGCATCCACGGGCGGCACTGTCGCGTCCGTCCCGGTCGCGGAGGGCGACTCCGTAGACATGGGTGACACCCTGGTTGTACTGGCGGAATAAGTATGCAAGTCAAAATTTCAGACGACGCGACCGAATCGGAAGCACAGGCCATTGCCGAGGCGCTGGCGACACACTTCGAGGACGACATTACCCTCGTTGTCGACGGCGGCGAAGCGGTCAGCAGTGCCACGTACGACGGCACTCGGCAGGATGAATCCACGGACCCAGTTGAGGACGACCTCGGCCCGACCGAACGCGAGGAGGCCCTGCGCGAGGAGATTGAAGAGATCCTCGAAGGCGGGCCGGAAAAGTACAAGGAGCAGTTGCCTGAGGAGGGCAAGCTGTTCGTCCGGGACCGTATCGACCTGTGGTTCGGTGACGATTTCCTGTTCGAGGACGGGAAATTTGCGGAGTTCGACGCCGACGACCAGCTCCCGGCTGACGGGCTCATCACGGGGGCCGCGGAGTTCGAGGGCCGTGACCTGCATTTCATGGCCAACGATTACACGGTCAAACGTGGCAGCATGGCGGCAAAGGGTGTCGAGAAGTTCCTCCGGATGCAACAGCGGGCACTGAAAACCGGGCGTCCGGTGCTGTACCTGATGGACTCCTCGGGCGGCCGTATCGACCAGCAGACGGGCTTTTTCGCCAACCGCGAAGGTATCGGGAAGTTCTACTACAACCACTCGATGCTATCGGGGCGGGTCCCACAGATCTGTGTGCTGTACGGTCCCTGTATCGCCGGTGCAGCCTACACGCCGGTGTTCGCGGACTTCACCGTCATGGTTCGGGACATGAGCGCAATGGCCATCGCCAGCCCCCGGATGGTCGAAATGGTCACCGGCGAAAAGATCAGCCTCGACGACCTCGGAGGCCCTGCTGTCCACGCACAGCACTCCGGGAGTGCGGACCTCATCGCTGACGACGAGGAACACGCCCGCGAACTCGTCGCGAAACTCATCGGCTATCTGCCAGACAACGCCGACGAAGACCCACCACAGACCAGTGGGACGGCCCCGAAGCGCTCGCCGGAGGGTATTGACGCCGTTGTCCCGGACAAGCCGAACAAGGGTTACGATATGTTTGACGTGATTGAGCGGGTCGTCGACGCCGGGTCGACGCTCGAACTCCGGCCCGAATACGGCAAGGAGATAATCACGTCGTTCGCCCGGATAGAC
Source organism: Haloarcula sp. CBA1131 (assembly GCF_008728975.1). Lineage (NCBI taxonomy): Archaea > Methanobacteriati > Methanobacteriota > Halobacteria > Halobacteriales > Haloarculaceae > Haloarcula > Haloarcula sp. CBA1131. The sequence goes on from NZ_RPCY01000004.1 coordinate 462,763, forward strand.
GGGCGGCCAGTCGGAGTTATCGCCAATCAGCCAGCCCAGCGTGCCGGGGCCATCTTCCCGGACGCGGCGGAGAAAGCCGCCCAGTTCATCTGGACCTGTGACGCCTACAACATCCCGCTGCTGTATCTCTGCGATACGCCGGGGTTCATGGCCGGGTCTGGCGTCGAGAAAGAGGGCATCCTCGAACAGGGCAAGAAGATGATCTACGCCACGTCTTCGGCGACAGTGCCCAAGCAGTCCGTTGTGGTCAGGAAGGCCTACGGCGCGGGCATTTACGCGATGTCCGGTCCCGCCTACGACCCCGAGTCGACAATCGGCCTTCCGAGTGGGGAAATCGCGATCATGGGACCTGAAGCGGCTATTAACGCCGTCTACGCCCGCAAGCTCTCCGAGATCGACGACGAGGACGAGCGACAGCAAAAGGAGCAGGAACTCCGCGAGGCCTACCGCGAGGATATCGACATTCATCGAATGGCTAGCGAGGTCGTCGTCGACGACATCGTCCCGCCGAGCGACCTCAGAACGGAACTGACGAACCGCTTTGCGTTCTACGAGACCGTCGAGAAAGACCTCCCGGACAAGAAACACGGGACCATCCTCTGAGCTATGACAGGACTTTATTACGAGGAGTTCGAGGTCGGCGAGACCATCGAACACGAGAAGCGCCGTACCGTCAGCGAGCGCGACAATCAGCAGTTCTGCGATATGACGATGAACCAGCAGCCGCTCCATCTCGACGCCGAGTTCGCGGCCGAGACGGAGTTCGGCGAGCGACTGGTCAACGGGCTCTACACGATGAGTTTAGCGGTCGGTCTGACCATCCCGGAGACGACCGATGGCACCATCGTCGCGAACCTGTCCTACGACAGCGTCGAGCATCCGAACCCGGTGTTTCACGGCGACACGATCCGCGTGCAGTCGACCGTGACCGACAAACGCGAGACCAGCGACGGCGAACGCGGCGTCGTCACGATGCACGTCGAGGTGTTCAAACTCGCAGATTCGGACGACGTCCTCGTCTGTGAATTCGACCGCACCGTGCTGTCGCTGAAACGGGACCACGCCGAGTGACGCTGTGCCCGCTCGACGGACGAACCGCAGATTCCAGTCACCTATTCGGGCACACCGACGACCCAGCGCCATCGTTGCTCGAACGTGCCGTCGAGAGCGCCGAGGAGTTCACGGGCTTGCCGCACTCGTTTCTCCGTTTCGAGTTTCGGATAGAGCCGTGCGGCCATCGCGGGAATCGCGTGGAATAGCCGAATATTTTCGGCACTTGTCGAAAATTTCCAGGTTCCTGTAGTCGCCGAGAACTCAGCCGCGAGGGCGTCCCGAATAGCCGGTGTATCAGTCGGGGAGCGCGACTCGCGCTCGAACTGCTCGAACGCGTCTGTGCCGTCAGAATCGAACCAGCCAAGCGGTGCGACGGCCCCGACCACTCCACCAGACCGGAGGACTCTGGCAGCTTCCCGTACTGCAGTCGCTGGGTCGGGGACCAGAAAGAGCGAGGCGGTAAACGCGACGCCGTCGACTGACTGGTCACTGAGCGGCAGGTGGTCGAAATCGGCCTGCAGTCGGGCCGTGGACTCGATCTCGCTCAGCATCTCGCGGCTAATATCAAGGGCAATCGTGTCCGCTGTTGTCTCGGTGAATACGCGTGTGCTCACGCCTGTTCCTGCGCCCGCATCGAGAACTGTCCCGAGGCCGCCGTCAGTACGAGCATCCATTTCGGCGGCGAGCAGGCGTGCGAGCGACGTGAAGCGATTGGTCCGCCGCTCGTAGGTCGTGTAGGCGTCGACGCTGGCATCGAAGTTCTGCCGGACGACGTCTTTCATACGCGACAGCACAGCCAGGTCCCGGATAGGTGTTGCCGTTGACTACCGTTGACCGGCTTCGCGAGCGCGTTCGAGGACACGCTCCGCCTGTGCGATAAGCGGTGCGTCGATCATCTCCCCGTCGACTTCGAACACCCCAGCATCTGTTTCTTCGTCGGCCGCGATGATGCGTTCGGCCCATGCTATCTCCTCGTCACTTGGGGTAAACGCGTCGTTGATGACCGCGACCTGATCTGGGTGGATTGCCATCTTCCCGTCGTACCCGAGTTGGGCAGCGAACTCAGTTGCGTCACGGAGGCCATCCAGATCGCCGTAGTCCGGGTAGATCGTATCGATTGCATCGATTCCTGCGGCGCTGGCCGCAACGACGACCCGCTGGCGTGCATAGAGCACCTCCCGTCCATCGCTGGTGCGACTCGCACCGATGTCGGCCGCGAGGTCTTCGGCCCCGAACAAGAGCGCATCGGTGGCATCGGCGGCTGCAATCTCCGCCGCGTTGAGGACGCCGGCGGCCGATTCCACCAGCGCAAGCACCGGGAGATCCGTATCGTGTTCTCTGAGGAGCCGTTCTAGTGCTTCGATGTCGCCGGCGGACCCGGCCTTGGGGAGCATCACGCTGTCAGGGCTGGCATCCGTCAGTATCGCTGCGAGGTCCGCTGTGGCGCTGACCCCTACGGGATTGATGCGAACGCAGATGTGGTTGTCCGAACTGACAGCCGAGAGTACTGATTGAACGGATTGACGTGCCTGCTCTTTATCCGCCGGTGCAACCGCATCCTCGAGGTCGAAGACGACGACATCGGCGTCGCCACCGGCCGCTTTCCGCATCAACTCCGTATTGTCACCCGGTGCGAACAGAACACTGCGACGAACCATAGCTGTGCCTTCACTCCCCGGTAGTAAGATTGTAGGGGATTGACGCCCGGCCATACCGGGGGTGAGCCTTCGTCTGGCGATTTGTTCGTCTGCCGCCGTTATCATCGGCTCTTCTCGATGCTGGTATCCTCAGCACGGTTCTCCACTCGCTCCGGCGAGTATTCTGCACAGCACAATCAGGCATGGATTTTTATGATACTGGGTAAAAGCTCCTTCTGTGACAACCGACCTCCCCGGCGTAGCCGACAGGCAACTGTTCGATACGCACGCGCATCAGCCGACCAGTGAGTTCCTCCACGACGCCGGCGGCGAAATGATGCAAGACGCCGCCGACCGCTTTGGCACTGACCTGGAGACGTGGGACTACGAGGAGATGCTCGCGGAGTACCATGAAGCGGGCGTCGGTGGCGCTGTCCTGCTTGGCTGGGACGCGGAGACGAACACCGGGAACCCGCCCGTCCCGAACGACTATGTCGCCGAGGTCCGGGACGAGTATTCCGACTTCTTCGTCGGGTTCGGGAGCGTCGACCCTCTGAAAGACGATTGTGTGCAGGAGGCAATCCGGTGCGTCGAGGATCTGGACCTCTCCGGGTTCAAGTTCCAGCAGATCGCACAGGGCTTTGACCCCTCAGATGAACGCCACGACCATCTGTGGAGTACCATCGAAGACCTCGGCGTCCCCGTCGTCTTCCACGGCGGGAACTCGACACTAGGGGCCTGCAGTGCTGGCGGTCGCGGCCTGAAAGTCAAGTACGGCAACCCGATGCTCATCGACGACGTGGCCGCCGCCTATCCGGATCTCGACATCCTCATTGCCCATCCCGCGTTCCCGTGGGAGAAAGAGCAGTTGGCGATCTGCCAGCAGAAGGGCAACGTGTACATGGACCTCTCGGGCTGGGTGCCGAAGTACATCGACGACCAGGTCCTTCACTACGCCGGGACCGTTCTCAAAGACAAGGTGATGTTCGGCACCGATTACCCGATGATCGACCCCGAAACGTGGCTCGAATCGTTCGCTCGCGATACCGACTTCGACACGGACGTCCAGCGGAAGATTCTGTTCGAAAACGCACAGGAGTTTTTCCACCGCTAATCGAAGTCCGGGGTTCGACCGTCCAGAAACGCCTCGACACCACGCGAATGAGCCGGCGTATCGTACGCCAGTGACTGGATGCGTGCTTCTTGACGCAGCCCGGTCTGTAACGGCTGGCCGATGTTGTCGTGGATCGCTTCCTTCGCCAGCCCGAGGTTCGCCGTCGGCTGTGCCTGAAGCGTTTCGAGCAGGTCGGCCGTCCGCGCGTCGAGGTCACGCTGCTCGACAGCCTCGTTGATCAGGTCTATCTCGGCGGCGGTCTCGGCGTCGATCAGTTTCCCGGTGAACGCGAGTTCCTTGGTCTTCCTGAGCCCGATGAGCCGGGGGAGTATCGCGGTTGCGCCCATATCCGGCACGAGGCCGACGCTGATGAACGACGCACCGAACCGGGCGGACTGGGCGGCATACGCGAAATCAGCGACAGCCACGAGCGACAGCCCGGCACCGACCGCATCCCCGTTGACCTTCGCGACGACAGGCACCGGCGCTTCGAGGATGTTGCTGGCCACCCGACCCAGCGTCGTCCGGACCCGCTCGTAGGCTTCCGTCGCGGACTCCTCACGCTCGCTCATCGCCTCGATATCCCCGCCGGCACTGAAGGCGTCGCCGTCGCCGGTGAGGAGCACGGCATCGTGTGTCGCTGGGTCGAGGTCAGCGAGCGCAGCAGCGAGCTCAGTCGCGACCGCCCCGGTCATCGCGTTTTTGACATCGGGACGGTCGAATACGATTCGTCGAACAGCGCCGTCTTCAACGCGCATGGTCGTACTCACACGCGCGGGTACTTTACTCCCGGTCGTCGTCCGGTCGGCCTTCGCCGACGCCGCCGAACAGCTGTGTGAGCAGCGAGTGCTGTGCGCGGTGGAGTCGTTCGAGGAACGCGGACTTACTGATACCGAGTTCGGCGGCGACTTCACTAGCGGTGGTCTGTCGTGGGACGACGAAGTAGCCCATCTCGACCGCGTACCGGAGACTTTCCGCCTGTGCCGGGGTCAGGTCCCACTGCTGGGCGATAGACGCGTCTTCTCTCGCACGCAGGGCGTACACCCGCTGTAGCTTCACGCCGACGGTTTCACCGGCCGTCTCCATGACCGTCTGGAGGATCTCGTGGCCCACCACAGCGCCAGTTAGAATCGCGTTTCCGTCCCGATAGGTCAGCGATTCCACCATGAAGCCCGCGCTGATGAGTTTGTGGACGACACACTGCTGGAGCGACAGACACCGGTAGTTGTACCGACCCTCGGTAACTGACTGGTAGAGATAGCGGATCCGGTCGTCGCCGTCGAGGTAGTCCCCGAGTTCCTCACTCGCCTGCGCGCTGAACCGCAACAGTACGTTACGGTCATCCCGGAGGAGTGGCGGGGCCGCCTCGATGGGCGTGCCAGTGGCACTACTCGCATCTGCCAGTGGACAGTCATCGCCCTCGATGCGAAATTCGACCATTAGACACTCCTCTATCATTGCCTCGTATATGTGCGGATATACTTATAAAACCCGTCTATATAGGGGCAAATTAGTATGAACATTCCTCACGATTTATGGGATACATATGAACGTTGACGAAGTCAAAGCCCGCGCTGGACCCCGGGAGTTCAGCCCGAAAGACGACCTTCCCGAAGAGTATCGGAAGGCAGCCACGCGGATGCTTGAATTCCACGCCAACAGCGAGATTATGGGGGCGTACCTCGAACGGCCCTTCATCAGACAAGCCCCGAGCATCGAGCGAAAGATGGCCTTCAGCGCGAAGGTGCAGGACGAAATCGGCCACGGCCAGATGCTCTACCGAGCGGCGGAGTCGCTCGGTATCAAGACCCGCGAAGAGATGCTCGACGACCTGGCGAACGGGGACGGGAAGTTCCTGAACTGCTTCCACTACCCGATGGAGAGCTACGTCGAGACGCCGATGATTGCCTTCTTCGTCGACGGGGCCGCGATGCGCCGCCAGGCGACCCTGAAAAAGTCCAGCTGGGAGCCGTACGCCCACGCGATGGACAAGATCTGCTTCGAAGAGGGGATGCACGTCAAGCACGGTGAGTCGATCCTCCGCGAACTGATGAACGGCTCCCGGAGGGAACAGCGCATGACTCAGGAGGCCTTCGAAGAGTGGTGGCCGCGAATCCTGCAGTTCTTCGGCCCGACCGACGACCAGAGCACCCACCACGACTTCGCCGCGGAGGTCGGGCTGAAGACGTGTACGAACGACGAGCTTCGGAACGCGTTCCTCAACACCTACATCCCGAAGGCGAAAAAATACGGGCTGGAGATGCCCGACGAGCCACGCATTCGGGACAACGGTGACGGGACCTACGAGGTCGTCGAGGACGACCTCGACTGGGACGAGTTCTTCACCGTCTCGCAGAACGAATATGACGGCAGTATCGAACAGATTTCCGGTCGCCGGCAGGCTCAGGAAGCGGTGCAGTGGGTCCGTGACATGATGGACGACCAGACGACGACGAACAGCGGCCCGCAGTCACAGGCAGCGGACTGAGAACAATGATTTGGGAAGTATTCCGACAACAGAGTCCGGACGCGGATTTCGTTCACTGCCGGGATGTCCACGCACCCGACCGAGAGATGGCGAAGCAGTTCTCGGTCATTCAGCACGGACGACGGAAGCCAACCCACGCCCTCTGGGTTGCCCCGCAGGAGAAAATCACGCAGGTCGACCCCGATGCAGAGAGCCATGGCGAGGTCGGAAACAGCGCCGAGAAACCGTGGGCTGTCTTCCGGCAGGACCAGCCCGGCGGGTATCACGCGCACTGCGGTGATGTCGAAGCCCCCAGCACCGCCGGCGCAGAACAGGCGGCGATTGCGGCGTTCACTGACGACGACCCCAACAGTCTCTGGGTCGTACAGCACCAGTACATCGGTGAAGTCACCGAGGACGACGTGAGCTTCGGCGGAACGACCAACAAGTCCTACCGGTTCGCACAGACGTACAACGTCGATCCGGCTGCTGAGGAGGTCGAAGCCTCCGAATCCGAGCAGATAGAAGCGGAGAAACAGCGAGGTGAGATCTAATGGCAACAACGGAATCCGACCTCGGCGGTCCAGCCGACCTGTCCGAGGACGAACAGCGCGCAGTCGAGGCACAGCTACTCCGACTCGCCGACGACGAGCTGGTTCAGGCCGAACGCTACACGTTCTGGCAGGTGCGTGCGCCGACACTGGAATCGGATCTCTCGATTTCGAACAACGCACAGGACGAGCTGGGCCACGCCCGACTGTGGTACGATGCGGTACAGCAACTCGGCTACTCCGAGGAATCGCTCATCTACGAGAGCGACCCCAGCGACTTCCAGCACAGTACGCTCGTCGAGCTACCGTTTGCGGAAGGTGACTGGGCCGATGCTATCGTCAGAGCGTACCTCTACGACGTCGCTGAAGACATCCGCCTCTCTGCGCTCGAGGACTCGTCGTACGAAATCATCCGGAACAGAACGAGTCGCATCCAGGGCGAGGAAGGCTATCACCTCGAACACGCCGAGAGCTGGCTGGACCGGATGGCACTGGACGAGGAGGCCAGCGAACGCGTTCAGGCGGCTATCGACGAGCTCTACCCGTACGCCCTCACGCTGTTCGAACCCGTTGGCGACGTGGAGGCCGACATCGACCGGCTGGGCATCCGCACGATGACCCTCGACGAGATGCGCACCGAGTGGGAGACCCGCGTCGAATCGTTCCTGACCGAACTGGGGTTCGACGTGCCGACCGATGCTGCCCCCGCAACGCCGGCAGGCCGGGACAACGAACACACCGACCACTGGCACGACCTACACGACGAAATGACGGCCAGTTACCGGAATCTGGGCCGTGACGAAGCGACGCTGATAATGGCGGCCGACGATGAGTAGCGACTACGACCGGCCACGCGCGGACGCTGATGCTACCGCGTGTTCGTACACCGACTACGAGACCAAAGACCACGCAGCGGACGACGTGCCGGCCACGGGCGAAGACGCCGACGGCATTGAACGCGACGTGTGGGCGGCGCTGTATCAGGTCGAGGACCCGGAGATGCCGGTCAGCATCGTCGACCTGGGCCTCATATACGGGCTCGACGTGTCCGACGGTGCTGTCACGGTCGACATGACGCTCACCTACAGCGGCTGTCCAGCGCGCGAGATCATCCTCGATGAGGTCGAGGAGGCCGCCGAGAGTGTCGACGGAATCGAGACCGCGTCGGTCCGACTGGTCTGGGCCCCGGACTGGTCGATTGATCTGGTCACAGAACAGGGCAAAGAAGCGCTGCGGGACTTCGGCATGAGTTTCGACGGATGAGTGAACCCGACCCCAGTGTCACGACCAGCGGCGAACAGACGGGCGCTGAGTGCCCGTACTGTGGCTCGACCGACACCGAGCGGAAACACCCACGCGGGCCGTCGCGGTGCCAGTCGATTCATTACTGCAACGAGTGCCTGCAGCAGTTCAAAAAGTTCGAGTAAGCAGTTATTACTCGCTAGTTTTGCCTTCGGAGTTTCACAGCGTGAGGCAGAGCGGTGGAACTGTTGCTGGCTGCCTGGGCACGACTCGTCGGGGGAAGTTTCAGCCGAGGTTGATGTGGACGTTTTTCACCTCGGTGTAGGCCTCGATAGCCTGCTCGCCCTGTGCGCGGCCGTGGCCGCTCTGTTTCGTGCCGCCAAAGGGTGTCTGTGGCCAGGTGTTGGGCGTCTCGTTGACCATCACCATCCCGTAGTCCAGGCTGTCTGTGACGGTGTGTGCGCGAGTCAGGTCGTTCGTCCAGACGCAGGCGGTGAGGCCAAACGGTGAATCGTTTGCGACCGCAATCGCTTCTTCCTCGTCGCTCACTTCGATTGCGGTGAGCACGGGACCGAAGATCTCCTCCTGTGCAATCGTCATCCCGTTGTCCACGTCGGCAAAGACGGTCGGCTCGACGAAGTGACCGGTGTCTCTGTCCGCAGGAACGCCACCACCAGCCACAACAGTCGCACCCTCCTCCTTGCCGGTCTCGATGTAGTCGAGTATCTCCTGTTGCTGGCCCGCGCTGACGACTGGTCCCATCTGCCCATCGTCGTCGATGCCACCGCCGAGTGGGATGTTCTCTGCGATCTCTGCCATCCGGGAGACCATCTCGTCGTAGACGTCCTCGTGGACGACGATACGCGAGTTCGCCCAGCACATCTGCCCGGCGTTCATGAAAATCCCGTACTGGATGCCGCGGGCGGCGGCATCGAGGTCAGCATCGGGGAACACGACTGCTGGCCCTTTCCCGCCGAGTTCGAGCGTTACGTCGGCGACCGCATCGGCAGCACTGCGCTGGACCGTCTTTCCGACACCTGTACTCCCGGTGAAAGTGACGTGATCGACGCCCTCGTGTCCGGTGAGTGCGTCGCCGGCCTCGGAGCCCTTCCCGGGAACAACGTTGACGACACCATCCGGAAGGCCCGCTTCTTCGGCGGCTTTCGCGTAGTACAGCGCCGACAGCGGCGTCATAGCGGACGGTTTGAGGATAACGCTGTTCCCCGCCGCCAGCGCCGGTGCCAGGCCGCGGCCGGCGAGCTGGAAAGGATAGTTCCACGGCGCGACGTGTGCGGTCACACCGACCGGCTCGCGGACGGTGTAGTTGAGCCGACCGCTCTCGACAGGAATCTCGTCACCGCGGATCTTGTCCGTCCAGCCGGCGTAATGGCGGAACGTATCGGTGACCATGTCGATTTCTAGCCCCGCTTCGAACGGCGTTTTCCCGTTGTCGTGGGATTCAACCATGGACAGTTCGTCTTTCATCTCCTCGATGGCGTCGGCCATCGCGTGGAGTTTCGCCCGGCGCGTCCCCGGGTCCATCGTCGCCCACTCTGAGCCGTCTTCGACGGCCGCCTGTGCCGCCTGTACCGCATCGTTGATATCAGTCGCCTCGGCCTTCTGTACCGACGCGTAGGGCTGCTCAGTTGCTGGGTCCTCCGTCTCAATGCTGTCGCCGTTGGTCGCTTCTCGCCATTCTCCGCCGATATACAGGTCTGTCGGGCCGGTGTACTCCATTGCAATAACAGAGGGAGTGCGCGGCGTCTTAGTTGTTATTATTGATCATTAATGTCTGGGTGGCGAGAGCGCGATCCTCGATCTCCAAGTCGCACAATCGAGGCACTACCCGCTACCGATGCATCGCTTTCAGACGCGTCAGTTGACTCACTCGCGTTTCTTGATCAGGAACTTCATGTCGCCCTTGAAGACGACGGTTCCGTCCTGGTTTTCCATTTCAGTGTCGAGGACGACTAACCCGGCGTCGTCGCGCCCAACCTCCTTGGTGTTGTCAACGACGATCTCCAACTGGAGTGTGTCGCCGATGTGGACCGGGTTCGGGAGGTCCATGTAGTTCATCCCGAGGAACGCGAACGCGGTCCGCTCGACGATACCGGTCCGGTAGACGAAGCCGGTCGCCTGAACGAACGTCATCGGCCCGTGTGCGATCCGCTCACCGAACTCCTGTTCTTCCGCGTACTCCTTGTTCGTATGCAGTTCCGTCCAGTCGCCCGACAGCGCAGAGTGCATGACGAAATCGGACTCGGTGACCGTCCGGCCGACACTGATAAACTCCTGTCCCTCTTCGAAGTCCTCGAAGTGGTGTGGCTCGTAGCTGTACGCCATAGTTCCCCATCTGATAGCAGACATTTATATTTTTACGCTCCGCTGACAGCAGCGGCGACCGGTATATATTTATTATTCCTGATAGAACCACAGGCCGTATGTCCGGCGTCGCCGACGAAGTCAGAGAGCGCATCGAATCCGACGCGTACTGCGAAACCCTCGGCATTGACGTCGTCGAACTCGACTCGGGGTACGCCCAGACTGAACTGACGATTACCGAGGACCTGCTGAACTTTCATGGGACGCCCCATGGCGGTGCGGTCTACTCGCTCGCCGATGCAGCCTTCGCCGCGGCGTCGAACTCGCACGGCGAGGCGGCGGTCGCACTGGAGACGAACATCTCGTATTTAGACGCCGTCGAAACCGGTGAGACGCTGTCTTCGGTCGCCGAGGAGACGCATCTCGCGGACAGCACCGCAGAGTACGAGGTAACGGTGACTGCACAGGATGGCGAGCGCATCGCGACGTTTCGCGGACGAGTCTACCGGCCCTGACAGTCAGTCACGGTGGTCGTAGACGCGTTTTACTTTGCCGACCTGCGTTCGGTCGATGCTCCCGGGCGCAACGAGTTCGAGTTCGTCCGGGGTGAACGCGAGCACGTTCTCCAGTCGCTCGATGATTTCGTCTTCCAGCGCTTTGTCGCCCGGCCCTTGCTCCGCAGTCCGTTCGATGGTGAGTTCCAGGACGTCGAGGTTGTTCTCCTCGTAGAGGTCGATGCGGTAGTGCGGAGCGACGCCGTCGATGTCAAGCACAGCGTGCTCGATTTCACTGGGATAGAGGTTCACGCCACGGACGATGAGGAGGTCGTCAGTCCGACCGGTGACGTTGTCCATCCGAACCATCGTCCGTCCACACGCACACTCGTCGTAGTTCAGCGTCGTCAAATCCCCGGTCCGGTATCGGAAGACCGGTAACGCTTCTTTGGTGAGTGTTGTGAGAACGAGTTCACCCTCCTCGCCTTCCTCGACTGGTTCTTTCGTCTGTGGGTCGATGACTTCCGGGTAGAAGTGGTCCTCCCAGATGTGGAGCCCGTCCTGTGCTTCGTGGCACTCACACGAGACGCCGGGACCGATGATCTCCGAGAGCCCGTAAACATCGATGCCGTCGACGCCCAGCCGCTCTTCGATTTCTGCCCGCATCGGATCGGTACACGGTTCCGCTCCGAAGATAATCGTCGAGATCGGCAGGTCGCTGGGGTCGTGGCCCATTTCCTCGGCCGTTTCGGCGAGGTACAGCGCATACGACGGGGTGCATGTGAACACATCGCTCTCCAGGTCGGTCATCAACTCGACCTGTCGCTGGGTCTGGCCGCTCCCGATAGGGATAATTGTGGCCCCCAGCTCCTCGGCTCCGTCGTGAAGCCCCAATCCGCCGGTGAATAGCCCGTATCCGTAGGCGTTCTGGACGGTGTCGCCCGGTTCGGTCCCACTCGCAGCCAGCGAACGGGCAACGACTTCGCTCCAGCTGTCGAGGTCGTCATCCGTGTACGAGACGATTTTCGGCTTCCCGGTCGTCCCGGACGACGCGTGGATCCGGGCGACGTCCGCATCGTCGACGGCGAACAGGCCATCGGGGTACTCGTCGCGGAAATCCTCTTTCGTCGTCATCGGCAGTTTCGTGATGTCGTCGATACTCTGGATGTCTTCGGGCGAGACGCCCGCTTCGTCGAGCTTCTCCCGATAAAACGGGACGTTCTCGTAGGCGTGCGTAACAACCCCCTGTAATCGGTCGGTTTGCAACGCACGCAGCTCTGTACGGTCAGCCGCCTCCAGTTGCTTGTACACCATCGTCAATGATAGAGTGGAATGATAGTGATAAAATGGTTTGGGATTGACCACTCCGAGTGCCGGTCGTGCTTGCTGTGTGACTGTCGGCAAGTGATGCAAAGCTATTTTTCAGTACCCTCAGAGTTCCATGTATGCGGGACGCGTATCTCATCGGCGCAGGGCAAACGCCGTTTGGCTCGATGCCCGAAGAGAGCTACAGATCACTGTTCGACCACGCAGTCAGCGAAGCCATCGACAGTGTCGACCACGGTATCGACACGGATGCAATAGACGAAGCGGTCGTCGGCTCACTCGGCGTGGGCGGTCGACAACTCGGTCTCTCGGGACCGGCAGCAACCGAACACGCCGGGCTGCACGGAATCCCCAGCGTGCGCGTCGAAAACGCCTGTGCTGCGTCGGGCTACGCCGTCCGTCAGGCGGTGCAGGCAGTCAAAAGCGGGATGGCCGACGTGGCGCTGGCTGGCGGCGTCGAAGTCATGACAGACATGAGCAGCGACGTGACGAAGTACTGGCTCGGCGTCTCCGGCGAAACAGAGTGGGAACGGCTGACCGGGACGACGTTCTCCGGCGTCTATGCACAGATGGCAAGCGCGTATCTGCGGGAGTACGGGGCTAGCGAGGAGCACCTCTCGATGGTGGCGGTCAAGAACCATCGGAACGGCGCAAAGAACCCGAAGGCCCATCTGGGCTTCGAGTGTTCCCTCGAAGACGCCGTCGACGCCCCGGTCGTCGCGGACCCGTTGAACCTCTATCACTGCTGTCCGACCTCCGACGGCGCAGCCGTCGCTCTCGTCGCCAGTGAAGACGTCGTTGAGCAGTACACTGATGCCCCGGTTCGGGTCGCCGGAGTCGGCGCGGCCAGCGACCGGGTCGGGCTCTTCCAGCGAGACAGCTACACCGCGATTTCTGCATCAGAAGCGGCTGCGGACACAGCCTACGACCGCGCCGGAGTCGGCCCCGACGACCTCGACTTTGCCGAGGTCCACGACTGCTTCACGATCGCCGAACTGCTTGCCTACGAGGACCTCGGGTTCTGTGACCGCGGCGAGGCACCGCAGTTGCTTGAACAGGGAGCGACCGAAGCTGACGGAGCCATGCCGGTCAATCTCTCCGGCGGGCTGAAATCGAAGGGCCACCCTATCGGCGCAACCGGGGCCGGACAGCTTGTCGAAGCGTTCAAACAGCTCACCGGCAGCGCCGCGGACCGGCAGCTAGCGGCCCCGAAGTACGGGCTCACTCACAACGTGGGTGGGAGCGGCGGCAGCGCAGTTGTCCATATCCTCGAACGGGAGGCTGCACGATGACTGCGTCAGGGCTCGCGGCTATCGGCGCGTACGCACCTCGCCTGCGGATCGACGCCGCGGAGTTCGAAGCCGCCTGGGGTCGGTTCGATGCAGCGGGGGTCGACGAGAAAGCGGTTCCCGACGCCGACGAGGACGCGGTCACGATGGGTGTCGAAGCCGCACGCCGTGTGCTCACTGCGGCCGACGCGTCCGGGACGGATGTCGCGCACTTGGCCTTCGCGACAACGACACCACCGATGGCGGAAGAGGACCTTGCGGCGCGACTCTGCAGTATTCTCAACGTCCCCGACAGCGCAAAGACCCAGACCATGACCGGCTCCACGCACGTCGGTGCGCAGGCACTGGACGCAACCATGGACGGCGGGCCGTTCGGGGACGGTGTCGGCCTCGTCGTCATCAGTGACTGTCCGCAGGGCGAACCTGACAGCGGGATCGAACACGCCGCCGGTGCCGGGAGTGTTGCGGTCGTTGTCGATGAGGACGGTCCCGGAACCGTCACTGAGCGAGCGTCACACACTGAGGCCTACCCCGGAACGCGCTTCAGAACGGGTGGGGACGACCGGACGACCGGCCTGGGTGTGACGCAGTACGACCGCGAGGCGTTCACGACCACGCTCGGCAGTGCGGCCGACAGACTGGACGTGTCGATGGATACAGTCGATGCGGCAGCGGTCCAGTCCCCGGACGGGAAACTCCCGTATCGGGCAACAGGTGCGCTCGGGGTTGACGCAGAGACTATTGCCGCCGCGGACACAGTCAGTACGCTCGGGGACACCGGCGCTGCCAGTGCGTTTCTCGGAGCGGCGACAGCGTTTGCAGACGACGCCGAACGCGTGCTGATCGCAGCGTACGGAAGCGGTGCGAGTGCGACGCTGTTCGTCGCCACTGGTCCTGTTCCGGTCAACACTGCACTGGACGGTGCCGTCTCCCTGTCCTACGCCGAGTACCTCAGGCGGCGAGGCGAGATTACGCGCGACGAACCCGAGGGTGGCGGCGCCTACGTTAGCGTCCCGTCCTGGCAGCGGACGCTTCCGCAACGCCACCGGCTCGTCGCCGGCCGGTGCTCTGCGTGCGGTACACTGAATTTCCCGCCCACCGGGGCCTGCAACGACTGTCACGAGCGCACCGGTGATTTCGAGACTGTCGAACTGCCCGGGACCGGGACAGTCGAGGCAGTAACGACTATCGAACAGGGGGGTGCGCCACCGGAGTTCGTCGCCCAGCAGTCCAGCAGCGGCGAGTTCGATAGCGCTATCGTCGCGCTTGATGATCCATCTGGCGAGCAGACTGTGAGCGTCCCCGCACAGGTGCTCGATACAACCGACGAGGTCACGATAGGCACCTCCGTCGTGCTGACGACGCGGCGCATCTACACGCAGGAGGGCGTCATCAGATACGGCTTCAAAGCACAGGTCGCCAGCCAGCGCCGGTAGCCGACAGCATCAGGGACGCTCGAACACAACCGCGACGCCCTGACCGAAACCGACACACATCGTCGCCAGTCCGTGCGTCGCCTCCCGCCGTCGCATCTCGTGTAACAACGTTGTCGTGATCCGCGCCCCCGAACAGCCAAGCGGGTGGCCGAGCGCGATAGCGCCACCGTTGACGTTGAGCCGCTCGGCCGGAATCCCCAGCTCGCGCTTGCAGCGGAGACTCTGCGCGGCAAAGGCCTCGTTGAGCTCCACGAGGTCGATATCGTCGATTGTCAGTCCAGTGTCGTCCAGTGCGGCACGCGTCGCCGGAATCGGTCCCCGGCCCATGACTAGCGGGTCGACACCAGCGACGGACCGCGTCTTGACCCGGCCGAGAACATCCAGGTCGTGCTGTTCTGCGTACGCCGCCGAAGTGACGAGCATCCCGGCCGCGCCGTCGGTCAGCGGTGACGCGTTCCCCGGCGTTACTGTCGCCGCCTCGTCGTCGCGGAACACCGTCGGGAGTTCGCTCAACTGCTCGACTGACGTGTCTGCTCGCGGTGTTTTGTCGCTCTCTACCGCTGTCTCGCCGGTGTGGACTGGCACGATCTCTGCGTCGAACCGCCCGCCTTCCATCGCAGCGACCGCACGCTCGTGTGACCGCAGCGCGAACTCGTCCTGTGCTGTACGGCTGATGTCGTGGTCCCGTGCGATGGTTTCGGCCGTTTGCCCCATGGGTAGCCTGTCGGGGTCGTACCGCTGTTCGATAGCTGGATGCAGCCAGTCGGAGAAGGGAACGGTGCTCATGTGTTCGACGCCGGCGACCGGGTACACCGCCCCGTCGCCCGCCTCGATGGCGCGAGCGGCGTCGACGAGCGTCGTCAGTGACGAGCCACACAGGCGGGTCGTCGTCGCCCCAGGCACCGTCTCGGGGAACCCACCGGCGAGTATCGACTGCCGGGCGAGGTTGCGCCCCTGCTCTGCCTCCTGGTTTGCACACCCGAGCCGGAAGTCGTCCCACTCGACGGCCGGGACATCGGTCCGGTCAACGAGTGCGGCAAGCACAGCGGTGACGAGGTCCTCGGGATGTGTCCCGGCCAGCGCGCCATCCTTCGGTACCTGTGGCGTTCGTACGGCGTCGACAACAACGGCTTGCGAGTCGGAAGCAGTCATCCTCACCGACTCCTATCGCGGCCGCCGTATTAAATGCAGGCCACGCCGGCGCCGAGACGCAAGCAACGTTTTTATCCTTCGCTACTGTGCTGAGAAACGATGCACGTAGCTATCCTAGGCGCCGGTACCATGGGACACGGTATCGCTCAAGTGTCGGCAATGGCCGGTCACGACGTCACTCTCCGAGATATCGATGCGGATATCGTCGACGAGGGTCTGGCCGCCATCGAGTCGAATCTGGAGGAGGGTATCGACCGGGAGAAAGTGACCGAATCCACGGCTGAGGCAACCCTGGACCGCCTCACCGGGACGACATCGCTGGAGGAAGCCGTGACCGGGGCAGACCTCGTCGTGGAAGCAGTCCCCGAAGACATGGAAATCAAACACGAGACGCTTACCGAGGTCGAATCCCACGTCGACCCGGCGACGCTTATCGCTTCGAACACCTCTTCGCTGTCACTGACTGAGATAGCGAGCGTCCTCAACTATCCCGACCGAGCCATCGGCCTTCACTTCTTCAACCCGGTTCACATCATGGCACTCGTCGAGATCGTCGTCGCGGAACAGACGAGTGCCGAGACGGTCGCGCGTGCCCGCGAGTTCGTGAACGGGATCGACAAGACACCGGTCGAGGTGGCCGATGCACCGGGCTTTGCTTCCTCCCGCCTCGGCGTCTCGCTGGGCGTCGAAGCGATGCGGATGGTGCAGGAGGGCGTTGCAACACCACAGGATATCGATACCGCGATGGAACTTGGCTACAATCACCCGATGGGGCCGATCGAACTCGGCGACGTCGTCGGTCTCGATGTCCGCCTCGATATCCTCGAGTACCTGCGTGCGGAACTCGGTGAACGGTTCCGCCCGCCACAGATCCTGAAACGAAAGGTCCGGGCCGGGAAACTCGGCAAGAAATCCGGCGAGGGGTTCTACGTCTGGGAGGACGGCGACATCGTCGGCACCAGCGGCGACTGGGGGGACGCATGACGGACCTCGCTGACGCCGCGGTGGACTGTGAAACGGTTTCGGTGAGCGTCGGCGACCGCGTCGAGAACGTCGCTACCGTCGAATTACGCCGTCCGGAGGCCCGAAACGCGCTCAACACGCAGTTGCGGTCGGAGTTCAAACAGGTCTTCGACGCAGTTCCGGACAGTGACGTACGTGCTGTCGTGTTGACTGGCGCGGCAGACACCGGCGCATTCGTTGCGGGTGCCGACGTGACGGAACTCCGCGAGCGGGATATGCTAGAGCAACGGGAGGCGAGCAAGCGACCGCGGGTCTACGAGTACGTCGACGAGTGCCCGATGCCGGTCATCGCCCGCATCAACGGGCACGCGCTCGGCGGCGGCTGTGAGCTGATTCAGGCGGCTGATATCCGGATCGCGCACACGGACGCGAAGTTCGGCCAGCCGGAGATCAACCTCGGCATCATGCCCGGCGGTGGCGGGACACAGCGGTTGCCACGTCTGGTCGGCGAAGGCCACGCGATGCGGCTGATCCTCACCGGCGAACTCATCGACGCGACGGAGGCCGCTGACATCGGCCTCGTCGACGAGGTCCACGACGACGACTCCTTCGACGAGCGCGTCTACGATCTAGCGTCATCCATTGCAGAGAAAAGCCCCGCGGCGCTCGAATTTGCGAAGAAATCCGTCCGCGCAAGCTCCCGCATGGACCTCGAAGCCGGCATCGAGTACGAAGCCGAACTGTTCGCGCAACTGTTCGCCACTGGCGACAAGGACGAAGGGATCGACGCATTCCTCGAAGACAGAGAGCCGGAGTGGACCAGCGAGTGAGCGCGTCCCCATCCCAGAACGAAGTCCCTAGCTTGGCTGATACCGCACACAGGGAAGAACAGTCCAAAAACAGCCAGTTGCCCCGCTAGAACTGCGCTGGTGGTCTCACGGATGGGCCATGTTTATCCCGATTTCGTTGACGACGCCCAGTAGCAGCGTCGGCAGTTCGTCCCGGAGAATGGGGCCTTCAAGCCGGCTTGCCGGGCCGGATACGCTGATCGCCCCGATGGCAACGTCGTTTTCGTCCGTAATGGGGGCCCCGACCGCGTGCAGTCCCTCCACAGACTCCTGAAAGTTGAACGCGTAGCCGCGGTCACGTATCGTCTCGATTTCCTCCCAGAGTTCGTCCCTGTCGGTGATCGTCTGTGGCGTCCGGCCGGGCAGGCCGTGCCTGTCGATGGTCTCCGTGATCTGGCTATCCGGAAGGTGTGCGAGTATGGCCTTCCCCGCGGCGTGCTGGTGGAGATAGTTCCGATGGCCGACCCGGGCGTACGTCTGCACCGAGTGTTTGCCCTGCGCGCCGTAGATGTGGACGCTCCGGCCGTGTTCTTCGACCGCACACCAGATCTTTTCCTCGGTCTCCTCCGCGAGTTCGTCGACTCTCGGCTTGGCCTCGTCGTAGAGCCGGTATTTGTTCCGCGCCACTTCGCCGTAGTCCAGAAAGCGGATACCGAGCTGATACTCGTTGTCGTCCTCGACGAGGAGGCTGTTGGCCGCGAGCGTCTTCAGGTATCTGTGCGTTGTACTCTTCGCACAGTCGAGGTGGGCCGTCATCTCCGACACGGTGGCCGTGTCGTGTTCCTTGAGATACTCTATAATCTCGATCGCTCGCTCAATCGTTCCGACCGGCCTGTTGACAGCGGGCGGGATTGCCATACGTACACACATGACTAATTGGCTTACAAGTGTTTTGTTCGAGTAGCTTGAATCGGTGGCAGCCCTGTCTGATCGGTAAGTAAAAGCCACTCCGGGGCGACACGGGGAACGCATGACAAAAATCGTCGATTTGCTCGTCCGGAGAGATGGCTACACTCACGAGGAGTTTGCCGACCGATGGCAAGGCGATCACTCGGAGCTGGCGAAGGATCTGCCGGGACTGCAACGCTACGTAACATCCGTGCCAACGGACCCGGAGCGTGCAGCCTACGACGGCGTGCTTGAGCTCTATTTCGAGGACATGGACGCACTCAGCGAGGCGTTTGATTCCGACCTCGCCGAGATGGTCCAGGCTGACGCGGCTGAGTTTATTGACCTGGAGGCCGGCCCCCGAATGATTGTCGAGGAAACGGTCCAGCTCGACGAAAGAGACGACTGATAACGTCGCTCCAGCTGTTCCCGTTCGACTCCGTTTCCCGAGAGCGAACCGTTGCAGATATCAGCCATCGAGTCGGCTTCCATCGACGTAGAGTTTCTCGGCGGGCGGCCGCTCAGCGTCGTAGCTGTCGTGATACTCGAACAATTGAAAGAGCGCCCCGGTCGGGTTCGACGGTGGGACAAACGCCTCGGTCCAGTCCTGGTACTCGCGGTACTCGACGACGCTGTAGCCGTTGCGTTCCAGGACCGCTTTCATCGCGTCAATAGCAGCCACTTCGAGCGTGACGTGGTGGAGTCCCGGACCGTGGTCGTCGAGATACGACGTGAGGAACGTGTCCGGTGCCTCCGGAGCGATGAGTTCCAGCCGCGACGCCTCCCGACCGAAATCGTACTGCGCCCAGCGAAACCGCCCTTCGACGGACTCTTCGATGAGTTTCCGACAGCCGAGGGCGAACAGGAACGGTTCGGCGTCACTGATGTCCTCGACAGCGATTCCGATATGATCGACACGGATCGGCGTCTCCTGAGACATGGCGAGGACTGCGTCAGGCTCCCAATTATATGCTTGGGTCGGACGATAAGTGTCAATCTCGGTGGGAGGGTACCCGGCCCCTCCCTGCTATAGTCTATACTCCTGCACCACTGATACCGGACTCGAACAGACACACCCGACTCCGTCTGAAATGTTCCCAAATATTTATTAAATATCCAGACTGTCGACTACGGGATGCCAGCACAGCACCAGCAATCGCGGCGGCACCTCACACGACGAACGCTCCTGAAGACGGGCGCGGCGGTCACCGGCATGACCGGTATCGGAGCCGTGGAGACGGAGCTAGCGTACGCACAGGACGATGACGCGACGGTCACGATACGACGAGACGACTACGGCGTGCCACACGTCTACGCCCGCGACGCCGACAGCCGTGCCCCGGTGTTCTATGGGTTCGGATACGCGACCGCGGCCGACCGGCTCTACCAGCTAGAACTGTACCGGCGGTACTATCACGGGACTGTCGCAGAGATCCTCGGCTCGGGTGACGGGGACACCGACTGGGTCCAGTTCGATATCGAGGCGCGGCGCAACACCGCCGGCGAGCCACCGCTCGACGAGCAGGCCGCTGAACAGTTGACGGCGGACCAGCGAGCGGTCCTGCAGGCGTTTACCGACGGCATCAACCGGTACATTACCGACGTCCGTGAGAGTGAGGACCTGGAATTCCACCAGGCGTTTCAGGAGCACGGGTTCGAGCCCGAGGCGTTTACTACGGCGGACACCGCGGGGATGTTCGTCGCCAGTATGGCATATTTCAGCGGCTTCCAGCTGGAGACCCTCAGCGCGACTGTCCTCGACGCACTCACGCAGGAAACCGGGAGCGAACAGCGTGCCACGGCGCTCTTCGAGGACCTGCAGTGGGGTAACGACCCCGGCTGCCCGACCTCGACAGTCCAGCCATCGGATGCCTACTCCCCTCCCTATACTGATGTCGGGGCAGGGTCGACACCCAACGTGACCGGGGGACAGGAGACAGACAGGGTGACGCGCGGGGCAACCGGCGCGTCTGTGACGCCGAGCAACTTGGTCACCGGTGGTGACTACACGCCACCAACTGACGCCGACGGGATGCACGAGGCAGAGATGGAGCGGATGCGAACGCTTGCGTCCGGACTCGACAGTCTTGGCCTCCCGATTAAGTACGGCAGCAACGCCCTCGCTGTTCAGGGTGATATCACGGCCAGTGGCGATGCGCTACTGATGGGCGGGCCACAGATGGGGTTCAACACGCCCTCGATAATGTACGAGGCGAGCCTGCACGGGCCGGATTTCGACGTCACCGGTGTCACCGTTACCGGGTATCCGTTCATCATGTTCGGCCACAACCGCAACGGGGCACTGACCTCGACCGCCGGGATCGACAACTGCATCCAGATGTTCACGGAGTCGATCACGACCAACGCGTCGGGTCCGGACACGTACACCTTCCAGGGCGAGGAGTACGAGGTCGAAACAGCCGAGCAGACGATCACTGTCGCCGACGGCGAGGACGTGACGTATACTGAACGGTTCACACGCCATGGTGTCGTGACACAGTGGGACCCCGACAACGGGGAAGCGCTGGCGCAGACGAAGTCATACGCCGGCCGGCACATGAACTGCTGGCGGGCCTTCTACGAGTGTCAGTTCGCGACGGACGCCGAGGAGTTCCGGGAGTCAGCACAGCGCTGTGACTATGCACTGAACTTCATGTGGGCAGACAAGGACGGCGACATCGCGTATGTTCACTTGGGACGGTATCCGGACAGCGAAGCAGTCGACTGGGACACTCGGTTGCCGGCCGACGGAACGCAGTACGAACTCACGTCGGCGGACTACCTGCGCGCGGCTGACGGTGACGTGCCCTACGCGATCAACCCCGCCCCGGGGTACTCGGCACAGTGGAACAACAAACCCGCACCGGACTGGAACAACGGCGACCTGAGCTATTCGTGGGCGACCGACCACCGCGTGCAGCGGATCATCAATCTGGTCGAACAGCGGTTAGTACAGGAGGGGACAGTCGATTACGAGTTCCTGAAGACCGTTATCTACGATATCTCCTTCACCGATCTGCGTTCGATTCGGTACAGAGAGCATCTGCTCGACGCGCTTTCGGACGCAGACCTCTCCGGCACCGAACAGCAAGCCCGCGACGAACTGGCTTCGTGGGACCACTTCGCCCAGGCCGACGGCGAAGACAACGAGGGACGCCACTCTGCCGGCTACACGATCTGGGATGCGACGTTCCCGTACATTCTGGAAGAGGTTTTCAGCGAGACGTTCGGGAGCGCATACGGACCGGCATCGTACTTCCTCGACTACGACTACGGGCGCGGCACCCTGATGCGGGTCCTCAACCCGGCGGAGACAGCACTGCCGACGCAGGCCGAGTACGCCGATGGAGATATCACGGACGCGCTGGTCAGGGCGTTCCGGACCGCAGTGAGCGAACTCGCCGAGCGATACGACGGCGACCCGGAGTCCTGGCGGCGTGAGGCAGCCCTGCACGAGTTCGACAACCTCGCGCTGTTCGGGATGCCTATCGGCGTCACGTCCGCGGGGAACACGGCGCTGATGAACCGTGGGACCGAGAATCACGTCGTCCGGCTCAGCGACGACCCGCAGGCAGAGAACATCCTCCCGCCCGGAAACGACGGCTACGTCGCTCCAGACGGCACTACCGGCGAACATTACGACGACCAGCTGGCGATGTTCGAGGACTTCGAGTACAAACAGTTGTTGTTCGCTGACGCCGCTATCGAGTCCGCAACGGCTGAAACCCGTGAGTTGACGCGGTCAGCAAGCCCGGCTGACGGTGCCACCGATGACACGCCGACGAGTGAGGGCACTGAGACAGACGAGAGTACTGTGGCCGGTGGGGCGACAACTCCTGCCGAGACAGAGAGCACGGTCACAGCGACGGAGACGAATACCGGGACTGCCGCCAGTGGTCCCGGCTTTACAGCACTGACTGGGGCGACCGCAGTACTCGGGACTGCGCTGGCGTGGCTGTACAGACAGGACGACAACACCAGCTAGCCCCCACGGCGGTGGGGATCAAAAGCCGCGAGACGCGATAGTGGAGTTACCGAACGCGGCGAACAGCGCGAGACACGCCGACAGGGGGCAAGGCTTTAATACGATTTGCTTAACAATAGATAATGAACCTATGTCGAGCGAAGGTACCTCACCAGACAGTAGTGTGGGAATCGACCGTTCACGGAGACAGTTCATCGCCGCCGCTGGCGCGGTCGGCGCGCTTGGCCTCGCCGGCTGCCAAGGTGGATCAACAGGTGGCGAGGAGGCGGTGACCGTCGCGAGCCTGAATCCAATGACTGGCCCGTTCAGCTCTCTCGGGCCGGGCCAGCGTACTGGCGCTGAACTCGCTGTAACGGAGATAAACAACAACGACGACTACGACTTCGAGTTCGAGCTGGTGACGGGCGATACAGAGACTGAGGCCGGGGCCGCACAGTCCGAGGCCCAGCGTGTCGTTCAGGAAGAGGGGGCAGAGTTCGTGTTCGGTGCGATTTCAAGCTCCGTTGCGCTCGGGCTGAACGACTTTGCCGCGCAATCTGAGCATATCTACTTCCCAGGCGGCGCAGCGGTTCCGATCACCGGGTCTGCCTGCAACGAATGGGTGTTCCGCTTTGAAACGAACACTGCACAGATCGCTGAGGCGATATCGGCGTATTCAGTCAACAATCTGGGGAACAACGTCTGGTTCCACTACGCGGACTACGCGTACGGCGACTCGGTGTACAACCGCACGAGCAGACGAATGGAGAGTGCCAGTGACGACTACACCGAGGTCGGGACATCAACGTCGGCGTTGGGTGCCAGCAACTACGGCTCGTTCATCACGCAGATCAGCAACTCCGACGCTGACGTGGTCGTGTTGGGGATGACCGGTGGTGATCTGGTGAACTTCACTAACCAGGCCGCAGATCAGGGCCTCACCGACCAGATGGCTGTTGTCGGTCCGACCCAGACGTTCCAGAGCGTCCGTGCCGGGACCGGGTCGAACAGCGTCGGCACCTTCGGCGGCGCTCGGTATGACCCCTCGCTCGAGACCGGGGACAATCAGGCATTCGTCGAGGCCTACGCCAGCGAGAACGACAGAGAGCCCGGCAACTTCGCCCGCGTCGGCTACGACTCGATGCGGCTGATGGCCAAGGGAATGAACGAAGCCGGGAGCACCGAACCCGGGGATGTCCGAGACGCCCTCGAAGGTGGCACGTTCACGACAGTGCTTGGGGATATCACGCTTCGGGAGAGCGATCACCAGGCCACCAATCCGACGTGGATGGCCGAACTCGTCGAAGGCGATGGTGGTTCAGCGGATGTCGAACTCCTCGAGCAGGTCCCGGGTTCGGAGACGCTGCCACCAGCCAGTGACCTCGGCTGTGAGATGTAGGTAGCACAATGGTTGCTGCCGACTTCATCGAACAACTGCTGAATGGCCTCACCCTGGGGATGGTTTACGTCCTGCTAGCCGCCGGACTGTCGGTCATTTTCGGCGTGATGGACGTGATCAACTTCTCCCATGGCGAACTGTTCGCACTCGGTGCGTATTTCTCCCTCAGCATCATCGCGCCGTTCGGCGCGGGGACTGGGTTCTGGATCGCGATAGTGGTTGCACCGGTCGCCGTCGGCCTCATCGGTGCCGCTATCGAGCGAACGACTGTCCGACCGCTGTACGGTCGAGACCCGTTATATCACATTCTCCTGACGTTCGGGCTCGTGCTCGTGATCAACGACGGTATCCGTCTTATCTGGGGGACACAGCAACGACAGCTAGCTGTCCCGGAGTATCTGAGTCGGCCAGTGTCCATACTGGGCGTCCAGGTGTCCGTGTACAATTACTTCATGATCGTCTTTGCGGCGCTGCTCGCGGTAGTGACGTGGTACCTGCTGAACCGGACGAAGTACGGGATGATCATTCGTGCCGGATCGCAGGACCGCGAAATGGTCCGAAACGTCGGTATCGACATCGACCAGTACTACACGCTGGTCTTCGGTGTCGGTGCGGCGCTCGCTGCCGTCGCCGGGATCGTCCTCGGCGGCTACCAGAACGTGAACACCGGCATGGGGAACAGCGTCATCATCCCGGCGTTCGTTGTCGTCGTCCTCGGCGGCCTCGGTAGCTTCAGGGGTGCCGTCTTCGGCGGGTTGCTCGTCGGTGTCGTCCAGACGCTGATGCGGGCCTACAGTGGGTCTGTCGTGGCAACGGTCGGCGATGTCACGCTGAGCGTTCCCAATCTCGAGGGGTTGACTGTGTACCTGCTCATGATCGCCGTGTTGCTCGTGAAACCGCAAGGACTGTTCGGAACGCGAGGTGACGAGTCGGAAAGCGAGGGCGAGATCCTCGTCGGGGGGTACGGCGGGGTACTGGCGGACAGCACACGGGTACGGCTCGGCGGTATCGCCGTTGTCGCGCTCGCGCTCGCCCCACTCGCGATTCTGTTCATGGGCGACCAGTACTACCTCGTCGTTCTCAACGAGATCCTGATCTGGGCTATCTTCGCACTGAGTCTCGATATCGTGATGGGCTATGCCGGCCTGGTCCCCCTGGGCCACACGATGTTCTACGGCGTCGGTGCGTACACCGCCGCGCTCGTCATGTTGCACTATTCGCAGTCGGTTTTCGTCGTGTTGCTCGGGGCGATTCTCATCTGTGCTGTCCTAGCTTGGATCGTCGGCAGCCTCTCGATTCGGGTCTCCGGCGTGTACTTCGCCATGATCACGCTGGCGTTCGCGGAACTGCTCTACAGCGCTGTGTTCAAGTTCGACTTCACCGGTGGGAGCGACGGCCTGCTCGGCTTCGAAGCGTTCCTCGGATTCGGTACTGTCGGGGCGTCGCTCTCGAACATCGAGTTCGGGCTCCTCGGCTACGAACTCGGACAGCAGTTCGTGTTCTACTATCTCGCCTTGCTCATCGCCCTGCTGTCGTTCCTGTTCGCTCGGCGCATGATGAACGCGCCGTTTGGCAGTGTCCTGCAGTCGATTCGGGAAAGCGAGGAGCGAGCGGAGTTCATCGGGTACGACGTCAACAGATACAAGCGCCGGGCGTTTGTCATCAGCGGCGGAATGGCTGGACTGGCCGGCGGCCTCCTCGCAATCAGTCCGTCGACAGTCATCATTTCACCGGACCAGACCCTCAACTGGATCCACTCTGGTGAAGTCATCGTCATTGCGCTGTTTGGCGGAATGGGGACACTGTACGGTCCCATGATCGGCTCCGGTGTCTTCTTCGGTGCCGAGGAGTTCCTCTCGTCGTACACCGACCAGTGGCGGCTTATCATCGGGACGATGTTTATCCTGTTCGTGCTGTTCGTCCCACGCGGTATCGTATCGATTCCGTCTCTCGTCGCACAACGGCTGGAGACGGCCAACAACGCGGACGGTCCTGTCGACATGGATGAGCCGGAAGTGAGAAGCGATGACTGAGACTGTACTCGAAACGGACGGACTGACGAAGCGGTTCGGCAAGCTCACCGCCGTTGACGACGTGTCGCTGTCGGTTGCGGACGGTGAGTTCAGGAGCGTTATCGGGCCAAACGGGGCCGGGAAGACAACGACGTTTAATCTCATCACTGGCGCACTATCGCCGTCAGCGGGTGTCGTGCGGTTCAAAGGTGAGGACATCACTGACGTCGCGCCACACGAACGGGTTGGCCGCGGACTGGGCCGCTCGTTCCAGATTACGAACGTTTTCGGCGGTCTCACCGTTCGAGAAAACGTGCGGCTGGCAGCACAGTCCGTCCACAGTGACGAGATCAATCCCAGCGAAGCGCTGTTCCGTGACAAGAACGGCTTCGACGAGATCACGGAGCAAACCGGGACGGTGCTGGAACAGATCGGGCTCCAAGACAGGGCTGACGAGCACGCGGAGGTCCTGGCGTACGGCGATCAGCGACGACTCGAACTGGGGCTCGTGCTGGCGACAGACCCCGCCCTCGTCATGCTCGACGAACCGACCGCCGGAATGAGTAGCGAGGAAACACAGGCCACGATGGACCTCATCGATGAGGTCCTCTCGGATCGGTCGTTGATGCTCATCGAACACGATATCGACCTCGTGATGCGTGTCTCGGACCGGATTACTGTCCTTACTCGCGGCGAAGAACTCGCAAGCGGGACACCCGACGAGATCGCAAACAACGAAGACGTCCGCGATGCGTACCTCGGTGGTGTCCGAGAGTGACTGACCCGCTCCTCTCTCTCGAAGATGTCCGGGCCGGGTACGGGATGACCGAGGTGCTACAGGGCGTCTCGATGGATGTCGAACGCGGAAGCGTTGTGTCGCTGGTCGGGCGCAACGGCGTCGGCAAGACGACGACGCTACGGTCGATTGTCGGTAACATCACCCCGACTGGTGGGTCAATAACGTTCAACGGCGAGGACATCACGACACGCAACTCCGAGGCGACGATCCGGAGCGGCATCGGGTTCGTTCCCGAAGAGCGACGGATCTTCCCCGAGTTGACCGTCCGAGAGAACATCAGAATGGGTGAAATCGGTGCCGAGTCGCCTGACGGGCCGTCAGTCGACGACGTACTGGATATGTTCGAGAACCTCGCGGAGCGAGAACACAAGGACGGGTCGGTCCTTTCCGGTGGCGAACAGCAGATGCTCGCGGTCGGCCGTGCCCTGACTGCCGACCCGGATCTGTTGTTGCTTGACGAACCGACGGAAGGGCTCGCACCCTATGTCGTCCGACAGATAGAGGACCTTATCCTCGAACTGAACGAACAGGGTATCACGGTGCTGGTTGTCGAGCAGAACATCCCGGTCGCACTGGCGGTCTCGGAGTACACGTACATCCTCGAAAAGGGCGAGATCGTCCACGAGGGGACTGCGGCGGAGATCCAGAACAACGAGGACGTACTCGACAGACACCTCGGCGTCGGTGTCACTGACTGACTATGGCGACAATCGCCGGGCACGACCCGATCCCCGGTCACTAGCCGTATAGCGCAGGGCCCCGTTCGAGACGGGGCTTACCGACCATAGTTCGAGCCCCATGCACCGAGCGGTAACGACCACTAGAGTGCTAACACATCAAGAGTGTCAACATATAACACGGTCAGTTCTATTCTATTGAATCGGCTTCTATCGTGCTATAGCGTTGTTCCGAAGGGATTCGAACGGTCTCACAGGTGTCTTGCCC
Source organism: Haloarcula sp. CBA1131 (assembly GCF_008728975.1). Lineage (NCBI taxonomy): Archaea > Methanobacteriati > Methanobacteriota > Halobacteria > Halobacteriales > Haloarculaceae > Haloarcula > Haloarcula sp. CBA1131. Next base: position 490,664 of record NZ_RPCY01000004.1, read on the forward strand.
AGATCAGTGGTGTTCGAGTCAGTAGAACTACTGATACGAGAGATTCACCTGTAGCTCGCCGGAGATCCCACGGATAAGGTCGGTCAGTTCGTTTTCGATGCGTTCGGAGTCCAGCCGGTTCGCTGGTCCCGACACGCTGATGGCACCGTACGTGTTGCCGGCGTTGTCTACCAGCGGGGCACCGACGCCGGCTACGCCTTCGAGGAACTGGTCGATGCCGTAGGCGACGCCGCGGTCCTGAATCTCGTCGAGTTCTGCTTCGAGTTCCTGCCGCTCCCGACCGTCGGGGAGGGGGTAGTCGTAGCTTTCGAGGATTGTCTCCCGCCGGTGTTTCGGCAACACTGAGAGGATTGCCATGCCACCAGCGAGCCTGTACAGTTCGGTGTACTGGCCGATCTGTGAGTTTGTCTGAATCGCCCGACTGCCGAGCGCTTTGGCCAGGAAGACCGCCTTTCCGTTCTCTTCGACGATCCACCACGCTTTCTCGTCGGTTTCGTCGGCTATCTCGTTCAGTTTCGGGGCGACCTCCTGGTACATCTCCTGCCGCTCGCGGACTTTCATCCCGATATCCAGAAACCGCAAGCTCAGCCGATACGCCTTGTTCTGGTCCTGGACGACGTAGCCTCGGCTCTGGAGTGTCGAGAGATGAACGTGGACTGTGCTCTTGGGCATCTCCACCCGCTCTGCCAGCTCAGTGACGCCGAGTGCCTGTTCCGTTTTCAGTGCTTCAATAATGTCCAGCACCCTCCCGGCGGACTCTATCGGGCCTTGTCCTGTCATACGCGTATATTCGGCTAACTGTTTATAAAATTATTCAACAAGATTGAACTCTGTGTCCGGGGACTGTGTTATCAGGTGTATTCCCAGTGGCGTCGCGACGACTGCACCATGATATACTACCCAAAACTCGGCAATCCAGTGACTCTCCTAAATTCCGTCCGTCCGTTTACGTACCTACTGACCACTGTATTGCCACTGAGAAACGGAGTAAGGCGGCGGTGTCCCGGTGCTCTAATGCCGGCCGATGCAGATGTCGGACGGTGGCACTTGCTGTACACCAGGATGTTCAATCAGCTTGAACTCGGCCGCAGCATACGAAATACAAATGAGAACATAGCGAGGATAGCAGCGTTACCGGGACTAGTCCTGTCACGGTCTCCCAGTCCGTTTCGATTCGCCCTGTTCGTGCTCAGCACTCTCCTTGCACAACCGCAATCGCTTCTCGTATCGCCTCGATACTGGTCTGCACTCCAACGCCGACACTATCACCTACGGCCGGTAACTCTCAGGCTGATTCTGAATCAGATAATAGATGTACGCCTGTTATCCTATGGCTGTATCTCTGAGATATGTGCGCTCCAGAGCGCAGTGCAACCATCCGGCCTACAGTGAGGGTTGTTCACAGGTGTTGAATCTCAGTCAGGGTTGCATCTGTCTCCCCTCTGCTCCCGACGCCTAGTGAGACGTGTAGAGCAGTCGACCACTCCGATAATATTTGTACGCCTGTTATCTGAAGGCCATGCAGATGTCGTATTACGAAACACAGTGCCGTTGCGGTACTGACCCCTCACAACGACAACAGTTCATATAGCAAGTGACTGCGCCTCGCTAGCTACTTCTGGTGACTGCGTGAATGAATTTCACATTACGAAACGAACTCCCACACCCGCTCGCAGAGCGGAAATATTGAATACTGAGCAAGCACGTCTCAGACCATCTCGTCAGCAAGCCCTGCTCACAGAGCCGTCAAAATGGGTCGGTTCCGCGCTGGTCCTCCCAGTGGCTCCTTTGGTATTCTTCCGGCCGTCACTACCACTGGTACCCTTCTCGGGTATTCTCAAGCCACGTTCTATCGGACGTCGCGGAATGAGAAAAATCAGGCTGCAACCGGACTCTCTTCGTCGATTTCCGTTTCACTGTTCTTGATCGCAGTGCCGGAGTCCGCATCAAACAGATGGATGACCTCCTCTGGGAACTGCAATCCGACCGTGACGCCATTCCCGAGGTTTGCTCCATCCTCGACGGTGACCGTATACTGCTGCCCGTTGATAGTCACGTACACATGAAACAGGTCCCCAAGTGGCTCGACGACGTCGACGGTCGCGGTAACGGTCTGCTCCGGGCCAGTCGCGGTGTTGAGCTGAATATCTTCAGGCCGGACACCGAGGATGACTTCCTCGTACCCGTCGAGTTGGGCGGTGGTTTCAGCGGACAGCCCGTAGGTAAACTCCTGGTGCACTAGCGACCCGTCCTCGACAGCGGCAGGAATGAAGTTCATCGAGGGCGACCCGATGAACCCGGCGACAAACCGATTGGCTGGACGGTGATAACACTCCAGTGGCGTTCCGACCTGCTGTAACACGCCGTCGTCCAGAATAGCGATACGGTCGCCCATCGTCATTGCCTCCGTCTGGTCGTGAGTAACGTAGATCGTTGTCACGTCGAGTTCGTTCTGGAGGCTCTTTAGTTCGGTCCGCATTTTCGTCCGGAGTTTGGCATCCAGATTGCTCAGTGGCTCGTCCATCAAGAACACCGCTGGGTCCCGAACGATTGCTCTCCCGAGCGCCACCCGCTGTTGCTGGCCCCCAGATAGCTCCTTTGGCGGATCATCAAGCAAGTCCTCGATGCCCATCATCTCGGCTGTCTCGGTTACACGCTGTTCAATCGTTTCTGTATCCAGATCCGTCGTCATCTTCAACCCGAACGACATGTTCTCCTCTGCGGTCATATGTGGATAGAGCGCGTAGTTCTGAAAGACCATCGCGATGTCGCGGTCACGGGGCTCGGTGCCGATAACAGACTCGTCTCCGATCAGAATATCGCCCTCAGTCACCGTCTCAAGCCCGGCGACCATCCGCAAGGTTGTCGATTTTCCACAGCCGGACGGGCCGACCAGTACCAGAAACTCGCCGTCGTTTAGCGACATATTCACCGTATCGACAGCGACAACCTCGTCGCTCCCGTCGGAGAACGTCTTGACAAGGTTATCGAGCTCTAACTGTGCCATGCGATACCTGTTATTGTTCCACAGAGATATATAATAGTTTGTGTTCTTCGATTATAGATGGGAACCTTTCATATACCTGGAGCGGGTTTGAGTTCGTATACGGGACTAGCGGTAGTGAAAAGAGCACAACTATGGTTCCATTCACAACAGAGTCAGAGTCGGTGTATCGTCAGTTGGGTGTCACGCCGGTCGTCAATGCAGCGGGCACAAAAACGCGGATTGGCGGCAGCCTCATTCGAGAGGAAGCCGCGGACGCCATGCGCGCTGCTGCCGACGAATTCGTTCAGCTGAGTGACCTAGAGGCAAAGGCTTCCGAACAGATCGCTGAGATCGCCGGGTCGGAAGCCGGATACGTTTCGCCGGGTGCTGAGGCCGGCCTGCTGTTGGCCGCGGCTGCCGCAATCGCGGGGGACGACCCGGAGACCATGTCGGAGTTACCCCATCCGACAGACGCACCAAACGACATCGTGATGCCCCGGACTCACCGGACGGGGTACGACCACGCACTGCGAGCGGCTGGCGCAAACATCGTCGATGTCGGGACAAACGATTACCACCTCGGCACTGGCGCAACAAACGTGGAACCCTGGGAAATCGAAAGCGCCATCGACGAAAACACTGCCGGGGTCGCGTACGTCCAGAAAACATACACACAGCCGGACCTCTCGACGGTCTCGGAGATCGCACACCGACACGATGTTCCCGTGATTGTCGACGCTGCCGCCGAGGTGCCGCCCATTGAGAACCTCTCTCGTTTCGTCGAGCAGGGAGCGGACATGGTGGTGTTCAGCGGTGGCAAAGGAATCCGCGGCCCACAGACGACGGGTATCATCGCCGGCAAACGTCAGTATATCCGTTCAATCGCTGTGCAGCATCAGGATATGCACGTCGACCGCCGGGTTTGGAACCCACCCAGCTCGCTTATCGATACGGAACGGTTCGATGGGGTTCCCAGACAGGGAATCGGACGGTCGCTCAAGGTCGGCAAGGAGGAACTTGTCGGCCTCATTCGCGCGCTAGAACTATTCATCGAAGAGGATCAGGAAGCGCTTGTCGCCGAGTGGGAGAACCTCGCCGAAAACATGGCGAGCCAACTTGAGGCAGCGGGCGTAGAGACCACAGTTGTTGCTGGTGGTGAGCAGAGTGTTGCTCCACGGATCATTGTGGATATAACTCACTCCCAATCGACTCTTTCGGCAGCCGCGTTGGTGTCAGAACTGCAGCGCGAGGACCCGCGCGTGTATGTCGGCGAGGACCGCATCGACGAGGGCGAGATTGTTCTCAACCCGATGTGTCTCGACGAAGACGGTGCTGCGTACGTCGTCGACCGCCTGCTCACACATCTGTAACAGAGAAAAGATATAAATAATAACTTACAATACCATAGCATAGTATGGACGTCCTCGTAGTAGTTGCCCACCCAGACGACGCAGATGTCTTCTGTGGCGGTACGATAGCAAAGCACGCTGAACGCGGTGACGAGGTCAGTATCGTACACATGACTCGGGGAGAGTACGGCGGGCTGCGAACGGACTCACAGGAAGCCGTCGGGAGAGTCCGTGAACAAGAGGCCCGCGCTTCGGGGGCGGTGTTAGGCGCCTCGGAAGTCGCGTTCCTCGAGTTCAAAGACGGGCGGATCACTTACTCCCTGGAGAACCGTGTAGAGATGGTGGATGTAATCCGGGAGTATAACCCGGACATCATCCTCACGCACTACAAAGACGATCTGCATCCAGACCACCGAGCGACGTCACGGTTAGTGACGGACGCGTACTACATGGCTTCGCTCCCCCTCGTTGAGACGGATTTCGAACCCTGTGATCCGGACAACATCTACTACTTCGGCAAGCCGACATCGGAGTTTACCCCCTCCATGTTCATCGATATCGATGGGTACCTGGAACAGAAGGTCATAGCGATCAAGAAACACGAGTCTCAGGTAGAGTTCCTCGTCGAGCACGGCGGCATCGACGCCGAGTTCGACAACCTCATCGACGGACTTCGCGCCGAGAATCTCGTGTTCGGGAAACAGGCCGGGGCCCGCAGTGCGGAGGGGTTCGTCCCGCTGCACGAGTCCGCACAGGAGTTTCTCGGATAAGGTCGCTGGCGTTTCACGAGCACTGTCGTTGAAGCGACCTCAGTCGGGAATCGTGACCGGAAGCGTCCCCGTTGGGTCGACTGTCCCTGCCAGTGTTTTCGCCGCTGCCTGAATCGCACCTGGTGAGTAGCCGTAGGTCGTCAAAAACGTGGCCGCACCTGGACAGACAGAGAGGTCGTATGGGTTCCGTACGGCAAGGACTGCCAGCTGGTCGTGGTGCGCAATGAGCGTCCGGAGCGTCGCTGCCTGTGACTCGTTTGCCAGGGCATCGTAACTGACAGCGACAATCTGCTCGTTCTCTGGCGCTATCTCGACAGTCTCACCGGTCGCCACTGTATGTGTCGTGATTTCAAACCCGACCTCGCTGAGCGCAGCAGAGACCGCCTCTGGGTCGTAGCGCTCGTCCTCGGCGGGCGACCCCCGCGTTCCGGTAAAGCTGACCACATGCAGGTGACGCGACGTATCGAACGGCACTGTCTCGCTGTCGTCCCTGACGAGTGTTACCCCACAGTTTGCGATTTCAGTTGCAAGCTGTTTCGATTCGGGCGCACAGCGATTCCATTCCGGCTTTTCGGCAGTCTCAGATGCACCCATCCGTTGCTGTTTACAACGCCGGATGCGCTGCAGCGACCGGTCGATTCGCTCCTCGGTAAGCCGTCCCGTTCGGACGGCGGTAAGCACGGCCTCAATCGCTGCACGCTGTCGCTCGAACGTATGTGAAACAGTGACGATATCACACCCGGCCTCGATTGCACGGACAGCCCCTTCGGCGGGACCGACGCCTTCGGCAATCGCGTCCATCTCGAGACAGTCCGTGACGAGTAACCCATCAAACCCCAATTGCTTTCGAAGCAGTGCTGTCTGGACTGCCGACGATATCGTCGCTGGTAGTTCGTCGTCACCTGTTATCGCCGGAAAGGCAACGTGTGTGGTCATGATCGCGTCGATACCGCTCTGTATCGCCGCTTCGAACGGTGCGAACTCCACGCGTTCCAGTCGGGAACGCTCCTGGGCGACCACCGGCAGGTCGAGATGTGAATCGACTGCCGTGTCGCCATGACCGGGGAAATGCTTCCCACAGGCCGCGACAGCCACGGACTGGAGGCCCTGGGCCATGGCTGCGCCCAGCGCGGCCACACGCTCGGGATTTTCACCGAAGGACCTGACGCCGATTACGGGGTTCTCCGGGTTGTTGTTAACGTCGAGGACTGGCGCGAGGTTCAGATTGATCCCGAGGCTCCGTAGCTCCCGTCCGACGGTCGCACCTGCTTTCCGAGCCATCGCTTCGTCATCGCAGGCCCCAATGAGCATCTGACTCGGCAGTTGCGTCCCCCAGTCGAGGCGTGAGACGACGCCGCCCTCCTGGTCGGTGGCGACGAACAGTGGGAGGCCAGCGCCGACTGCTGTGGCTTCTGACTGCAACTCCGTCGAGAGGGCTGCCACCTGCGCGGGCGACGTAATATTTCGGGTGAAATAAATGATGTTGCCGAGGTTGTACTCACGAATCAGTTCCCGTATCCCAGCAGTCGGTTCGGTGCCATCAAAGCCAGCCATGAATAACTGGCCGACTTTCTGTGCTAATGGCATACTCGCCACCGTCTGAGTCTGCATATAACAACATCCGACGTGCTGGGGATATAAAACTACGTTTGGAATCGCGAACCGCCACAAAACTGGAGCCGAAGATTACTGCTTGACACTCCCGGACGTCAGCCCGGAAACGATCTGCCGCTGGAACACGACGAAGATTGCGAGCAGTGGGACAGCGGCGAGCGTCGAGGCAGCCATCATCTGGCCCCACATCGTCTGATCCTGCTGCTGGAAGTTCTGAATCCCAATGGAGAACGGCGTGACGTTGTCGGTCGCCAGGACCGACGCGAAAAGCACCTCGTTGAACGCGAGCAGGAACACGAACATCCCAGTCGCAGCCAGGCCCGGTGCTGCAAGCGGCATGACGACGCGGAACAGGGCCTGTGTCCGCGTACAGCCGTCGATCCGCGCGGCTTCCTCCAGCGCGGTCGGTATCGTGTCGAAGTACCCACGAAGCATCCAGATGGTGAACGGGACGGTAAACGTCGTATAGAGGAATATCATTCCATGGTACGTGTCTTTCATCGGCACGTTCGCCGACTGGTCCATGACGATGAACAACAGAAACATCGGGATGAGGATGAGTACTCCGGGGATCATCTGCGTTGCGAGTGCCCCCATCTCGAATTTCTCCTTGCCAGGGAACTCATATCGCGACAACGAGTAGGCAGCCAGTCCACCGATGAGCAGCGAAAGAACTGTTGTCACGCTCGAAATGACCAGGCTGTTAACGTAGTAGTCGACGAGCGGGAACCGCTGGAACATCAGGAAGTAGTTCTGGACATAGGGGTCCGCCGGAATTATGTCAAGCCCGAGTTGCAGCACTTCATCGCGGGTTTTGAACGACGTCGTGAACATCATCCAGACGGGGAATATCGCGAATATGAGAACAAGGATGAGCACGGAGCGCCAGAGCAGTTGGTACACGAGCTCTTTACCATCGGCAGTCAGCCGCATTTCGTCGGGCACCATCGTACTTTCTGACCCGACAGCAGCCATGAGCGAACTGAGCATCTCAGATAGCCCCTCCGTCGTAGCTAGACGCCACAACGCGCTTGTAATAGACGTATGCGATGGTCATAGAGAACAGGAACAGCATCGCGCTGAGCGCGGACCCGATCCCGTATGCACTCTGTTTGAAGCCAAAGGAGTAGATGAGCAACATCAGGACGTTCCCCGATTCGCTCGGTGACCCTCCCAGCAAAATATACGGGACGGGGAAGTTGATGAAGGTCCAGAGGATCAACAGCAGCAGAATGACGGCAGAGACAGGCTTCAACTGTGGCAGCGTCACGTACCGCAGCTTCCCCCATCGGCCGGCCCCGTCTATCTCTGCAGCCTCGTACAATTGCTCCGGTACCGACTGCAGTCCGGCGTACAACATGATCGCCGCATACGGGAAGTTCCGCCAGACGTTCGCGATGATTATCGCGTACAGTGAGTTTGGACCCAGTAGCCAGAACAGGGACCCCTCGATGAGTCCGGCCTGCCGGAGTAACGCGTTGATGACTCCAGTATCGCTCCGGAACATCATCCGCCAGGTGAGAAGCGTGACGACAACCGGTGTCACGTACGGAATCAGAATCACGGTCCTCGCGACAAGCTTCCCCCGGAATTGCTTATCGAGGGTGAGTGCGGTGACGAGCCCGAGAACGTACGTCCCTACGACCGAGCCAACCGTGTACAGAATGGTGACTTTGAGCGAGTTCCAGAACTGTGCGCCATAGATCGTATCCTTCTGGAAGACCTTCGCGAAGTGGTCAAGCCCGACGAACGTCTCTGGGCGGAACCAGTCAGTATATCTGAGCGACGGGAACTCGTAGAAGCTCATAACGAACCCGAGGATGACTGGAATCCCGTGGACGAGAAGCATCATTGCCAGAGCCGGGGCAATGAGCTTGAGTCCGAAGCGCTGGCTTGCAGGTAACGAGCTAACGTATGGGATATGAACCGCTGGGAGTCGACGTCTGACTCGCTGGTACGCGGACAGGAGCATACACAATCGATTATTATGCAATGTATTTAACCGTTCTGCACGACGCTAGAGTGACACGGTCCCGACACAAAGCTATAGTAGCCATTGAAAATCAATGCACACCTGATCGCACGACGGCAGTGCGATCAGTGTGTACATCGTTTCAATTGTTACTATAGTAGCTATTCGACCGGACAAGCACAGAACCACACTGAAACGCCTGTTTTCCGAGGTTATCCTTGAAGCGCGTTTTCTGCCTGCATCGCAGCCTGTTGGAGTGCCTTCTCGGTATCGCCTTCGGACCAGGAGTCCGTTGCTGCCTTCGTGAGTACCTTCGTGACAGCCCCCTTGATCGCTCCGGAGACATCACCCCAGCCCACGACTTGCGGCGCTGTCTTGGCGTTTGTGTTGTTCAGAACGTCTTCACTGAAGGACTGATACAGCTCACCTTGGAAGGCGTCTTGCTCGAAGCTACTCTTGATCGTCGGCAAGAAGCCAGAGCCCTTCGCGAGTTCTGCGTTGACCTCCGGCTGCATCAGATACTCGATGAACGTCGCGGCTTCGCTCTTCTTCTTCGTCCAGGGATGGATGCCCATGAGGTTCACTCCGAAGAAGGTCGACGACTCTCCCCGGGGACCGGCCGGCGGCTTGCCGACGCCGAGTTCGGCGTCGATATCGTTTGCTACTCTGAGCCCCTGCCACGTCGAGGCTATCCGTTTGCTGCTAAACGCGTTGTTCCGTGCAACGCCGTTCCACTCGACTGACGCCTGTGGGGACGCCTTGTGCGTCGTCGACAGGTCCTTGTAGAAATTCAGCGCCTCCACCGCCGCGTCACTGTCGAATGTCGGCTTGGACCCGTCGATCACGCTCCCGCCGTTTTGCCAGATGAGCATCATATAGTACTGGACGACTGCCCAGTTGTTCGCCCCCGGAATGCCGAACAGGTATCTCGTGTTGTAGCCTTCCTGTTCCCACTTTTCGGCCTGCGTGTTGTACTTCGACGCATCATTCGCGAGTTCGTCCCAGGTCGACGGAGGGCCATCGATACCGGCTTCCTCGAACAGCGATTTATAATAAATGTGTCCGCGGGGTCCCCAGAACCAGGGGAACCCAGCCCGGACGCCGTCGAATTTACCGATCTGAAGCGGTGACTCGTAGATATTGTCTGTCGGCATCGAGACGCCGGCTTCTTCGAGGTCCATCCAGCCGTCGGAATTGACCTGTTGTGGCATCCACGTCGATGCGATCTCTTCGACGTCCGGACCGGTCCGGGTGGAGATACTGTTGTTTTGCTTCTTCCGAGCGACGCCCCAGCCCATCGTCTCGAAATCCACGCTGATCCCGTGTTCTTTCTTCAGTATGGGATTGTGCTTCTCGTAGAACGTCTCAATGTGGTCATTGACGAAGTGACGGACTGTGAGGGTGGTTATATCGTTCGATTGCTCCCCGGTGCTCGCGCCGGAGTCGCCGTCCCCGCCATCCCCGGAGGTACTCTCTGAACTTTCGTTGCCGCCACAGCCCGCGAGCAGCGTGACTGTTGCCGCTCCGGCGCTTTTGATGAAGCGACGTCGCTTGCCACTCCGCAAACTACTGTCTGACATATGCTATCACCAACGACCCATGTAGTATATATAATTAATTGTTTAGGATATTCTTCGTAACACTGTGTTCCTGTGGACTATCACAAATACCTATCGTGTGGTTTTATAATACACTGCCATCAATTGGTAATCTAAGTGATCGCAGAGAGGCTTCGGTCAGTCAGACAGTTGCTGGCTGACCGAAGCCTCTGCCGGCGTTGTCGCTGAAACAACTGACCACAGTGCCGTCCCATGAACATCAAAACATGACCACACACGCAGTCTACGACGAGATCCGTTCCGGTATCGACCGACTGAACGATTTCGAACTGAGCACGCACGACCTTTCCGAGCCACGCGAGCGTATTGCACACGCTGACCGAGTCCACTTCATCGGCTGTGGATCCTCGTACTGGACCGGCGTGATCGGTCAGTATGCGTCTTTCCAGAGCGGCATCGATGCAACGGCGCACGCCGCGTCAGAATATCTGTTCGCCGGTCCGCCGATTACTGAGGAAACGGTTGTCGTCGCCTACTCCCAGTCCGGCGAAACGTCTGAAACCGTTACAGCCGCTCGCCGAGCAAAAGAGGGAGGTGCAGTCGTTATCGGTATTACAAACAGCGCCGATTCGACGCTGGGGTCTGTAGCGGACGAGATCCTCGTCACGCCGGCGGGGACCGAGAAAGCAGTCCTTGCTACCAAAACAGTCGATGCCGCGTTGATGCTGACGTTCTCGCTGCTCGAAAGCAAATACAGTGAGTACACACCGAGCGAACTGCAACGCACATGCCGGAACGTCATCGACCAGGACTTTCAGGCAGCCGTCGCTGTCCTCGCGGAGGCCAAGACACTCTACACTCTCGGACAGGGGATCGAATATGGGCTTGCAGGCGAGGCGGCGACGAAGTTCGGCGAGGGTGCACTGTTGCATACGACAGCACTCCCGACACCGGAAATCAGCCACGGTCCCATCGCAAACGCTGCCGGTGAGCCGGCACTCGTCATTGCGACCCGAGAATCGAAGTCATCGTTGACCAGCGAGGTCGTTTCAAAGCTACGCGACGCCGGAGTGATCACAATTGTCCTGCGGCGGCCGACGAACGACTACGGTGGAGACATCTCAATCAAACTCCCGTCCCGATCACCGGACCACCCGATAGTCCCGTTGAAGATCCTGCAATCGCTCACGTACAAGACGGCCGTCAAGAAGGGATACAATCCGGACGATCCACCGGAACTCTCGAAACATATCGAGTGGAGTGCACTGGGATAGCTGGCTACACCAGCAACCCTAGCGAATGGCACGTATCGATCACCGATGAGAAGCAACGAATTGAAACGGCTAACTCACACTGGTCTCTTTTCCGCCCTCTGGAGTCCTGTCGATAGCTGACAGCGGTGACGACCGTCACGATACACAGCCGCACAACCGATATGTAAACCCAGTGGGAGCTGGATTATGCAGATTATATCATGAAGGTTAATCACACTCCGGATACGATGCGGCAGTATGCAAATCACCGGATACGAACTGTTCGAAATCCCTCCCCGCTGGGTCTTCCTGAAACTAGAAACCAACACCGGAGTTCTGGGGTGGGGTGAGCCCGTCATCGAGGGGAGAGCGAAAACAGTTCGAGCGGCGGTCGAGGAGATGCTGGACCAGTATCTCATCGGGAAGGACCCGTTTAGAATCGAGGATCACTGGCAAGCGCTGTACCGTGGCGGGTTCTATCGCGGCGGACCGATCCTGATGTCTGCCATCGCTGGTATCAATCAGGCGCTCTGGGATATCAAGGGGAAACACTTCGGTGCACCTGTGTACGAACTGTTGGGTGGGAAGAGCCGTGATAAGGTTAGAGTGTATAAGTGGATCGGCGGTGACCGGCCGGAGGATGTCGCTGCAGAAGCGACGCGGTTAGCCGAGGCCGGCTACACCGCACTCAAAATGGATGCGACGAATCAGACCCGGTTCATCGAAACGAAGGCGTCGCTCGACGAGATCACAGAACGGATTCAGCACGTTCGAACAGCGGTGGACGACCGAGTGGATCTCGGGATCGATTTCAGAGGCCGAGTATCAAAATCGATGGCCAAGACCCTCACCAACCGCCTCGAATCCGTCGAACCGATGTTCATCGAAGAGCCAGTGCTTCCCGAGAACATCGAACACCTTCCGAACATCGCGGCACAGACACGCGCACCAATCGCAGCAGGTGAGCGACTGTACTCGAGATGGGATTACAAAGACCTCCTCAAAACGGGGGCGATTGACGTGATTCAGCCCGATGTCTCTCACGCAGGCGGTATTTCAGAGATGGTCAAACTTGCTAACATGGCGGAGTCACACGACGTCGCCATTGCACCGAACTGCCCACTGGGTCCAATTGCGCTGGCTGCGTCGATCCAGGTGGATACGGTCGTTCCGAACCTGTTAGTCCAGGATCAGGGGTTCGACGTCCACTCTGAGACGACCAGTCCCGCACACGACCTGCTGAATTCGAACCCGTTTGCGTTCGACGACGGCTACCTGAAGACGCTGGACGGCCCGGGACTGGGTATCGACGTAGCGCTAGACGTTGTTCGGGAGAAAGCAGAGGCCGATCTCGACTGGCACAACCCGATATGGCGGCACGAGGACGGTAGCGTCGCCGACTGGTAACGATCGTTTCATAATAATAAAAACTTAAGCTATAGACGGGAGTAGTAATCTTATGCCCGATAAAACTGAGACAGCAACACTTTCGGCACCGATGAAGACGTTCGCCATCGTCGACGTGCTCAGAGACGCCGACGGGCCGCTTGGCGTCTCAGAGGTGGCCGAGCAACTCGGGTACACTCGGAGTACGACATACAAGCACCTGAATACGCTGTTGCAGTCAGGCTACGTTACAAAGAGTACAGGAAACTATCAGCTGACGTTACAGTTTGCCGATATCGGCGAACACGTTAAATCTCAGGCACCCATCTACCACGACACGAAGCCCCAGATAGACCAGATATCAGCGACGACCGGCGAGTCTGCCGGACTGGTTATCAAGTGCGAAAAGCAAATTGCCGACGTCTATCACACCGCTGTTGACGACTCTCCGAGACACGTAAACTCCCCGTGTTTTCACTGCAGCGCTCCGGGAAAGGCAATCCTCGCGGCGACCGACCCAGAGGCGGTCGATGCTATTTTAGACCACACTGGTCTGCCTGCAATGACCGAGAACACGATTACGGATCGCCAGACGCTCACTGCCGAACTCGACAATATCCGGGACCGAGGTATCGCGTTCGAGCGTCGCGAGCAGTATCCAGACGTAAACTGCGTCGCGGTTCCGATTCAGGACCAGTCTACAACCGCAGCCGTGTACGTGGCAGGACACGCTGAACGGCTGAGCGGGAAGCGGTTACAGGAGGATGTCCCCGGGATGATTCTGAGCGCCGTCAGGCAACTCAATGCGGAGCAAATCTGAGTCATTCGTCAGCCATTCGTGTTCACGGCCATTATCAATATAGCCTGGAATCAGCAATGTTCAGTACAGCCGCAGCAACTCCAGTCCTAGCTGACCGACGGCAGTTTCAGCAATGCCATACATATCCCAACAGAATTTTTTATCCGAGATAGGGTATTTCTTTTAGCGAAACCATTTGAGAGCGAGTGGTGAGCGAAATAACAGCCGTACACATATTATTCTAATTCACTCACCTGAACCTGGCCCTCCTAAATATGCACATATCGTACTGTAGCGGTGCTGCATCGGTTCTTTCTCATCCACTTGCCGTTCACACCGCTGTCGTTCAGTATGCTTCCCGCATCCCTACAGCTTTTCATAATACGAAATAATTTCGTCTAAGTCCCTCTGTCTATTGGTCGAAACATTCAACTGTTGATGGATGGTGCGTTTCACTCACGGGGATACCTACAACAATGGATGCAATCGCTGTCAAGCGGGGGAAGACTCGACCAGAACGCATCGACATCGAGCGCCCGGAACCGGACGAGGGAGAGGTGCTCGTGCGGACGCTCCGTGTTGGCATCGACGGAACGGACTTTGAGGTGCTATCGGGATCACACGGCGAGTTTCCCGAGGGCAGCGACTACCAGATACTGGGCCACGAGGCCGTCGGCGTCGTGGAGTCCTCGAACGGGACCGCGCTGAACGAGGGAGAGATTGTCGTCCCGACAGTCCGGCGGCCCGCAAACACGTCGAGTCGGTTCTTCGAGAACAACGAGCCCGATATGGCTCCACCAGGTGAGTATGTCGAACGGGGGATTGCGGGGGCGCACGGCTACATGGCCGAGTACTTCACCACACCCGCATCGTTTCTCGTCCCGATCCCGAAATCGCTGGCGGATGTCGGATTCCTGGTCGAACCGATCAGCAATGCCGAAAAGGCACTCGAGTTGGCACAGCGTTCCAGGTCGACCTTCGAGTGGCAGAATGCTGCCGGACTCGTCCTCGGAAACGGACCGCTAGGACTGCTCACATTGGCGATGCTTGCAGACCGGTGTGAGCGGACGTACTGTCTCGGCCGTCGTGAACGGCCGGACCCGACCATCGACATTATCGAGGAACTGGGGGCTACCTACGTTAATTCTCGACAGACGGCCGTCGACGAGATACCCGATGTCCACGAGCCGATGGATCTGGTGTTCGAGGCGACAGGGCATGCAAAACACGCGTTTTCGACGGTCGAGGCACTCGATGCGAACGGAGTCGGGGTCCTCCTTGGCATCCCTGAGGACTGGGAATTTACTGTCAACGGTGGAGCGCTTCACAGGCAGTTGGTCCTCCAGAACAAAGCGTTGCTCGGGAGCGTGAACTCTAACGTCAGGCATTACAAACGCGCTCGTAACACACTTGCAGAATACCCGGACTGGTTCCTTGCGTCTATCATGACGACCCGGTGCTCGGTGTCGGGGTTTGCAGACGCATTCGAGAAGTCGCCGGATACTATCAAATCGTACATCGAATTCAGCGCATAAGCCGCAGCATACCCTTGATATGTGTATATACACTCGAAAGAGTGGTATCTCCCCGGATTTATACATTAATAATCGTCTTAATCATTCTTTTGACGGGAATTTTCGAAATTAGTCTCCTCTAGGGACATTTATGGCAAGGAATTATGATGTATGAGAATATTTTCGGTGCATTTAGACGTAAATGCTGGTTGGAGGCGTAGAAATCCATTGAAAACTCAAAATGAAAGCCTCGTAGGGACTAGTTTCGCCGGTCGACGCTGTGGCAGAGCGCTATCGTTCGCGCCAGTGTCTACGTTTGGGAATACTCATCGACCCACTCCTGCAGCGTGATGCCCATCGTTGACTGGGTAATCGCGTTCGAGGACGCGGAGTTCGCACTCTTGACGAGTTCGGCTTCCAGTGTCCGCGTCGGGATCTCGCCGATAAAGTGCGGAATCGCTCGTTGGACCGCCAGCGGACAGCCGACCTCGTGTGCGAGTGCATAGCCCGACAGGGAGTGTGGGACCTCTTCGGTTGCGTATTTCGGGTCCGGGTCGAGTAGCTTCTCGTCCTCGACGAAGTCGACGTACTCGTAGCACTTTCCGACGTCGTGGAGTAGTGTGGCTGCCACGATGACGTCCATATCGGGGTCGGCACTGTGGAACTCCTGCTGTTCGATAGCGGATTCCCGTGCGATTCTGGTGACACCGCGGACGTGCCTGACGTTGGTTACTTCGTGGATGTTCCAGGCGTAGGGGATATCGGTAATGTCGCGCCAGCCACCTCGGTCGAGCGCGAGTGTCCACGCCTCGATGACGTTGCTGCGGAGGCTGTCCGACGAGATGTAGTCGAGTTCCGGGAACGCCTCCGTGACTTGCTCCTCGTAGTCGGGCATACTACCCCTCGTCCTGGACGAGCTGTTCCTGGCCGATAAACCGGGGCCGCTCGTCGATAGCCAAGAAGTTATCCACGTCCTCGCGTGCCGCTTTCGCTTTCCCTTTGTCGGGCGCGTAATCCCGCGACCCTTCGCTGCCGAGCGCGTCGTATAGCTTCTCGAGGTCGTCAAAGTAGAGTTCGGCGACGCCGTCGAACTCGGCGTTCTCGGGGTCAGTGGGGATGACCGTATTGTACTTGACGACGCCCTCGATTTCGCGGGCAATCGGTGTATGGTTGCTCTGCCAGTAGTCGACGAACTCATCGTGTGTCATGTCGTCCTGCCGGACGAGAAACGCCGAGTGCTTGTAGAGGCCGTCGGTGTCGCCGTCGACCTCGTCTTTCTGGACGATCTCTTCGCCGATAATACGCGGCCGCTCCTCGACAGCAAGGAAGTTGTTCACGTCCTCGCGGGCCTTCGCGGCGACCGCTTTCGTGGGGTCATAGTCACGGGAGCCGGGACTACCCAGCGCCTCGTGCAGGTCCGCAAGCGTCTCGAAGTACAGCTCCGCCAGTCCGTCGAATTCGGCGTGTGCTGGTTCTGTTGGAAGGACTTGCTGGTAGCGAACCACGCCCTCGATGTCCTTTGCAATCGGCGTGTGATTGGTCTGCCAGTAGTCGACGAACTCCTCGTGAGACATGCCGTCCTGTCTGACTAACAGGGCTACGTGCTTGTACATCATCAGCACATTTCTGACCTATGAATATAAAAGCTAACGCTGTCGTCTATCAGATTAGTTAGGTCAGTAAAGATTAATGTACGTGTGACGCCGAAGACTGAACCGATATGGAGTCAGTCAACCCAGCCACGGGTGAGCGGCTAGACGTGTATGACCCGGATGATGACGACACGGTCGAACGGAAACTGGACCGAGCCGCAGCGACGTTCGAGGAGTGGCGTGATGTTCCGTTGCGTGAGCGCGAGCAATTGCTCGTAAACGCTGGTGAGGTCCTCCGGGAGAACAAACAGCGGTACGCAGAGCTGATGACCCGGGAGATGGGCAAACCCATCACTCAGGCCGTCGCTGAAGTCGAAAAGTGTGCCTGGGCGTGTGACCACTACGCTGAATACGCGCACAAATATCTCTCCGATGAGCACCACCCCAGCCCGCCGGGGACAGAAGTAAAGACGGTCCACGACCCGCTCGGGCCGGTACTCGCGGTGATGCCCTGGAACTACCCGTTCTGGCAGGTCGTTCGCTTTGCCGCGCCCTATCTCACTGCCGGCAACGTCGGCCTCCTCAAACACGCCTCGAACGTTCCCGGGTGTGCGCTCGCGCTCGAAGAGGTGTTTAGCGAAGCGGGCTATCCCGAAGGCGCATTCCAAACGCTGTTGGTCGGTTCCAGCGATGTCGACGGCGTTCTCGCAGACGAACGCGTTCGCGCGGCGACGCTTACCGGAAGTGGTCCCGCTGGGCGCGCCGTCGCCGAAACGGCCGGCAAACACCTGAAAAAGACTGTGCTGGAACTCGGTGGGTCTGACCCGTTTATCGTCCTCGACGACGCGGACCTCGACGCTGCCGTTGAGACTGGGGTACAAGCACGGACGCTCAACGGCGGACAATCGTGCATTGCCGCCAAGCGCTTCATCGTTCACACAGACGTCTACGAGGAGTACGTTGAGCGGCTCGTCGCTGCCTTCGAAAACCTCACTGTCGGCGACCCGATGGCCGACGAAACTGATGTCGGTCCACAGGCTGACCCTGACCTCATGGCCGAACTCCACGACCAGGTACAGACCAGCGTCGACGCCGGTGCAACGCTGTTGACTGGGGGCGAGCCGCTTGACCGGACCGGCGCGTTCTACCCACCGACAGTACTGACTGATGTCCCTTCAGGATGCCCTGCCGACACAGAGGAGACGTTCGGACCAGTGGCGACCGTCTACGAGGTTGCCGATGCGGAAGAAGCAATCGCAGTCGCAAACGACACCCGGTTTGGCCTTGGTGCAAGCCTCTGGACAGCGGACCGAGAACGCGGCCAGCGGCTGGCACGAGAGGTCTCCGCGGGCTGTGTCTACATCAACGAGATGACCAAATCAGATCCGCGGGTCCCGTTCGGCGGCATCAAAGACGCCGGCTACGGCCGTGAACTCTCGGAGATGGGAATCAAAGAGTTCGTCAACAAAAAGACAGTCTGGGTCGAATAACCGTTCGCGTTTGGCACTGGGTGGTCTTCACATTGCTGACGCGCTCGGCTCTCGTCTGCCGGCAGCAACGATGGTAGTCAGCGATTCGCGTGACAGGACAAACCTTCTTGTTTCAAGGGGCGTTATGCAAGCGCATGGAGTTAGCAATACTGGGCGGTACTGGTGACATCGGTGAGGGGCTCGCAATGCGGTTTGCCTCGGACACGGACCACACGATTACGATCGGCTCGCGGGACGCTGCGAAAGCCACCGAGCGAGCGAGCACGTACGAAGAACGACTGTCCGAGCACGGCGTCGAGACTGGAATCAACGGGACAGACAACAGTAGCGCTGCGGCCGGTGCAGACGTGGTTATCCTGGCTATTCCGCCACACCACGTCGGCGATACAGTTGAAGCACTGGCAGAAGATGACGTGCTCTCAGACCAACTGCTCATTAGCCCCGCCGTCGGAATGAACGGCGATGGGGATGGACTTCACTACCGACCACCGTCGACAGGGAGCGTTACTGAGTTTGTCGCGGAGCGAGCCCCTGAATCTGTTCCAGTGGCCGGCGCGTTCCACAACCTCGCCGCGGACCGGCTAGCGGATCTGGAGGCCACGCTCGATGTGGATACGCTGGTGGTCGCGGACGACCCGGCGGTCAGTGAACGAGTCGTGACGCTAACTGATGACCTTGCGGGCGTCCGACCGATCCCTGCTGGGCCGCTATCGAACGCTACGGAGGTCGAGAGTCTGACGCCACTGCTCATCAATATCGCTCGATACAACGAGGATATGCACGATGTCGGTGTGAGTTTTAGCTAGACCCGGCCGCGCTTCCGTCCGCCGCCGCGGTTCGATAGTATCGTAGCGAGATCGGCGACGTCCTCGCGTTTGCCTGTATCTGTAGACAGTCGCAACCAGATCAGGAATTATCTCAGCGCGCGTTGTCGATTTCGTCGATCGCGTCGGGGTTTTCGATACTCGAGAGGTCCCCCAGTGCTGTCCCCTCGTAGACGTTCTGAACGATTCGACGGACAATCTTTCCCGACTGGGTCTTCGGGAACGCGTCGACGAAGTGGAGTTCACGCGGTCGGAACGGCTTGCCGAGCGCGGTCCCGACCTGCGCGCGCAACGTCTCTCGAAGGTCGTCTGACGCCTCGTACTCCTCGTTGAGGATGACGTATGTGACAACCGCGGTCCCCTTCGTTTTGTCGTCCGCACCGATGGCAACAGCGGCGTTGACCGCATCGTGTTCGATGAGTGCGCTCTCGACCTCGGCCGGGCCGACCTTCCGGCCGGCGACGTTGAGCACGTCGTCCGACCGACCGTGTAAGAACCAGAAGCCGTCCTCGTCTTTCTGTGCCCAGTCGCCGTGGTCCCACATATCGCCGAACCGCGACCAGTACTCTTCGAGGTACCGCTCGTCACCGCTCCACAGCGACTTTGTCATCGACGGCGCTGACGACTGACAGACCAGATACCCCTTCTCGTTGGCTTCGGCAACGGATTCCCCTTGTGCATCGACGATGTCGATGTCCATGCCGAGCGCCGGACCACCAAGCGTCCCCGGCTTCAGCGAATGCAGCGGCGTCGGTTGCAGGAAACAGCCGAATATCTCCGTTCCGCCGGAGATGTTCATAATCGGTGTTGTGCCGTTGCCGACGTTTTCCAGAAACCACTCCCAGGAATCCGGGTCCCATGGCTCGCCAGTTGAACCCAGCAGGCGCAACGTCGAAAGGTCGTGCCCATCCAGCCACTCGTCGCCGTGCTTCTGTAGCGCACGGATCGCTGTCGGTGAAATCCCGAACACCGATAGATTGTGGGTGTCGATCATCTCCCAGAACCGGTCCGGCTCAGGATAGTCGGGTGCCCCTTCATACATGAAGACGGTCCCACCGTGGGCATGATTGCCGATTAGCGTCCATGGACCCATCATCCAGCCGATGTCCGAGACCCAGAAAAAGCGGTCTGCGGGCTTGTGGTCGAACGAAAAGAAGATTTCCTTCGCCGGCTGGACGAGCCCGCCGGCGTGCGTGTGGACGATGCCCTTCGGTTTGCCTGTTGTCCCAGATGAGTACAGCAGCATCGACTCGTGGTCGGCGGGGAGCGACTGGGTCTCGTAGTCGGCAGCTTGGGAACCGACTGCATCCGCCCACCATTCGTCACGAGCGGGGTCCCACGAGAGAGTGGATTCCCGAGAACCCAGCCGATTGTAGACGATTGTGTGCTCTACGTGGCCCGCCGCTTCGATAGCCTCGTCTGCGGCCGACTTCAGGTCGATTTCGCTTCCCCGGCGGTAGAAACCATCACCGGTGAACAGGACTGAACACTCGGCGTCTTCGATGCGAGTTGCTGTCGCGTCGACCCCGAAGCCGGAGAAGATAGGGACGGCAATCGCACCTACTTTGAAACAGCCATACAGCAATGGGACGATTTCCGGAACCATCGGCATGTACAGCCCGACGGTGTCACCGGTTCCGATACCGCGCTCTTCGAGTGCATTGGCGACGCGATTGGCCTGTTGGTGGAGTTCGTGATAGGTTATTTTACGGACTGTCCCGTCCTCACCTTCCCAGAGTGTCGCGACGGTATTTCGGGTCTCTGAATCTGGGGCTGCGTGACGATCGACGACGTTGTGCGCGATGTTGAGTTCCCCACCGACGTACCAGTCCGTGAACTGGGGGCCGTCTGTGTCATCGCGGACTTGCTCGTACGCCTCGTAAAATTCCAGGTCGAGATAGTCGACTATCTCGTCCCAGAACCAGTCCAGTCCGGATGCCGGTTCACCGTCGATATCGGTGACCGTCCGCCTGTGGAGTTCTTCGAAGTCCTCGATGCCGTGCTTTTGCATGAACGCGTAGACGTTGCTCTCGGTCACGAACGTCTCGCTCGGTTCGTACCGTACCTCGTCGAGTGCTGTGAGTGAATCTGACATTGGATTCAAGTGGCTGTGACAGTGTCGGAAGCTGTGCAGTCGCTGCAGTTGAGCGACCCCGTCTGGTTGCGCTACCCCGTCTTGTAGACGCCGCGTGCGTCCGCGACCTGTGTGCCGTCTTCAGCGTACACTTCGACGCTGACGACGCCAACGTCACCGCCGTGGCGAACCACATCCGCCTCTGCTCGGAGGTCCCCTGTCCCGGCTTCGAGGTAATCGATGCGCATATCGATGGTCGGCACCGGCTGGTCGACGAGCGACACCAGAGCGGCCCCACCAACGGTGTCTGCGAGCGTGAACGTGACGCCGCCGTGGGCCATTATCTGCTCTTCGTTCCACGACAGCTCTTCGCGCATTTGGATATGCCCTTCGGCGTACCCGTTGTCGACTGTGGTTATTTCGATATCGAGCAGGTCGGCAAACGGCATGTTCTCGAAGAACGCTTCGATGTCCATACTCATCAATTCGGTTCTTCACCTAGGGAAATAAATATTGGTGTTCACGGGGTCCGAAACACACGGTCGACACTTAGGGGGTCACTGGTGCTCGTGGTGTCTCAGCCCTTCCGGGTTAGACAGCATCTGACGGTTCAACAGTCACCGACACGACGTGCCAGTCCTTAGCTGACCTTCGGCTGCACCTCTTCTCCGAGGCGTCGGATACACTCGGCCATCTCCTGCGTTCCGGTTCCCGGGTGGTACGTCCGGAAGATGAAGTGTATGTCGTCGCCCAGCGCCTCGCGGTACGTTTCGAGTTCCGCCGTGACTTGCTCGGGTGTCCCGAAGATAGCCTGCTCTTTGAGTTCCTGCTTGCGGTCTTCGTCCAGTTCCGCAACGGTCTCGCCGGAGAATATCTCCTCGTACCGGCGCTGGATGTAGAGGTAGCCGTCGCGCATCCGCTCCCACGCGTCCTCGCGGGAGTCTCCGACGAACCCGTGTTGGAGGACGTACACCTGAAAGTCGCCCTCGATATCCTCGTCGTCACGGACGTTACGGATGTCCTCGACGCGCTTGCGGACGCCATTGACTGACAGCGACGACGGGGCACACCATGCGTCAGCGGTCCGGGCGGCTCGCCGGACGGCAGGCCGCGACGCCCCACCGAGCATGAGGGGAACGTCGTGTGCAGGTTTCGGTGTCACAGTGACGTCCGACGAGATGTCGTGGAATTCCGGCTCGTAGTCGAGCGGCCCGTCGGACCAGGCACCGCGAAGCGTGTCGACCGCATCGGCTAGCCGTTCAGCCCGTTCGTCGTCGGGAATTCCGAAGGCGTCAAACTCTGAGACGTTGGACCCGATTGCCATCCCGAGCGTCGTTCGGCCACCGGAGATCTGGTCCACCGTTGCGATATCCTCGGCGAGCCGGATCGAATCGTACAGCGGCGCGAGTGCGATGCAGGACCCGATTTCGATGTCGTCGGTGACTGCGGCTAACGCCCCAAGCGCCGGTGTGACGCCCGACAGATAGTCGTCGTCGAGGAAGTGATGCTCTGAGACCCAGGCGCTATCGAGACCCGCGTTGTCGATAACTTCCCCCAGTTCGAGCATTTCGTCGTAAATATCGCTGGTTTCGCGGTCGTCGTCCGGGCGCTGCTGACAGGTAAACAGGCCTGTTCCCAGTTGCATAAATTTCCGTAACGGCGCGACCGACTTAACGGTAGTGGCACGCCGGCGACCAGACAGTGCGTGAGACCGGCCAAGATGCCTGCCAGTCAGTAGTCTATCCGCGTGATCTCCGAAACGGGCCATTCGCTGAGGATCTCAACGCCGTTCTCGCGGACAACGACCATCTCTTCGACGCGGACGCCCTGTCGCTCTGCGGGTTGCATCGTCTCGACAGCCATCGTCATACCCTCCTCGATTTCGATCGGGTGGTCCGGCGAGAGCCCGCGCCAGATGAGCGGCGTCTCGTAGAGCTGTAGCCCCAGCCCATGCGCCCAGTGGTTGGTCGTCATCTGCCAGAACTCGTCGGCGTCGTACCAGTCCATATGCTCACCCTCTCTGTCGGGGAAGCCCTTGCAGATCTCGTCGGTCGTGGCCCCCGGCTCGATTCGTTCGAGGACGTCGTAGAGGTCGTCACGCGCCTTTTGGTAGGCGTCTTTCTGTGCCTGCGTCGGTTCACCCATGCTGAACGTCCGGTAGTAACAGGAGCGATAGCCCAGATAGCCGATGTTGTAGAAATCCGCGTAGACGAGGTCGTTCGGCCGGATCATTCGGTCGGTCGTGTTCGCCTGATGTTTCGGCCAGGTGTTCGGACCAGAGGTCACGTAGCCACCCTGGGCCATCGCGCCGTGGCCCCAGAGTTCGCCGACTGCGTCGCCCCAGACTTCCGATTCCCGCTTGCCCGGTTTTGCACTCTCCGTAATCTTCTGGAAGCCCGCTTCACAGATGGCAGCGACCTGTCGCAGACACTCGACCTCGTCGCGGGTTTTGGTCTTCCGCGCGTCGAGCATGATATCGGTCGCTGCACTGGTGTCGACATTGACGCCGCGGTTTTCGAACTTCTCGATAAGCGTCCCGTTCCCCACGTCGATGCCCATCGGCTCCCGGTCGACACCGTACTCTTCCATGGCGGTGTACACCGTCTCGGCCATCTTGTCTTTGAGCCAGTCGCGCGCGGAAGCGCTGCCTGACGCCCGGGGAACGTTGCCGAGTCCAGGACAGGCATACCGGATGTCGTCGAGCCAGGGACAGTTGAACCGTTGGTTCGATGCGTGGTCCGCAGTGTCCCAGTGAACCACGTCGCCGTCTTCGGTCAGGAGCGTGTAGTGATCTGCCCCGCTCCCGCCGGTCATCGCCAGCCCGGTGACGTACCGGACATTCGGGTCATTGATAAGCAGCATCGACCCCAGTTCGGAGTCCTGCAGTCGGTCGAGGGCTCGGTCTTTGCGCTCGCGTCGCATCCGCTTGACGTCGATCCGCTCTTCCCAGTCGACGGCCATGGTGCCACGCGTTCCTTCCATGAAGTCGCGCTCGTACATCACGTATGCGTACAGGCAGGTCCCTAATCAAACACTGGGTTCACTCCGGCCGATACGGGACAAACGCAAGCACCCACGGTACGCACGTCACACAGCGACGGCAGGACTGGTGTATCAGAGCGATTCGAGCCCGTTCTCCTCCCGGAGGGTGTTGATGTAGGACCGGAACCCGGATTCGAGGTCGTACTCGACCTCGTAGCCGAGATCGTTCTGCGCAGCGGTCATATCGAGATTCTGGGTCCAGGGGAGTTCGCCCTCGTCGGAGACATCGAGGTCGGCGTCCGGAACGATTTCCCGGACAGCGTTGGCGGCTTCACGGATCGTCGCGAGGACGCCGCGGACGTTGTAGATGCGCTGGCTGAGATCGTCCTCGTCGACGAACGTTGCTTTCCGGAACGCCTGTGCGATATCGCGGGCGTGTTGCCAGTCGATCACCTGATCACCGTACTCGACGCTGAACGGTTCGCCGAGTGCCGGCTTCTCGATGATGTTTGCGAGGAACGCCGACCCACCGGTTTCGCGGTAGGGGCCGTACGCGACTGTCGGACGGAGTCCAACGTGGTCAACACCGTAGTCCTCGTGGTAGACACGGGCCTGATGTTCGTTGTACTCCTTGGTTGCGCCGTAGAGCGTATCTGGATAGACGAGTTCGTTCTCGTCGACGTACTCGGCGGCGTAGTTGTGTGGCGGCGCGTACACCGCCGCGCTGGAGGCCCAGGTGACACGCTCGATCTGGTCGTCGAGGGTGCGTGCGGCCTCGAAGACGTTGTTCGTCCCCCTGATGTTGACATCGAGGCCAGCCCGCGGGTTGTCCCGTGCTGTGTTCGTCAGCAGTGCCGCGAGGTGAACGATGTGTGTCGTCCCCGTCTCTTTGACGGCACGAATCACATCCGTCGCCTCGGAGACATCACCGCGCCGGATGGTCACGTCGTCGGCGACACCCAACTTCGATAGGATGTGGTCGTCCGTCGAGAGGTCGTAGGCGACGACGTCGTGGCCGTGTTCGATGAGGTCCTCGACCACATACGAGCCGAGGAAGCCGGTTCCACCAGTGACAAGCACCGTCGTATCTGTCATTGTCATATCAGTGTGTGTTCCGTGGTTGATTTATATTCTTTGCTAACCCGTGTCTGGGACGTCATTCGTGCAGTCCGCCGACTTCCTCGTAGAACGACGATTGGAGGGACTCGACCATCTCTTCGTCGCGGTCGATGCGGACGTCGATGACGAACGGGACATCGACGCTGGTCCCTTCGGCGAGTGCATCCCCGAGTTCAGCAGGCGTCACGGCTCGTGTCGCTTCAGCGCCGAACGCCTCGGCCGCTTTCACGAAGTCGGTGTCGTGGAACTCGACGCCAGCGATGTCGCCCGCCTCGTGTTGCATCTGACGGACCATCCCCAGGCTGGTGTCGTTGAGGACGACGAACGTGGGCGCGACGCCGTTCTCGACGGCTGTCTCCACACTCGTCATCGTCATCGTGAAGCCACCGTCGCCGGCGACGGCGATGACATCTTTCTCCGTCGTGATGGCGGCGGACACCGCGGCTGGCGTTGCCCATCCCATCGCGCCGACGCCACCGCTGCCGTAGTAGGTCCCGGTGTCCGGTGTCTGGAGGTAGTTCAGCAACCAGAATCGGTTGTTGCCCGAGTCTGCGGTCACGATGGTCTCCGAATCAACCACTGCCTCGATCTCTTTGACCGCCCGCTGTGGCTTGATTGGCGACGCGTCCGACTCGCATCTGGGGGCGTAAAACGACTCCTGCGCCGCGGCCGCACGGTCGCGCGCCCAGTCGTTTCCAGCACTCTCGGGGAGGTTTGCCGCCAGGTCGTCGAGGCTCTGTGCGGCGTCACCGATGAGTGCAACATCCGCGGGGTAGACCCAGCCAGCGTTGCGTGTGTCGATGTCAGCGTGGATGATGGTCTGCTCGTCGGGCCGGATGAACTCCGGGGACTGCCAGTTCGTGTCCATCGGGTTCATGCGACAGCCCACGACGAGGAGGACGTCTGCCTCGCTGACAACCTGATTTGCGCCCTCGTGCCCGAAGGAGCCGATAACGCCCGCGGCCAGGTCGTGGGTTTCGGGGAACGTGGACTTGCCGAGATAGGAGGTAGTGACGACGGCATCAGTAGCCTCAGCGACAGTTTCGAGCTGGTCGTAGGCGTCGGCCGCGTGAACGCCGTTGCCGGCGATGATGACCGGTCGGTCGGCCTCGCTCAGGGCTGTTATCGCTGTCTGGACGTCCTCGCGGGCCGGTCGCGATTCCCAGTTTTGCACCTGATCGTGACCGTCCCAGACCGGCGGAATCGGGTCTTCGGGCATCTCCTCGGTGACGGCGTCGCCGTCGAGGATTATTGCCGTTGGCCCCGGCCGGCCGGCAGTCGCGTGCTTGAACGCGAGCTGGAGGCTTCGCACCGTCTCCGTCGGTGAGCGCGGGAACCAGTTTTCCTTGGTGTAGGCGTCGAGTGCTGACGGCAGGTCCAGCCCGCCGTAGTCACCGCGAGCCTGCTGGTACGGCGCGAGTGTGGAATAGTCGCCACGCTCGCTGGCCTCGGTGATAACGACCATCGGTGACGAAGCGAGCTTGCCCTCCATCTGGCCGATTGCGCCGAGGCTGCCGATCCAGGGGCCTTGCCCCGCGAGGACCCCGGGGTTGCCGGTGAGTCGCCCGTGCATCTCGGCCATGACACTGGCTTCGCGCTCATCGCGTGGTCGGACCATCTCGACGTCGGCCTCCGGGACGTGATCGAGAATCTCGATGGCACGACCGCCGGGATATCCGAAGACGTACTCGACGCCTTGCTCGTCCAGTTCTTCGACAAGGCGCTTTCCTGTTTCAGTCATGGGTAGTGAATTTGAGAGTCATTATCGCGTTACGTCCCACTGTGGGTAACTCCCAAGATATAGAGTTTGGGGTCAACGTTGCACCAATCCCGGTGAACGGACGTACTATTCGGGGCCCTGCGAAACTCGATGTCCTGCCGCGGTGTTCAAGTAATTCGACAAAGTCATACTACCAGTTTCTAGCGGACTCGGTCCTTTGACCGCTCGGATTCCTTGTTATTGCTCCCGAAAACTGTTCTAATAGTTAGAACAGAGTAAATTCCAGTGCAGACTCCCTAGATTCATATACTGACTGAAAGGATAAATTAGGAAAATTGTCGGTAAAGACCTTCTAAGTTTGACTTCACCTACTGAGTAAGACACCTGAACCTTGGAGTATTGGATACTACGGTTGGCGGATTACAGCGTTACTGTTGTAACAGCGTTTGTCGCACGATTTTCGCATATTGTTACACTCATATAGATGTAACAGCACCCTGCTGTGCAGGCTCGGTTGTCATTGTCCTCATATCTTTGTTATTTACATCGACGAATAACTCTTCTTTGGAGCGGAACTATCGGTTCTTCAATGCTGTAGAGGCAGTAGCGGTTCTGGGGAGTCCGTAGCAGCTGGGGACTCATTCACCGAACTACATACCGAAGGTTCAGTGAGCGTGGCTGTGAGTCCGTTCGAATAATTCGAACCATTACGATCTACGATTGATTTATATACTAGAGTCCTCTGGATAGCTGCCTGTCCGAGCGGAGAGTGACGACTGATCGCCGAATTTGAGAGCCCATTCCGATACGAGAACCGGACTGCGCATTCGGTATGGCTAGTCCGGTGCTGGTGCTCGATTGGACGCTCAAACCAGCACTCTCGCATCGGCTACCCGTACCTATCTGGGCCAGAAGTGCGCTGTAACGGTTATAGGGTACGTCGAACGCCCTGTCGCCGACACCGTTCGTATGTTTCGAACGAGTATCGGCACTGGCGCGGTGCGCACACGACAGCGTTGACAATACAGGCACGTCTGTTGAGAGTCTTCTGCGTATCGCTGTGTTCGAGATCAGCTCGGATCGGACTCGTCCCTCTCAGGGCCCGTTTCGTCTCTGAGCAGAACCGCTTCGGTTCATAATAACGTTTATCACGAAAGATGGTGTCATGGGTAGTGTTGCGATGCACGATACAGTCAGCCGTCGAACTGTCATGAAGAGCATTGGTGCCGCAGGCGCTGTCGGACTTGCAGGCTGTTCGGCAGATGGTGGTGATGGTGGCAGCGAGAACACCATCAGCATGGGTATCCTAATGGGAGTCACAGGTGGATTGTCCGAAGTGGGTCCTGCGATTCGGGACGCAGCAGAACTAGCCGTAAAACAGGTCCGAGACGCGGACAACGGGTTCTCAGTCGATACGCAGTTTGAGAATACGGAGACCAAGCCCAGTCGGGGTGTGAGTGGTGCGGAAGCCCTCGTGAACGGTGGCTACCCGATGATTTGCGGGGGGTTGGCGTCATCGGTGACACTGCAGGTCGCGGAGAACGTCGCAATTCCGAACCAGACCGTGATGTGCTCACCATCGGCGACGTCGCCGGATGTCACGTCACTGGAGGATAACGACTTCGTGTACCGGACGCCCCCCACGGACAAGTTGCAGGGGTCACTGCTGGCACAGATAGCGGCCGAACGGCTCGAGAAGGAGAGCGCAGCTATCCTCTTTCTCAACAACGCGTACGGGAACGGCCTGTCGAACGGATTCACGAAGACGTTCGAGGAGGAGTACGGTGGTGAGGTCCTGAATCAGGTCTCGTACTCGGCGGGTCGGTCCTCGTACACCTCCCAGTTACAGAACGTGCTTGACGGTGACCCGGAGACGCTCGTGATTATCGGCTATCCGGAGAGTGGGAACAAGATCTTCCGGAACTTCTACGAGAACTTCGACAGAGCGGACATGGATATCCTGGTGCCGGACGGGCTCAGGGCCGATGACTTGCCCGGGAATGTGGGCCACGACATGACAAACGTTCGCGGGACCAATCCGTCCTCGGCCGGACCGGGGATCGAGTACTTCAGATCTGCATACGAGGAGGAGTACGGCTCTGCACCGGGACCGTTCAATCAGCAGTCGTTCGATGCTGCGGCGGTTCTGCTGCTGGCACGCGCGGCAGCCGGTGAAGATGACGGGACTGCAATCCGAGACCAAATGCGGGCGGTCACAGATCCCGGCGGCGAAACAGTCGGACCCGAAAACCTTGGAGAGGGTGTTTCGTTGGCGGCCGACGGGAACGAAATCAATTACCAGGGCGTCTCGGGCCCGGTTGAGTTCGACGAGAACGGCGACCTGGCCAGCGCCGTGTACAACTACTTCAGGTACACGGAGGACGGCACAGAGAATATCGAGCAGGTGGAGGTGTAACCGAAATACCGCTGGGCTTTCTCCTCTGACTACAATTGCCCCTCAGTACGACAGTCGAAGTAGATTTTGTACCATTGCCGTGGCTCAGATAGAACATGTTCATCATACTGTCTGGCAAGGTTGGGGGAACGGCACCTGTCGTACAACCGAAAGACTATAATCAAATACCGTTATACTCATGAACTGATGTCTCAGTACGCAGCACGCGTCGAAGAGATGGATATCAGCGGCATCCGAGAAGTCTTCGAGGCGGCAGGCGAAGACGCAATAAATCTGGGTCTCGGTCAGCCTGATTTCCCAACGCCAGAACACGCCCGGGAGGCAGCGACGAGTGCGATTCAGGATGGGATGGGCGACTCATACACGTCCAACAAGGGCGTTCCAGAACTCAGAGAAGCCATCAGTGAACGCTATGCCACCGACAACGGACAGGACATACCGCCCGAAAACATCATCGCCACTGCCGGCGCAAGCGAGGCGATTCACGTCGCCATAGAAGCCCACGTCCAGCCAGGTGACGAAGTGCTCTGCCCCGACCCCGGGTTTCTGGCCTACGAACAACTGGTGCTACTCGCCGGCGGCGAACCAAAGCGGGTCGAACTCAGAGATGACCTGACCCTCGACCCCGCTGCTGTGGAGGACGCCATTACGGACAACACGTCACTGTTTATCGTTAACAGTCCTGCGAACCCGACCGGTGCGGTGCAATCGAAGCGGGATATGGCGGAGTTCGCGCGGCTAGCGGATGAGCACGAAGTCATTTGCCTCTCCGATGAGGTCTACGAGAAGATCGTCTTCGACGGTGAACACCACTCACCGGCGGAGTTCGCCAGCTCCGATAGGGTAATTCAGGCCAGCGCGTGCTCGAAAACGTACTCGATGACAGGGTGGCGGCTCGGGTGGGTGGCGGCCAGTTCAGAGCGAATCGAACGGATGTTACGGGTGCACCAGTACGTGCAAGCGTGTGCCAGCGCTCCATCGCAGTACGCTGCCGAAGCGGCGCTTACCGGCCCACAGGAACCGGTGCGAGAGATGGTGTCGGCCTTCGAGGAGCGTCGAAACGTGCTTCTCGATGGGTTGGAGGATATCGGCCTCGACACGCCAGTGCCGAAGGGAGCGTTCTACGCGATGCCTCACGTCCCGGACGGGTGGACCCAGAAGATGCTGGACAACGACGTCATCGTGGTTCCTGGCGAGGCATTCGGGCCGAGCGGTGAGGGACAGGCGCGGATCTCGTATGCCACGAGCACAGCTGAACTGAAAGAGGCGCTGGAAGTGATGGGAACGGTCACGGATTCTCTGTAGCGCGCCAGCAGGGACTCGCGACTGACTGAGCCTTCCGACAATCGGTTTCATATTTCTCGTCGTGGACATAGATACATATGCGCTTCAAGCGAGCACTGCCGAAGTCGGGAGCGTATGCGCCCGCCGTTGTGTACTGACTACTGGTATCAACGCTGAACCCTGGTATCAACGCCTGCGGTTGCAAAGCCCGCCTGACTTAGTTACATGTCTGATATATGTTGTACATTATCGTGTGTGTCACTAGCATGAAATGGGCGTATATTTTCGGTTCCCTGTGATTCTATGACGATTTTACATCAAGATTTTTAACACTGGGTACAGAGCACGATAATATGGCGGCACGAGACTACTACAGCCGTGGACAGAATCTACTATACAACCGCCCAGTACTCGTTATATTCGCCGTTATCGGCGTGTTTCTCGTATTCGACATCCTTCGACAGTTAGGCACTGGAACAATCGTCGTCACAGACCTCATGAGTTATCTCTGGAACGGACTGGTGCTTGGGATGTCGCTTGGACTGGCCGGTGTCGGCCTCTCGATGACGTACAGTATCCTCAATTTCGCGAACTTTGCCCACGGTGACTTGATTACGAGCGGTGCGTTCGCCGGATGGGCGACGGCGTTTCTGGTTGCAGGGCTGGGTGAATTCTCTGCCGAAGCGCTCGTCCTCATCGGCGGCCCGATCGCAGTCGGTTCGAATGAGCTTGGCATCAATGTTGTCAATACCCCACTGGCGCTTTTGGCTGGATTGCTCGTCGCCGCGGCCCTCACAGCCGCCCTCTCGCTTTTGCTGGATCGAATCGTATTCAAACCGATGCGCAGTGCCGATGGCGTGACGCTGATGATCGCCAGTGTCGGCGTCGCACTGTTCCTTCGTAATTTCCTCACCTTTTCGTTCCTGACTGACAGTCGCGGGCTGACAGGCGGCAATATCCCCCAATTTACCATCGCGGGCGTCACGTTCGGTGGGCACCAGATTACGCTGGTCGTCGTCGCCGCACTCCTGATGCTCGGCACGCACATTCTGCTCCAGTACACCAAGATCGGCACGGCCATGCGTGCGATGGCCGCGAACAAAGACCTCGCAAAAGTCACGGGCATCCCAACGGAACGCGTCGTCAAGCTCACATGGATTATCGGCGGCGGGCTTACTGGGTGTGCAGGCTTTCTTATCGCGTTACAGCAGGGAACGCTCACAGTTACAATGGGGTGGGACCTGCTGTTACTGGTGTTCGCAGCGGTCATTCTCGGCGGTGTCGGATCGATCTACGGCGCAATGGTCGGTGGGGTCATCCTCGGCATCGCGAGTCGACTCGCACTCGTCTGGATCCCGGCTAGCTTCCTCCTGGTTGCGGCATTCGTCATTATGATCGTCATGCTGCTCGTGCGCCCGTCGGGTCTGTTCAGTGGGAGGACGACGGCATGAGTACGGGTTCCATTCAGGCGCGGGCTGAGGGCTGGCTTGGCAACAATGACGTGCGCCTGCTTGTCGCGCTTGCTCTCGCGATCGGGGGACTGTACGCGCTTTTCAGTGTCGTCCTCGGGTTCCAGCTGAACGGTACCGTCAACACGCTCCGTCGTGTCGCGTTCCTCTCAGCTATCTATGCCATGTTAGCGCTCGCACTGAACCTCCAGTGGGGGTACGCGGGCCTGTTCAATCTCGGTGCGGCCGGGTTCATGGCGATCGGTGTGTACACGATGGGGATACTGACCGCCCCAGTGACGGCCAGTCCGCCCGGCTTCGGGCTGCCGCTCCCGGTCGCCATTGTGGCTGCTATCCTCGTGACTGGGGTCGTCGGCGGCCTCGCAGCGTTGCCGGCGATCCGGCTTCGTGCCGACTATCTTGCCATCGTAACCGTCGCGTTCTCGGAGATCGTTCGCCTCACACTCCGTGCCCCGGAGTTCGCGAACACTCGCATTGCCGGCGTCGCATTCGGAACTGGCGGTGCGACGGGCCTGTCCCTGCCATCGAACCCGATCCGGATTCTCTTTTACACAGACCCGGCCGCAACAGCCCCAGCGCCCAATGCGCTGGGTGCGGCGATGTTCAGCGCCGTGGAACCACTGGGAATCGAGCAGACGCTGGTCATCGGCTGGGCGTACGTGGTCGTGCTGTGTCTCTGTCTCGGCCTCCTGTACTGGCTGATGATCCGTATCGGGAAGTCACCCTTCGGCCGGGTCCTCAAGAGCATCCGCGAGGACCAGCAGGTCACGCAGGCACTGGGGAAAGACACGCGCCTGTTCAAAATAAAGACCTTCGCGCTTGGCTGTGCGCTCATGGGCCTGATTGCCATCCTTTGGCGGCTCTCCGGAGGCTATGCATCGCCACGGATGTTCAAGCCGATACAGACGTTCTATATTTTCATTGCCCTGTTTATCGGCGGGACTGGCTCACCGACAGGAAGTATCGTTGGCGGTGCCCTGTTCGCGAGTCTGCTCTTCGAGGGACCCTCGTTCGTCCGCCGGGTCGTGGCAGAGTACCTCCAGCTCAGCAACGCCCCCGACACGCTTGTCGGTGCGCTTGCCGAGCTGGGGACCCTTGATGTCACGCCCCTGCTGGCCTATTCCGTGCAGGACGTGAGCATCTCCGCGCTCCGTCTCATGCTGTTAGGTATCGTCCTGGTGTATCTCATGCAACGGCATCCGGACGGGCTGCTTGGCCATCGAAAAGCAATCGCATCGAGCGTTGACCTCTCACAACAGGCGACTCGCGAGGACGACAATGAGTAAGAACGCACACTCAGCACGGAGCGACCAGACCCAAAAGGGACAGCAAGAGCAGATACTCAAAGTGGAGAACCTACGAAAGACGTTTGGCGGTATTACCGCTGTCGCCGACGTCTCTTTCCACGTCGAAAAGGGGTCGATCACCGGCCTGATTGGCCCGAATGGGGCTGGCAAGTCGACGACGTTCGACCTGATTACCGGTGTGCAACGGCCGGACGGGGGCGAAGTCGAGTTCAACGACACGGAGATAACGGGGTACCGGTCGGATCAGGTCGCAAACCAGGGCCTCGTCCGGACCTTTCAGATCGCACGGGAGCTATCGGAGATGACTGTGCTGGAAAACCTGCTGCTGGCACCACAGAACCAGGCCGGCGAAGCAGTCTGGCGAGCGGTCCTCCCGCGAGCCAGAACGAAGGTCGTCGAACAGGAAAAAGAGCTCCGGGAACAGGCCTGGGAGATGCTCGAACTGTTCGAGATCGAGCACGTCGCGCACGAATCCGCCGGCAATCTCTCAGGGGGCCAACGAAAGCTTCTGGAGATGGCGCGCGTGCTCATGACCGACCCCGAGATGGTGCTGCTGGACGAACCGCTTGCGGGAGTCAATCCGACACTCGAGGAGAAACTCATCGACCGGTTGCACACGCTCAAAGAGCGTGGCTACACTTTCCTCTTCGTCGAACACGACATGGACGTTATCATGAACAACTGCGATACGGTCATCGTTATGCACCAGGGGAGCGTTCTCACCGAGGGGCAACCGGACGCGGTGAAAAACAATGAGAAAGTGCTTGACGCCTACCTCGGAGAAGAGGTGAAAATATGAGTTTGCTGTCAGTACAGCAACTGGACGCCGGCTACGGTGACCTGCAGATCCTCACAGACGTCGATATGGAAGTCGGACAGGGTGAGTACATCACCATCGTCGGCCCGAACGGCGCAGGTAAGTCCACTGTGATGAAGTCAGTGTTCGGACTGACGACGTACATGGGGGGCGAGATCGTATTCAATGATAGGGACATCGCTGGCGAACAGCCGGAAGATATCATCTCGTATGGGTTGAGTTTCGTCCCCCAGAGCAACAACGTGTTCGAGCCGCTGACGGTCACGGAGAACCTCAAGATGGGTGCATACACGCTGGACCAGTTTCCCGAAGAGCGGCTACAGGCGGTTTACGACCGGTTCCCGATACTGGAAACGCGGTCAGAACAGAAGGCGGGTACACTTTCAGGCGGCCAACAGCAGATGCTTGCGATGGGCCGTGCGCTCATGCTCGACCCTGATCTGCTACTCCTTGACGAGCCCAGTGCAGGCCTCGCACCGGACCTCGTCGACGAGATGTTTGACCGCATCGACGAGATCAACGACGCCGGAACCGCCGTCCTCCTCGTCGAGCAAAACGCCAAAGAGGCATTGCGGCGGTGCGACCGCGGCTACGTCCTTGTGCAGGGACAGAACCGACACGAAGACAGTGGTGAAGCACTTCTCAACGACCAGCAGGTTCGCGAGGACTTCCTCGGCGGGTAGTCTCTGTACCCAGGACTGGCTTGGAGACTGCTTTTTGCCACAGGAAGGCGCCGACGCGAGATACTGTACGGGCCGTCGAGCCGGCACGGGCTGTTGAGTCCTTGACGGCCCATAATCAGCGAACGGATTGCCACACTGCAGCCCCGGATTCAGTGAAGTTGTAGATATTTGAACGTATTTAGTTCTTCACAGCACCTCGTTATATCGACTTATCCGTATTACCGTCTGAATATATGTTGTGTTACAATCATCACAAGATAGGGAAGGTAGATATAATAGTCAAATATGTTGTACTTGTTGCTGTCTCTACGTCCCTTTGGCCCAGTAACTGTCACCGCTCATACCGGGATAGCTACTGTGGCGTGTGAACGAGTGTCGCACAAACAATAAGTATCTACCATGTCAGTCTCCACATATGCATCCGGGCTTGAACCCTATCGCCTGCCCTGCAGGTCAGCTGTCCCGGCAGTTAATGGATTGGGCACTGCCCTCTTCCACAGCTACATTTTTCACATTTTCGACATTTAAACTGGCGTAGACTGCCAGCGCACAGGTGGTCCCTGTGCCCGGTGGAAAACGCCAGCCTTGAACACGCTCGGGGAGCCGTACTCAGCGGCTGTTCGGGTTATCAGGGTCTGTTGAGGGAGCGTCTGTCGAATACAAAAAACATCATCGAAAACAATGAACATGAAAAACGAAGCAGGAAGCAAGGACGTGCCAGCGGCCGTCAGAGAAGACTCGGATCTAGTCCAGGTACTGGATGCTGAAGGAAATGTCTTACCACAGGCGTCTGTTCCGGACATTTCAGACAGGCAGTTACTTGAGTTGTATGAGACAATCAAGCTCGCTCGTCACTTCGACCAGCGGGCGATCAGCTTCCAGCGACAGGGGCGGCTAGCGACATACGCACCAATGACGGGCCAAGAAGGGTCACAGGTCGCCACGAGCCTGGCACTTGCCGAGCAGGACTGGTTGTTCCCGACCTACAGGGAGCACGCGGCGAAGTACGCCCACGGGATGGACCTTGCATCCCTTTTCGAGCCACTGAGAGGCTATCGAGAGGGATACGCGATCCCCGACGACGTCAACGTGATGCCGGAGTATATTCCGATTGCGACCCAGGTTCCACAGGCCATGGGAATGGCGTGGGGACACAAGCTACAGGGAAAGACCGATACGGCCGTCCTGTGTCACCTCGGTGACGGTGCGACCTCCGAAGGCGACTTCCACGAAGGACTGAACTTCGCTGGGGTGTTCGACGTCCCCGCTGTGTTCGTCTGTAACAACAATCAGTGGGCGATTTCGGTCCCCCGCGAGCGACAGACCGCGAGCGAAACCATCGCTGAAAAGGCACAGGCATACGGTATCGACGGCGTTCGAGTCGACGGGCTGGACCCGCTGGCGGTCTACAAAGTCGCCAGTGCGGCACTGGAGAAAGCCCGGAATCCGGGTCCCGGAGAGCTACGCCCAACGCTTATCGAGTCCGTCCAGTATCGCTTCGGTGCGCATACCACTGCGGACGACCCGTCCGTTTACAGAGACGAATCGGAAGAAGAGGCCTGGCGCGACCGCGACCCCGTGGACCGCATTGAAACGTACCTG
This sequence comes from Haloarcula sp. CBA1131, assembly GCF_008728975.1. Classification (NCBI taxonomy): domain Archaea; kingdom Methanobacteriati; phylum Methanobacteriota; class Halobacteria; order Halobacteriales; family Haloarculaceae; genus Haloarcula; species Haloarcula sp. CBA1131. The sequence continues at coordinate 527,245 of NZ_RPCY01000004.1, forward strand.
TACAACGAGGGCATCCTCGATTCCGACCTTGAGAGTGAGATCCAGGACAGTATCGAACAAGAAGTCAGCGAGGCGATAGAAACGGCGGAGCAGACAGAGACGAGTCCGGACAACATCGTCGAGCATGTGTACGAGGACGTTCCAGCGCGGCTCGAAGAACAGCGGGACGAACTGAACCGGCTGCGCGAGAAGTATGACGACGGCGCGTTCTCGGAGGTGCTGGAATGAGTTCGACAGCCAGTACGCAGACGGGGCAAAACGCACAGCGTCTCACCCTCGTGGAGGCGATACAGGACGGACTGTACACGGAAATGTCGCAAGACGATAGCGTCGTCGTTCTGGGCGAAGACGTCGGGAAGAACGGCGGTGTTTTCAGAGCAACCGACCAGCTATACGAGGAGTTCGGCGAAGACCGCGTCATCGACACGCCACTGGCAGAAGCCGGAATCATCGGGGCTTCGATTGGACTCGCCCAGACCGGCATGAAGCCTGTTCCCGAGATGCAGTTCATGGGCTTCATGTACCCCGCGTTCGACCAGATCGTCAGTCACGCTGCGCGCCTCCGGAGCCGTAGCCAGGGGCAGTACTCGGTGCCGATGGTGATACGGGCCCCATACGGCGGTGGGATTCGCGCCCCAGAACACCACTCCGAGTCAAAGGAAGCGTTCTTCGTGCATGAGCCCGGCCTCAAGGTCGTCTCACCGAGCACACCCTACGATGCGAAGGGGCTCCTGGCGGCGTCCATCCACGACCCGGACCCAGTCATCTTCCTGGAGCCGAAGTTGATCTACCGCGCCTTCCGTGAAGATGTCCCGACGAAACCGTATGAAGTGTCGCTGAGTGAGGCTGCTGTCCGGCGGGAGGGAAGCGATATTTCAGTCTATACGTGGGGAGCAATGACCCGGCCCGCCCTGATCGCTGCGGAGAACCTCAGCCAGTCAGATGGCATCGAGGTCGAGGTCATCGACCTGCGGACCCTGTCACCCCTCGATGTAGCGACGATTACGGACTCGTTCAAAAAGACCGGCAGAGCCGCGATTGTACACGAAGCACCGAAGACCGGCGGACTGGGGGCGGAAATCGCAACGACGATTCAGGAAGAAGCGCTCGTTCATCAGGAAGCGCCAATCAAACGAATCGCCGGCTTCGATGCCCCCATGCCGCTCCATTCGCTGGAGGATTACTATCTGCCACAGGCGGTCCGTATCCAGGACGGCATCCGCGAAACAGTCGATTTCTAACATGGTCCGTGAATTCGAACTCCCCGATGTCGGTGAAGGCGTCGCCGAGGGCGAACTGCTTCGCTGGCGGGTTGCGCCGGGCGACGCAGTTTCGGAAGACCAGCCAGTAGCGGAAGTCGAGACCGACAAAGCCGTCGTCGACGTCCCGTCCCCCGTCGACGGTGTTGTCGAAGAACTCCGTGCCGCGGAAGGTGAGACAGTCCCAGTCGGTGACGTGATTATCGTCTTCCGGGTCGAAGGGGAAGACGAACCGGACGGAACTGAAACGCCTGCAGACGACGCCACTGCGGACAGCGGGCACCAAACCGACGACGAAGCACCAACACAGCCAGCCGAAGAGACGCAGTCAGAACCAGCGGTGACACAGCACGTCCAAGTCGCCGCTTCGCCGTCTGTGCGGCGTCTCGCCCGTGAACTGGGCGTCGATATCTCCAGCATTGCGGACTCGTCTCCGGGGCGTATAACGGAGTCGGATGTCCGCGCGTACGCGAACACGGACTCTCACTCCTCGACGCAGGCGCAGTCAAACCAGCGGACCGCCGCCGCGAAGCAACAAAAACAGCAAGCAACTTCGCCGCAGTCTGTCAGCCCAGTTCAGGCGAGAAAAACGGCAGACCGGGAGACGACGGTGGCCGTCCCGAAAACCAGACACGTCGCAGCGGAGGAAGGGGTCGATCTCGACAATATCCCAACTGATGAACGAAAGGACGGAGAACCCTTTGTCACGCTCGAAGCGGTCCGAGAGTACGCAGAGGCCCAACAGCAGGCACAGAAAAAGGATCAAGAAGCGGTAGCCGAGAGGGCAGCGGCTGACGAGCCGGCGCGCCCGGAGTCTCGGACGCCGTACAACGGGATCAGGCAGACGATCGGAGCCGCGATGACGGAGTCGAAATATACGGCCCCGCACGTCACTCATCAGGACGAGGTCGACGTGACTGCGCTGGTCGACGCTCGTTCGACCCTCAGACAGGAGGCCGAGGAGCACGATATACGACTGACGTACATGCCGTTCGTGATGAAAGCGTGTGCCGCGGCCCTGCAAGAGAACCCACAGGTAAACATCTCCCTCGACGAAGCAAACGAAGAAATCGTCGAAAAGGAGTATTACAACATCGGTGTCGCAACGGCGACTGATGCCGGGTTGCTGGTTCCCGTTGTCGAGGATGTTGATGCGAAAGGCCTGCTCGAAGTCGCATCGGAAACTAACGAAAAAACCCAGAGAGCGAGAGAACGGAGTCTGTCGCCGGAGGAGATGCGTGGCGGGACGTTCACTATCTCGAACATCGGCGGGATCGGCGGAGAGTACGGAACACCGATCATCAACCAGCCGGAAAGCGCAATTCTGGCACTGGGAGAGATCAAAAAGAAGCCACGGGTTGTCGAAGCCGATGGTGAAGAGACGATAGAACCCCGTCATGTGATGACACTATCGCTGTCGTTCGACCACCGAGTACTCGACGGCGCAGACGCCGCACGGTTCACGAACTCCATACAGAAGTACCTGCGAAATCCAAACCTGCTACTACTAGAATAATGGTCGTCGGAGATGTCACTACCTCGACTGACGTACTGGTTATTGGCGCGGGCCCCGGCGGATACGTCGCCGCAATCCGCGCTGCACAGCTTGGTCTCGATGTCACTCTCGTCGAAAAAGGGGCGTACGGGGGAGCCTGTCTCAACCGTGGCTGTATCCCCTCTAAAGCGCTGCTAAACGGTTCAGACCTGGCATCGGAGGCGGGCCAGGCGGAGGAACTGGGGATTTACGCGGACCCAACAGTTGCGCTCGACGAGATGATGAGCTGGAAAGACGGCATCGTCGACCAACTAACGAGCGGTATCGAGCAACTGTGTACGGCAGCCGGCGTGAATCTGCTGAAAGGGACTGCCGAATTTGCTGCTGAGAACAAGATCAGAATCGTCCATCAGGGAGAGGGGCAGGGCTCTGAATCGCTGAAATTCGACCACTGCATCATCGCAACGGGGTCCCGGCCGATCGAAATTCCGGGATTCGACTTCGATGACGAGCCCATCGTCTCCTCTGCTGGCGCTCTGAACTTCGAAACGGTACCCGCCGAACTCGTCATCGTCGGAGCCGGATACATCGGCATGGAGCTAGCGACAGTCTACAGCCGACTCGGGAGCGACGTCTCGGTAATTGAGACCCTTGAGCAGGCACTTCCCGGCTATCAGGAAGACGTTGCCTCGATAGTCCGACAGCGAGCAGCGCGTCTCGGCGTCGACTTCCACTTCGGGTACACGGCGGACAGTTGGGCAGAGTCGGACGGTGAGGCCGTCCTGACTGCTGTCCCCGCCGACGAGGCGGCGCACGATAGCGATATCGAACTCACTGCTGACAAAATACTCGTTGCCGTGGGTAGACGCCCGGTGACTGACACGCTCGGTATCGAAGCTGCCGGCGTCGAAACCGATGCTCAGGGGTTCATTCCAACGGATAGCAGATGCCGGACGAACAAGAAGCACATTTTCGCGGTCGGCGACGTTGCGGGTGAGCCGATGCTGGCACACAAGGGCTCGAAAGAAGGGGAAGTCGCAGCGGAAGTAATCGCTGGCGAGCCCGCCGCAGTCGATTATCGGGCACTCCCGGCTGCGGTGTTCACCGATCCGGAAATCGGAACCGTCGGGCTGACGGAGCACGAAGCTGCGAACGAGGGTGTTACTCCAGTTACAGGTGAGTTCCAGTTCCAGGCGTCTGGACGGGCACTAACAGCGAACCGGACAGAAGGCTTTGTCCGAATTGTCGCCGCAAAAGAAACCGAACGTGTGATCGGTGCACAGATCGTCGGTCCGGAGGCATCCGAGTTGATTGCAGAAATCGCAGCCATGATCGAGATGGGTGCAAAGCTTCAGGACATCGGCTCCACCGTCCATACGCATCCAACATTAAGTGAAGCGGTAATGGAAGCCGCACAGAATGCGAGAGGGAAAGCAATACACAGACAAAACTGACTGGTCAATATTGACGCCTTAGAACCCAGATCTACGACCAAAACCGTTCAATCTATACCCATTTGTGGCCTATCCGATGCTGTTTACTGAAACGAAACGACAACTCGGGAACAGAACCCACCCTGAGTGACCGCTACGTTCTTTTGTGGGTACAGGTCGAAGCTATAGTAGCCATTGAAAATCAATGCACACCTGATCGAACGACGACAGTATGGTCAGTGTGTACATCGTTGCAATTGTTACTGTAGTCTCCAGCGTCGGACACCAGATACGTTCCAGATTCAGTCGTTCGCGACTGTTTGGCTTGCGGCACCGTCACTGGCACTCAGCTTGCTCTCCTCTTCTTCGGGTCTCGGTACGTCTGTTGGAAGGTTTTCGTACAGAATTCCTTTGCTCGCGTTGTAGCATGTCATGCGATGTCATGGCTGATGGAAACATATAAAGCCGTCCCTTATTCTGTACCGCCAAATATTAATATTTCGAGAATATTTATACATCGACCAATTTTCCAGAACGAGATTATAGAGTATTTGTTTGGATTCGGTGTCGATACGGATATATACGACCTGTTTTTTGCGCTGAAAGTTCAGCTACTGTCTCATATGCCATCACTTCCTGTCATCTGTCTTTTTCTATGTTGTCGGATACAATCCAAAAATCTTGGATTATATACTATCTCGTTGTAGACCTAATATTTGTTCTGATCGCAATCCAAACAGGTATGTTAGATATCTGGGTATTGTGATGTCATGCATTCCTCTTCACAGAAGAAATGCTCCGTTATCTCTCCGTCCGGATCACGTATCGTAACCGCGCTGAACTTCATCTGTTCGCTGATCACTTGTCCACAGTAATCACAGCGGTAGTTCGGTGACCCATCGACCAAGACTCGAGTTGATTTGTTTTGGATATTCAGTTCGGTAGCGGCCGTGTTGCCGCTGGCTTCCATAGCGCACCGAGCAGTTGCTAGTGACTGCTCCGCCTCAGTTTGTCCATTCATCGTTTGTATCGATTCGTTGTTGACAGGGGTCGGACTCGTTCCGTCGACTGTTACACATTACTCTGGATCGCTCTTGTCGCTTTACCACCGTTTTCCGCCTATGCCGGGTTACTGCCCGGACTGGGGTGGGCTACGTGGGGTATCGGAGAGAAAGTGTAAAAAACGTATAACCGGACGTTACAGCCGCTAATTGGCTCGCTTTCCGGGGCGGTTCTACCGTTTTGGTACCCGGTTCCATACCTCCCAGTACGGAACTTCCGTATTTAATCATTTGGTTAGTCCCTATTAGCTTCGTCACTGAGATAGGGCGCTCACAAACTCGAAGCAAGCTATAGTAGCCATTGAGCATCAATGCATACCTGGTCGCCCGACAGCAGTGCGATCAGTGTGTACATCGTTTCAATTGTTACTATAGATGTCTTGGAGTGATGGCTGCTGCAGGCCACGGCTACGTTGTGCAGTCTCGCTGGACTCACAGGTTTGGGCCAGTTATTTTCGTTGGGTGTGAACGCCACTCACGGAACTATTAAGTGTACATCCATTAAAGATAAGGACATGAATCCGGGCGCTGACTGTACGGCTTGGCAGGCAAGCCCGCTGCCCCGGCACTTGATCGGTGCAGACCCCATCACATCCGGTTTTGCGTTTTTTACATTTTTCAAATTTTAAACTGACGTAGACCACCACAGTGCGGGTAAACGCCGGCACACAGGTGGAAAACGTCGGTCCTGGCTGGTTCCCAAACACCAGCCGACGGTTTTCGGGTCGCGATGACCCATCTCACGAAGCGCTGCGACACCAACTACAAACCCATAATCAGCGACATCATGAACGCACAAAACACGCAGGAGTACCGTAGCCAACAATCAGCAGACATCGCAAACGCGGACCGAGCGCGGAGTGCAGCCCCCGAAAGCGTTGAGAGCCAATCTATCAGGGTCGTAATTAGCTCGATTGAAACGCGACACTGCGATCACTGCGGCGCATCAATTGACGACAACGTCCGGTATCGTAATGTCACGACCAGAGATAGTGCTGGCAACGTCTCGGAATACGCGTTCTGCGGTGTCGACTGTAAGACCGCTCGGTTCCCGAGGCTCGGCTGACCGCCGGCTGGCGTGGCGCATTGTCGGTTTACAGGACCATACTGGGGTTTTGGCGTCGGTTCGATAATACGGTCCGAGTCCTCACGCGGATTGACAGTCGCAGCCACCCTGTTCCAGAAACGCTACAATATCGTAGCTATGGCCGCAGTCCTCACACAGCACCTGCACCTCGTTGATGACGTTGAAATCGCCTGCCGAGATGGCGTCGTTCTTTTCGAGGCTCTCGATAGTCTGCCTCGTTACAGCGGTGGTTCGGCCCCGAAGCCGCTGTATTGAGTCGATGGCGTTTTCTTTCCGTTCTGCGGGCGTCCGCTCGGGTCGGGCCGCCCCACGGTCGTTCTTGAGATAGCGATACACCGTCTGGTGGGAGATAAAGTCGTCCATCACCGATTCGATATCGACCCCGCTCTGTTCGAGACGGGAGCGTATGAGCGGGGCGTCCGCGTCATCTTCGCGAAGTGATTGATAGACCTGCTGGATGTCGCCACTCAATGTCGGTGCGTCGCTCCCCTCGATGGCGGACTCGAGCACCGACTGATTGAAGTAGTCCGCGAGGTCTCGGGTACTTTCTTCCTCCCCGTCGGCGCCGACCCACCGATCTTCGAGTTCTGCACCCATCCCGACAAGATCGTATTTTCGAATTACGGCATCCACCTTGTTCGTTCCCCCTCCGGACTGTGAGTCGTCTGCGGTCATGATCCGATTTACCTGAACGCCATAGTTACTAAACACTCCCGCATACCGGGAGGTTTGGCGAGGTCCCTCACGCGGAGAGCTTTATCAGGCCCGTGCTCTGGTATGTGTCGGCCGATTCACGGGCTGAGCTACTCATTTGATTCGGATTCAGGCTCGCGAACCCACGCCACCGGAACTGGGGACTGCCGGACAATTTTGGCGCTGACACCACCCATGACGTACCTGCTGAAGTCAGTCTGTCCGTGGGTCCCCATGATCGCGAGATCGACCTCGTTCTCGTCGATGTAGTCGCAAATCACCTTCGAGGGGGTCCCGTGTTCGATGACGCTGGTGACCGAGTTGAGCGACGTCTCCTCGACTTTCTCGGTCGCTTCGGCCAGAATCTCATTTGCCCGCTCAGTCAACTCCCCTTCTTTCAGGACGGAGCGTGCATCCGGTCCGAGACCGCCGGTCTCGACAACGTGAAGCAGGTGGAGCGTTGCTCCCGTCGCCTTCGCGACATCGATCCCCTCTGCCACTGCGAGTGCTGCGCCACGGCTTCCATCCGTCGGGACGAGGACGTGCTTGGGTGGATACACGAGTGGTCGGCCTTCGGCAGGGTTGACCGCAACGACGGGAACCGCTGCCGTATTGATGACGCGTTCGGTGACGCTTCCGAGCAGGATTCGCTTGAGCCCGCGCCGTCCGTGCGTCGGCATAACGATGCAATCGATGTCGGACTGTTTGCTGTAGTCGACTATCGTCTTGTGCGGGTCACCCTGGAGGACCGCAGAGACGACAGGAACGCCTTCATCTTTCGCATCCTGTGTGGCTTCCGCCACGATGCGCTCCCCTTCTGTTTCGAGAACGTCGATGACCTCTCCACGAATCGTGGTGACGCTGTCTCGGCCGGTGTCGGCGACGTTGATAACATGAATCGTCGCCTCGTGTTCGACTGCGATCTGTATTGCGTACTCACGGACCGATTCTGCGGCGTCACTTCCGTCGGTTGGGAACAGGATAGTGTCGTACATAGTGGCGTGCTGGAATGTGGATCAGCTATCTGGGTCGCGGGGAGCGCGTCGGGTTGTCCGTAGGCGGGTCCCTATCTTCGCACTCCCTGATTGTGGCTTCTGCGTCCTCGCGCACTCTGTGCCGTTGCCTACGCATCAAAGCACTCGCGCCGGTATGGTTTCAGAGACATTGTATTCGGAGGCTGTGTGGCGGACTACGCAGTGACGTCTAATAATATCTCGCCCACCGGAGCGCTCTCCAGCCATCTGTGGCTGGGACACACAGGGGATTGCTCTACGCCCCCACCAGGGCTGGCGCGTCGACAGGACGGTGCTGACACACATTTTTAAGCCAATCCCCCCACCGTATTGAGATATGGCAGCAGTCCGGCGCCTCGTTATCGATGTACTGAAACCCCACGATCCGCCCCTGCTGATGTTCACCGATCAGCTGGCCGAAATTGAGTGCGTCGAGGGCGTCACTTCGTCTCTGATCGAACTAGATCAGGAAGTGCAAAACGTCAAGCTCACCTTCGAAGGCGAAGAGCTGGACTTCGAGGCAATCGAAGAAACGATCGAAAACCTCGGCGGGTCAGTCCACTCTGTGGACCAGGTTGCCTGCGGTGACAGCGTCGTGACGGACCGACGGACGTTACAGGATGCCTGACGCGCCGTGACGTCCATTCGACAACTCCTCAGGCGTCTTCTCGGGAAGGAGGACGTCCTCGCAATCTCGCGCCGGTACTTCATCTCGAACGGCTTCGACGGGACGCTGACGTGCATCGGCATCATCGTCGGCGCTGTCCTTTCGGGAGTTTCAGATGGCTCCACTGTCATCAAAATCGGACTGGGCGCGGCAGTCGGTCTCGGGACGTCTGCGGTCTGGAGCGTCTGGGAAATCGAACGTGCCGAAACCCGGGCCGAAATCAGACGTATCGAGCGAGCGATGCTCAAAGACCTCGACGATACCCGCGTTCAACGCGACCAGAGCGGTGCCCGCTTCGTACACGCCATGATGAGCGGCCTGGGGCCACTCATCGGGGTTCTGATTCCACTGACACCGTTCGTTGTCGCGGGGACCGTTGTCACAATGGTAGAAGCCGCACTCATCTCGGTCGGCCTGGGTATCGGTGTGTTGGGTGCGTTCGGCGCTTACATGGGCTCGATTTCGGGTCAGCGGTGGTACGTTGCCGCAGCGCGGATGGGACTCGCCGGCTTGGTCGTCGCAATTCTTAATCTCTTTCTTCCGGGGTGAGAGGCCGAGACTCCGTTCTCACTGGAGGACAAATCCCAACTTGCTTTCCACTGGTCCCCATACACGGTAGTAGATGCGTGTTGGCTTGCGACAGTTCAAACGGCCGTTGTGCTACGTGATGGCGCTCCTGTATGTCGTCGCGGGAGGATTGCATTTCGTCGTGCCGGAACTATACGTCCAGATCGTGCCACCGGTCTTGCCGGCGGCACTTGCGCTGGTGTATCTGTCCGGCGTCGCGGAAATCGCTGTCGGGCTCGGCCTGTTGGTGCCCCGGACGCGTTCGTACGCCGCGTGGGCGACGATCGCATTGCTCGTCGCGATCTTTCCCGCGAACGTCTATATGGCTGTCTCCATGGTCACTATCGAGGGGACGGGTGGCGGCGATCCCTCTGTGTTGGTCCGCTGGGCACGGTTGCCGCTGCAGGGCGTGTTGATCCTCTGGGCGTACTGGTACACCGACTGAGCGTGGCGAAAGCCCCGAGTGACCGGGCTGAATCGGTCGTATTTCATCGTCTGTGACGGATTTGATCGACGCCGTCGTCGCCGGTTGTGGGACGAAGCTGTCGGCGTGGACGTGACCGGTAGCGCCGCTGGGTCGCAACGATCGAATCGGTCGATGCCACTGTTGTCCCTACGAATATCGCCATATAGTGTGAGACGCCGAGGACTGCCCAACAAGAACCAGAGGGCCGCTCACCGCCATCATCAGAACCGTGCCGAGAGCCAGAACAACCGCGAGCGACCGCCATTTTTCAGCGGATATCCGCCTGGCAGACGCAACGCGACGCCCGTGTCCACGACGGCGGAGTCGTCCGTGAAGGGGACACACGGCACAGATGCCATCTGGCTTCTTGCGCTTCCAAGATTCCGGGGAGCTGCTTTGCCAGATTAGACATGAACAGGTACCGATTGGGAACCAGTATATAACTACACTACATGTGAGAGCACATTAATGACATCGCGATGCACTGTCAATCCATAAGACATATTCGTAACTGTAGCATAGGTACAATGTCGACATGCCCTCCAGTAGTCGTAAACTTCTGTCGACGAACAGTGAACAGTGGCGTCTGGCGAACGAAGACCTCCACATCAGAAACACCACCGATACCAAACATGATGTCCGCATAGAAATATACGACAGCGAGGTGTGTTGTCATAGAGCCCACTATCAGCTCTTGTCGGGCCAGTCCGGCTGTTCGGTCAACTTGCTACAGGCTGGCTGCTACAGGGTTAAAGCCGTTCTCGATAGACAACACGAATCAGTCGCTGCCGTGACAGTCTCCGACGAACCTGAACGGACTATCTTCGTCCACATTCAGAACGACGGGATCACCATCAAGGAAGGAGTGACGCCCTCACGCCCCTGAACCAGCGTGTCGCCGCTCCCACTCGCCCCCCGCAGGTAGGATCGAACGAAATAGGGTAAGCCATCTTTAACACCCATCGGGACCAAATAACAAACGGAATGAGCTCTGCATCTACATCGGACAGGTCCCCAGAGTCTGCCGACTCAGTGTCGGGCTATCGCGACACGCTTGCGTCGATTTATTACGAATATGTCGGCGAACCAGCTAAAGAGCGAGATATTTACGTTGGGTTCGGACTCTTTTTTGCCGGAGTTACGCTTGCCATCGTCGGATTCTGCCTCTTTCTGTACAGTAACGTTCTGGAGCCCGGGAGCGCACCGTACTGGCAGATTCGTGAGGTTGCGCTCGTCGTTGGGTTCGTCGGACTGCCCTCCGTGCTGTTGAGCGTCGTCGTACTCCTCCCAGTCGGTTTCAAGACCCGGGTCGTCAGTGCCGCCGGCACGTTGTTCTGTCTCGCCGCAACGATAATTCTGGTTAATGTCTTTCCGTATGGGTGGACGAACAGTGGCGGAGTCAACGGCAGCGTCTGGACGATCAGCGTTTACGCCACTGGCTTAGTCATGCTTGCGGCCTCAACAGGAGCGGCGCTGGTTGCACACTACCTCGAGAAAGCGGCAACCCCAAGCGACTCAACTGAACCAGTCGAGTCGGCCGAGAGCGAGTCTGAATCTGTCAGCAAAGCAGATGTGGACGACGATATCGAACAGGCACTAGACGGAGCGGAACTATCGTGGGGTGGTGTCGAACAGCAGCCCAAAACTAAGCGGCTAAATCTGGATATGCCAGAAACGGACTCTGACCTCGATCGGACGGCTATCGAGAATTCCGAGGCGACCACGACACGAGCCGACAGCAATGACGTTGATGACGCAGTAGATGGGCTCAGACAGCTACAGGGTGGCCAATCAAAGACAGAACGAAGCACCGGTACCGAAGAACAGGTCGACGCTCTCACGCAGTTTCGAAATGAGCAGGCCGAAGATGACGATGTGGAAACCGGTGTCAAAGAGCAACGAAGCATTGTTACCCGTCTTCGGTCGTTGTTATTTGAATAGACTGTCTGCTCACCACAGACACTCCGCTGTTGTTCTCTCGTTGCGTGGGGTAACCCGGAGTAATATGTTCCTACGAACCAGTCCGTCTGTTTTCATAAATAAAATGTAACCTATTGCAACAAAACAGGATAGTTTTTTCAACTTGGTGGGAGGAATACAACTGTATGCCCCAAGGTCTCGATGTCGGTACGATGAACCTCCTGTCTGCACGCCAAGATGGTAACGAAACAGTATTTGTGCAGCAGCGGAACTCCTTCGTCGAAATTGACTACAGCGACATGGCCGAACAGATGCTGTCGAGAAGTGATGTTCTCCACATCCGCAAGGATGATCGCGTCTACATCGTTGGCGATGACGCCCTGAATTTCGCGAACATCTTCAGTGAGGAGACACGCCGCCCGATGCAAGCCGGGATTCTCTCGAGCGACGAGCAATCAGCTATTCCGATGATTAAGCTCATCACGGAACAGGTGGTTGGACAGCCGGAGTTCCCGAATGAACGCCTGTTTTTCTCGGTTCCCGCGGACCCAATCGATGCCGATGTCTCGACGCTATATCATCAAAAGACGATTGAGTCCCTACTCACTGATATGGGCTACAGCCCGGAACCGATCAATGAAGGGATGGCCGTCATCTACTCCGAGCTTGCCAACCGTGAGTTCACTGGCCTCGGTATCAGCTTCGGCGCCGGGATGACCAACGTCTGTCTGTCGTACTATGCAGTCCCCGTAATGAAGTTCTCCATCGCACGCGGTGGCGACTGGATCGACGAGCAGGCTGCACAGGCGACTGGCACGCCCGTCGATAAGGTCACCTCGGTTAAAGAAGAGGACTTCGCACTCAACTTCGAGACGGACGTCGGCGGTATTGAAGGTGCACTGAGTATCTATTACGATAATCTCCTCGACTATGTCATCGAGAACATCATCAGTGAAGTCGATGAGGAAGATGTCGAGGAGGGACTGGATGTCCCGGTCGTCGTGACTGGTGGGACATCCAGTCCTGACGGCTTCGAAGAGTTGTTCGCCGAACGGATCAACGAATCCGAGATACCGTTCTCAATCAGCGACGTCCGCCAAGCCGAGAATCCGCTGTATAGTGTCGCACAGGGCGCACTCGTCGCAGCGCGGTCGGAAGAAGAGCGCGAGGGGCAAAACGAGCAGGCCGAAGAATCTGACACCACCGCCGAGTAACGGTTGGTCTCGAATAGAAGCACTGCTCGCCGGCGTCAGCCGGAACATTCTACTGGTCCCCGTCCAGACAATACAACTGACGTCGGACGCTACTCAGTTTCGTCCCCGTTTTTGTCGGCTTCAGTTTCCGTGTCTTGGCTATTCTCGTCGTTCTCATTAGATTTGGCTGTAACCTTCCCGCTCTGTTCAATTTCGTTCTCGTCGATAACACGGTTCAATTCGTCAACAGCGTCCTGTCGGAACCTGTTAGCAGCAGACCCAAGAGAGACTCCCACCGCGACACCAGCCTGTTCAAGCGAGAACTCTGGTCGGTCTGTGGGCTCGTCCCTTTCGGGAATCGGGACGCTGGGTGTACGGCCGGTGTTTTCGGGTTTACCGGGGTTAGAATCAGGATGCTCGTTGAACCGAGCGAGAGCGAACTCCCAGGACTCTGGGGGGAGGCCTCGTTGTGATGCGACGCAGAGATGTCTGCGAAGCCGCACGATTCACAGACGATAGCTGTCTGGTCAGCGGTCGCAAGCGTATACGTGCTGAGATCGGATTCGCAGCGGGGACACCGCATACTAGACCATGCGTGCCTCTGCTATACAATGGTTCCGTCAGGTATCGCCGTCCAGGGAACGAGTTATGAGATGGGCGACCGATGTTGGAGGTGATGCCGGAGATCGAGATTACGGACACACAACAGGATGACTTGACGACGATTCGGGAGGATCTCGAAGACGCGTTCATCGAGACGTACGGGCACATTCGTACGCAAGATGTCGTTGACTACCTCCTCGATACATACACACCGCCGGACCAGCTGGAAGACGAGCAAGGCCTGAGCCGTACCGACTACGAGCGACTCGCCTCGGCTGAGTATCCGGAACTTCAACACATCGCCTCCGAGGTGCCGGACGTTCCCGGTAGCGGTATTGAGGCCGATGAGATGCGAGGAAAACTGCTCGCAGCACTTGGAACGAGTGAACTTGCGGATCGCCTCGCGGATATCGAACCTGAAAAAAGAGCGAACGAGGGGGGTGAGGAGGCGGCCGCCGGCCCACCTAGGCCAGGGGACACGCCAGACGACGGACGTGACGTCGCACAGAACGGTACGCCGACACAGACCACACCGTCAGCCGATACCATCGAAAGCGCCGACGCGGCCGAGTCGAACGCGGCAGCTGACGACACTCCGAGTGATACTCTTTCCGCTGCCAACCGTTTGCTAACCGAACATGACGAGAAGTGGACCCGGTCAGACGAGACCGACGAACCATACGAAGTCACACTTCCCGACGGTTCAACGGTGAGCGCCCGGACGAAAGACGACGTCCGAAAACTGCTGTTTCAAAACTACTGAGTACACTCTCCTCGCGAAAACACTGTCTGACGTCGACTATCTCTCCACGAGGGTACGTCCCATCGAGCGCCTACGACTCACCATCCGATACGTCCTCGAGGTAGCCGACCCGACACTGTGGGCAAACGTCACCGGGAAAGAACGACGATTCACTCGCGGGGAGTTCGAACTCACACCTCGGACACTGATACGTCGGAACCGAGTCGCTTGTGGTATTCTTTGAGCGGTCCGCCGTATACGACTGCTCGTCTCGACCGTTTCCTATACCCGGCTCTTTGGGGGTTTCAGACGACGGTTCTGCCGTGTCTGTAGCAGCATCATCAATGAGGACTGCATCGTCGTTACTTGACGGCGTGTCGCTGTCGTCATCTGGTTCCTGTGTCTCCGACAGTATCACGGCGTCATCAGTCGTTTCCAGAAGCGCCGATTCGGTCACCGCCGGTGACTCGTCACTCGCCTCCACATCTGGAGATGTTTCTGCCACATTGTCTGACACGGCCATCGTTGATGCGGGTGGCTCGGTCGGTTCCGTTTCGTCCGCTGCCTGCACCGGATCTCTCGCTTCGGTCTCGACCTCCGCGTTCTCTCTCACCCCCGCTGGCCCCTTGTTTTCGGTTCTGTGTTCGACTTCTTCCGACCGCTCGCCATTCGCTTTCGATTCCTCTGTGGTGGATATCAGGCCTTGGTTCTCAGAGATATTTCGGATATGCTCACAGCGCTCGCAAGACTTGTATTCCCGAACAGTTAGAACAGTGCCCCGCTTACCTTCGTCGTACGACTCCTCTATCGTCGACTCCCCGAAGTCGTGTCCAAATACCTCACAACGCAGTCCCATGCATGGCCATTTACGTCGTACGATTAAGAATGTATTCACCAGCAATGACATCTTTGTCGCGTTAGCCGCGGGCGGGAACGTGTCTGTGACCAGCCTCGCCCGTCGCTAAAGTAGTTGTCAAACCCGTTTACTTGCGCTCAACCCCATATTGATTCTGGAACCACTATGAGGAGAGCAAGGAAGACAACGAGGATACCGAGACCAAGTATTCGCAGTACCCCTGCCGAACGTTGTCGGCTCGGAGGAAGAGATTCGGCTAATCCAGAGAACGCAAACGCGATACCCAAAAAGAGCATGTTGTGAGGGCCGTTGAGTACAATACCGAAATACGCCCACCCAAGGATGCAAATGAACGAGAAGAGTGAGAATAAGAGGCCCTTCCGTCGTCCGTCTGGTTCACGAAACAGCATCCGTTGAACTGCCTCCATACGTCCTACCAGAAGTTTGACCCGCTAAAGAGTTCCCCTGTGTTGACTGTAACTGAATTAGCATAGATCACTGCCGAGGATTTTAATAACCCCGGGAGTACGCGACAACAATGGGGTTTACAGAGAAGTTCGATGCTGCAGAACCGACACATAGGCTCGTCTCTCGGGGTCTATCCGGTGTTAAGGACTGGGACGAACTCGGCGCTGTGACAGTCGAGAACCGGGCGATTCGCGTTCTGATGGACTACGGAACCGTTGTCCACCTAGAGCTTGAGCCAAAACACGGTCAATTTGAGACGGTACAACGGGAGCTAGTGCGGGTTCCCGACTCGAAATGTATGTTTGTCCGTTCGGATCACGAATTTCGAGCGTCGCTTCCTGAGGACCGGGTGGTGATTGAGTCAGTACTCGAAATCCCGGACGGTGATACTGACGCGTGGACGGACCGTCTGTTCTACTTCGACGAATTTGCAGTCTTGACCGACCAGTCGTGGCTGTATCGCTCAGTACCGCATGAGACCCATATCCGAGAAATCAACGCGGGTGGACACGAGGGAGTAATTGAGGAATTGAACGAGACACTCGATCCGGTACGAGGGTCGGCTGTTGTCCCGTTTGGCGGGCTTGTCTCTTGGACAACTGACGATACCACGTATGATTTGAAATGGGACTCGCTGTATTGCTCCAATAAAGAGAAGAGCGCATCATATGATTTGGAACGACTGAAGCAGGTGACTGTGCTGTTTTCTGAGGATAGCCTACGTCTCGATTGGAAGCCGGTATCCCAGGAGTCGTTACTTCGTCGAACGGTTTGGCGAGTCCTGAATCCGGAGAGTGCCACTCCACCAGCACACGTCGAGATTCCTGCCGGTGAAGACGGAGAGAAGATACTGGAGGCGTTCCGTCAGCTACGTGAGAAACTTGGATATGAATATAGCGTTGAGACTGCTTCGGATTAGCACTCCTGATCAGTTAGCATCAATAATTGGTTCGTCTGTACTGACCAGTTCATGCCACGAGTAGTTGTCCCAGAGTGGTGCCCTCCGACGGTCGGATTTTGTGGCCCTCTGCTGGCCGAGCGAGTATGGTTCCGCCACAGATCGGTGTCGGCGTGATTGTTGCAACGCTTGAGCAAATCCGTCAACGCGGACACAGCGCTCACACGAACTCCCGAGACTGAGCCAACCTTTCCCGTACGACAAAAATATGACGACTTTGATTCTTTCTGAATGCTTGAAAGTGACATTGCGAAAGTATATATAAGGAATTAATAGTTCCTCCTGTAATCAGTAGAACCACCGATCAGTAGTTCTACCTGTAGGCCGTCCTCAGAACGGCTATCCCATTCTGATGGGCTGGACAAAAGCGCACGCTCATAAACGCTACGAGTCCGAAAAGAAGCAATATTCTCCATAGCGGTTGTCTTTGACCATGACAACAAATCACACAGAAATCCTTCTCCAAGGACTAGAGCAAAACACATGGCGAGCCTCTGTGTTTCTCGTATGTAATACGAAACATCCCTGAGCTTTACTTCAACAAGTTTGGACCATCCCTGATAGCACACTATGGAAATCGGACTACTGTCAAATATATAAGCTAAAACACAGGACAAAGAAACTCTCCGTTTTCATATGTTTGTGACACGACGAACCGACCACCGCTGGAAATTGGCTTTAGAATATCTTGCTGACACATCCCTCTAAACTAAACACTACCAGTTGACCGTCCACAGCAAGCTTACAGTGCTTGCCGTTGAACTCAGTACTTCAGATATAGTAACAATTGAAACGATGTACACACTGATCGCACTGCCGTCGTGCGATCAGGTGCGCATTGATTTTCAATGGCTACTGTCGGACCGTGTCGGGTGACGCTACCGCGGCACCCTTCTACAGCGACAGCTCGACGTGGCCCACAACTCCCAATACTAAGTTGAACCCCTCACAGAAGTACTGGCTCCGGAAAACCCTCTTGACAGATAATAAATAGCAAATCGAAGAATTTTACTTTTAGGCCAGCCTAATCCACTCATGTCGAAGAAGTCTCGAAAGGTCGTGGCTGGAGAATACGACGTTGTTATTGTTGGCGGAGGAGTCGGAGGGATTACAGTTGGTGTTTTTACGAGTCGATACGGACTCTCCACACTAATCCTAGATCGTGGTCGGTCATCACTGGGCCGGATCGCACATCTGGAGAACTTTCCTGGCTTCCCTGGCGGAATCGATACGCCAACATTCCAGAAACTTTTGCACGCACAAGCCGAGCGAGTCGGTTGTGAAATCACGCGTGAGAAGGCTGTAGAAGCAACCCAGACAGAAGACGGCTTTCGTATTGAGACTGAAACGGGTGACGAGTATGCAACTGAATCGCTCGTCGCGGCAGCAAAGTACGGGCGAGAGTGGCTCGAAACACTTGACGAGGGAGAATTTCTGGGGGACGACGGGGGAGTCGATATCAATTGGGAAGAGCACAAACGCTACGGTCGAACATCGGTAGATGGACTCTATTTTGCTGGTCGACTTGGGACGGCTGAGGACCAAGCTGTGGTCGCCGCAGGACAAGCGGGCGAGACTGCGCTCGGACTGATCCATGACGTGCGGCGTGATGAGGGCTTGCCCGAGGATCTCGCAACTCACTACACTGACTGGGTGTTCGTTGAAGGGTCTGTCATCGACGGTGATTGGGAAGCACACGTCCGGAAGGAGTTCCCGGAACGGGTTGGAGACGCCGACCTCTCCGAGGCACGTTTCGATGAGCTACAGTCACAGTACGTCGAGCGGAAGGTGGAGCAAGCGATCTCACCATCCGAACAGCGCAAACGACGTCGGGATGGTCACCGCCATCTCGTAGAGCACATCGACGACGATGCGGTACTTGAACGGGCCGAGGAGATCAAAACGGAACGGTCGTCTGGACTGGACGACGAGCGACAGTAGTTTGAGACCGGACTCTATAGTAGCCATTGAAAATCAATGCGCACCTGATCGCACGACGGCAGTGCGATCAGTGTGTGAACCGTTTCAATTGTTACTATAGAAATCCCCGTTGACGATGTCCGCGACGCGCTGCCGGTCAAACAGTTCCGTGTCGTCCGTCACGTCCCCGAATACGTCGGGGTAAATCTGTTTTGCGGCCTGTTCGGTCAAAAACAGGTTGTGGATCGGTCCCTGATGGAGGTATCCGCCACGATAGACGCGACCGTTCTTGACGGCCGTCAGTTGGCTACCGACCGGATGATCTTCCATATATGCGAGGATGGTATTTCGGAACTCCTCGACCGACATCTCGGCGAAATTCCGGAACAGAATCACGTCCGGGTCCAAATCGAGTAGCCCTTCGTAGTCGAGGTCCATGTTCCCCGTAGTGCTCTGATTCTCGATGTCCGTCCCGCCAAGTGCGTCGCTCACGCCGAGGTCACGCCACTGCTTCTTACTCGTTCCCTGGTCGTTGAGCCGGTACGGTGTGAACTCATCTGGTTCCTGCGTGACACCGTACGTAAGGAAGACATTCGGTCGCTCATCGGCTGTCGGGAGTTGGCTCTGTATGTCCGCAATGAACTCGTCGTGGAGTTCTTTGAACGCCGCATAGCGCTCTTGTTCTTGGAACACCTGTGCGACCTTTTCGAAGGCCTCGTACAACGTGTAGTACCGGTAGTCGTGCCAGTCGTCCGATCTTCGGAAGATCAAGTTCCCCACGAACGGGGCAACGTTCGTGGTGATTTCCTCGATGTCCGACTCATCCCAGTCGAACCAATTAATGAGCATTTGCGGATCGTATAGGTGGACATCGTTGTCAAGTTCGTAGAATTCTTCCTTTGTCCGGACCTCTGGATAACTCTCGATAGGTTCGGTATCGATCTCCACACCTGGTATTTCGTTGTACAGATGTGTGTAGTATCGGTCAGCACCTCCGATACCGGTCATGCCATCGGCTTGGCCCAGTGCGACCCCCATATCAGCGTAGCTACCGTCGTAGGCAATCCATTGATCAGGAGTTGAGTCGAACTCTACCTCACCTATCGGTTCCATCGTTACCGAATAGTTAGTAGATTCAGTAGCGGTCTCAGTTGATTTCTCCGTTGTATTATTGGCCGGAGTGGATTGAGAGTCAGATCCAAATACACCGGCACAGCCCGCCAGCAATCCGCTGCCTGTAGCAACTCCGCCGTACTTGAGGACATCTCGCCGCGTTGGTGTTTCCTGGGAACCGTTATTGCCGCCCATACTTTTAGGCCAGCCTAATCTCACTTAACGTTGGCGTTTTAGGACGGCCTAAAAAGCGTTGTGAGTGGATTCGCTATTTCGACGTAGACCGACTCGTCATCTAAAGTCGAATCCAGTTCGTCATATCCCTCGAACCTCGTAAACAGGTTCCCCTTGCATGGTATTTGATCGCTGTCGAGTAGTACTGAGAGAAGGTCGGAGGTTGCGGGCTCGATCTCCACAAGAGACGCTATCTCTTCGCGGAGAACCTTTAATAGCGTAGTTTCATCAGCAGCCCGGCCGACACCCAGTGCGTTAATCACACCGAATGCATTGTTGATGAATAGATAGTATCTCAGGCAACGGTCAATAATTTCGTCGGAGCAAACGGTTTCTACCCGATTTTCCAGGCCGGGAATCCAGCTATCGACCAGATCGTACCGTGATCTCGGGAAGCAGTATCCACCGTTGTCTCGATAGAACCCTTCCTTTGGCCAGCCGTCCTCATCCAGTCGAACTACAGTGTTTTGCTGATGAGCTTCCAGTCCGACACCAAGCTTGAAGTACGACCACACAACAGGGTGAATTACGGTTCTCAGATACTGACGGAACCACTCACGGGCTACTTTTGACGCCGGACGACCCTCCCGCTGTGCTATTCGCTGGATGATCTGTGAGACCCACGGTGGCTCAGACGGTCGATCCTGACAGAGCGCAACGACGGTAGCAGTATTCTCCGTAGAAATGCCTCTGAATGGGTTTTCTCGAAGAATCATCTCGAACCCCGATTCGCTTCCGGAGCCGACATCGATTGTTGCAGCAGCAGCGTCTGCCAATATCGAGAACTGCGGATGAGCATCACTGAGCCGATCGGCGTACTCTGTAGTGAGAAGCTCGGCAGCGGCGACTGCTAACCGAAGTTTCGACCGCGGTATTGTTCTCTCGGCGTTCGTTATCTCTATGGCTACCGAGGATTTGACCATATAGGGAGTTTCGGGGCTCCATAGCGTCCGAACAGAAGAGGTAGGATAGAATGTGGGACCGAATTCGCCAAGATCGATCAGGTGTCCCGTGTCTATTACATCCGCCACGTATTGTCGTGAGCGTAGGGCGTCAGCCTGCCACGGATGGACGGGAATAAGTAACTTTCCATCGTTGAGAGCAGACTCTGCTCGCTGCGGGATCATACTGTTCGCTTCGCGGAGTCCCGACGAGATCCACTGGGTTGCACTCTCGTCGTGTGCCGACCATTGTGAAACGATCTCGGCATCAGCGGCAAAGTAGTCGAGCTGAAACGAACCACGGAGTTCTGGTGCATACTCGGCAACCTCGTGCTCCGCGATTCCCTCACGGCTCTTTGGAGTCGGATGGAGGAGGTGACCGTAACAGAGCGACTGTTCTGCTCGAATGAAAGTGGGGAGTTTCTCCAAGTGAGCAGCGTTGTCACTGCGTTCACGAATGAATCGCTCTATTTCGCGCTGTGAGACAAGGATACGTCGCAGTAAATCGGTCGCCTCGGTTGTATCTGCTCCCGTTGACAACATAATCTCGCGGCGGATAAACGCAGCCAGCGTTCCAGCGTCTACTGTAGAAGTCTGGCCCTTTTGACGGACGTGTATCGGAAGGTCAAATATGTGTCGACCGGTTTCAGAGTCGTATCGAAGCGCTGCATACACCGCAACCTCCTGTTGTGTGAATGGTACGTAAAGGATGGATTCAGTACTGTGAACCGACACGGGAGCCTCCGCACCGGAAATGATCCGTCCATTACCGGTCTCCCGGTGATAACAGTTCAGTAGTGCATGCAGGGTAGCTGATTCAGCGTGCTCTGCTGGCGTTTTGCAGTTTGCTCCGAGCCCCTGTGACCTCTTCCTGTCGCTCATAATTATATCCCGGCTGTTTCGTCTATCGCCGCTTCGACGGCTTCGGTGAAACGAACGGCAATCTCGTTCACTTGGTTCTGGTCGATAGTGAGTGGCGGCAGGAACCGTGCGACAGCTGAGTCACGGCCACCGGTTTCGATGACGAGTCCGCGATCAAAACACTCCGCCTTCACCGTCGACGCAAGTTCGCTGTTTGGCGGGGGAACCTCTCCATCGTCAGTGTCCACCGTCTGGTCGACAAACTCTACACCGAGCATCAACCCACAGCCACGTACGTCACCGATCGCATCGAAGCGGGCGTTTAGCGAGTCGAGTTCCTCTCGAAGCTGCTCGCCCATCTTCGCTGCGTGCTCGTCAAGGTCGTTTTCTAATACGTGCCGTATTGTTACTCGGCCGGCGGCCATTGCAAGCTGGTGCCCGCGGAACGTTCCGGCATGAGCGCCAGGTTCCCACACGTCGAAATTCTCATCGTAGACAACAAGCGCCAGTGGGAGACCGCCGCCGACCGCTTTCGAGCAGGTAACGATGTCCGGAGTGATTCCTGCGTGTTCGAACGCCCATGTCTCACCAGTGCGGCCCAGACCGGTCTGGATCTCGTCAACGATCAGCGGAACGTCGTTTTCACGCGTCATTCGGCGGAGCTTCCGCAACCACTTGTCGGGTGCCGGATTGACGCCGCCCTCTCCCTGAACGGGTTCGACGATCGCCGCCGCAGGGTCGGTGACGCCGCTCTCGGAGTCAGCGATCACTCGCTCTACAAATCGGCTGATAGATTCGTGTTCACCTGCCTTCAGCCCGAACGGATGACGGTATGGGTCCGGGTATGGTAGGTGGTGGACGCCTGGCATAAGCCCCGGAACTGCCTCTTTCGCATCGGTGTCTCCCATAAGGCTGAGAGAACCATTAGTCATCCCGTGATACCCGCCCTGAAAGCCGAGGACGCTTCGGTTGCCGGTCGCAGTTTTCGCCAATTTCAGTGCGGCCTCGACGGCGTCAGTTCCTGCCGGGGAGCAGAACTGTACTTTTGCCGTGTCCGAGAACTCGTCCGGGAAGCTCTCGAATAGCGCGTCCACGAACGCTTCCTTCTCAGGGGTCGTGATATCTAATGTGTGGAGGGGCCGGTCCTCGGCTAGCACTCGCTCCACCTCCGAAACCACGTCTGGATGGTTGTGTCCGAGGGCTAGCGTCCCGGCTCCAGCCAAGCAATCGATGTACTCGTTTCCGTCGGCGTCGACAAGTATCGCACCTTTGGCTCGTGCGACTGCGAAGGGAAGTGTTCGTGGATACGTCCGCGCGCTGGACTCTCTATTCTCTTGGCTCTGCCGTAGTTGGGTATTAGATTGCTCGTATCTTCGGTGCGGGATTCTCCCTGAACGGCTGGATTCTCGATACATGCGTTTTTTAGGCTAGCCTAAAAACACAAAAGCCTGTCGGGTGATTGAAAAATGGCGGTGAAATCTGACAGCCGGAATTTTATTCTACATCGTTACAGTGAATGAGGTGGCAAGGGTCTGTGTTAAGCGGTAAGAGCCTAATACACGCTTCGTAGGTGCTCCATCTCCCACGATTGTGCGCTGTCGTACGCGAACTGACGCCAGTGACTGCGTTTTACCTGTACATATGTTTCGAACAACGCGTCACCGAGCACGTCCCGCAACACGTCGTCGGACTCAAGTTCGTCAAGCGCCTGGCCAAGCGTCCGGGGCAATCGCTCGACACACTTTTTAGACCGCTCCTCCGCAGTGAGATTCCCTGGATCAACGGAGAGTGGTTCGGGAACCTCCAGACCCCGATCAACACCGTCGTATCCAGCCCCGAGAAGTCCCAGCAAGCAGAGATAGGGGTTCACCGCATTGTCCGCACCACGGAATTCCAGTCGTAACGAGTTCCCACTCTGATCGCCCGCGTTAAGCGCCGGGACGCGAACCAAAGCCTCTCGGTTCTCCTGTCCCCAGCAGACGTACCCTGCTGCACCGTTCTGCGGTCGTAGTCGGGCGTACGAGTTGGCAGTGGGGGCTGCAAGGGCTGTAAGTGCTGGTGCGTGCTCTAGCACACCGGCAATGAATTGCTTGCCTATCCGGCTCAGGCTCCCATCCCCAGAGTCGTAGAACTGGTTCGTCTCCCCGTCCCAGAGTGAAACATGAAGGTGGCAGCCATTCGTCGCGTTATCAAACGGCCTAGGTAAGAACGTGGCCCGGTATCCATCAGATCGGGCGACGCTGTCGACCGTCTCACGAACGAGGACGTGCTCATCGGCCGCACGGAGTCCAAACTGGTGACCTGTCACGATTTCGTGCTTTCCGGGGGCGTACTCTGGATGGTACTTTTCCACAACGACGTCTTGTTCCTCGAGAGCATCGATAGCTCGGAGGATCGTCCCGTGTGTTTCGCGCGTGCTTTCTGTAAGATATGCGCCGGGCGAACCGATAGTCTGGTCGCCGCCTTCTGGGTTCCGCTCAAACAGATGGAACTCGCTCTCGAAGGAGACTCGTGGCGACAAGCCTTTACTCTCGAGGGTGCGCGAGAACGAACGGAGGGACGAACGAGCGTCAATCGTCCAGGGATTCCCGTCGAGCGTTTGTATGTTGCAAAACATGACTCCTGTTCGCTCCGCGTAGGGAAGGGCTCGAAACGTGTCTGGGTCCGGACGGAGCCGAACTTCCCCGACAGTCGTGAGATGACCGTCCTTGTTTCTCCGCCCGACCGCGTTGTACATTTGAATCAACTGTGAGACGGTCGTTCCGTTTTCGATTGCTTCGTCCAGTTTGGCCGTGTCAACAGTTTGCGCGCGAACTGCGCCGCTCTGTGTGACGAAGAGCAACCGAACAAGGTCGATATCTTCCTCTGCACATCGGGACTGGATAGCTGGTTCTTTTGTCATCAGCACTCCTCGATGGGAGATATTATTAGGCTAGCCTAAAAAAGTAGGCGCTGTAGTGTGAAATGCACGATGCTATAGTAACAATTGAAACGATTCACACACTGATCGCACTGCCCTCGTGGATCAGGTGTGCATTGATTTTCAATGGCTACTAGCCGTCCATACAACACACCGTTCTTGCAGGACAAGGTTTATATATAATTTAGGCTAGCCTAAAACTAGGCGATTACGATGTTCGTACTCAGTCACTGCAAGAGCGACAGACGGATTGCAAACACAGACGGGGAGTACAGATAATGGAGTACTCAGACACGGTACGCTCCACATTCGGAAGCGACCACTGGAAGCGGGCGAACGAGGCTATGTTACGGAAGATATTTGCGGAGTTCACCCGCGAGGGCCTTTTAGCTCCGACGGAGACACGGACCGTCCCCGCAGAATCCGACGAGCCCGTCGAGGAGTGGACTCGATACGTGGTACGGTTGACAGATGGTGTCGAGTACCAGTTCGACGCGCATCAGCGCGCGCTCGGAACCTATCGAGTCCGTTGTGACTCGATCATTCGACGTGACGGTATTGCAGGGACTGAGCCGGAGCCGGCAGACGACCCGATTCAGTTCCTGGTCGACGCCCAGGCGTATTTGGGAACCAGCCAGACAACCCTCGCACGCCTCCTCAGAGAGTACTACAACACACTCGTCGCCGACACACACGTTCGCGCGTCGAAAGATAACCGTGAGCGTGAGTCGATTCTTGACCTCCCCTACGCAATGGTCGAAGGAGAACTGGAAGGACATCCCAAGTACACGTATAACAAAGGCAGGGTCGGGTTCGATTACGACGACTACCATAAGTACGCCCCCGAGACGAAACGTAAGCGGACACTCTCCTGGGTCGCGGCACATGAGAATCGGGCCACGTTCACGTCGGTTGTTGGGATCTCACAGAGAGAACTCCTTGAGAACGAGTTGGGGGACCAGTATCAGGCGTTCAGGTCACGGCTTTCGAGTGACGGGCTCGATCCGGACGACTACGTTCTCTTTCCTGTTCACGACTGGCAGTGGACGGACAGCGTTATCCAACTGTTCGCTGGCGACCTCGCGGACGACTTGCTCGTCCCTCTCGGTGAAGGTCCCGATACGTACCTTCCCCAGCAGTCCATTCGTACGTTCTCAAATGTCACAGATCCCGAGAAGAAGCATGTGAAGCTCCCCATACGCGTGCTGAACACCAACGTGTACCGTGGGATACTCGGTGAGCAAGCTGAAGCCGCCCCTCGTGTGACCGAGTTCGTACAGTCAATCCTAGACGACGATCCGTATCTTCGAACCAATTGTAACCTCGTCCTTCCCGGAGAAATCGCAGGTGTGAACTACGAACACCCCAAGTTCAGCCAACTCGAGGACGCTCCGTACCAACTTCACGAGCTACTCGGGTGTGTCTGGCGAGAGAGCGTCACGCCTTCAGTAGACTCCAGCGAGTCCCCGATAGCTCTGGCTGCAGTGTACGAGGATGACTTCGATGGGACGCCGGTCGTGGCAAAACTCGTCGATCGATCGGGGATGACACCGGAGACGTGGCTCACCGAGTTTCTGGAGACTCTGCTGAATCCAATTCTACACTGTCTCTATCGCTATGGTCTTGTATTTATGCCGCACGGTACGAATGTCGTCCTGATACTGGAGGACGACGTTCCCACCCGGATTGCGATCACGGACTTCGTTGACGAGGTTGCGGTCATAGACCGGAACTTCCCTGAACTGATCGAGAAGCTCCCCGAAGAACTCCGCGACGATGACCGATACACGCACAGTATCGTGAAGCGGAAACCACCGATTCTCCTCTGTCATCGAATCGTGGGAACGCTGTTCGACGGTGTGTTCCGGTTTGTCTCTGACGCGCTGGAGCGAACCCACGGACTCACTGAAGCAGCGTTCTGGCAGCACGTTCGGAACACCATCGAAAACTACCACAAAAAGTTCCCGAGATACGAGGATCGGTACGAAGCAATCGACCTTTTTAGACCTCGGTTCCGGAACTACTGTCTCAACCGGAATCGGTTGCTGGATCACGGCTACACGAACACCAATACGCGCCCGAAAGTGCGCCATCACGGTACCATTCCCAACCCACTCGCTGAGTTCACATGATACGCATTGACCAGACTTGCGAGAATCAAGAGTTCAATAGCAGCAGCGTTTTGAACACATGACAGAGGAGAACACAGGCGGGGACGGGTCCACTATCGACGAACTCGGACGGGACATCCAACAGCCTCTCCGTAGTCTGTTCGTTCGATATGGACGGACGAAGCAGCGACGGTTAGCACTCGGATTGTTCGCCAGTGTCGTCTCACGCGGAGCAGGGCTCGTCACGCCGATAGTTCTGGGAACAACCATCGACGCCGTCTTTAACAATGAGGGAGCGTATACACTTCCTCTCGTCCCCAGTGCCTGGTTGCCATCGGACGCAACGAGTCAGTTTTGGCTCTCAGCCTTGCTTGTTGGCGGGTCACTCGTACTGGTCGCTTTGACGGCATGGCTCCGAGACTATATGATGAATGATTTCGCCCACGGTGTTATGTACGATATTCGAGCGGACAGCTACAGGAAGTTCCAAGAGTTAGACACGGTGTTTCAGGAGGAGGTAGACACTGGGGAGGTCATGTCCATCCTGAACAACGACACGACCAATTTGGAACGGTTCTTCGACAACGGACTTCAAGACATGGTACGGATCGGTGTCATGGTGGTCGGAGTTACGGGAATTCTTCTTCATCTCAACTACCAGCTCGCAGTGATTACACTGCTCGCACTCCCGCTTTTCATAGGTTTCACATGGTGGTTCACCCAGGCGGTCGAGCCACGATACGCCGGCTGGCGGTCGTCAGTCGGGCATCTAAACACTCGTTTGCAGAACGCGATCAGCGGCAGCCTGCTCGTCAAAACAGCGCCAGCAAAGGGATACGAGGCTAACCGCATCGATAACGCGGCGAAAGATCTGTACGACGATGCGATCAGTGCAATCAGATTGAGTGTTGTTTACCGGCCTGGCATGCGGTTTTTAACCGGATTGATACTCTTCGCAACGTTCGTCGTCGGAGGAACTTGGGTGTTCACCGGGCCACCAGGTCCGTTAACGGGTGATCTCACTGTCGGTACATTCGTCGTATTTATGTTACTCACCCAACGGCTCACCGACCCACTCGCGAAGCTTTCCGACGTCGTCGACCGGTACGAGAACGCGAAAGCCTCTGGAAAGCGGATCTGTGGACTCCTACGAGCACCCACGTACGTAACCGAAAATCCCGACGCAGCGGTGCTCGACAGCATCGATGGTCACGTCGAGTTCGATACAGTGTCATTCGCTTACGGGACAAATAATCCTGAGTCGAGCGCTGACGAACCTGTACTTGCTGACATCTCGTTCACGCTGAATCCGGGCGAAACCGTTGCACTCGTCGGCCCGACTGGTGCAGGAAAGTCGACGATAGCAAAGCTCCTCTTACGATTATACGATGTGACGAGCGGAGAGATACGAGCGGACGGGCACGATATTCGGGAGGTGACGCTAGGGAGCTTGCGCGAGTCCATCGGATACGTCAACCAAGAGCCATTCCTATTCGATGGCACGGTAGCGGAAAACATTCGATACGGGCAGTCACAGGCGAGTGACGAAGCCGTCCGACAGGCGGCACGAGCGGCACAGGCACACGAGTTCGTCGAGAATCTCCGAGACGGGTACGGGACAGAAGTCGGGGAGCGCGGTGTGAAGCTCTCTGGGGGACAACGCCAGCGAATCGCGCTTGCCAGAGTATTCCTTCAGGATCCGGATGTCGTCGTTCTTGACGAGGCGACGGCAAGTGTTGACACGGAAACGGAACTGCTGATCAATCGGAGTCTGACTGAACTTGCGGAGGAACGCTCCACGATAGCAATCGCGCATCGTCTCTCAACGGTCTGTGATGCAGATCGGATACTGGTCATTGAAGACGGACAGATAGTCGAGCGCGGCACTCACAAGTATTTGCTGGAGGAAGACGGGTTGTACGCGATGCTGTGGAGAATTCAGACTGGAGAGATGGACGAACTCCCCGAGCGTTTAGAGCGTCATGTTGCGACCGACTCTGTCGTAACTAGGTAACCTACCCTACCCAAAACGTCGTGTTTAGTCAAGGGTCAGGTAATTACTCTGGTGATCCGGGTCCGAGATTCTGCTTGGCGATGGGAAGAAATCGAATATCCCGCGGTCGTTGCAATAAGCTTTGGTGGAACTGTCGGCTCACAGGGGCGTTTTTAGCGACAGTGTCTGTTGGAGAAACCGCTAGAAAGAACCATAGAACCGATTAAATCACCACATCTTACAAGTGTACGCTTGTTATATCATGATGGTGGTGTTTATACTTGTAAATTCAGTCTAAATATGTGGGAAATATTTTATGTTATCACATAGCACTGGTGTGGCGTTTGGGTTTATTACACATCGGCCACTGCTTCCCATCCATTACTAGTGCCCGAGAACACCCCGTTTGGGTGCTTTAGCTGTCCCAACCCGGAAGACAAATAATCCAACCGCTAGGTAGGTAACCGCCTGCCCGACCAATACCCCTAGGTCGAATACCGGAAGTTCCCACACGCGGAGTTCGCGCTTCCGTTCATCGGTCAGATAGTCATCAGACACGACTTTGGCACTTGCACTACCCTGCTCGCCAGCGATATCTTGGACGTGTTCCAGTAGATCCTGCGTGGTTCGCGAATACGCATCGTACCAGAACCGCCGGCCCATGTGCGACTTCCGTGCGACGCCGTCGATCTCTTCTGGAACTCGGCCTTCTCGGCAAGGTCGTGGAACTAGCCTGCGATTGTGGCTCCGTCGACGTGGCCGTTTTTCGAGCGTTCCGAGGGGAACAGATAGCCGTCGATGCGGGTGGCTTGTACTGGACTTATGTCTCTACGGTGGTTTGGTAAATATCGCTTTAAAGCACACATCGCTATATGGATTGTTGCGTTGGAAGTTGAGACTACAGTGGGTTTAACAGGACTGTGATCCGTGGTTTCAGCCGAATCAACGAATGGAGACGGATTCAAATTGCTCTCCAAACGGTCGGTCTTGTGTACAGGCAACGAATTCAGAGTGGTTCTGAGGCACCAGCTATAGTAACGATTGAAACGATGTACACACTGATCGCACTGCCGCCGTGCGATCAGGTGTGCATTGATTTCCAATGGTACTATAGTGTAGCCACTCAGACGCCGCGCTAACCCGAACGGAGTACCTCACTTTCCGATTCCATTCTTCTTCAGCAGCGTCAACGTATTATCGACTGTCACAATTGGCGAGTGTGCGTATGCACCGGTCAATTCGACCTGCACGAGTCGCTGTATTAGTCATACAGACAAGACATTTATTTCCTTCTCCAGATACCCTACTCATGAATTATCGATTGGTCCATTCAATCTTTGCCCTCATAGTTGCAGCTTCACTCATCGGTGCTCCAATTACTATGTTGGACTGGAGCCAGGAGGCAGACTTCACTACTGAGCCTATCGAGGAATCCGACATCAATGAAAACAGTCCGGTACTCCAGTATGATAATCTCTCAAACTCCGCGCAAGACCCTGTTCGACGAGCCATCGAATCCCCCGACGGCCATTACACGATTTATGGGCATGAAGACTTTCCGGACCGTTTCTTCTACAGTGATACGATCAACCCCGGAAAGGGTCAGTATGTGATTGCCTATGAGGGGCAGTACTATCGGCTCTTTACGATGTCGGGTGGCGGATTCTTCTTCGTATATTTGGTCTACCAACTGCCGTTCATCATCTATGGGGCTCTCCTCGCCGGAGTTGCGTTCATGCCGTCACAAGGTTGGACCGGAACTCGAACTGAGGCACTTATTACTGTCCCCGGAATCGCGTTCCACCTCCTCGGTCCCGAATTTGACTTCCCTTTGCTTGCCCCAATACAATTCGTTAAACTTGGAGTTATCGCCGTTATTGTCGTCCTGATAGGACTCCTGTGGGCATACATGAGGGAGAGGAACGGCAAGCAGTATATGCGGTAGCCGCAATGAATCGCGACCGGTGGGTCATCCACTCGATCTGCGACCCATTGCTTTGTGCGAGCAGCGTATTCGATAGTGTCTGGTCTTGGTCACTTGAGATGCTCGTAGCCCCAACTCTCCAGTATTGAAGCCACAGTGTCGGGATTCTCTGCCGCCAGTTCGACGAACGCCTCGCGCAGATCCGTCACCGAGACATCTTTTGAGCGCATACCGAGTTCATCGGCCACGTCGCCCCTCACTTGGTCCTCTAATTCGGCGTATTCGTCACGGAGGAACGCGACGTGTTCGTTATCGCGGTCTTCTTTGACCGTCTGTCGGCGAATGACGTACGGGATTTCGTCTGTACTCATGTTGTCGGTGCTATCGCTTTCGGATTCGGACGGAGATTCGGCTGTCGTTTCAGGTGTTGGGTCCGGCGCTGGGTCGTCTTGCTCGTCGGTCGTCTCCTCGGCGAACGGGTCCTCTCCGGGGCCTTCTTTCATGCCCGCCATTTACGCCACCTCCTCGATAGCGCCGGGTTCCGGTGGGTTCGGGGCTTCGATCTCGGCTTGCGCTTCGAGGTAGCGAGCCAATCGGTCGTACTGTGCTAGCGTTTCGACCTCGTAGTCACGTCGACGGTCGCGATGGTCTCGGACATACGTGAACGCCGAGCACTGCTGTGCCCACGACCCTTCCATTAGCGAGGTACGGTCGCCGAAGATTTCTGGTGTCGAGTACGGGATCTCGCTAAGGACGCGCTTCTGGTCGTTCGTCCCTTTCACGCCGACCGGGACGGCCACAAGGACGCCTACATCGATTTCAAGCGTGTCTTCAAGCCCGGAAACGAGCTGTTCCAACCCCTCAACAGCGGCTTGACCCTTCGCGCTCGGTTCGACTGGGATAACCAACGACCGTGTGGCGTTGATAGCGTTGTGTAGGTGTGGGCCTTCCGTTGCCGGCGGGTCACAAATCAGCACATCGTACTCGTCACGAACGCCAGCATCGGCGAGCGTGCTGAGTAACGCGGCGTGAATATTGAACGCATCCCCGACAGCGGCGGCCTGGTCCTGTTCGCGGCGGAGCCAGTCCCCGAGATCGGCGAGTTGGTTGTGTTCAGGGATGACATCGACGCCGTGTTCAGCGGTGACGATGAGATCCTCAAAGTCACCTTTGGGCCGGTTGATCATATGCCGGGCGAGATGATCGATGTTCTTCGAGCGGTCCTTGTCGACGCCAAATAGCCGCGAGAGATTGCCTTCTTGCGGATCTAGTGGGACGACCAGTGGTTTGAGACCGGCGCGGGCGTGTGCGACGGCGAGGTTCGCGGCGGTCGTCGTCTTGCCGACGCCGCCGGCCTCGCTGTAAGTGCTGTATGAGAGCATAGCTGGTTGTTATAGCCTTCAGTTGAAATAACCTATTGATTGATTTTCCTGATTCAAGCAACTTGTTCAACTAACCGATTCAATCAACTGGTTCAATCAATTGGTTCAATCATCTAGTTCAAGAGGCAACACAAATCGACAAAATGCGGTCAGGGCACACCGCTGGCTGGCCGCGTCTGGTCGTCCGGATCGCTGTCACAAGATAGTACCATGGCTTAAGTACACAACCGCACTACAGAGGAGTCGAATGGGTTCGGAGCCGGAGCCGACGCACACGTCGCTGGAGACACTGCAGGAAGCACTCCAAACGGAGCGAATCACCTACGTCGATACGCTGAACGAGGATATCGGCACAGTCGTCGAGAGCGCAGACCAGCTCGCCTTCGATTACGTCGTCGGTGATGTCTCCGACTATGGTGTGTCCTCAAGCGACCACGTCCACCTCGATCTGGTCCACGAGGGTTCGACGATCCACTGCGTGCTCTTTGGGTACAAACGATCGACAATCGACACCACAATCGAGGATGGGATGCAGGTAGCTGTCAAAGGCTCGCTGTCGTACTACGAAGACGGGGGCAACGTCTCCGTCATCGTCGAAGACATCGTGGCGGTCGGTGAGGGCACGTACCAGCAGATCTACGAGCAAAACAGGGAACTGCTGGACTCGGATGGATTGCTCGATCCGGAGCACAAGCAAGCCCTGCCGGACTTTCCAGAACGGATCGGGATCGCCACCAGTGCGACAAGCGATGCCCGGATGGATGCGATCACCAGCGTCCACGAGCGGTATCCCGACGTGGATATCGTCATCCAGAACACGAGCGTTCAGGGCGACGATGCGATGATGTCGATCATGGGTGCGATCAGTGAACTCGATGACGACCCGCTGATCGACGTTATCGTGCTTACTCGCGGTGGTGGGTCCGACAAGCACCTCCGGGTGTTCAACGAAACGCCGCTCTGCCGTGTTATCCACAAAACCGAGACGCCAATCGTAGTTGGGGTCGGCCACGAGAACGACCGAACACTGGCCGACGAAGTGGCCGACAGACGGGTGATGACGCCGACCGAGGTAGGCAACATCGTTCCGGAGCGGACAACCCTTGACGCGGAGCTGGACACACTCGAAGAGCGTCTCAACACGGCCTACACAGCGACCGTCGAGACGACGCTGGAGACGATGGATGACCGACTCACCCACGCCTACAGACGGACCGCCGAATCGGACCTGTCCTCGTTCGAAGGCGAACTCGACCGCGCATACGACACGCACGTTCGCGATGCACTGACCGATCTTGAGAACCGGCTAGAGCAAGCACGCACCCAGTACGATCAGGAGCGGAAACGGAAACAGGAGGCCACAGCCTATCGCCGCCAGCGTCGACGGCTGCTGCTCGTCCTGCTCGCTCTGGGCCTGCTTGTTGTGGCTCTGCTCCTGTACATCCTGCTTCCACTATGAAAGACGAGACAATCGCCGACAAGACCGACCGGCTCGAACAGATTATCGACCAGCTCGAAAACGGAGACGTCTCGCTGGAACGGGCGAACGAACTCCATGCCGAGGGAACGAAACTGATCGCCGAACTCGAATCCGAACTAGCTGTTGGGGACGGCGAGGTTATCGACCGCTGAAGCCCGGTTGAATCCGTTTTGTGCTGTGGTATCCTCCCCCGCGAAAGCGTTCGAGAAGTACACGTCAGGCACAGTCTTCGCTCCGATTAATTCGTCACCCAATCGAGAGAGTCATTGTGCTGCCGGAGATACGTTGGTGCGACGTTGCCGTCCAGCTGGGGGACTGACTCACCAGCTCGGTCGACGATTGTCTGTTTCAGCAGGTCGCTGTCGGTCTCGAAGTCGGGATTGACGTGCAGCCGAGAGTTGCGGTCGATAGTGAATAGTTCGCGGTCGAAAGCTGCGTGGTGAATCTTGCTGAGTGGGAGGACATTGGTGGGATCCGCCCGGTGCTGTGGGTAGTCGCTCCAGGGCAGGACATGAGCGACATCCAACAGCCCGCGGTGGTCAACGCCGGATATCGGGCAGGTCTTATCATACTGGACGAGGACTGTCTCCCGGAACTCCGGATCAACTGCACGGGCCTGAACCGTCGTTTCGTAGGTCGTTACCGTCGGAGTATCTGTGGTAGGTGCATCGGCCTGTGGGGTAGACCCAGCCCACTGCTCGACGGCGGTCTCAACGAACTGGCGGCCCTCATCTGTGAGGGCATACTGCTGGCCGTCCTTGTGGACGAGTCCGAGGCTTCGGAGCCAGTTTGCCCGCTGTTTGGCCATGTCCGTGTTGGCCGGATCCCAGCCCAAGCTTGTATGCGTCTTGAGTTGCTGGTGCCCGATTTCTTCGATTGTCATCGGAGCGGGCACAAGTGAGTACAGCAGGCTCCGGAGGCCGACGTTCCGGCGACACATGATTTCAAGGAGCGTTTCGGTCGTTTGCTCAGCGATGTAGGTGGGACCCTCCGGGCCGAGTCGCCAGTGGTGGCCGTCGCGTTCGATAAAGCCGACATCTTCGAGATAGTCGATCCGGCGCTGTATCGAGTCCCGGCTCGAAACTCGTTCGAAGTGTCCCCGGTGCCAGCCGATGAGTTCATCGGGAGTGGGCTGTTGGTCGTCGACGTACTCGAGGATTGCATTGAGTGTCTTGACGTAGTTCGTTGCGCCGCCGAACATCGGGACGATACTCCGGAGCCGGTCAGGTGGCATCTCTGGCTGGTATTTTGGAGGTCAGTACATGGTCTTTGGGACTACGCGGTCGGGTCACTAGTCAATAGCTGGACCGAAATTGAGTGCATTCCGAGTCTTCAGCGTAGTATTTTTGATAACTGTACTGGAGGGTAGACTCAGCTATAGGCTCGAAAGCGGTTGCAGTACACCCAGACAATCATGGGACTGCTGTGGGTAAACTGCCCTACACCGGGTTCACATCCAGAACAAAACCCTGTATCCAGAGTACTGTGGAAACTACCTGGGTTGGTCAGTCACCGTTTGGATCGACGCCTGGTATTCGAACAGATTTGGGTTACGAAAAGAGCGCTTCTCATCGAAACTCAGCCGCTTGTGAACCCGGCGAAAAGACCGACAGCGATAATTTTGCTTGTGATAAACCAGCGAGTAGATGCCCTCCTCACGACGTCGATTTCTGGGATTAGCCGCCTTGGGAATTACCGGTTCAGCTGACTTCACGTCTCTCGATACGCAGAAACGTATTGGTAGTCAGTCACCCTCCGACTGGCCGATGGGCCGGTACGATCCTCCCGGAACCGGGCACAATCCCGAAGTATCAGGTCCAAAAGACGATGTAGCGGTTGCGTGGACACACCAGGCCCCGGATTGGTTTCGGGGGAGTACCCAACCGATCCGCCGTGGGAAGACGCTATACGTCGGTGGCAACGGACTGCTTGCGCTCGATACCGAGACTGGGAAGCGGCGGTTCAGCTTCCAGGGGCCGTATCACTCAACTCCAGCGATTGCCCCAGCCTCGATCTATCAGACGAAGACACTCGGTATAACCGGGTCAGATGGGGTTTACGGGCTTAACGCCAATGGCGGACGGGAACTTCCCTTCATAGATATGAGCGTCGGCGGCGAGCGATGGATAGGACCGCGATCACCGACGCCCGGTTTCTTCGGGCCGGCCGAGTCAACAACGCCGGTCACTGCGAACGGGACGATATACACGGCACTACCTGGGACGAACTCAATCGTAGCACTGAACCCGAACAGTGGGGAGATCCTGTGGCAACAAACCCATCACAAAGACGAGGCAGTCAGTGGGACGTACAACAGACCCGCGGTGGACGACGGCCTCGTGTTTGTCACCGCGTGGCCACAACAGGCCACTGCGTATCGTGCTGATACTGGTGAGCAACACTGGCACCGTGAACTCGAAGGGATGACAGTTCTGCCGCCAGTGGCGACAGACGAGGGCGTCGTCATTCCGACGCGTGAGTCGGTTCAGTTGCGTACCAGGTCCGACGGCGCACTCCTGTGGGAACGCAACCTTGACGGGAATGTGACCGACAGCACGCCAGCGGTAGCCAACGGGACGATATTCGTTGCCGATGAGCGGGAGGAACTGCATGCGCTTTCGCTGGCAACCGGCGAGACACGGTGGACAGCTCCGTTCGACGGAAAAACGACGCCGGTTGTCGCTGACGGTCGCGTCTACGCTGTGGACTCACTCTGGGCACTGGAGGCGTTCGACGTCGCCACGGGTGAGAAACAGTTCGAGTACCATCCTTCGGAAGTACCCCTCTCGCCACCGATGGTCGGGGATGGTATGCTGTATCTGGCGAACCGTGGCCGAGTTCTCGCACTGGAGGAAGCATAGTGCCCCGAAAAGAGGGGGCTGGAAGCGAAAGGGTGTCTTCACCTGGACACCCATCCCCGACGCCTCGACTGTCTACTCTGGGCGTTCTCAAGTCCGCGCTCGGGCGCATTCGTCGCGACCCTGTGCTCGCTGTCCCATTCGCCGTCGTTGGTGTGCTGGTTGCACTCGTCGACTGGCTTCGCCAGCACGATTCAATTCCAATGGCACCAACCGACGCGCTCAGTCAATCGGTCAGTGTCAACTACGCAGTGTTCCCGCAAGGGACTGCACGAACGGCCCGACACGTTGGTGCGTTGGTCGACCTCGAAACACGGTATCTCCTCTGGGCTGTGGGGCTCGAAGCCCTCGTTCCACTCGCAGTCGGGATCGCCGGTTGGGTGACGATTACACGAGTCCTCGATACCCACTCAGGTCCCCGTGCGTTGAGCAGGTATCTTATCGCGCTGGCTGCGGTCGTCTCCATCCCGCAGCTGTTGGGCGGTTTCTCGGTGGATATCACTGGTTTCCTGTTCGGACTGCTGCTGTTGGCGGTTGCTCTGTTCGTTCTGACCCGTCTGTTCCTGCTTCCGGCGTTGCTAGTCACCGGACGTGGCTTTGTGACGGCACTCAGGCAGAGCTATCATCGATCACAAGGTCAGGGCATGACCATCGGCGGCCTCATCATCGTCATTGGTCTCGCCTACTGGGGTCTCGCGACCGTGCCGGTCGCCGGCGGGTTTCTGAGTACTGCGGTAGTGGCACCGATCCACTCTGTGGCGATCGGAACCGTCTTTTCGACCGGCTCTCGTGGGACAGCGGCGATCCCGGCCAACCAGATCGAATCGAGGGATGCACGCCCGGGCGAGAGGCGGTAATACGTTTGTGAGCGGTCTCGCTGTTGTGGATCGTCACTAGCGCATCACTCAGGCACAGGTTGCGCTACCACTGGTTCCAGCTTCCTCGAAGGTCAAACTGTGTTCCTGACCAGTTCTGGGACACGTCCGTATTCTAGTGTAGACGTGCGTCCCGTTATCGGCGACTTTCTCGCCGAGGTACACTGTCACGTCCCCACGCGTCCACCCATCAATCGTGGTCGTCACCGTCTCGCCGGGAGCGACGGTGATCTGTTGCGTGGGGACCCCATCGTCAGCGAGTGTGACGTTTCGATCCCCATCCGGCCAGATCAACTGCGAGAGCGTCTTGAGCCTGTGTTCGCCATCTCTGGTCGTGACCTCGAAATTCAGGTACATCGCCTGCTCTCTGCTTTCGACAGTGTACGCTGACAGTTGATACGCTGTCGTGTCGTTGTTTTCCACAGTCAGTGTAGGTTTGAAGGGTCCAGAGACGGTATCATACTGGACATAACCAATCACAAGCGCCGATCCGAGGAGGAGCGCGATTGTTCGACGGGAGACCATCCGTAGGATCGTGTTCCAACAGGAAACAGAATATCATTCCGATTGTCTCATCCGAGTGTCACGGCCAGAGTTGATAAATCGAGATCGAATCAGTGATTCAGGTTGAGATTGCTGATGAGGGGCCAGAAGACTCATGCAGAAAACGGGACGTATTACCGCTGGGGAAGATACGGTCGTCGGACACAGTACTGGTAGTTGATTGTGCTGATGTACTGGCCTGTCTCCGCATTCGATGGGACAGTCGAACGGACAGATAACTTCCTACACCCAGTGCTGAACCAGGAACGCAGCCGATCATATCCGTTCTGCCTGCTCCCGTAATGTCGAAAAACTCACATGGATTTAATACACTTCAGTGACAATTACTCAGTATGGTTGCTCAATCGACACAGCGACAAGACTCGTTTTTTACACTCCCATCGCATCCAGTAGGGTACCTCGCAATCGTAGCTACGCTTACCACTGCTGGCATCCACTTACTGCTCGGTCCACAGGTCATGGGATTCAGTCAGACATTGGGGGCGCTGTTTATTCTGAATGGGCTTGGATTTCTTGGCGGGGTCCTCCTGTACAGTAGCCGGTACTGGCGACCCGAGCTGTACCTTGTCGCTGCGGGATACGCCATTGTCACCATTCTCGCACTGTTTGTGTTCCAGGGGTTCAGCTTTGACGCGTTCTATATGCAGGGGAACCTGAATCCGCTGGCCGTCGCAGCGAAGGTAGCTGAGGCCATCCTCGCCCTCTGTGCCATCTACTTGTACAGAACATCGGCTCCGTGAGAAGGCCATATTGACCGTCCATAGAAGAGGGACGCGTCAACGAGACACTGTTTTTCAAGGCAATCAAAGGATTTGTCAGTTAGTCCTAAATGATGGACCGGTTCAAGTCTGGGGTGACGTTCGTGGTCCTCGACCGAGTCATACTGTTGTCTCACCGATTCGGGGAGAGAGCACGCAGCAAATGAGCAGAACATCCATCAGCAGGTGCAGAGACAGGTGCCCCTTCTATTGGCTCTGGCGTTGGATGCGCTCCGTCAATCAGCTTTCTTGCTCTCAAAGTCATCGTCACCCCGAGAGTAACAACAAATAAGTGGCGCGACTGGTCCGGACAGGTATGGAGATCGTGGAACTCTCAGCAAACGAGCCTGCTGTCCGGCGCTTTATCGAGGAACTCTGGCTACCGTACTACCGCGAACTCGAAGGGACTGTCGATACGTTCTCACTCGCCGACGACGTCGACCTCGTCGCGGAGGAACTCCCGTTCCGCGTCGATCGACTCGATTCGGAGGAGTATCGAACGTGGATCGCCGTCGATGGATTCACCGACGAGACTCCACTCGCCGATGCTGACGGTGAGCTTGCCGGGTATATCGCGGCCGAAGTCGACGAAGCGCCGAGTGTCTTCGACCGCCCCGACCGACTGTTCATCTGTGACATCTACGTTGGCGAACCGTATCGTGGAACCGGACTGGCTGAGGACCTGTTCGACCGTCTCAGAGACTGGGCACGCGAAGCCGGATGTGAGGAGTTCAGTCTCGATCCGCACGTAGACAACGAGCGAGCCATCGCCTTCTACGAAAAGCTCGGATTCGAAAGGACGCAGTCTCACATGGTGGCTAGCGTCGACGACTGTGAGGAGAGATAGGAACTGATATTTGCCCGTTCGTTTGGAGGGAAATGGTGGGCTGCAATGGGCACCTTGCGTAGCGCCCACCACTTTGCTATGTCAGAGGCACGGCTGGGTTCTGGACCCGGGAAACCCAGTCAGATGACCAGCAGTCAGGGGAGCTCGAAGCGGGGACCAGAACCCACTCGGTTGTGACAGACGCCACATAAATAGCCTTTGTGGAACCACGGTAGCAAATACCACGCATCAACCCATTCACAATAGTGGCCAGCTCTACCACCCTACCGATGTTTCCAGTGGCGTACGCACTTGGACGTACACACTACCCCGTGGCTCCGCTGTGTACACCAGCAGAATGGTGGATAGGGGTGGGAGAAGCGGTCTGCAACGCACCATCCGAAGTCGTCTACTTCGACGACGGGCTCTACCCTGAAACAATCGATGGGATGGGTGAGTCCAATGGAATTGGACAGGGCACGGAACCCACTTGCTCCTGATACGAGTGGCCACGAAAACGCTTGTGTCACCCCCACGCTGTCTGTCGATTTTCCGATTACACAACTCACTCAACGATAAACTTCAATGAGACACGCTTGCACGACTCCGACGGTCCAAGCAGCAAAGGCTTGGGGAGATGATGTGCAGCTGGGGGGAGCGGCGTGCTACACACCATTGGAAGCCGTCATCTACGACAACGGGTTCTGGATCCGGGCCGATCGGTGAATCGGATACGATTCAGGGGGGAAGTGGAGTGGGGACCAGAACCCAACTATTCAGTACGTGCTTGGTATCAAAAATACTTGTGATTCAGAGTTACAGTCTATCCATCCGACAACTGCAGAGGCTCCACCGTCCCGCCACCAGAAGGTGGCTCGATGACTACCCCACCGAGCGTTGGCGAGATCGGTACTCGTCGCCTGTACTACCGTTCAAAATGCTCAAATCTGATTTTGATACTACGCTCGACCTAATACCCGACGACAGTAATTCGTGAACACAATGGTGACAGTCTCCGCATTCAAAGACGGATCCGCTGCCCTCCGAGAAAACCCGATCCTGTTCGTTGCCGGGCTCCTCATCGGGGCCGTAAGTCAACTCCAGTACGTGGATCATCTGATCGAATCACCACTACTGTCAGCGGGTGTCTCTCTCGTATGGCTCATTGTGTTCCCGTTCGTTCTCGGTGGCTTCATCGGCACCGCACAGACCGCAATCGAAGGAGTAGACGCGTCGTTCACCCAGTTTTTCATTGAAGGGCGAACACATTATTTCCCACTTCTCCTCGCAACTGTGTTGTTCATACTTATCGTGCTCGGGACCGCTGTCGGACTCGGATTTATCGGGTTCATCCTCGGTATCGGATCGATGGCACTCGCCCCAATTAACGAGATGGCTGCCTTCGTCGCCGGCGTCGGATCTATACTCATCTGGCTGCTGTCCATCCTCGTTGTCATTATGTTCGTGCAGTTCTACGACACTGCGATTGTCATCGAGAACGAGAGTGTTACTGATGCGTTCCGAAAAAGTGTTGCACTCGTCCGCTCAAATCTCAGAAGCGTCGTTGGATTCTCGCTGGCGTGGAGTGTCCTGCTGAACGCCTTCTTCATCCCCGAATATCTCGTCCGGTTGACGCTGACGGACGCTGGACCGGCTGACGTATTACCGATTGAGATAGGGATTCCGATGACCGTCTTGCTCCCTCTCGGGATCGCTCTGTCTTCAGTCGGCTTCGCGTACTTTTATACGGTCTACACGGCCTATTACTTGCGATTGACTGCTGTCCCGGAATCAACATAAACACCGACCAACAATTACAACCGATAGTTTCGAACAGCAACCAGCCGGGTCAGATCCCGTGCTCCAGCCACAGCAGCTACTCACACACATGGCACGACTTCTTCCAACACAAACTGACGCCGCCGTCGAACGAAGTGATAACCCCGCTATCTTGAGTCTCGATGACGACACGACACGGGAGGTAATCGAAGCGTTGTCCTCCGAGACTGCGTACGAGATTTTCCAACTGCTCAACGAAACGCCAGCGACACCGGCACGGATCGCTGAGCAACTCGGCCAGAGCCTGCAGAACGTTCACTATCATTTGGAGAATCTCGAATCGGCCGGCGTAATCGAAGTGACTGACACCTGCTATTCGGAGAAAGGCCGTGAGATGAGTGTATACGTCGTATCAGAGGACCCGACACTCCTCTTTCTCGGCACTGAGGACGACCGCCCGAGTCTCAAACGTGCGTTCAAATCGTTCGCTTCGCTGCTTGGTCCCCCCTCGGTTTTACTCGCTATCGGCGAATCCGTCTCACAGTTCATCACTGCCGAATGAGCGAACACACCGACCCCCCAGTCCGAAGCGCTTCTACCAGTGACGACACAAGCGAGTGTGACGTGGCACCAACGATCAAGTCACGGGAAGATATCGATGGCTGTGGTTGTCTCGAATGCCGAAACATCGAGACGACGACCACCAATCGGACCGTCCTTGATGCATTGGTCTGGTCCGTTCGCCTGTTTCGCTCCTACCCCTCGATCATCGCCTTCGCGGGTGTGACTATCTTGGCCAACCGACTTCTCGAGACGGACATCATCAACGGGCTCCCGATGCCTGTAATCGGCGTATTCGATGCTCTCACGGCGTTTGTGTTCATAATCTTGATTCGAGCTTATGTGGGAACAATTGTCGCCGGAGAACTGACTGATAACTCTGTAACGATACGCGAAGGAGTCCATCGGAGTATCACCCGGACACCGGCGTTGATTGGCGTAACACTGCTTATCGTTTTTTCTGTAATGACGGTTCCGTTCTTTCTGTTTCTGCCACTACTCCTCCTTGCTGGCGCTATTCCGGGAAACCCCGCAGATATAGTTGGCTTTCCCGTCGTTGCGGCGGTGGGTGGGCTCGTTTTTGCCGTGCCGTTTCTCGGCTTGCTGTTCAAGTTCTGGTTCGCACCGGAGGCCTGCGTTATCGGCCAATATGGCCCTCTCAAATCACTTCGGATTAGCTGGCAGATTACGACGAACTACCGTCGGAAGTTCGTGCTCATCGCAGTGATCGCTATCGGGAGTGTAAGCAACCTCTATCTACCCGAGATAGGGACGGGCGTCGCTTCGGTGACGCCTGTTTTGCGTGTGTTCTCTACAAGCGTTGGAGACCTACTTTCAATCGTGTGGGCGAGCGCGTACGCCCACCTCTACATCCAAGAGATTGTATCGTAAACGCAGTCCCCCAGACAGAAACAGGAGGAAGAGTTAAAGAGACCGGACAGCACAGCGACTTCATTTGTTTTAGATAGGTTCCGCTGAATCGACTTCCCAGCGTGTGTTGGCGTGATTACTCGATTTCTAACTGACCACTTCCGCCGCCCTCCTCGCCATCATTTTCGTCCCATTCGAGTTCGAACTCGACACTTAGCTCCGTCATATTGTCTGCCGGCCCTTCACGTTCGGCTTTGACCTCGAAGGTCGGTCGGGCAGGGGGATCCAGCGTTACGGACTCGGAGCCTGCTTTCAGGTTGATAGCGTTTCCGCTGTCGAGATTATCCGCGACTTTCCGGAGGTACGATGCGATCTCTTCTCGGCTCTGATCACTTTCTGACTTGAACAGGACTTCTTCGGGCATACAGGAATCGATACACAGCCTGCACCAATAAAGCCGCCTGCCGTGTGGGTGCGACGTGATTACGTTCCGTCGACTGCCCGATACCGCCGGTACACTGAGTGGGACACGTTTCGAAGAACGTCTCGTCTATTCCCAGCGATATGCAATCGTCTCAGCGTTGAAGTGTGCTGTTTCCGATCTTCAACTGATGACGGAACTAACGTTCCACGGACTTAATATCGGGCAAGTCGAACCGAACGACGACCTCGTCGACCGGATCGTCGAGACAGCGGCTGCAGAGTATCCCCTGACAGACGGTGACATCGTCGTCGTCACCGCGAAGGTCGTCTCGTTCGCCGAGAACCGACTCGTTGAAGCCGACGAGGTCGAAGTCACTGACCGCGACCACCGGGTGGCAGACATCACCGGCATCGATCCGCGAGAAGTGGCCGTCATCTACGACGAAAGCGAGGTCATCGGTGCGATCCCGATCGCAGAGGTCGGCGAAGACGTGCTGTTGGAACATGCCGTAGACCCCGAAGCGGCACAGGAGGCACTTGCTGAGGTCCCAGCGATGCTCGTGACCGAGCGGAACGGTCGACTCTGTACGAACGCGGGTGTCGATTGGTCAAACAGTCCGGACGGGATGATGACGCTACTACCTGAAGATCCAGACGAGAGTGCCCGTCGCCTCCGCGAGGGAATCGAGGCACAGACTGGCGCAGATGTGGCTGTCGTCTTGGCCGACTCGGAAATTGCCGGCCCGGGTTCGATGGATCTGGCGATCGGGTGCTCAGGGATCGAGGCGATCGATAACAACTTCGGACAGACGGACCTGTATGGAGAGCCGAAGGTCGGCGGTGTCGACCTCGTCGCAGACGAACTCACCGCCGGGTCGGCGTTGCTGTTCGGACAGGCGGACGAACAGATCCCCGTTACGGTCGTCCGGGGACTGGAGTACGAAGACGGAGAGGGCGTGCCGAATTCGGGCGGTGTCGTCCGCCGCGGACTCCGCAAGAGCGTCCAGCTAACGGCTCGCCTGAAGGCCCGCGAGTGGTTCTGATAACGACGTTATAATCTAGAGTCGGGATACTGGAGAGGTCATCGAACTCTCGGTACACATTGACGATGATGTGCCTGTGCTGACAGTCACTCGGCCGCGCGATCCATCGGGTCTTCGAGTTCACCGGTGATTGCCTCGAAGGCGTCTGTCGCGGTGAGGAGACCAACGACATCGTCGTCTGCAACCACGAGGGCGAGTTCCTGACTTTCGTCCTGACACCGGTCGATGAAGTCACTGATAGTCGTCTCAGCAGCGACAGTTAGCGGCGAGGTTGCCAGTTCTTCGAGTGTGGTCGTCCCCGAATCCAGCGCTTCGTAGTTGTGCAGCACCGTCGGCGCGTAGACAACACCCACGAACGAGTCCAGTGAGCCTTCGATCAACGGAAAGCGGACGTATGGCATTCCGTCGATCCGGTCCATGTTCGTCTCGAAGTCGTCAGTCGTCGAGAGCGCGACGATGTCACTGCGGTCAACCATGATCTCACTGACCGTCGTCGCGCCGATGTCGAGAGCGTTGATAACTTCAGTCCGTCGCTCTTCAGGGATATCGAGTCGGCTGAGCGACTCGCCCATTTCGCTACGCAGTTCGGCCCGAGTAGTTGCGAGATCGCTTTCGGCCTCCGATTCGGTCCACGAACGGGAGATCTCAACGCCGAAGAGGCCCAGCAACGTTTTCGCCACCCAGTCCGCCGAGATGATTACCGGATACATGAGCTTTGTCCAGGCGTACAGCGGGCCCGAACCGTACCTGGCGACGAACTTGGCACGCTCGATCCCCAGATACGTCGGTGCCTGCTCGCCGACAATAACGTGCATGAGATTGACAACGACCAACGCGAGGAGGACAGACAGTGTCGTGTGTCCGCCGCCGGTGACGCCAA
Source organism: Haloarcula sp. CBA1131 (assembly GCF_008728975.1). Taxonomy (NCBI): domain Archaea; kingdom Methanobacteriati; phylum Methanobacteriota; class Halobacteria; order Halobacteriales; family Haloarculaceae; genus Haloarcula; species Haloarcula sp. CBA1131. Next base: position 572,042 of record NZ_RPCY01000004.1, read on the forward strand.
CTGCACCCAGTAGCGGTCCCAGGACTGCTGTGACGGCCGGTTCAGCGACCACTCCCAGGCCGACACTGCAGATGGTGATCCCCACCTGACAGCCTGTGAGAAATATCTCCAACCGCTTGGTCATGTTCCAGGCGCGTTCAAGTCCACGTCCATTACCGAGAAACTCCGCCTCCTCGAACTGCCTGACGCGGGTCATCGCGAACTCGGTCGTGACGAAAAAGCTGTTTCCCAGAAGGAGGGCGACACCACCGAACAGACGGAGCCACGTTACCAGCGAGATAGCCATCAAATCCTGGTTTCTCCGGGCATTATCTAAATCTATTGTTGACACGCCGGAGTCGGACGCTCTATGTAGATTTAGGACCTCACAAAGCCGGTTAGTTGAGACGTCTGCTTGCTGCGAATGTGCCTAGCAAACAGCAGCAAGCAGACAGTGAAATTCACGAGTACCAACTCCTTAACTTCCTCGACAACCGGCTTGACGAGGAAGTTTCTCTCGGTCTTGCGAACGTTTCTATGACACGCTGGTGTCTTAACCAATAGCGACCGCAATACTTCCCGACTGTTGGTTAACGCTACTTTTGTGTCTCCCCGGTCGGGTGAGGGATTTCCTTCATGGACCCGACTGAAACAGTTCCAGACTACGAGCGCTTCGAGCGCGAACAGATCGCACAGGACCGCGACCGGCAGCGTCCCGATACTGTCGAGATCGACGAGCCACGAGGCTGTGAGGTGGTCACCAGTCTACTCAATGAGGGTGTGGTTGAGCCAATTCCTGAACAAAACGTCTTTCAGCACGTTCCATCCGGGCAGTGTTTTGACTCCGACATGGCGCTGGTGTACTTTCATAAGGGCTGGGAGGCTGCCACCGAGGAGTAGCGGATTTGCGTCTGTTAGACTCTTAAGTCAATAGAATGAGCTACCAGACTATCTATTTGCGTTAACTACTCTCGGAAAGAATTAATTGTCACAAATACACATATGGTACACGTAAAGGCACTGTCTAGTTGAGCGAGTTTGAGAAGCGAGGAGGTCTTAGTGAGTTTTGTCCATGAAGCTCGCAGACCTCCTCAGAGAAACGTTAGACGAGGACAGTCAAGACGTTTGGGAGAACGAGCGCACCCCGACACCAGTCCGGCGGTTTGGGGTGCGTCTCCACACGGCGGGGCTGTCGATCAGGGAGACAGTCGCAATTTTAGACTTGCTGGGTGTCGATCGCTCTCACGGAGCGGTCTGGAACTGGGTTCACACGCTATCGGAAGCACAGAGCGACCCGCCGACGGCGGAGCCGTCGCGGGTAGCGGTCGACGAGAAACAAATCGAGGTTGACGGCGAAAAGAAGTGGCTGTACGCCGCCGTCGACGTTGATTCGAAGCTGTTGCTAGAGGTCGACGTGTTCAGCCGCCGCGGGACCGACCCCGCGGCGGCGTTCCTGCACCGACTCACTCAGAAACACGATGTCGCCGATACAGAGTTTCTCGCCGATGCTGGCGGCTATCTGACTGCCCTCTCACGCCACGATTTGAGCGGTCGGCTCAACTACCGAAGCCGGAACCACATCGAAAAGTGGTTCCAGACTGTGACCATGCGAATCGACCGCTTTCATTTCTTCTGGAGGGGCAGTCAATCCAGCGCGAAACAGTGGCTACGACGCTTCAGACACCACTACAACCACGAACGACCCAACCAAGCACTTGACGGACGAACGCCAACTGAGGTCATCCAAAACTAGACAGTGCCTAGAACTTGAGATCCCGAAAACGTGACTTCCCCCTCTCCCCAGTAGTTGAGATTGGCCATCTCAATGCATATGGCTCGTCTCTTGTTAGGCTATGATCTAGAGCTGGTCGATTGGCTTGTTAATAATCTCGAAGACTTCGCTTGCACGGTAGAACCGATTACGCTCTTTTCCAGTGAGTTCTTCGAGTATCCCGTCATCTTCGAGTTGTCCAATCAGTCGGTTGGCTGTGCTGTATTCGACATCCAACCGGTCGGCTGCTGTGTTCACGTCCAAGTACGGATCTTCGAAGAGTCGCATGACCAGTTCGAGGATATTCTCAGACCGCTCGCTCTGGTAGCGCTGTTGATAGTCCTCTCGGAGGTCGACCAGTAGGTTCGCTCGCTGGTGAGCTTCATCTGCCTGTGACTGCACACCACGTAGAAAGAACAGCAACCATTCTTCCCACTCACCCCGCTGACTGACTGCCAGTAGGTGATCGACGTAGTCCGAACGTCGTGCATTGAAATACGAACTCAGGTAGAGATACGGCTCGGGCAAAAGACCGTCACGTTGTAGGAGGAGACTGATCAATAGCCGCCCGAGTCGTCCGTTCCCATCGAGAAACGGATGAATCGTCTCGAATTGGTAGTGAATCAATCCGATTCGGAGGAGTGGATGTAAATTCGTCTCTTGGTTCGCATACTCGAGCAAGTCTTCGAGAAGGTCAGGGATTTCGTTCGGTGGTGGCGGCACGTACCTGGCGTCTTGGATGTATGGCGTACTGCCGATGAAATTCTGGGTTGTACGAAGTTCACCTGGGTCAGCCTCATCCCCACGGACACCCGAAAGCAACCGGTTGTGCATTTCGCACAGCAATTCGACGGTAATTGGATCGCCAGCTGTGATCGCATCCAATCTGTGCGTCAGGGCGTGTAGATAGTTCACGACTTCCTGGGTGCCCTGCTGTCTGTCTTCGTCGATAAGAGCTTCCTGTCCGGCCTCATAGGCGTAGATATCCGAGAGGGTAGCATGTGTTCCTTCGATTTGCGAGGATTCCAGGGCTTCTTTTCGAATGAACGGTTCGATCAGGATCTCTCTTGAGCCAACACGTGGGCCGATACCGTGGAGTCGTCCAAGTGCCTGTGTCGCCTCGGCCAGCGGTGTAATGAGCTGTTCAGTGTCAGTTGAGGGGGGAAGCGGGTCAGGCCGGAACGCCGAATACGTCCCTTTCGGCGTTGTCGTGGGAATGATTTCGTCAGGGGCCGTCTCGTCGAAGTCATCTCGCTCCATCAGTGGTATTTCTACAGATATGCTGGCCACTATTGGTATTTACGGGACCAAATCAAAATAGTATGGCTGTTGATTGCACCGTCACCACTACTCGGGATTTCTGGAGACAGATTTGATATACAGCTTTCGCCCCCTATCTTGCAGGTGAAACAACTGCTCAGTAAGGTGCTTAGTTATCAACAGATGACCCCGGCTCGGAGGTGGTTCTCTCACGTACTGCTTGGGTCTTTCCCCTGTTATAGAGTCAGAATAGGACGAGTAGCGTCAGAGGGAACAATACAATAGCGATGATGGCAAGAGGCGGGAAGAGGAGGAATAGAGCAAATGTTTTCCACGAAACGAGGGTGTCACGGGGCATAACTGAACTTCCGGTCAAGGCAATATCTGTCTTGTGGACTTCAAAAAAGTGAGTTTACGTACCTTCCCTGTACTGAGCAGTAAGCGGATTCTTGAGCCTGCCGTGGCCAGCATCTCGTAGTGGTTGCGAGTTGCGACTCTCAACGCAGTGTCTTTCGACGAATCGCACAGCAGTCATACGCTGAGTGGCCAGCATATGATTCGACTTCACTCTACGACCGGAGTTCTCTCGCCGGCCTGAAAGAAGACATCTGGACCGTTGCGTCCACATGGTTCGACCACCAGGCTCACCACTCCGTCGACGAGTTCGTATCTCACTACCCAGTAGCGTACGTCGAGTTTGGGCCACATGTCCGGTATTCTGGAGCTATTCAGTACGAGATGGCTCAACTGTTCCGATTATTTCTACTCAAAGAACTTCACGGCTGGGCCCACGAGACGGCACTCCTCACGTACCTCACTCACCATCCTGAACTCCATGAACAACTAGACATAGAGACGGTCCCAGACCAGTCGACGCTATGGCGAAGCTGGCACGAACGATTCACTACAGAGCTTCGCGAGACAATTGAGGCAGCTGCGCGGACAATTCTAATCAAAGCTCAGAACGCGGGCGTTGCTGTTCCGCGCGAGCCAGAACGTAGCTTTCCATCGCACGATGACGAAGCGAACAAATCAGACCCAGACGATCAAACCGTTCTTGACGAAGCAGCATCGATTACGGACCACATCAGCCACGTCGTTTTCCCAGCATTCTCACTGAATCGCGGTGATGGCTGTGAAATCCACGAGAACGCGTACTGGGACTTACAAACGTATCTCGGACTTCGGGAACGGTTGGCTGCTAACGAGGGGGCTCGCAGTTTTGTTCACGAGTCGACCCGTGACCGGACACCGCTGGGTCACGCCCATCGCGAGCACATTCGTGATCTCTCGATTGAACAGATTCGGGAGATGTACCGACGAGCCGTAAATCGATTACTCGATGAAGTTGCAGAGACAGAGGAGTTCTTTCGAGCTGGGATTGTTGCTATCGATATTACGGAAGCCGACCCGTTCACAGGCGACAGAACCGGGCACGAAGACGAGATTATTGGGACCAAGGAGAAGACCGATGAGTACGCCTATCAGTGGGCTACGGTCCAGTTAGTCGGCAATGCCGTCCCAATCGTGTTAGACGCACGTCCGGTTCGGAAAGGCGAGACTCGCAAGGAGATTGTCGAGGACCTGCTCAACTCTGCCGAGGAGTTGGTTCACATCGATAACGTATTGATGGATCGTGAGTTCGATAGCCAGCATATTCTAGAGATGCTCAGCCAACGTGGGCTCTCCTACGTCGTCCCGAAGCGGATGCAGACCAGTGAGAAAGCCCAGGCCAAGCGATTGCTCCAGCGGGGTCAAGACCGATACGAGACTGATCGGAAACTCCATCTTGGGAAGAACGAGTGGCACGAGACGACGCTGATCTACCGTCGGCAAGAAGACTCTGAGCACGACGATCACCGGCAATACTCGGTATTCATGACAAACACCAGCAGCGCCTATCTTACCGAGTATGGGTATCGCTGGGAGATTGAAAGCGGTTATAAATCGATCAAGCGCTTCATGGCCGCCACGACATCGAAGGATTTTGGCCTCCGATTCTTCTACTTCGCATTCGCGTGTCTGTTGTACTCGATTTGGCGAGCAGTCGATTTACTGGTACAGGTCGAATTGACTGGTGAATACGAGCATTCGCCGATCGTAACAGCCGACAATACGCTGACGCTGTTGAAGAAGGAAACGGGAATCGGATAGTGAGGGGCTCTCTCCGTGTTAGCGCCGCGTCTGAGTGGCAACGCTGTCGGAAGTCGTCTAAATTCGCGAAAATGAGTGGCAGTGCAACAAGATCAGGTGTTTGGAGAGCAGTCTGTGCCAGTTCCCGATCACTGAACCAGCCGAAACCACGCATCATAGCCCCGCTAAACCCCCTGTAGTCTCAACTTCCAGACTGAGGCCAGAAGTTGAGACTGGCCGTCTCAATGCATACGAAATTAGATCCAGGGGAACCGTGGCTGGACATCCGTCTTTAGCTAAGAGACAAACCACGTGACAGCGACGGCTTATCGGGGCTACTTTTCGAGAGGAATGAGGAGGCGACGAGTGTGCACAACGACACCTCCTCACCGAGAATCATGCGTCGGCTCACTACGCTTTTTCCATCTGAGTTCCTCGAAGAGCACGCCGAGGAACTCGGCGTGGTCGAACGGGATGGCAAACTGCAGATTCCTGTCCTCGTGTGGGCGCTCGTGTTCGGCTTCGCCGCAGGCGAGAGCCGAACACTCGCTGGGTTCAGACGCTACTATAACGCCACAGCTGACGAACCGATCTCTTCTGGCGGTTTCTATCACCGGTTGACACCGACGTTGGCAGAGTATCTCCGCGACCTCGTCGAGTCCGTGCTCGACGAGGTCGCTGTTCCAGACGCTGTTGACGCTGATATCGACCGATTCAGGGACGTGATGATCGCTGATGGAACGGTGTTGCGGTTGCACGAGTTCCTCTCTGATGAGTTCCAAGCCCGTCACGAGGAGCAGGCTGGAGCGAAGCTCCACCTGCTCCACAACGCCACCGACCAGACGATTGAACGGATCGATGTGACTGATGAGAAAACGCACGACAGCGCGCTGTTCAAGACAGGATCGTGGCTGCAAGGACGACTGGTTCTGTTTGATCGAGCGTACTTCAAGTACCGCCGCTTTGCGTTGATTGATGAGAATGACGGCTACTTTGTGAGTCGGCTGAAGCAGAACGCAAATCCGGTGATAACGACGGAATTACGGGAATGGCGCGGCCGCGCCATTCCCTTGGAGGGCAAGCAGATTCACGACGTGGTCGATGATCTCTCGCGGAAGTATATCGTCGTAGAAGTCGAGGCAGAGTTCAAACGTGGGCCGTACAACGGCACACGGTCGCTGGACACGAAGCGGTTTCGCGTCGTCGGCGTCCGCAACGAGGACGCCGACGACTACCATCTCTACATCACGAATCTGCCGCGAGAGGAGTTTCTCCCGGCGGATCTAGCGACGCTGTATCGGTGTCGATGGGAGGTAGAAACGTTGTTCCGTGAGTTGAAAACGCAGTACGAACTGGACGAATTCGACACGAACAACCCTGATGTCGTGAAAATTCTACTATACGCTGCGTTGCTGTCACTGCTGGTGAGCCGGGAGTTGTTGGATCTGGTCACCGAGCAGGCCGACGATGAGATCGTGTTTCCGCCGGAACGCTGGGCGGCGACCTTCTGGTCGCACGCCCAGCTCATCCTCCACGAACTCAGTGAGTACCTCGGCTACTCGCCACCGCCGTTGCTGGAGCGGCTGATCGAGGATGCTCAGAAAATCCACCAACAACGACCGATCTTACAAGAGACGCTCGCTACCGCTACACAACCGAGGTGTGAGTCTTAGCTAAAGACGAATGCCGTGGCTGGATTAATTGTTCATTCTGGATGCGTATTTCTCACGCCTGAACGCGCTTGATGAAATCACAATTTGATTTATTTACTCTCAAACCATGGCTCCTCGGTGAAGAAGAAGCGGTCGCCCGGTGGCGCGAGAAGTTCGACATCTACATCCGCAATGTTGAGGACCCTAGAGCAATCGATGATGTTGGGCAGGAGGGGCCGACCAGTTCGCGAACGCCGACGCACCGATCGATTGAGCACACCACCGCTTCCGCTGTTCCCTATCCTGTTTTCCTGATAGGTTCCGTGAAGTCTGGCTGTCGTCTGAAGTTGCGTTCGAGCGCCGTTTGCCTTCACTTCTCCTACACCCTTCTTTTTGGACAAAATCGGAGGGGTGTGGCATATCTGGACATTTTATAAACCAGCCGGCTAATTCAAGGTCAAGATATTAACAGTCGTTATATAGTTACAATTCTGTAATTGCTGATCTAGAGACGTTGCCATCTGGGCCAACTCGAAGTGAAATAGATACATAGTCAGCAATAGTCTGATTATACACTGTCTGATTATTCGCAGATATTATAATATCGCAAGATTCGCCATCAACCTCCCGTGTGATCGTGATTGAGTCACCCGATTGAAGTTTGTAGTCCCTCTCACGACATGCTGCTTCTACTACAACTGTACCCGAAAAGTCTGCGTCTACAACCACGTCTACAAGCTTCGTTCCCCTGCAAAACTGTGGGTAACAATCTCCCGTTGAAGAGGTAGATTCAGTGGTTGTACTGTTTGGGGTAGATTCAGTGGTTGTACTGTTCGGGGTATTTTGATTGTTCGAATCGTTAGAACATCCAGATAAGAATATTACGGATAACGAAGATGTGATTATTTTTCGGCGCTTCATAATTGCTTTGTCTCTCCAAAAATGTAAAAACTTTGTGTATACTAGTCTGATCAGAAGAAAATTGGTATTAATAGTTGTTATAGTACACTAACTAGGATACTTATGGCTTTACTAAGACAAGCTTATTTACTAAATACCAAAATAATTTGCAGAAGTATATTGGAAAACGATCGGTATTTTCCTTTATAAAGTCAGAAGGAATACACTAGTATTCAGTAATCCAAACGTGTAGCGAATTAAATTTTTTCCTACATGTGATTTTGATGTAACCTCTATTTTCTTTACCTGCTAACTTGAGATACATGGAATCCGAATTTCCATCATCATCTGATGCCTCAACAAAGTATCTTCCTCGCTTCAAAGGGATATTCGTTTCTTCGGCTTTCCAAGATTTATCACTGCTAGGATCCTGACCGGAGGTTAACTGCTCCTCCACGCTATATTCGGTATTGCCAGAGCCATCCTCACCACGACTAAATTCTAAAGTAAGGGTTGTGGTATCTGCACTGTGATTCTTAAGTATAATATCGTTCTCGGTTTTCGGAGTCTCAGACTCAGCTTCAAGCTCTTTACGTCCCTGACTACCGTTATCGGAACTGGGGGCTGCATTAACTGCCCCTGCAAATCCCGTGACTGAGAGAATAGCCCCACTTCGAAGTGCTTCCCGACGAGAAATCGGGTTTTTCATGATGGAACCCCCGTGTGCTCCATTAGATCATCTGCACAATCGGAATAAAACATAAAGTCGTGTGAGCCCTGATATTGAGTTGGTGTACTACCACATTTGTACTCACCATCTTGATACTGATCGGCCAATGGAGTTGCGAAGTTCTCGGATTCACCAGATGGTTCTTGGAGATAGCCTAAGTTGTGTTCATTGCTATAGTCGATCAATGCGTGGCCTAATTCATGAAGTACCGGCTCTGTTGAAGTCCTATTGGATAGACACTTCCCCGCTAAAGCAGTTGTTGGGTAGAACTGCGAACCAATCGCCGACTCTGGCACAGTTTTTTATTTATCCGATAGCTTCTTCCGAGTATGAACGACCAACTCAAGTGGGGGATTGGGACTCTCATTCTTGGCGCAGTCGGTCTTGCTCTTCTCGGAATTACTGGTGCATTTCAGAACCCACTTGGGCCAGAGATACAAAATAGACCAGTTAATTTGGTTGCAATTGGTGGTAGCCTCCTTCTCGTTATCTCAGGGGTAGCAACAGTCGTACAATCTCGACGGCCTGATTAGTGTGCCAGCTCTGTAGAATGTTCAGAGTGTCTTGTCGAGGTTGTGGGTGAGACAGCCAATAGCGAGTTCCCGGAACTGCTTCCACCAGCGTCGTGAGCGGACGAATGTGCCGTATTTCCGTTTGAGACGAGAGTTCACCGTCTCGTTCTGACTACGTTGCCCGTAGAGGTCAGCGTCAAGCCGGGAGTTCCACGCCTTGTGGAGCGGCGAAAATTCTCGATGCTTGATGAGCGGACGAACATCATCTTCACGAGCTAATGTACGAATCTTCTGGTCATCGTACCCCTTGTCACCGAGGAGAATCGCTACTTCGTCGGTATTCCGCTTGATGAGCGACGGCGCGATCTTCGAGTCGTGTTTTCGTGTCGTCGTTACGTGTACGTCGAGAATCGCGTTCGACCTCGTGTCTACGAGAAGCGTGACTTTCAACTGCTGAATCGTCAGCTTTGCTCGCTTCGTATAGTGTTTCGAGGCGTGACTCCGGTCGAACCCCGAGGCATCAATCCCGACGACACCGTTGGTCGGAAGGAGTGCGACTGAGAGGTTGAGCAGGACGCGCCAAACCGCCATATCGAGGCGATTGAACGCCTTACACAACGTCGAGGGGGATGGGAGTTCCTCAAGATCGATAGCGCTTCGAATCCGAGGCATCTCGATTAATTCGTCAAGGAGCGTTCGATACGTTGTATTCTTCCGAACCTTGAGACAGAGGAGGACGATGTGTTGATGAAGTGTGTACCGCCGTTTCGAGAATTTCGAAGAGTACCGAGCGACAGCTCGCTGAGCCAAGTGATACGCCTGCTCAACAAACCGGAGCAACTGCGACTTTGGGAGGGCCTGCATTCGATCAAACTACTGCTCAATCCTGTAATTCTCTAAGGATTTCAACAGAGCCTCCTTACTCAAAATCTGGTGTGTGTGTCTGAGCCTGAGTTTTTGTTGCTGACAGTTCAAACCGATAGAACAGCTACACCTAGTGTGATTTGCTCACCTGAGGCGACAACAGACTACTACAAGCAGGCAGCTGATGAGCGCTTATTCGGTCGCTGAAGACGTGTGATAGGACGCCCCGGAGTCAAACGAGGTCAACTCCTCGATGCGGTCTTCGAGTTCCGCAATCTCGTCTTGGAGTTGCTGAACTTCGTCATCGTCAGCATCGCTGGCGACAAGGCGATCTTTCAGCCCCTGAAGCCGGGTCTCTTTGGTCTCCTCGTCAACATCGGCTTTGCGGACGTACTCGGTACTCTCAATGTCATACAGATCCGCCTCTGACAGCTCGGTCACCTCAAGAGCATCGTCTACCTTGTCTCGATCAACACTCGTTACTCGCTCGCGGTCAATCCCAGCGGCTTCCAGTGCGTTCAGCACAGTCTCCTCGTCTTTGAGCGAGCGTTGGCGGCGTGCGGTCCGCTGGACGGAGCCAAACTGCCCGCTGACTGGCTGATCGTGATGGAGCCGACTCAGGATGACGTCAGCGACCTCTTTCCGGAGGTCGTTGGCACTGCGCTGGACATCCGACAACATCGTGTACAGGTCCACAGCGTATCCGTCTCGATATCGCCAAACGTGTCGACGTCGTGGCGCTCAAGCGCATCAGTCAATAGAAGTGCGTCGCTGTACACCTGCAGATCCGGTTCAGTGCGCTCGGTTTCTTTATCCTCATCGCCGGTCGTAGCGATCTGTGTCGTGGTTTCGAGGTCGCTCTGTCGGATGATGCCGGCGTCTTCATCAATCTCTATTCGTGGATGGAGCGACCAGACCGTAGCGAAGGGTTCGGCGTCGGGTGGCAATCGGTCAAGAGCGAACTCCTGATTTGGTTCGTCATGCACTCGCCGAAACAGCGTTTCGAACTGTTCGCGCTGGAGTGGTCGTGTCTCATCCTTTTCCACGTAGTCGACGATGATTCGGTGTTCCTGTGTCTCACTGATCCGGAATGGCGTATGTGAGAGTGGCGTCACCAGCACTGCATCAGATGGGAGTTCATCAGCCTCCTCCAACAGCGTGTGCCAGTTGACACTGAACGACATATTCGATCCAGTACTGCCACCATCAAATGACTACTGCTCACGCGTGCAGACACACCACCATTTCCGGTGAAAAACCACCAGACAGCAGTAGTGTTTACACTCGAAACACGGTGTGGTGAACCTGGGATGTGACCATGCTCAGCGCAGGAATGGCCTACACTTCGAGTGGCTCCATCGGCTCGACCTCGAATGTCAGCAGATGCGACCGAAGTTGGGCGTAGGCCCCGTCGCCGTCAGTGGTGACGCAGTACCGGTTCAGCCGGGCCTCACGAGGATTGCCGTCGTTCTCTTGCCACTCTTCCAGCGTAAACTCAAGCGCCTCCAACTCGCTGTCAGCGTCTTCAAAGACGGCCGCGACCGATGGCGTCCCGTGGTTGTCAGCGACGTATGCGACCTTGACAGCGTCGTGGTTGGCGTCAAGTCTCGTCCACCCATCGAGCGCTTCCGGCGGGTCCTCGGCGAACTGCTCGATTTCGCGCTGAGTCAGCTCGGCTTCTGCGGCGTCGCGCCACGCTTGCTTGATGTCCTCGGCTTGGGACCGCTCGATCTCCTGAAGGACGTCGCTGTCGATACAGTCGGCGGCCCACGCAAGCACGGTCTTGGCCTTCTTGTACTTCTGCTCGGGCTCGCCGTCCAGCTGTCCGAAGTTCATCTCTTGGGGAGCCATCAAGAGAACTGACGACCGCCAGTAGCCGGGGTCAGCGTCGCATTCCTCGTCGGCATCGGGAGCCCACGACTCCATTGAGGTTCGGACTTCCTCGTGGTGTCCGAAGCCGGTTCGGACGCCGCCGGCACGCAGGATTCGCTCCGCGAGGTCGATAGTTCGCTCGCGCTCGTCAGCGGGCGCTTCATCGGGGCGGTCAACGTCGGCGTAGAATGGCAAGCCGACTTTGCTGATGATCGTCTCTTTGTAGTTTGAGATAAGCAGCGGTTCATCGACGAAGATCGGGTCAAACGGTGGTTCGGTTGTCGGCAACATACTGGAAAGCCTCCAGCCATGGAGGCGACACAAAATCGCCCTGCGGCAGAGTCCGATCTAGAGGTACTGGTCGGCGGTGTCGCCGTGGTTCGCTTCCAGGGCTTCCCAGTCCGCCATCGCGTCGTACTCTGGCCGGACCTCGCCGTCAGAGAGCATATCGTCGACGAAGGCTTGGACTTGCTCGTCGATAGAAGCGTCCTGCAAGTCGCGCTCCCGAGCGATAAACTGGATACCACAGAACGAGCGTCCGTCTGCTGCGAGCTGCCAGAGTAGGAGCTTCCGGTTCTGATAAATCAATCTGTCAAAACAGAGGCCAGTATAACTGCACACCCGGCGACGATACTCAGTTGTGGCAGCGCCGCCACGGCCCTGATTGCGCCTGAAAACGGTCCGGAGGTAACTTCGATACTGGTGCTCAAAATTGTCTGTTCGACAATTACGCCGATTGTCCCAACGAACACGAAGCCAGCGCCGGCTTTGATCGTCCTGTACATACTGCCGCAACTGAGAGACCGGTGTATATTTTTCCAAGATATCCCTTGGTTACTCTGCGTCGTAGCCCCACTCCCGTAACTGGCCGGCGACGGCGTCTAAATTGGCAAGACCCACTAAATACGCTGCTTCGCGGAGGTCGGCTTTATTAACTGATTCAGTGATATCGACGTCTCGCAGCGCGGCTTGCTCCTTATCGAGAGTCGATTGCTGCAGGTGGAGCTGCACGGTCCGGGCGCGGCCATCGGTAATTCCATTGCGCGCGTAGATCCACGGCAGGCTTGACGTAGACGGCTCTTCCGTGACATCGGTGTCTGACTCTATAGATATCTCCGCGTCGGTCATCGCCGGCGTATCGTTGTCGTCTCCGTCGCTATCATCATCGTTGCCGAGCGGGTCGTCATTACTCGCACCGCTCTTGAAGCCCGTCATGCTGTTTCCTCCAGTGCGCCGGGCTCGGGCGGACTCGGTGCATCGACGCCGGCTTCGGCCTCAAAGAACCGGGCGAGACGGTCAAACTGAGCAAGCGTCTCGACCTCGTAGTCGCGGCGGCGGTCGCGATGCTCTTGGACATATCGGAATGCAGAGCACTGCTGCTTCCAGCAGCCTTCCATGAGCGATGTCCTGTCGCCGATTGTCTCTGGCGTGGCGAACTCGATGTCATCGAGCATCTCGCGCTGGTCGCTCGTGTTTTTGACACCGTTCGGGACGGCGCCGAGGACGCCGACATCGATATTGAGCTGGTCAGCGAAGTTACTAGCGAGCTCGGCAAGCCCCTCGACACTGGCCTGCCCCTTCCAGGAAGGTTCGACGGGGATGACGAGATTCCGCGTCGCGTAGATTGCGTTGTAGAGGTGGTCCGACTCAGTTGCCGGTGGGTCACAGATGAGGATGTCGTACTTGTCGGCAACGCCGGCACCACGAAGTACACGCTGCAACTGCGCGTAGATGTTGTACGCGTCGCCGAGATCCTCAGCTTTGTCTTGCTCACGGGATAGGTGGTCCGAGAGGTCCGAAAGCATATTGTGCTCTGGGACCACGTCAACGCCGTCGGCGGTACAAATGAGATCCTCGAACGGTCCTCGGGGGCTGTTTACCATATGCCGGACGAGGTTGTCGGCGCTACTGTCGGCGCGGTCGTCGTCGACGCCCAGCAGTCTGGAGAGGTCACCATCCTGTGGATCGAGTGGGATGGTCAGGACATCGAGACCGGCCCGGGCGTGTGCGACGGCGAGGTTCGCGGTCAGCGATGTCTTGCCGACGCCCCCAGCTTCAGAGTACACTGTGTAGCTCAGCATATGTTCTTCTGTGTCCCTCTAAGATAAGTAACTTCGTCAGACAACTAATCTAAGAGTCTTAGCTAAGACAGTTAGCTAAGACAGTTATCTAAGATGCTTGTCTAAGACCCATATATGTAGTACAGAATGACGCTCCTAATGCGTGTGATTCGACGGATAACTGAACGAACGCACTGTTGTAACCGTCAATTTCCATGAATGGCTGAGTGGCGTGTGGGTCATCAGCTGTCACGATGACCCACACAGCCGCGACCTGTGCAAGAGCATTCGAACCGCTTCACGAGAAAACCAAAGAAGTCCTCTCAACAGTTCGGAAGGTCACCAAGCTGGATAAATGTGCGATCATGAAGTTGATCACTTTGGGAAGGTCAGATCGGAAGTCAAGAAAATCTAAATTCCTCGGTATGTGACGAACGCGAATATAATTCCTACTATCAGAGATAGAACTAAATCAAATACATTCTTGATGAACATCTCCACTATCAGGGTAGCAGCAACTGTAACAAATGCCCACACTACAAGGGCCAACTTGATACGCAGATATTCGCCCCCTAGCTTATCAAAACTATCAGTCACATATTTGTTATTTCTTCGCAGGTATTAAAATATAACCTATCATGAACCAACCTTGCTTCATTCTCAGCCCACTGTAACCGCTGAGACGGCTAAATTCTCACGCATCAGACGTCCATCTTGGTCTCCTGCACGATCTATGCTAATATATTGTTTCTTAGAGGTCAGAATTTGGGGCTGCTAGTTGAGACTGGCGCTCTCAATGCATACGTCTTCGAATCGCTATTTCAACGAGTTTTAGCACAACCGAACGGATAATGTGGGGAGGTCCCCCATTCAGAACAGTCGCTCAATCAGGCCTCGGTCACGGTGTTTCTCCGCCAGCAGTACCGAACACTCCACGTCGTCAACAACGTCTAACACGAGCGACCTGGAGACGAGTCGGCGAAGTAACCCTTCCTCAGTCGCGCCAAGGAGCAGGAGTGTGGCGTCATCAGCGGCATTCATAATAGCTGTTTCGACGTCACCGGATTTGACGAGGAGTCCGGCGTCCTCTAATCCCTGGTCGGCCGCCCAATCCTGGAGGAACTGCTCGCCTGCCCCGCGGTCGTCGTTGACGTTGAGCAGCGTCACCTCGGAGTTGTATTCGGACTGGAGCAGCTTCGCAATGTTGGCTGACAGCTCAGAGTCCGGGCCGCCAGCTGTGGGAAGGAGGATACGCGAGGGGTTGAACCCGCGGTCACGGAGGACGAGGAAGTCACAGGGGACCGCCTCGGTGAGTTCGTCCATAGCCGATTCGGCCCGCCCTGGTGAACCGTGTGAGTCCGGGCCCCATCCCATCACGACGAGGTCGGCGGTGTGTGTGCGGGCGGCATCGAAGATGGCTTCGTAGGATTTGTGCGAAAGGATAGTATGTGTCTCGACATCGACGCCGAAGGTTTCAGCGTCCTCACGGGCGCTATCAAGCAGGTGCTGTGAGCTCTTGTCTATCTCGTCGGACCGCTCGGCAGCGGCCGAGAGCGCCGTCTGGTCAGGCACCGTGACGATGTGGGTGGCAATTACACTCCCGCCGCGCTGTTTGGCGACAGCGCTGGCGAGTGTGATGAGGTCCTTCTCGTGTTCGGGATTGGCCAGGGGCACCATCACACGGTACTGTCCGCCATCGGGTTGGACGCCGGCCGCCGCGTTGACGGCCGCGTCGGGCATCTTCTCGGACCGTGAAATGATGTGTTTCGAGAGGATCCCCTGTTTTTCGGTACGTGAGCGGGCATAGAGTCCGTACCATAGTACCGCCGCGGCGGCGATACCAAACGAAAGCAACAGGGCGTCTCCGGCGACAAACACCAGCAACGCAAAGGAGAGCACGACACCGAGAATCGGCATCAAGGGATACAGTGGGACGACGAAGTCGGGCGTGTACTCCTCGGGGTTTACGTACCGCATGACCATGAGTGCGAGGTTCAGCAACCCGTAGATGATGAGATGGAGTCCCGATGCAGCGCCCGAAAGCAGCGTTAAGTCCCCGATGACGATAAACAGGAGAATCAGACCGCCAGTGATACCGATGGCTCTGTACGGCGTTCCGTACTTCGGGTGTATCTCGTTGAGAGCTGGTGTGACGATCCGATCGCGTCCCATGGCGAAGTTGATACGCGAGGACGCGAGGATAGAGGCGTTCGCACTGGAAGCGGTAGCGAGCAAGCCGCCGAACAGGAGTGCACCACCCATCGCGGCCCCCTGGATGTAGCTCCCGACCTCGACGACAGCGATGGGGTTCTCGGCGTCAGAGCTGATGATGTCCGCGATGAAGCCCTGTGGGACGGCTGCGCTCATGATCACCAAGACAAGCGCATAGATGACAGTCACGATGACGACGCTGCCGATGACCGCTCGCGGGAGGTTCTTACCAGGGTCTTTGATTTCCTCGGCGACGCTCGTAATCTGGACGAAACCGAGATAGGAGACGAAAATGAGGCCCGTGGTTTCCAGGGTGGTGACGACATCAGTAGCAGCCGGGAGGTTCGACGGTTCGGCTCGGAGCGTCCCGAGGAACGTAAACACCGTGAGGATACCAATCAGCAGGACGACGATGATGTTCTGAAGCCGGCCGGTCTCCTTCGCACCGACGTAGTTGATGAGGACGAAGAAGGCGCCACCGACGAGCGCGATTATCTTCACTACGGTGATCGATATCGGACCGACACCGACACTACCGGAGAGACCGAAGATGCGGGCAATGTACCGGCCGAACCCGACCATGTAGAAGGCACTGGCGAAGGCCAGTCCGAGCCAGTTGGCCCAGCCAGCGACCGACCCGAACATCGGCCCCAGCGCGTGATTGACGTAGTAGTAGGCCCCACCTGATCGGGGCATCGCAGTGCCGAGTTCGCTGGCAGACAGTGCCGTGAACATGGCGATGATGCCACCCAAAACGAACGCCACAGACGCCAGCGACCCAGCCTTGAGGATAGCCTCGCCCGGCAGAACGAAGATGCCTGCACCGATCATCGTTCCAACACCGATGGTCAGTGCCGCGAGTGGTCCGAGGTCCTTGGCGAGGTCTTCCTCGCTCATGTCTCTTCCTCTCGGGGGAGCGCGATGACGGGGCGATTTGCTTGAGTCACCAGTTTCACCGAGATGTCGCCGGACAGAAACTGCATGAGGCGATTCCCGCCGCGGGAACGGTAGGCAATGGCACTGGCGTCGACCTCGTCAGCTGCGTCGAATATTTTCGCTGCGACATCCCGTCCGTAGGCGGTGTGGTCGTCGGCGTCAGGGAACACGGACCGGACAGCGGCGTACGATTCCGCTGCCAGGTCCTCGGACTGTTCGACTGGTGTCTTGTCCGGGACGCCACCGCCTTTCTCTACAACGTGAAGGGCGGTCACATTGGCTGGCCCGTATGGTTCAAGCGCGGTTGCCGTCGCTAACGCGTCGGCTTCGTGAGCGACGGGAAGAAGCACGTGTGCAAGGATATCTTCGTCGTCGGTCTCACTGCTCATACTGGTAGGTTCATCCACTATCTGTTAAGAGTGTGTATCCAGTTCCGTAGTGTGTGGGGCCAGTCTATGACGGATTGCGGCTCTGCCAACTCAATACTACAAGGCAAACATTTCATCAGTTTGATGCTTTTCGATAGGTATACAGTCGTTACAGTATTTTGATAAGCTCTCCCCACATAACGCCGATACGAGATAGCTGTGTCCGATACGCTGGATTCGCCTCAATCACGGATGGCCATGATAGCTACCCTTCTGGAGGCGTCTCTCAAATTCACTTTAGCTATGGGGGTCCGTGCCACTCTTGTAGTATTGGCCCCGTTCTTTCTCTACGTCATTACAGGTATATCTGCAATTTTGCTCGGATGGCCTGCTCTATCGTATCCAGTCTTTTCACTCGAAGCAGACCCATTTTTTGTAAGTGGTGGGGCACTGATGGGACTATTTATGCTACAGAGTTCCGGATCGTTCGTTTTGTACCAGATGTTGGTCGGGATAGAAGATGATAAATCACAGCTTGCTATCCTGTTTGGTTTCATTAGTCTCGGGTGCAGCGGGGCAGTACTTCGAGTTACCCTCCCGCAGGCGATTCAATTTTTTTTGATCCTTATCTGAACTCTCATTTCCTATCGTTTGTTTCATACTGGGCCTATAGGTAGCGGATTCTGTCTCAACGACGCTTTCTGGAGATAGGATGTATCTACAGAGAGCACAGTTTCTATACTCGTTCGAAAATCGGTCAGCGAATTTTGAAGTCAAAGAGAGTAATACGGTAATCCAGAGTGCTCTACAGGCGGGACAGGCTGAGTGCCTCGGAGCTTGACCCCGAGGCGGTTCACTCCTATCGCTGCCAGAAGCTCGGCGTGAAGACTACCAGCACGGATATAATCTCAAGTCTCCCGATCCACATTAGAACCACCATATAGAGCTTGGCCGGCGCAGAGAACGGCCGGAAGTTGTCCATTGGGCCGACGATACCCACACCCGGACCGATGTTCCCGAGTGTGGCAATCGTGGCACTGATTGCTTCGAGTGCGGAGATATCGAGGCCGATACGGAGTGCGTCTAAATAGATTAACACGGTTGAAAACACGAATATCGAGACGAATGTGAATATAAAGACAAATATGTCTCGAACAGTCTCTTCGTTGACTGTATCGTCGTTCAGACGAATTGGTCGAATAGCCGACGGATGTATTGTCGTGAACAACTGTCGACCCATCGCTCGGGAGACAATATACCAGCGAATGATTTTGACAGACCCCGCTGCTGAGCCAGCTGACCCGCCGAGAAACATGGCGAACAGAAGAACCAGTTGAGCTGACTCTCCCCATGTATTGAAATCCATACTGGCATACCCCGTGGTCGTGATGATCGCGATTGTCTGAAAGAGTCCCTGGCGTAGCGAATTTTCCAGATCCCCGGAAAGCTGACCGATATTGGTCGGAATCTCCGCTATCCCTAATCCAGTTACTAAGAGGACAGATAAGAGCGAGCCAATGGCAGCTACAGCGAGGAGATACGTTCGGAACTCTGGATTCTTCGTTAGTTGTCTCGGTTCACCGTTGAAGAGGTACCACAATAACGCGAAATTGGTTCCGGCAACGATCATGAACGGCATCACTGCCCACTGGACGATGGGAGCGAAGGCTTCGACACTCCGTGCTTCGGGCGAAAAACCACCTGTCGGCATTGTCGTAAGAGCGTGTGCAACGGCATTGTAAGCACCCATGTTTGGAGCGACCCCGGCGAAGTGCAAACCATAATAAACGAGAGCGGCAGCAACAGTGAATCCGAGATAGATCTTCCACAGTGCTCGTGCAGTTTCCTGAATCTGTGGCGTTAACTTCTCAAGTGAAAAACCGGGTGCTTCCTCGTTGATGATTTGGGCTCCAGCGACAGACAGTTCAGAGAGAATTGCGACCATGAGAACGATAATCCCCATTCCCCCAATCCACTGTGTGAGTTGTCGCCATAACAAAATCGAGTGGGAGTGCTGTTCAAAAGAGATTTCTGCCAGAACGGTTGACCCGGTCGTCGTAAATCCGCTCATGCTTTCGAACAGGGCATTCACGGGTTGTGCGATTGTCCCCTGACCAGCGATAAGATACGGAATGGCACCAAAAATAGGAACAATTAGCCATGTAGCACTCACCATTAGGAACGCCTCACGCTTGCCGAGTTCCCGGTCATCACGAAGTTGTTCGAGTACGAAACCAGCTCCAAACATAGCTACTGTGGTGACAATAAACGGGAGTATATTCTCACCGTAATACACTGCAACCAGAGCCGGAACAAGCGGGGCCATAGATAGTTTCCGCAGGATTGTCCCAACGAAGCTGAACCCAGATCGCCAGTCGACGTAGCTTCTCATAGTAGAATCAACTTTCTCCGTTTAACTTCCCGTCATCACCATGTTGAGAGGAGTATAAAAAGTCTTCACGTCTCCCGATGCTGCCGAGAGCCCCATATAGTATACGTCATCAAACTGGGATATGCAGAACGACCATTAGTGGGTGTCGTCTATTAATCAGAGTATGAATGGTTCCCGGAAGCCAATGCAAGTAGTGATTGTCGGCGCTGGCCAGGTGGGGTTAAATATCGCAGCAAGTCTTTCTGAGAACCACGATGTCGTCGTTATCGATACTAGCCCGGAAAAAGTTGAACAACTCACTTATTCAATAGATGTGCTGGCGATTGAGGGAGATGGGACCTCCCTTGAGACACTACAGGAAGCTAGCATTGCGGAGGCCGATATGCTCATCGCCAGCACAGACGATGATGAGACGAACCTAGTCACTTGTGGGACAGCAAAGACCGTCAGCGACGCCTTTACGATTGCCAGAGTCCGTAACGAGATCTTCTTTAATACGTGGGAACTGTCTGAGGGGGCATTCGGCGTGGACTTCATGGTCTCAACGAATCTCCTGACAGCTGATAACATTGCTCGCATCGTCGGACTCCCAGCAGCAGTTGATGTTGAGACGTACTCTGGCGGCCTTGTCCAGATGGCTGAATTTGAGCTTATGGAAGAAAACGAACTTGTCGGCCAAACTGTTGCGGAGGCGGACCAGTTCGAGGCACTGACATTTGCTGCGATTGCCCGAGATGAAGACATTATTATCCCGGATGGAGACTCCCTCATTGAAGCCGGAGATAGAGTGATTATCATTGGTGAGGCAGCAAGCATTCGGGCATTTTCGAGAACAGTTACCCCTGCTACTGTCCCAGACAAGAGTAACGATATCGTCATTGTTGGCGGCAGCGATATCGGATATCATACGGCACGACGACTCGAAGGCCAAGATATCGAGCCGCGCCTGATCGAACAAGATGCACACCGAGCACAGGAACTGGCCGAGACGCTACAACACACCCTAGTGCTGAATAACGATGCAACTGATACGGAGTTCCTCCGCAGTGAAAATATCGGCCAGGTGGGGACACTCATCACAGCGACAGATAGCGACGAAAAGAACCTTCTCGTTTCCTTGCTGGCCAAGGATGTTGGCGTCCAGCGGACGGTTGCAATCGTTGAAGACGGGGAGTACGCCCCGTTGTTTGAGGCGGTGGGCGTTGACGTCGCAGTCAACCCGCGGGAAGTTACTGCCGAGGAAATTATCCGCTTCACTCAAGAAGGACAGATCGAGAATCTCTCTTTAGTTGAGAATCGTCAAGCAGAGGTTATCGAGATCGAAGTCACTGAGGAGAGTGTTCTCGCGGACCGTCCGATCAACGAAAGCATCACTGACCTTCCATCCGAAGTTGTGATTGGCGCAGTCACCCGTGGCCGTGAGTTCATTGTCCCTCGGGGTGAGACCATTATCAAGCCTGGCGACCACGTCGTGCTCTTTGTTAGTACCCATATCCTCTCAGAAGTCATGAACGCCATCTGAGGGAGTCACTGTGAATATAGGCGTTTACAACGGTCCGGAGTGTACTGCTATCAAATGCCCACTGATCCCCCATCGGAC
Organism: Haloarcula sp. CBA1131; assembly: GCF_008728975.1. Classification (NCBI taxonomy): domain Archaea; kingdom Methanobacteriati; phylum Methanobacteriota; class Halobacteria; order Halobacteriales; family Haloarculaceae; genus Haloarcula; species Haloarcula sp. CBA1131. The sequence goes on from NZ_RPCY01000004.1 coordinate 593,282, forward strand.
AACCACGATTCTGGACAGATCTCAGATGAAACGGTCTACGAGGAAATGGAACCGTTCGTACCCTATACTACCCGAGAGTTGGCAGACCGCATCGGTACATCTCTCGGTAACATGTGGTCGATCCTTCGAAGTCTCACCATGGCTGGGAGGATTCAAAAGAAGGAACCAGAGCCCAATCTCCGAATTTGGATGCGTGAACCGCCCGATAATACCTGTCCACACTGTGACTACGAATTCGAAGTGAAATTTCTCCATCCTGTGTTGTCCTCTGTCAGGTATTGTCCAAACTGTGGAAAGCAAATAAGTCAAAAATAATGATTGCCCACTACCGTTCTCCTAGTTTTTAGTGCCATCGACAGGGGTCGATTTGACGACACCGATGGAGCGAATAGTCTGATTTTCACTGGATACTCGCTCGTTTTTATTAGGCACCCAAGAGGATCTGCAGAAGTTCGATTCGTTCCTCTCCAACGACGCCGCTAACTCAGAGTGACTCCATGGCGAACGAACTGGAGGTGATGTGGTGTGGTCAGTGAAGTGGCGCTTTTCGAACTCGGAGTGTTATTTGCCGCGGTTGCACTCGTCGGTAGCATCGCCAGCCAGCTCCGGCAGTCGGTCGTCCTGTTCTATATCGGCGCTGGCATCCTTCTCGGTCCAAATGTTGCCAGGCGACTCGGTCCTTACGCGCTTGACGCGACCGAGTTCGTCGAATTGGGAGCAAAACTCGGTATCGTGTTCCTGCTGTTCTTCCTTGGGCTTGAGTTCAACCTCAATCGCCTGCTCGCCAACCGGAGCCGCATCGGCAAAGCCGGGACGGTCGACCTCGTCGTCAACTTCGGGGGCGGGCTGGTGCTCGGGTTCGTCCTCTTTCGGGCGTTCCTGCCGGCGTTTCTGGTGGCGGGAATCGTCTACATCTCCTCGTCGGCCATCATTACGAAATCCCTCATCGACATCGGGTGGATCGCCAACGATGAGGCCGAACCGATGCTGGGGACGCTCGTCTACGAGGACCTCGTCATCGCGGTGTACCTCATGATCGCCTCGGCACTGCTGCTTGGGGGCGGTGATATCGGGGCGGCTGTCCAGTCGATCGGAGTCGCACTGGGTGTCATCCTCCTTTTGCTGGTTCCACACGAGCAACCGCAACCGACGGAAATACTCGCTGAGGGATCGAAGCAATTCTGGTCTCCCATATACCGTCCGACGATATGTATCCGTCGTAGAGGTAGCTAACTGCCTTTTTTATGGGGTAGTGAAATTGGAATCGACTTGTGAGCGGGGACAAAGACGATTTGATTAGTCTGATGGACGCCACACACCACCTAATTCGTGGCGCTTGTAATCCTCGTAACTGCCATCTTGGAAAAGCGACATCCGTCCGTCTTCTTCGCTGAGTGTGATAGCTGCAACGACCTCTGAACGAACCGAGACCTCAATGGCGCTCAGATGCTTTGTTCCCATCCAGTCGGCATAATCAAGCGGTGTGTCTTCGTCGGCGTCACTTTGGCTTTTGATTCGGACCATCTGCTCTTGGATGGTGCCGTCCGTGCTGATGATAACAGCACCATCACGTGTGAACCCAACCGTGCGTGCCGCCTCGACGAGTCTATCAAGATCTTCCGACACGACCTGACAGGTTTCGGTCGGCCACATATTCTCGCCTAATGAGTCAGCATATGCCCCGGAGTGGACCCCTGTCACGATAACGAAATACAATCCAGGGCCGCGGATGTGCTCTTCCTCCCACCGATCGAAGCCAAGGCTGATGCTCTCGACCGTATACATGAGAAAATCAATCAGCTCTCTCACTGTCGTGTATTCGACTCGTAATGGATCCGGGTCCGTCATGAGAATCCGTATCCTACATTCACTTGTCTACTGTAATAAGACCGGTCGGTTACGGATTGACAGCAGATCAGGTATCGATTCGATATTGGGTCGGTCTGTGGCGCAATCATCGGCCTCAGAGAGATCCACACCCATCGAACAGCAGGGTTAGATACCCCCCAGGCTGTTATCTCTAAGACTTTATCGGTGAGACGTCGAACTGCTTTCTGAACTGCTGGACTGACTCATCGGAGCCGACGAGGACAATGTGCTCGGTTCCAGTGAACTTCCGTTGTGGATCAACCGCGCTGGTGAACCCAGACTCGTCCTCGATAGCGATGACGCGACAACCCGTTTTTTCGTAGATGCCTGACTTGGCGAGTGTCGACCCAACCAGCGGTGTGGCGGGAACACGGAGTAGCCGAATCTGACTCGCTGGTGCAAGGACATCCTCGCCGCGGAGTTCCCTGGCGACCATTCGAGCGCTCACCCGTGGAACCGACAGCACGTAGTCCGCTCCAGCACTGAGTGCCTTCCGGGTCGCATCGGTGTCACTCACCCGAACGAGGATTTCGATATCCTGATTCAACGACCGAGCTAACACGGTTGTCAGTAGTGCCGCAGAGTCATCCGGCAGACCAATAATAATAGCACCAGCACTCTCGATACCCGCTTCAGCCAAGATTTCGTCAGATCCGGAATCACCCACGACATCCACGCCATCTCGGTCTTCGATATCAATCGTCACGGTGTCAAGCCCTCTCTCGGACACAACGTCACGTGCAGCCTGGCCGACTTCTCCCTGTCCGGCAACGATGATACGCTCGTGTTTCCGGAGCGTTCGGGCCGGCTGGGTAAAGTCACTGAACGCCTCTAGGGCATCGTGGGCGCCCGTGACGAGCAATACCGTATTCGAGCGGATAATCGCATCCGGGTGAGGTGGGAGTTGTAGCTCCCCGTCGATCCACGCACCGATGATATTTGCGCCGGTCTCTTCCCTGATTTTCGAATCGCGGATTCGCGTCCCGATGAGTCGGTTCCCCTGCTGGACTGGGACTTCTGTGACCTCTATCTCACCGCCGATATCGATTGTATCCGTCAAGTCCGAACTGAACGAAGAGATGGCCTTTTCGGCGAGTCGGCGACCGAGAACGCCGTGTGGTGACAGCACGGTATCGGCGCCCGTATCCAGCAGGATATCACGCATATCGCTGTCGTCGGTAAGGGTGATGATTTCTATGTCCGGGTCGATCGAGCGCACTGTCAGAATAGTGTTGACGTTCGCATCACCGGCATCTGTAATGACGGCCCGTGCGGAATCGATGCTGGCTCGTTCGAACGCCGACGTATGCTGCGGTGAGCCGTCAATGACGGAGTACCCGTCGTCAGCGAGTTCCTTGGCGTGCTCTTCGGACGAGGAGATCAGGACATACTCGATGCCGAGCTCTCTTAGCTCGTCGAGTAGTACGGCCGAATCCCGACGGTATTCACAAATAATGACGTGGTCCTGCTTGGAGGTGAGACGATTGTCAAGATTGACCTCTGCACCAGTAAACAGCGGGATAATGATGAGCCGGAGTGTAAAGAACCCGAGCGCGATGCCGGAGATCTGTGTCGCTGCAACGAACAAGAACATCAATGGATGGCTCCAGATACCCGAATCTTGGCCGTATCCAGTCGTCGTCATTGTCTGGACGATAAATTCGAATGACGCGAATATCGATTGGTTGACCCCCTCTAATTGTGCCAGCGCGAAATTATACGTGACCGTATAGACAACAATCAATGCAGCGAGCCCGGTGAGGTAATAGGTGACGAGGCGGTCTCGCCGAGAAAGCTGGATATTAGTCAGTCGTTTCAGAGGGTCAACCATCGGTGGGTGCTACCAGTATAGTTATTATGATTTGAAAAGAGTTCCTGATACTATTTCAACTTATATAGTCTTGGGTATACTCAATGGCGGATGTGAGTCCTCGTGGCAGGGCCACTGGCCACTCCCAAACAATCGTTAATAGGCTCGTGAGGATCTCAGGTACCTCGACCCTGAAACCGACTTGTGACGTCCACCCCTGGGTTCATGCCGGTACTTTTTGTACCGCAGGTAGAATATTTGCTGGGTTACGATACGACCTGTTCTCTGAAGAAATATTCCGCTAGCCTGGTCGAAAGCTGTGCGATGGCTGAACCGCTCAGAGGTCGCCTATCGGTTATATATAGAATTCCAATCACTCGTGGTTGTACTCTGTCTTAATCTCTATAATGCTAGCCACGCATGAGATTCAGCACTGCATCGACCACGTCGGTTTCGACAGCGAGAATATAGCGCTCATCAGGTTCCAGCACCGTATCAGCTCCTGCGAGGTCCGGTCCGCCGTCGAGATCAGCAGGCTTCCGGACGGAAGAGCGATTTCATCGAGACGGCACCCCGCAACGGGGGCCGATGGGGCGACACTCACTTCGAGGATGTCGAGCTCAGCGGTCGGATAGACGAGGATGCGGATATCCTCGCCGGTCAGTATATCTGCCGCATAGTCGCCACCAAGATACTCGGGTAGCAGCGTCGCATCCACCACCTCGTCGTACTCCTGCTCCGTCCCCGTCTCCGCTCTCGCGATGGTCCGAATCGACGGGGCGTACTGCTGGGCCTCCATACAGATTGCGAGGTTCGTGCCCGGTTGGTCAGTGAGTGCGGCGATGGCGTCCGCATCGGCTATGTCGGCCTGTTCAAGAATTGACGGGCTGTGGCTCGCCGTGGATAACGGGGCCGATGTACTCACCGGACAATGTCTCAACACGCTCCTCGTCGGATTCGATTAGCAGTACGTCATGACCCTGATCCGCGAGATTGTCGGCGGCCTGTTTCCCGACACGGCCGCCACCGGCGATGACGAATCGCTTTGTTCGGGTCATTGCAGTATTGTTTAAAACGCGTCATCTTCAATGCCCCGGCAGTTCTAATGGGTCGAGAATACCACTATTGTACCGGGGAACAGCTATAATAAGCTTTTAAAAAATCCACTCACCGTTCTTCCAATGGAAGAACTCTCCCCGGTACTCAAATGGTCTGAACAAAGTGCATACAGCGTACGATTGATGGCACGCCGAATAAAAACAGGACGCAATGAGTAAGAGCCAGACTCGATCACCTGAGGCTGAACTCGGGTTACTTGACGCGACGATGATTGGGATGGGAGCGATGATCGGGGCCGGTATCTTCGTGTTGACAGGGTTGGCCGCCGAAATCGCGGGTCCGGCAGCGATTCTGGTCTTCGCGTTGAACGGCGTCGTCACAGCGTTCACAGGACTCTCATATGCGGAACTTGCCGCCTCGATTCCGAAAAGTGGCGGTGGATACGCCTTCGTGCGAGAGATATTCGATGACTTTGCCTCGTTCATCATGGGCTGGATGCTCTGGTTTGCCTACATGATTGCGGGGGCGCTGTATGCGCTGGGTTTTGCACCGAACTTTCTCGAATTGCTGCACGTCTACGGTGTGGTCCCGCCACCGGATCAAGTGGGGGCTGTCGCGGTTCCAGTCATCGACGCGGCGCTCCCGCTGGCCTTCCTGCTGGCGTTCGTGGCGGTACTCGGTTTGGTGGCGCTCAACGCCGTCTCGACGGCCGCCAGCGGCAGTGTCGAGACGATTTTCACCATCATCAAAGTCTCCATTCTGGTGGTGTTCGTCGCGTTCGGACTCACATCTCCGATGTTCTCTGGGGCCGAATTCCAGCCGCTGTTTCCACAGAGCAGCGGGGCGGCCGCGGTTCTGCCGGCGATGGGGCTAACCTTCATCGCCTTCGAGGGATACGACCTCATCACCACCGTCACCGAGGAGGTACAGAACCCGCGTGAAAACATCCCCAAGGCGATATTCATCAGTCTCGCCGTTACGGTTGTCGTCTATCTGGCCGTTGTGACAGTCGCCATCGGGACGCTCGGGGCTGAGGGACTCGCCGACGCTGGCGAAGCCGGCATCGCAACGGCAGCAACATCGTTCATGCCGACCGGGTTACCGATTATCCAGAACGGTGGTGCACTCATTGTTTTCGGGGCCGTGTTCTCGACACTCACCGCCCTCAACGCAGTCGTCATCGCGTCGTCACGCGTGGCGTTCTCGATGGGACGTGAAGGACAGTTGCTCCCGTCGATCGGCCAGATTCACCACCGCTACGGGACGCCGTTCGTCGCAATCCTCGCCAGCGCAGTCGTGATGCTCGGGTCAGTGGCACTGCCGACACAAAGTGCTGGCAACATGTCGAGCCTGTTTTTCCTGCTGTCGTTCATTATCGTCAACGTCGCCGTCATCAGACTCCGCAGGGAGCGCCCGAACATGAACCGGCCGTACGAGATGCCGTTCTACCCGGCACCACCACTGATTGGTATCGCGCTCAATCTGCTTCTAACAGGGGTGCTCGTGGAGTACCTGCTCCGAACAGATCCATTGGCGTTGGCACTCAGCATGGCGTGGATTCTGCTCGGAGCCCTCGTGTATTTCGCGCTTAAACGGGTCAAAGGGCAATCGGACCGCGAACAGGCGGCTGCCGCCACTGAAATAACACCTGAAGCTGAAGACTAACCATGACTAGTGACCTCGACATTATCATCGCTGGCGGTGGACGCGTCGGTTTCCAGACAGCCGAGATACTCGCTGACCGCGGTCACGACGTGACGATTATCGAACGCGATGACCGGATTGTCTCGGATATCGCCGATAAATGGATAGCGACTGTTATCCAGGGTGACGCGACAAATCCGGATATCATCGAACAGGCAGGCCTTGAGCGAGCGGACGTAATTGCCGCGCTTACGGGTGAAACAGGATTAAATCTCGCGGTCTGTTTAGCTGCCGCAGAGTTGACACCCGACATCCGGACGGTCGCGCGTATTGACCGCACAGGCGGTGAGGCCTACACCCGATTCGTCGACGCGGTGGTCTTTCCCGAACGGGCCGGCTCGAGAGTGGCGGCCAACGAAATCTTGGGTAGCGATGTCCAAACACTTGCCGACGTCACGGGCTCCCTCGATATCATGCTTATTCGCGTTGCTGACGGCGCTCCGGCCGCTGGGAAAGCGCTCTCGGACGTACGCTTTCCCGAGGGAACCCTCGTCGTGTCCGACGCGAACGGTGAGCAAATCGCTCGTGCCGACACGACCCTGACACCAGGGAGCAGCTACGTCGTCGCTGTCGAACCTGACGTGGTCGATGAGGTCATGAATTTGATGCGCGGCTAGGCGGCTAATCAATCACCTCGGAGTCAAGCCTCGTGGCATCCGTCTCGACTGCCTGTGAACCGTGGTCGGGCCTGTCCTGTTGCACAACTACCCACGTGATGTAGCCACTGGACTCACTGAGGTGACAGGGAAAACACAAATAAGCGCTGGGGAGCGTATCTTCGTACGTTATGCCGGAATCGCTCAACAGGGTCTTGATTCCGATTGATGTGTCCGATTCAACATCTCGGTCTGAGATGGACACTCAGATAGTGCAATCATCAGAGGTTATCCTTCTGGGATACTGGCCAATTCCGGACCAATCGGCCCCCAGCCAAGTCCGTAATCAGTTCGAAGAGGAAGCTCAGGAGCGACTTGAGACAGTGGCACTCCGTTTTACCGATGAGGGTGCCACGGTGCAGACTCGATTGGTATTTACAAATGATAAGGACCAATCAATCGATGGGGCCGCGAACAAGTACGAGTGTGAATCAATCCTCCTTCCGGGGACAACATCGTCGCCGTCGGAGACGAGACGTGGACTTGTTCTGGTGAAACCGAATGCCGATCTCAATCGGATTGTCACTACCCTTGGAGCCCTGTTTGCCGATAGTGATGTGGAACTCCTTCTCTTTCACGCCGCGACGAACGACAATGAACGTCTGTATGATGCAACAGAGTATATGCTCCGCGGCCTCGCAGATCGACTTGCGGAACTCGGTATCGACCCCGACCGAATCAAGTGGGAACAATCGACGAAAGATAAACGGCTTGATGTAGTCCTCTCGCGTGTTTCTGACTTTGACTTTGTTGTCCTCGGCGAGACCGAACCGTCAGTGCGAGAGCGAGTCTTTGGGTCTGTTCAAAAAACGCTTGCTGAACAAACAGCCAAACCTCAACTCACAATCCGCTCGGGTGTCTGAATTCCTCTGATGGGGCATCCTCACTGCGGACCGAATTTGTGTGTCAACCTGGCAAACCCTGGCGCTGTTAAAAAGACGTCAAGCAGTTACCTGAAGGCATCGAACGAAATTGTACTATGTCACTGGTAAGTCTATCATACGCGCTAAGCAGTAAACGGACTTGTAGTGGTTGTAAGTTGTAGCTCTCGACGTAGTGTCTTTCGACGAATCGCATCTCAATCATACGCTGAGTGGCCAGCATATGATTCAACGCCACTCTACGACCGGAGTTCCCTTGCTGGTCTCAAAGAAGACATCTGGACCGTTGCCTCCATATGGTTCGACCACCAGGCACACCACTCCGTTGACGAGTTCGTGTCTCACTACCCAGTAGCGTATTTCCAGTTTCGACCACACGACCGATATTCTGGAGCAACCGAATATGAGATATCGAACCTGTTTCGCGTGTTCTTGTTCAAAGAAATTCACGGCTGGACGCATGAGACAGCACTCGTTACGTGCCTCACCCACCACCCTGAACTCCGTGAACAACTGGGGATGGAAACAGTTCCGGATCAGTCGACGCTGTGGCGCAGCTGGCATAATCGGTTCACCGCCGAACTTCGTGAAACAGTCGAGGCAGCCGCTCGGACGATTCTCATCAAAGCTCAGGACGCGGACGTTGCTGTCCCACGCGAGCCAGAACGTCAGCTTCCATTTTCCGGTGATGAACAAGAGGAATCAGACCCAGATAACAAAGCTCTCCTCGACGAAGCGGAATCAATTACGGACCACATCAGTCACGTCGTTTTCCCGGCATTCTCACTGAATCGTGGCGATGGCTGTGAGATCCACGAGAACGCGTATTGGGACTTACAAACGTATCTCGGACTTCGTGAGGGGCTGGCTGCTAACGAAGGTGCTCGCAGTTTCGTCTATGAATCGACTCGGGATAGGACGCCATTGGGACACGGCCATCGCGATCAGATTCGTGACCTCTCGATTGAACAGGTCCGAGAGATGTACCGGAAGGCTGTGAATCGATTGTTGGAAGAAGCAGCGGAGACGGGGGAGTTCTTCCGAGCAGGGATCGTCGCTATCGATATTACTGAAGCAGACCCGTTCACAGGCGACAGAACCGGGCATGAAGACGAGATTATTGGGACAGAAGAAAAGACCCATGAGTACGCCTATCAGTGGGCGACAGTCCAGCTGGTCGGGAACGCTGTCCCAATCGTACTGGATGCGAGACCAGTTCGGAAGGATGAGGCTCGTAAGGAAATCGTCGAAGACTTGCTCAACTCTGCCGAGGAACTGGTCCACGTCGATAACGTGTTGATGGATCGGGAGTTCGACAGCCAGCACATTCTAGAGATGCTTAGCCAGCGTGGACTGTCGTATGTCGTCCCGAAACGGATGCAGACGAGCGAGAAAGCCCAAGCCAAGCGATTGCTCCAGCGGGGTCAAGACCGATACGAGACCGACCGCAAGCTCCATCTCGGGAAGAACGAGTGGCACGAGACAACGCTGATCTACCGACGGAAGGAGGACTCTAAATATGATGATCACCGGCAGTACTCGGTGTTCATGTCCAATCGCGGTAGTAGCTTCCTCACTGAATACGGGTATCGGTGGGAGATCGAGAGTGGCTACAGGTCGATCAAGCGGTTCATGGCTGCCACCACGTCAAAGGATTTCGGGTTACGGTTCTTCTATTTCGCGTTCGCGTGTCTGCTGTACTCGATTTGGCGTGCGGTGGATCTACTCGTACAGGTCGAAGTGACCGGTGAATACGAACACTCGCCAATTGTGACAGCCGACAATACGCTGACGCTGCTAAAGAAGGAAACCGGAATCGGGTAGAAAGACACTCAGTCTGGGTTAGCGAGGCGTCTGAGTGGCTACACTATCCCGAGTATCGGAAATCGCTTGAATTAGTTTCCATCTCAACAAGAATGTCCGTTTGGAGAGGGATCTGAAGCAGATTCTGTTCATTGATTCGGCTGAAACCACGCATCACAGCCCCGCTAAACCCGCTGTAGTCTCAACTTCCAGATTGAGCGAGATTGATATAGCTACATAGACTTTATCAGACACAGAAAGCCCGAATATTCTCACACAGAGTGCCTGAAACGTTGATATTCTGGTTTTGTAGATAGGTTTGTATTATAGTAATAAGCACCACCAGTTTTAGGCGGGCCGCCGCTGTACGGGAAGCATGGATCGGCTTCCGCCTGCATACGACGCTACTCCCGGGGATGATGCCCTCGAAGCAGCCATCGAGAAACGACTGGTCGATATCGACTCCGGGCGCTACCGAACAAACGTCGCCAGCGTGCTACGGAAGTTCGCAGCTTGGTCCCGGGACCAGCACAATATCTCCAGTCCCGAGGACATCGACGACGACCTCTGTCGGCAATACGCTCGTGACCTTGCTCGAGCTGATGACCGAGACGATATTTCACCGGAGACTGCTCGTCGGTACTTCGCGTATGTCCGCTCGTTTCTCACGTGGGGTGTCTATGAGGGCTTGATCCCGACGAACCCGGCCAAGACCAACCACGCCGAAGGTCCGCTCCCGACCGATGAGACCGAAACAGACCAGCAGTACTGGACCGCCCGGGACCGCGACGCTATCTGCGCTACCGCGACGGCTCGCGTCGACAAGGCCGGCGAGAGCGACGATATCGACCGCACGGCGGCCTACCGCGACCAAGCACTCGTCTTCTTGCTCGCGTACTCAGGAGCCCGCAGCGCGGAACTGGTTGCTGTCTCTGATGATGAAGAACGGAATGGTCTGCGGTGGCGACACGTCAACCTCGAAGCCGGTACAATGCAGGTGTTCGGCAAGAACCGAACCCGAGAATCTGCGCCGATCCTTGACGACGCGCTTCGCCCGCTCCGGCGCTGGAAGCAACTCCGAGAGCCCGACGAGAATGAGGCCGTCTTCCCCAGACTCGACAACGCTGCGAAAGCACTTGACCCGACACCGTCGATCACCACACAGTCGGCTCGAAATATCCTCGCCGATCTCTGTGAGTGGGCCGACTATGAGTTTGAGGAACCACTAAAGCCACACGGCGCCCGTCGTGGCCTCGGGCGGGAGATTTATCGCGAGAATCCACAGCTGGCACAGGACGTACTCCGGCACAAGTCTATCGAGACAACCCACGAAGGCTACGCTCAGGAGGCCGCAAAACGCACGCGTGACGAAGCGAACGATATCATCGGCGGTGAGTAGGTTGCCGACAACTCTTCACAAGGAAGCGACAGACGACCCCCAATTGAGCCGGTCAGCGAGGTGAGAACGTGTCGTGTGTCTTGGACTCGCTTCTACAACCGACGATAGATGATGATCCCACCGAGAACAGCGACGATCATGCTCCCGACAATAAGCAGATGCGTGGGTGAGCCGCCAGACGGCTCGACAGTGTCTGTGGCCGCGGTCTGAGACGGTGTGATTGCTGGCCCACCACTGCTGGTCTGGGTTGAGGTTGATTGCTTGGTGTCTGTCTCGGTCGAGTGTTCAGTTTCCGTGGCCGTTGTTGTTGGGGTGTCACTCGGCGTTGTTTCCGTTCCTGTCGGTGTGTCCGTCGCTGTTACTGTGTCACTGGAGTCACCGCTGCCGGAATCGGTATCATCGTCATTGTCATCACCATCATCACTGTTACTACCGCCGGAACTCGACGAGTCTTCCTCGGTAGGAGTTTCTGTTGCAGTCGGCGTAGGCGTTGACGTGTCCGTTGGTGTTGGTGTGGCTGTTTCCGTCGGCGTTGGTGTCGACCCATTCGCATCGTCGGTTTGGCCTTCGACGGTGAGGACGCGCCCTTCTGTTCCGGTGACCGAGTAGGCACTGCCGTTCTCGTCACCCAGCGCCGCGACACTCACGGAGAGCCCGACAGTTCCGGAATTCTCGGCTTGGACAGTGACAGTCGCGAGTTCCACTGGGCCGCTCTGGAGCGTGTTCATTCCCGTCGCCGCCAACTGCACTGACGCCCCGCCGTCGGGCTGCTTGGCGTACGCTGGGCTGTCGGCATACCTGACGCTCTCGATGGTCGCGACGCTGCTGTCGTTGAGCGACACTGTCGCGTTGAACGTACCGACACCACCGCTGGCCTCGGCCACCACCAGCTCGTACTCGACGGTTGCGCCCGAATCAACGCTCTCTGCAGCCGGCGAAAGTCGAACCTCTGTCCCGCCGGCACCAGAAACGACAGCAGTACTCCCAATCAGCGCAGCGCTAACCAATACTACCCTCATGAGACGAGCGAGTTGCATCGATATTATCGAACCCGACATCCACAGTATTAAATAAACCGGAAGTAATCTTTGAATTAATACTGGAATACTTCATGTCTAGAGGTCACAGTCGTACTCGTGAGGGTATCGAACTCGTAAGTGAGCAGGCACGGCCGCTGTTGGCGGTCATCCTGACCGTATTGCTCGTCACCAGCCCAGTCGTCGCAGCGGTTCCGGCCGGCGCACTCACACAGGCCGGCAATGCAGGCAACACCGGTACGGGCGCGGGTAACACCGGCATCGGCACTGGCGCCGGAAACACGGCTGTGACACCTGACCCGGTCGTCGGCTCGGCGGGCCCGACCGACCCGAACGGTGATGGACGCTTCGAGGACGTCAACGGTGATGGCAGCTTCGACGTCGTCGACAGCCAGGCGTTGCTTGCTCATCTCACGAACGCCTCCGTCCAGAACTACAGTTCGAGTTTCGACTTCACTGGTGACGGACGAGTCACGGTCAGCGACGGCCAGTGGCTCTACGTTCAGGCTGTCAATCCGACCGAGACCGACGCTGACGGCGACGGACTCAACAATACCGTCGAAATCGCGCTCGGCACCAACGCATTCGACACCGATACCGACAGCGACGGAATCGGCGATTGGACCGAAACCAACGGCGGTAAGCCCATCGACACGGACAGCGACGGCATCATCGATGCCCGTGACGCGGACAGCGACGGCGACCGTATCCCTGACATCCGCGAAGGGACCAAAGACACTGACGGTGACGGGACGCCCAACTACCGCGACACCGACGACGACGGCGACGGCATCACCACCCGGACCGAAGCGCTTGACGGCCAGAACTACAGCCACGACGTCGACTTCGACGAGACGGTCAACTGGCTCGACACCGACGCCGACGGCGACGGGGCCCCCGACGGGACGGAGGGCACCGCCGACAGCGACGGCGACGGGATGCCGGACTATCTGGACAACGATCGTGACAACGACGGGCTCCCCGATAGCTACGAGCGCAACGTCACAAAGACCGACCCCGCCGACAACGATAGCGAGTCCCCTCTGACGAACTACACCGAAGCGGACAACGACGTCATCGATGGGATGGAGGACTTCGACCAGGACACGCTGGGGACCTACGTGGAGTACACCATCGATACGGACCCGTTCGTGAGCGACACGGACGGTGACGGGCTCTCAGACGGCTTCGAATACCGGAACGACCAGTTCGACCCGCTCGACGCCGACACGGACGGTGACGGCACGAGCGACGCTTCGGGCGACCTCGACGGTGATGGACTGACCAACGGTGAGGAGGCCCAGCGCGGGACGCTCGTCGACCGACCCGACACCGACGGCGAGTCGCTGAACGACAGTCGCGAAATCGAGCTGGGGACGGACCCGACGCTGCCGGACACGGACGCCGACGGACTGGACGACGACGAGGAACTCGCCATCGGAACCGACCCGCTGGACAACGATTCGGACGGCGACGGCGTTCTCGACGGGAACGAGACCTTCGAGACGGCAACCGCAAGCGACGGTTTCGATCTAAATATATCGGTTACGGGGAACGGAAACCAAGCGGACGGTATCTCGGTCAGCGAGGCTACCAATCCTATCGCGGCGTCTGACGCGCTCAACGAACAACGTGTCGCCCCTGTCGTTGACATTACCACCAATAACTCGTTCGAGAACGCGACAATCACGTTCCAATACAACGAGTCAAAACTTGGCAATCGGACCGAGTCGGCGCTTTCAGTGGCCCGTTATAATCGGACCCTCCAGACGTACATCTCGCTGAACTCGACGGTTGATGCAGCGAATAACACAATTTCTGCCGAGACACCCCACTTTTCGACATACACCGTACTCGTTCAAAACGAGACTATCGAGAGATATAGGGTGGGCGGCAATCCGTCATCGACGTACGAGTTCAATAGCACTGACTCGCTCTCGGACTGGAATGCAAACGGGTCGGTGGAGGTAATGGACGGTTCGGTCAGGGTTGGTTCACCGCAGGACAAGGAACCGATTGGAGCCTATCCAGCTCGCCTCGAAGACGCGGGCTACGACGAACCCGAAAACCGGAGTGAAATATCCGCCGGGAGTAATATCACAAGTAGTGTTGCTGATGTCGAAGCCCCGCGTTCGCTGGGCCCGGTGACCTCGGTGGGACACGAACCGGCGAACCGGAGCTATTTGGCTAACATGAGCCTCGGGACACGTGGCGATGTTGGGCCATCCAGTGGTAACTACGAACCCGAAAATCCTGACTTTTTCATTCGGCGAAACCAGACGGAGACTGACGACAGTGGACGGGACAGATGTCCTGAGAGTCGTGAAACAGCAAGACCCATCACTAATCCGATTTTTATCCCTGCAGGCGTCGAGGTTCCTCCAGGAGCAACGATTGGTGGGAACTCCTCCAACCCAGTTGAGAACACGTATATCAGCGAGAACGTCACGATTGGAGCAAATGTAACAGTCTTATCAAACGTTACTGTTGCCGCGAACGTCTCAGTTCCAGCATCCATTACTGTACTCGGGAATATGACGATCTCAGAGAACGCCACGTACCCCGACAGTGTGGCTGCCCTGGATAACGTGACTATCGCAGCAAACGTAACGAAACCGGCGGTCAATAACACCACTATCGAGACGAATCCCGACGAGAGGTGTATTCGGATGGCATCTCTCAGTGCGCCGCCGCGGGGGACAGGGCGGTTCCACTCGCTCAGACAGCCAACCGGAGCCCCTGCTCTACAGTCGGCGGACCCACGGGAACCTACGAACTTCAATTCGACTCAAGATGCTATTAACGCTTCTGAGCCGGGCGATATCATTTACGTCAACAGGACGGGGTCGGGCTCGCTCACTATAGATAAGCCGCTGACGATAGTCGGTCGCGGGCCCGAAACGTACGGCACGACCGCGACACGGTTCTCCTCAATAACCATCGATGCTGAGATAAACGGGTCGGTCAGGCTCCAAAACCTTTATTCTGAGGAACTGAAACACAACGGTTCGGCGGCTGAGATTACAGTCGAAAACGCTCGTATCGGACGGCTCGCCGCTAGCCACAGTTCGTCGTCGTGGAACGTAGTTTCGACAGATATCGATCGTATTTTCGCCAATAACGCACGGGGTAACTGGTCGATAACTGATTCTATTGCCGTCCAACCTGGCGCTATCGCGAATCAGGGACTGTACGCACGGAACAGCAGCGGCAACTGGGATATAAACAACTCACGTATCAGCGGTATCGCAGCAGAGAATTCCGCTGCCAACTGGTCGATAACCAATTCGAATGTGTTCCGTACCGGTATCGATGCGTACGGGTCGTCGGGATCATGGGACATTCGACGAACCACAATACCGGACATCGGTCGTTATACAACTGGGGGGCAAACGGGCATCCGCGCGAGCGAATCGTCTGCCGACTGGCATCTAAGTCGTGTCGAGGTCGACCGGACGGATTTCATGGGCATCCTCGCTCGCGCAGCGTCCGGTAACTGGACTCTCAATCAAGTGTATATCAATGACACTGGTAAAACTGGCAATACTGGAGCTGCAGTCTGGATGTCAGGCGCTTCGGGATACTGGGATATAAACCGAACACTCATTTCCAACTCCGCTGAAGAGGGTATCTTTGCGGCGTACTCCAGCGCAAACGTAACTCTGCGGTCGGTTACGGTTCGCGATACTGCCGGGCTCTACCTCAGTAGGGCACGTGGCGACTGGGTCCTCAACAGGGTCCATATCAACGGGGTACTTGATTACGCTGGGACGCAGGAGTATATGCCGGATGGGAGGGCGTGGGAACGAATTGATCCACAAGACGAGGCAATCTGGGCGCAGGGAGCCAGTGGCGATGTCACACTCGCTAACGTAGCAATCACAGGAAAATATACTGAAGGGATATCCGCACGGTATACGTACGGACGCTGGGATATCCGTTCGACGACGATTACGGACACGCTGGGCCCGAGTATCGACATGAGGTCTGCTTCGTCGGTCTCGGTCTCGTCCAGTAAGTTGAACAGTCAGGTTAGAGCACGTGGCATTTCTGACTCGCTTTCGCTCTCTAACACGACAATTGAATCCGAGCATAACGACGGTATCGAATTAAATCCTTCCACGGCAAGCGTTTCCTTGGATCATGTCGCTATCGATGCTAACCGATACGGACTGTTCGCAAAGGATTCGCTCGGTGATATTTCTCTGAACGCAACGAGGATTTCGGTCAACGTCGCACCGATAAACGCCCGCCGTACCACCGGCGACTGGTCGCTGCAAAATGTTGAATTAGTTCAGAATTTCAGCGCTGGTCCAGCAGTACTCGCGTCGGAGTCATCCGGTACGTGGTCACTGCGTAGAGCAAACATATCAGCTGAAAACGGTGGTATTAGCGCAACCGACAGTAACGGTGACTGGACGCTTGCGAACGTGTCCGTGGATGCGAACGCCGATGGCATTGCCCAAGGTACGAGTATCGATAGCGACGGAATAGCTGCCGCCGGTTCGAGTGGTGACTGGCAATTAACGACCGTCAAAGTCACAAACGCCAGCGATACAGCGCTCAATGCCTCCGCCAGTTATGGTAGCTGGTCGCTGCAGAACGTTTCTCTGGCGAATCCGCTCGCCGGCAATCTGATACCGTCAATCGATGCGGCAGATAGCAGGGGGGCCTGGGATATCAGTCAGACATACACACAGAACAGCATTGCCGCAGAGATGACCACCGGGCAATGGAATTTCACGAGTTCAACGGTGGATGGCCGGATAGACGCGTCGAGAAAGTCCGGTACTTGGAGTCTTCGGGGTACTTCCATTGCTGGCAGTAGAGGTGGGCTCGTATCAACCGCATCGTCCGGGCCGACGGAACTGCGTAACGTTTCGATACGTAGCTCTACAAATCGCGCGCCGATAGAAGCTGACAGTTCCCTCGGCAGGTGGGCAATAGAATCGGTCGAACTGTCGGGCGGAAACACCGCAATCTCCGCGGTAGACGTCTCCAATGATTGGGAGGCTCATCGAATTGTCGTGCACAATGGGACCGGTATCACAGCAAGTGGGGATGGCATCTGGTCGGTCTCGAATTCCACGTTTTCCGGTGACTACGCTGGTATTATTGCTCGTGGAACCGACTCCTCATGGTCCGTTAGCAATAGCCAATTCAGCGAGTACAACGGCGGTGCAATCAGGCTTAGCCAGAACGGTTCTCGTGCTGACACCCGAATTTCAAATGTCCTATTTGAAGATGTACAAAATGGAGTTGTGTTGCGGTCCACTGGTTCAAGGGTAACTACTAATAATATAGCTGTCAGGAACGCGTCTGACAGTGGTATTTATCTCACCGGGTCGGAGAACACGTTCCAGATTCGAGATAGTACGTTCAACAACACGAACTATGCCCTCAGACGAATCAGTGATGGAACTTCGTCGCCGGAAGACGTAGATCGGTTGGACTTCGCCGCAACTAACATCGATATCAGCGGTGGCGGGGTAGGTATTGGGGGGAGTGACTGGGATCTAGAGCATGTTCGAGTCGATGGCGCTCGTACTGGATTGAACATCGTTGAATCAAACGCGCGCCACGTGACAATTCGGAATACATCCACCGGTGTCGTCAGCGGCAGATCAGTTCCAGGACCGACGACTGTAGCCGGGCAGCCAACGATCACCGATTCCGTGTTCCAGCGAAACGGCCTGGCAATCAGAAATACAAATGAGCCACCAATCCAAGCGCAAGGAAACTGGTGGGGCCAAGAGGGTGGCCCAATCGGTGCCACACTAAACAGAAATCTCAACGCCGATGGTTCTGGACAAGTCGTCGGCGACGTGGATACGTTGAATCCCTGTAACTCGAACTGTCTCCCACCTGGTGCGTTCGGTTACAACGCCCAAACGAGCAGTATCACGCGCTCGTTTGCCTCACTAGCCTCACAGCGGACCCCCGCTTCCGTCAGGTATCAAACACTGATTGACAACGGAACAGCCTCTATCAAAGTCAACTCAAGAGACGAGTCCACCATCGTCGCCTCGAACGAGACCAGCGGTGAGAGTGCGTTTAGCTGGGCAAATACGACTGTGACACCGAGCCAGGGCACACCCACACTCTCCATCGAAACGAACGGTTTCGCCAGAATATATATCGATCGCGTAGGGCTTAGCCTCCAGCAGGATACCGACGGTGACGGGGTGCCTGATCATATCGAGCGAGGCTTCAAAACCGGGACTGGTGAGATAATTCGAACGGACCCAACTGACCCGGATACTGATGGCGATGGGGTACCGGACGGTGAGGAGATCGGAGACTGGATTCGCCTCTCAATAGAGAACGAGTCCGGTACTTATGAGCAGTCCTATTATCGACTCAATAGCGACCCGACCGCCGTCGACACCGACGGGGACGGACTCTCCGATAAAACTGAACAAGAAGGTTGGAATGCACACTTAGCTACAAGTCCTGACCAAGGTGAGCGATATGAGAATGCAACAAAAGACGAGAGTCGGGATTCAGTTAATAAGTTGACGGAAGTCACAGTCTCGTCTGATCCGCTGTACAAGGATACAGACGAAGATGGCGTAGATGACTTGCTAGAACACCAGAGTGGGATTGACCCGAGACAGCGTGATTCTGACGGCGATACTATCCCTGATAAGAAGGAACTACAGGAAGGGTCTGACCCAGCGATTCATGATCACTCTGCGCCAGTCGTCTATCCACTCTCGGTAAAGACGAACAACGCTCAAGGAACCAGCTATACCGTCTCATTCAGCGTCGTAGATGACAGTGGGTACACCACTATCAATATCTACAAAAACGGAAAGCGCCAGATTCAGGTTACGGAAGTCAATGAAGAAGCGGGGACATACCCTGACCGGACCTTCAACGTGGACCGGGGGGCGGTGGGGACGATCATCACAGGGACCGGAAAATTCTTCTCACCCACCACGGTTGACATCGAGACGACCGATATTCACGGAAACAGCAAACGGCAAACCATCAGTGGCCCAGACACCTACGGTCAGGCCGCTCGCGAGTATGAGAAGCTGCCCACTGTAGCTTCAGAGCGTGGCTTCATCTCCTTCATGGGGTACGTCTCAGCGGGCACTACGGTTGGGAAAGAATCAGTCGTCGGCATAGTCGAAATGGTCGCTCACCCGCTGCAGTATGCCGAGCAAATGCATCAGCTCGGACAGACGGTCAAATCGAACCCGGCGATTGTCTCCAAAATGCCCGGAATGATGGCCGACCAGACCCGCCAGCAACATGAAACCCGGAATCCATTCGACCGGGGTGAAAAACACTACAATACATTCGGTGGGGCATGGTCGCTTGGATACTCAACTGGAATCGTCCTCCCAGCAGCAGTAACTCGTGGTTCATCGCTCGGTGTTCAAGCAGTCAGCTACTCCCGCAGACTGCAGCGTGTCGTCAACGCGGTCGATTCGGCGATTCCATCCCGTGTTCCAAATGGAGTGCGGCCCGGTATCCTCCGACAGGCAGGCAAAATCGATGAAACGCTGCCAAATACGAACGTCCGGACGGGCACACTGAGCGCCAAGCTCAACAACATGCCGGGCCCGAAGCGCAAGCAGGTCACCGAGCAGTTCGACGAGCTTGATCCGAAGACAAAACGATACCTCAGCAAAACCGATGTTGATGCACCGGCGACGAAGAGTGCCGATCTGTTCCGAAACGCCGGGCCGAGTGGGCGCAAGACGCTGAACGATCTCGCTGACACCGACCGGCGGGCGGCAGACGCTCTGTTAAAGATGGACGATGCTGCGACCCAACGCCGGTTCGTGAAGGCACACCGGCAAGGTGAGGTCTCCAGCAACGAACTCGCCACCGCCGTCAAGCGCTACGACAACCTCGACGCGAGCGGCAAAGACGGTGCTGACGACGTCCTTGCTGCAACCGGAGACGACGGCACGGAATTCCTCGCCGAAGCCGACGACGATACCGTCCAGCGGGCGGTAGCTGACGGGGGTATCGACGGGTACGACCGAACGAAAGCCGACCTCCTGGCTGACGACAGTGTGGATTCGGCGATGGTTACTCGAGTCGACAACCGTATCAGTGAGCTCGATGGGGAACCTGCAGAGCGAGCCCGAGACCTAGTCGACGATACTGATGAAGCCGGAGTCAGGCTTATCGACGAGCTAGACCAGGCAGATGGGGACGCGCTGGATTCGTTCGTTGAGGCTGATTTGCAGGGCGCCGACATGAGGCAGTGGCGAAACGCTCTTGTCCGGCAATCGAGTGATACGGATTCTCCAATCACATCTGAAGATGTCGCACAGTATGCCCAGGATGTCCGAGATATACAGAAATTGAAAGGCAATGATGATATAGACATCAAGAATCCGGAAAGGGTAGTGGAGGAAACGATTGAGGACCCCAAAGCTAGCCAGATTCGCGGTCAAAAATTCGAAGCCAGTCGAACGAAATACTATGCCGAGAAGCACGGAGATGTGACTGTAGAGCCAGCAACTAGTGGACAGGGGGGACCAGATTTGCTTGTTAATAGGGGAAGCAACCCCAAACCACTGTATCTGGAGCAAAAGAATGTCAAAGGGGACCTCAAAGGTGGGTTGGAATTGAAGGACAGAATACACAAGGCTGATGGCTCATTCAACGGAATATCGAGAGACCATGACCAAGTCGTTGAAGTAGGTGCTGAGGGCGACCTCCCTGACGACTTCAACCCGACTACTACGGGAACTGACACGCCGAAAGAATCGTTCAAAGAACTAATCAGAGCAAAGCGCAACGGCGAAGACATCAATAGATTGCCTAAGAGCTTATCTGGTTGGGATAACCCTGACATGACGGTAAAGATAATCAATGATGACGGCGAAGTCGTTGATAACGGAGAATTCTCCATCCGAAATGCATACCGGGAGGTGAACAATGGGAACTAAAGGCTACGACTACATCACGTACGACAGTTCGCTCTTCGATATAACATTCGAGACACCGATTGGGCACCTACAGAATAAACGACAGTCCAACCGTCTAATAAGCACGACTACAAATGTCTTGGATTCGTTCAGATATCTCGTCCGCCCGACTGCAGTCGAATTTGGAATAGTTGATTCTGGCCGGAACGGGAATTGCGAACGGAAACTAACAGACTCAGATGGACTGACTGCCGATGAGATCGCGGAGACAATCAGCAAGGCCGTTGAAGACGTTGACACTCGTCGATTGGGTTGGGTCAGAATAGCAGAAAGCACGCGTATCACTCTCTCAGATGGCGTCCATTATTTCCCCGAATCGGACGGGAGTTCACTAATCAAAAATAAAGACAAAAAAGATTCAGATGGTCCGTGTACACCTCTTGAGATTACAGTTGGCCAGGTAAAGACTCATAGACCTACCCGAGTAGAAAAAGTGAGTATCATCGGCCACTCGGATCACTGGCTCCTGAAGGACGGGCCCAACTCCTCACAACCGGAAACCACACCCTTCTCGAAAATTGATCACGACCGTCTGGAAACCGCGGTATTTAGATTATATGACAGTATTGAGCCGGCTGAAATAGAATTACTGATATCCGAAGGTTCGGACGGTCGACATACATCAGAGCAGGAGGTCCCCGCGTGTAGTTCGTTGCAAGAGCGGCACGCAATCGAGTGGGTACTTGAGAATTTCCAATGGATGGATTCTGGCGGGGTTGATATCAAATTAGAGTACATAGGTGCAGAACTGAACGCTCTCGCTACCTCGGTGCGAGGAAGTTCTCCTGACGAGAAAGTACAACTATACCTTGGTAAGGGGTTACCGGATGACAAATATGATAACGGAACATCTGTTAGAGTGATTTATCCTGAGAAGGAAACAATCTTTATCAAAGATACTCAAGATAGATGGAAAATACAACCAGAGTAAAACTTGTAATTGGAACCGCTTAGTGGTATGTGTGATATTTTGAATTATATTTGGACACTGACAAGACAGTGTTCACGGCACTGTCTAGTTGAGAGATTGAGAAGTGAGCAGGCCATAGCGAGAGGTGTTCATGACACTCGCAGACCTGCTCAGCGAAACGTTGGAAACGGACGGTCAAGACGTTTGGGAGAATGAGCGCACCCCGACACCCGTCCGGCGGTTTGGGGTGCGTCTCCACTCGGCGGGGCTGTCGATCAGGGAGACGGTCGCTATCTTAGAATTGTTGGGTGTCGATCGCTCTCACGGTGCAGTCTGGAACTGGGTGCATACACTGTCTGAGGCACAGAGCGACCCGCCGACGGCGGAGCCGTCGCTCGCGCGGCTGATGACGACAGCGTCGACTCCTTCGACCAGATCGATAGGGCCGTCAAAAAGGTCGATAACCTCGACAGCACTTAGCAGCGACGGGCCAAGAAACTCATTGCTGAGACTGACGGTGCTGGCGTCAAGCTCGTTGACGAGTTAGACGGCGACGGGCTCCAACGGGTACTCGACTTGGATATCGACCGTGCTGACGAGTTCCGCACGGCTGCAGCTCGCAATCTCGAACGAGGCAATGCCGACAATCTGGAAGGTGTCGATGGTCTGAATAGCGGTCCCGTCGATGACTTTGTGGATGCAGGTGCGCGCGGGAACGCCGGGGATCCAGGCAACGTCAAGGGAGCATTGCGAGAAGTTCGACGCGCCGACGAAATCGGGTCAGAGAATATCCGTAAAATGAGTGTCGAACTCAAAGACGGCAACGATATTAAAGGTGAGCTAGACATCCAACTGAAATCCGGGAAAATAATCGAATCGAAGTCCTCGTTTGGATATAAAGGCCCAAAAGTGGAAGGTCAATTCGAAAAGAAGCTACGTACAATGCGCGATCACCAAGAAATCGACTTTGATGGGAATACGCTTGAAGTTCGTGCTACCTGTGTAGGCAAGAAGAGTATGGTGAAATCAAAAATCAAGAAATGGGAAGGCATAGTGTCGAGTAGTGATAGATGGGATACAGCAAAGGTCACAATCAAGGTTGTTAATGAGAACACAGGAACTGTAATTACATCATAGAGACAATGGAGGACTATGACTGGATAGAAGTAGCATATATATTCAATGAAGAGCCATCAGTGGAAACATACGAATTACTGTTCGATGCAGTACCACGAAACTCAGGTCCGGAATACGAGGCCGATAAATTTAGTATATCATATACCGACCACGGTGAAGAAAAATACGTCTGTGCCGGCGCTGAAGAGGCAGTCAAAGTATTAACTTCCGCTGAATCCTGCTCAGTCGAAGTCTGGATGGACGGGTATGAGCTCAATTTGGGATTTGATAGAACCGGTTTAGGCTTTCCCTCCCACCAGTCGACGCCATACTTAGAATTTACGACGTGGATCTACGCGCTCCAGAACCCCGACGACGGCCACATCGACAGAGTGAAACAGCGCCGACGAGGGTTTGCGGAAATTCACGCAAAGGCAGCAGACATCCTCGATCCACAATGGGGCTTTGGCCGCCGCGGTGGCCTCGCTATCGGCGAAGATGAGACGGTCGAAGACCTTGCGACGAGGACCAAACCACCGCTGTACGAGTACAACGTCTTCCGTCCGGAAACGCTTGAGGCAATCGGTCGCGAGCAAGTCCTGTCGGCACCGGCCTACTACGTCGAAGAACTCGACTCAGGTGGCGTTTTCATGGCCGTCACGGAACCACCCAAGCAGTGCGGACACGAGGGCCAGCAGTGTGAGGAAGTCGCCGACCAGCTCGGTCTCTCGCTAGCGAAAACGGAACGCTATCACTGACCGCGATTTTAGATCTAAAGTCTACAATAATTCATCGCGACGGATCTCGCGTGCCCGCTCTCGAAGACGAGACTGAAACAGACCAGCAGTACTGGACGACACGCGACCGCGATGCTATCTACGCTACTGCGACCGCCCGCGTCGACAAGGCCGGCGAAAGCGATGACGTCGATCGCACGGCGGCCTACCGTGACCAGGCACTCGTCTTCCTGCTCGCCTACTCCGGTGCTCGCAGCGCGGAGCTCGTCGCTGTTTCTGATGATGAGGAACGCAACGGCCTCCGGTGGCGTCATGCCGATCTAGAGGCTGGCACAATGCAGGTGTTCGGAAAGAACCGCACCCGAGAATCTGCGCCGATCCTTGACGACGCGCTTCGCCCGCTCCGGCGCTGGAAGCAACTTCGAGAACCTGACGAGAATGAGGCCGTCTTCCCCAGACTCGACAACGCTGCGAAAGCGCTTGATCCCACGCCGTCGATCACCACGCAGTCGGCCCGGAACATCCTCGCAGACTTGTGCGAGTAGTCTGAGTACGACTTCGAGGAGCCACTGAAGCCACACGGTGCCCGCCGTGGCCTCGGGCGGGAGATCTATCGCGAGAATCCACAGCTGGCACAGGACGTGCTGCGTCACAAATCCATCGAGACAACCCACGAAGGCTACGCTCAGGAGGCTGCGAAACGGACTCGTGACGAAGCAAACGATATCATCTCCAGTGAGTAGACTAACCAACAAAACGGCCAAGAACCCCAAAGGTTGGTTAGCTCAGTTAGGAGCCTCGTCAGCGGGATTCCCGTCGGCGATGAGATCTAGCCCCAATTCGCTATCCTCATCGACGCCCGCTGTCTAGCCCAATTCCGTAGTTTTAGCCCCTCTAATAAGAAACACCCACAGTTTCTATCAGCGTATGCTCGAAAATACCAAAGCCTTGGAGAAGTTACGAACTGCTATTCTTCGAGTCTTTTGTGACGATGGACGCACTTTCTGGCTGTTCTTCCAACGACTCGACCTCAGCGACTTGTTTCCAAACAACAGTCTTCGTCTTGGAGTTCAGACCGCTGTACTTCGTCGCAATTGAGATCGTAACGTTGTACTCAAGCCCCTGCTGAACTGACCAACCTGCCGTTTCCTCATCTTGAAAATCATAAGAGTTTGGCGAACGTAGTCCAATAGAGAGGACCCCCGTTTTTCAACAAATTGTCGGCTTTCACCTGGCTGGAGTGTTACCGGCACTTCTACGCCACTGTTAAATGAGGGTGGTTTACTCAGATACTCTTGTTGACTTTCCGGCGACCAAGCATGGGGTATACTCGTGGTCTCGTCTTCTTCTCCCGGGGGATACCACTCTGCAGTGTACGTTTCGGATTCGTACCCAACCCAGTTTAGTTGATCCGGCGCGGTTCCAGTATTTTCGACAGTCAATACCGGGCTGGCGATACCCACTTCGTTTTCAGGCGTGTGAGCGCCTGTCTCGGTTGCTGTTTTCCACTCAACGAGCTGGAGGTTCGGGGTAAACTCCTGCTCTATTTCGTTGGTGACGCTGTCATCATCAGAGTTGATCGCGGCGAATCGGTAGGTCCCCGGCTGGTAGTCAGTGAAATCGAGGGATACTTTCCCGGCTGACGGTCTCGAGCAGGAGTTGCTCGTGGTCGCGCTGCTGGCTGGAGCCTGCGTGCGAACGAGGTCGCCGCCCTCCACATCAACCAGATTGAGGGCACGACCGAGGACACGCCACGTGTCGAGTTCGATGAGCGCAAGAACGGCCGTGGTTGGTGAGTATCCTCTACGGAATCGACATCCTTGAGGAGCGTCTCGTCCAGATGAGGGGGCAGGACGAGTGGTCGGGGTATCTGTCCCGTCGACGCAGTCGAACAGCGAGCACATCTCCCGACAGACTATCTGGTGGCGGTTCTAGGAGGTCTCCGACGATGCGGATCTGCCGGAACGCATCGAGGGAGAGCGGCCGTCACCACAGCTGTGCCGACGGTTCTGGTACGACCGTTACTCCGAGACACTGGAGGTGGTGATCGCCGGCCTGGAGGACAAGCGGCCGAGCAGGGCAGCAGCGACCCGAGGTCGTGCTCCAGAACTACCTCTCCGAGGACCGCGCCCGGCAGTTGCGGCGTGAGTCGATATGGGAGGAGCTCGCCGACGCTTTCAGTTGGTTCGAGCATTAAGTTACCCATCGGTGGGATTAGACTTAACAATCAAAGAGTTGTTTATTCAACAAATGCCTATTCGGTGGTTGCCGAACGCGATTCGGTAACTGTCGAACGCCGACTCTGAACTATGCTATATATCAACTCATGCTACAAATGGGTGCATGGCAGTGTCAGATGACGGAGACGGATTGCCATCGGAAGTTGAAGAGAAAATCGAACCGGATTGAAGAACGATTTGACGACGAGACGTACCACCGCAGGTCGCTCGTCGAGTCAGTCACCCACTCGCTGTAACGACGCTACGGCGACACGCTGCGAGCGCGAATCTGGTTCGGTCAATTCCGCGAACGCGCTCAAAGCCGCCGTCAAAAACATCGAATCCACACTCAAGCGCTAACCTGCAAGATTTCGAAGTTCTAAACACGCCCAACTACACTGGTCAACGTACAGGTTCGACACCGAACGGTTCTGATTTACAGATACCTCAGTGAAACAGACCAAATACTAAACCACATTACCCTGTTCGATGTCAATCTCCCCCACTCTACCGAACACAATCCACACAATATCCGGGGACCATGTGAATTTGTTCAGGTTTTCAGAATCCACCCCACTCGTTATAAATTAATAAAATCTAAATAAGAGCTAACAAGAGATCATTTGGTTTATGTGATACTAATCTCAAAAATAAAATATGGATAAACCGGCTTATGTTATTAATACGGATGGTGTTGTCCATAAAGACGATCAGTATTTGCTGATTGAGCGTGGCAGTGATGAAGAACATGCGAGCGGAGAATTAGCATTTCCTGGTGGAACAGTCGAAGCGGAGCCATTCGAACAAGAAGTCCTTACAGACACAGTTCGTCGAGAAGTCCTCGAAGAAGTTGGAATAACAATAACCGATATCAATTTCATCCATAGTAATACATTCGAAATAAATGACGATACGCTCTGTCTTAACGTCGTGATGCTATGTAGCTACGCTGGAGGAAATGCGCACGTCAGAGACGAAGACGAAGTCGCCGCGGTACATTGGAAGACGTATGATGAAATTGTAGCGGATGACGATGTTCCACAGTTCACCCAACGGTTTGCGGACATCGCAGAAGAAGCCCGGACGCAAGATTGACCGCGAGGAAGCTACAGCCGAGAATAGAGTTCCTCAAGAATCCGTTCTCAGGTTTCGGGTGCGTCTTCGCTGTTCGCATAGAATGCCGAGACCGACGAAACCTCATAGATGTCTTCAGCATCGTATTGGGCGTTCTCACCGAGACGGAGTGCAGCTTCCTTGTTAAGCTGATTGATGAGGAAATTAAGAAACTGGTCTTCGTGTATGGAACCGTCTGATTGTTGGTTTTAGACACACCATCCGCAAGCAGACATCCTTCATACGATCTTACTAGTTAGTTGTGGCTCTCGCACTCAACTCAGATCTCAGCAAGTAGCTTTGTGAAGTACTGTACAGTCAATCATGGTCTCTTCACGATTGACGTCCTCGTCTACCTCGACGAGCCGCCGGCCTCGAGAGACCGCGAACGGCGACGCCGCAACTCGCCTGCAACCGTAGCCCTGTTAACCCAATGATTCGATTGAAACTGCCGTGGTGAATCGCCATACGGCGTTGGATTTCCCTAGCTCACAGCACGGTTGATGTTGTAGACGGCACACGTCAGGGTGATTTCACGAAGCACACGGTACCAGCTTCGCGCACGCACGGCGTCACCGAGCGTGCGCTTGATCACCGAGAAAACGGTCTCAGACAACGCTCTCTGGCCGTAGAGAGTCCCATCGATCACGCGCATAACGCGCGGATCGATGGGACGGAACTCCCGATACTTGATCAGCGGTCTTACGTCCTCTTCCCGGAGTTTATCACGTAACCGTTGCCAGTCGTAGCCTTTGTCTGCGGCGAAGCTGTGCAACTCGCCTGCGTTGCGACGGGCGAGTTGCCAGCCGATCTGCGTGTCGTGACGTTTCTCAGTTGTACAGTGAACATCGAGAATAGCTTGTGACTCAGAATCGACGAGTGCGGTGGTTTTGAGCGTTTGAACACGATAATTCGTCTGTCGTCAGTAGTGTTTGCTGGCGTTTTCGCGGTCGAAAAACGTCGCATCAATCGCTGCATGACCAGATAGCTCGTGGAGCTGCGCCGACAGGCGCGGCATCACTCGCCAGACCGCCGTCTTGATCCTGTTAAACACCTTCACTAGCGTCAAGTGATCAGGGGGATCGGCCTTCTGAAGGCCGATCTCCGCCAGTATTTGTGGCATCTCGCTCAGAAGAGCAAGCGCTTCGCGATAGACTTCTCTAAGTAAATCCGCAGACAATGCAGCGAAACGACGGCGTAGTCGGCGAATCCGCCGCCACCCTGTGGGGCGGCGGATTCGCCTCGACCACCAACAGCACTTTTAGCCAACGTCACTACCTTCCCAGTGTAGCGGGATATTTTAGACATGAAGCATCCGCCGTTCCCGCTTCAACTCTCTAGTTGTGACGGACCAAGTCGTTGCAGTCTTGCAATTCACCAGAGCTAGATAAACCTATTTATTCAGATGACTAACGAGATCCTACCCACTACACATGACTGGTATTGATAAAAAAGAAGGCGATGGTGACAATACAAATACGGACTTGTCTTCAGCTTACGGAGAGTATCGCCGAGCAGCACGTCGAGCCCGAGAAGTAGATTACCTTGAAACAGCAGGCTCTTTTTATGTAGCAGCATCTCGGATTGGAATGGCAGAGTCGTTTCCGTTACCCGATGATAATCGTCCACCAGATGCGTCAACCGCAAATAAATTATTTTTTACACAGGCATTGAGAGAGTTCCTTCTTGGCAGTCTCTGTTTCCGGTTAGCTGACTGTGGCGACCGATGCCAGCGTCACTGTGAACAAGGAGTTGCTATCATGACCGATGTCAGAGATACTCTTTTTCGCGATCCCGCTGAGATTGGATTGGGCCACGAGATTATTGGTGACTTCCAGCTCGTGGCTGGTTTTAATAACTATAATGACTCCTATTCCCTTGCCGCCGAACAATATGCGACCATCGACAACGATCTTGGATGGCAGATGGAGGACGGGTTCGATGACTTTTCTCTCATCGCCGTCGAACTGGCTGACTCCGCCGGATTAGGTCCCGAAAACGGTGACCGGGAACGTATCAGGCGGACATCTCTTGATGCACGAGCCAAATTCAAACAAGAACAATTTCCCGAGGTGATTGAAGCAATAATTACCAATGGTAATTGGAAATCAGATACAATTTAGCGAAATCTGAATAGTACTTTCGAAAAGACCCGACAAACGGTTCGGCCAAAGGGAGAGTCTCAGTACCTCACAAAGCATCGCCAGTTAACCTGATCTGAGTCACCTGTTCTGTCGAGATGAGTCGTCGATAGTGGTCGAGGGACGCTAATAGAAGGGGAGCTGCCGCTGTCGGCGGCGATCAGCCGCCGACGCGGCAGCGTTGCCACTCACAAGACGGCGTCCCCGCCTAGTGATTATCGGTGGAACCGGTCATCCGGTGGCCGGTTCGCGGGGACGGCCCGACGCACTGCAAGGGCTGTCCACGCTGCCCGACACAGCATATTGATGAACTCCTCAAACGAATAGGACCAGAGGCGACGCCCGCGGCGGGGCGTCGCCTCTTACAGTGGTCGTTCACGGAGTTCTGCGAAATGACGCTTCGCGCAGCTTGGACAGCACTTGGTGTCCGCAGGTCTGTTCCAGCGAATCAACCACTTGACGACCGGTTCTTCCGGTAGCTGTACCCCGTCAGGGTGCAGTGGTGGGTGGCAACACCGTCGTGTCGGCGGCGGATCGCCGCCGACAGCGACCTCATCGGCCAAAACGTACCGGCTCTATTGCTCAGCTGCCCTCTCCGGTATCGGTTACGCAGATTCAGCGGTTGCTGAAGGCTGTCGGGACTTTGCCAATGTGATCGACTGAGTCTCTGTAGAGCTGATGGAAGAACAGGGATACGAGATCGTCTGGCCTGAAGGCGGGTTCGACGAAGGAGACGCCTCAGAGATCGGTCCAGACGTCATTGCTTACGACGAAAATACCGGAGAATACGTTATTGTCGAGGCTAAGACAACTGGTAGCACTGATGTAGTTGGCATCTCGTTGTTCAACACTTATGCGTACGATGGCGACCCACAGCTTTCGGAGGAGTGGATCGAGAATAGTATAGAAAGACTTGAGAGCCAAGGTCAGTTGGACAGCTCTACGGTTGACGAGGTCATCTTAGCGCTTGACAATGGGAATATACGTCAAGAGGTGGTATTCGTCCGGGATGTTGAAGCATCAAGCACGCGAACACTAGCAAATCCGCGTAGCGCCTCGTCAGACATTAGTAATAAGTCAGTGATTGGAGTTGGCGCAGTAACAGTCATTGACCTCAAAGCTGAAGACGATAGCAATGACTAATTTAAATTCGGATCAAAAGAACCAGGCTGAAAATCTCCTGAATAAGAAGCGCCGCCGATTGAGGCTTCGGAAGTCAAATTTCGAAGAAGGAGGGGTAGAGCGCGAGTTGTCAAGTTTCTTCAGCGGTATTGCCGGTAGTGCACGCAATATCGGTATATTGGAACTCGCAGTCGGTGACAGAGATGCCGCAGAGGAGGCTTTTGCCGACGCCACGACGTATTATGAACGGAGTGCGGCTGAAGACTCTTTGCCGGTCCATAGCGCCCGCCAACGAATGCAAGGAGTGTACACAGCACTGCTGGCAGGCGAGGAATCCGCCCTCGTCGATATCGCCGAATCGATGCAACGGCTTGCTGCTGAAGAAGACTGCGACCCTGATGATCAATGGGCTGACCGCTATTTCCTCGGTTGGTGTCTCTCCGGCGCAGTGTTGGGTACTGTCAACGATGCTGCACTGGCGGGATTGGAGACTGTCAACGACGAGAAACCCAGCGCGCACGCACACTACGGGCGGGCAGTGCTATCGACTGCACATGGTATCCGCGACGACGAACCGGCAGCTATCCAGTCGGGTATCAAGTCGATGGTCACGTTCCACGAACAGGACATGGACGCAGACAACGTCGTTAAGCAAATCATGTCTGTGGAGGCGACCGCATTGGCGATCTTGGGACGAGCGAAGGGATATTCACCAGCCATCTCCTCAGAATTTATCCCAATGGATCTCGTCGAAGCGAGTGCCGCAAGCTTCCATTTATAGTCTATCTGCTGTGTTGAATAGCGGTGCTGTCCCGGACGGTAGAGATTTGAGTCGACTTGTCAGGGGCTGGTGCCGCTGATCTCGAAATCGATGTCGCCTCACCGTGGCTCAGGGGACGCTATTCAACACAGCAAGTCTATCAGGGGCTCTGTTGGATCAATAGAATCTGAACGTACAGAATAGCTCTATCTGGTGGCTAAAACCACGATATCACGAAAGTCCTCACCCCTCCTGCGATCTCTCCGAGTAGTACAACCACAACCATAATCAACCGCAATTGGGGATTGGTGTTGAGAATAGAATAAGGATGACGAGGAGCTTACCGACGAAGAGGAGATCGACGACGCACCGGGAACTGAACAGGACTGGCGGCTCAGCGAGCGCGAGAAACTCTGGATCAGGACTGTCGGTGACTTCGCCCTCGATGTCTACAAGGCATCCAACATCTACGACCAGTACTCAGACGACGATGACGAAAAAGATGACAGTACTGAACTGGAAACAACGACATTCGATATGGCTAATGGGCAAAGTACACTGATTGAGGTACCCGCTAATGGACGCAACCAGACGCTACTCGTTGGTGCGGGTTCGAATCCGCGTATAGCCAACACACCATGGAGTGAATATCAAGAAGAACTGACCGACCAACTCGAAACCAATTCCAATGGTAAATATGTCGTCGATCACCTTGTGGTGAGTCACAACCACACTGATCATATTTCATATGTTGATGATATTTTGAACGATGATACGATTGTCGTCCGAAATCTGTACTTCAACGGCATTCGAAATGAAATCAACGCTGAAAATCACCTAAATAGCGCTGTCACTTCAAGTACGAGTACCGCTGCCGTTCGTGAAGGGGACCGGTTCACCGTTGGTGAGGCGACTGTCGATGTACTCAACCCCGATAGCTCCGCAGATGAGGTTGAGAATAATCCTCGCTCAACTGTGATGGATCGGAATTCGATTGTGCTGCACGTACAACACGACAGCGGCGATGTCCTCACCACTGGGGATATTCGAGGCACACAAGAAGCGTCACTTGCCCAGGACTACAATTCGCAACTATCGAGTGTCGATATCCTGATCGCAAGTCATCATGGAACGAGTAGTAGCTCGGAGGCAGTCGTTACGGACGGCATCTTGGATGCCACTGGTCCTCAGACAGTGATCATCTCGAACAGCAACCAAATGTCGACGTCTCAAACTGACCGTTACGCACCTGACTGTGCTGTATTCAGCCGAGCAGATGACCGTAATATACCGGTCTACTGGACCGCTGTCCATGGAGAAATCCAGTTTACCGGAGAGTCTTTCAGCAGGACTGAGACGGAAGCCGGCGTGTCCGATCCCGACGATTTGCAGTCGAGGTTGCCATACAGCTGTTAGGTGACCAGCTGTGGTGCTGAACTTCACGACTACAATTCTGAGAGTGGTGCTCTAACTGATGATTTATTAGGTCGTTGTTCGTCACACCAAATCGGATGGTACAGACAGAGCTGGCAGGCATCATGACTGCAGAAAAGGAAGAAGACGAGGGCTATCTCGACCTCACTGGTGGTACACAGAGCCTCGTTCTCGCTAAAGAAATATTGCCGACACGCGGTCAATACGAACATGCTTGGTTTCGTGTTACACTGACGGTGACTGACGAGAGGCAAGACATTGAACCACAACTTGAGCCGACCATATCCAGACACGAGTTTCGGGGGCAAGCAGATGCTGAGTTGGAGGCAATCCGATTTTTACATGGGGATAGTATTCAGGGGTACATCGGATTCAATCAGTTCTGTGATACGCCGGCGTCTCCAGACTCAGACTGGGATCCGACGGACTGCTACGTTACAATCCAAGTTGCGTACGACCCCGGACTTACATGCAAGCGAACCACATTCCTGAAATCAGATCGCTCACCAGATCCTGCCCTCGGATACATCACTGAATTCCCGCAGCTTGACCTCCAGGTAGACTACCGTGGTCACATTGTCGGCACGGAGATTGAGCAGCGTTTCCCTAAGGCTATCGAGTATTGTTTGCCAGTTTCAAATTCTGCTCTCGTCGTCCTTGACCCGGATTCAGAGGGGACTGCAGACGCGGGTTACGAGTATGAGACGGGACGCAATCTGTTGGCTATTAAGCCGACTGGTGAGATAGCTTGGACAGTCGATCAAGTAACCAATTCACACGACACCGTATACATTCATACATATCCTTGGCGGGTTTCCACTAGGGTGTTCAGTAAGCTCCGCTCGCTGAGTGAGGGGCCCAATATAATCGCCGAACTGGATCCTGAGACGGGTGAGGTCATCACGGTCGATATTTGAGCCGACCGCTATGTGAGTCCGGCTGAATGGTATCAAATGAATTGGTTGTGCTTGAGTAACACTGCAGTCCCTATTCTGGTCATCTCTCCTCAGACCAACAAGAGCGCGGGTTATGGTTCAGAAGGGTCTTCAAGTATATCTCGGCAAATTTCGGTTACTACACTCGCACACACAGAGCCGTCTATGTACCAGTTTCTTGAATACCACCGACAGTCATTGTGCTCAGCTAGATGGGGACAAAAAGTGCGCACTATAACCAGACTACTGCTGAGAGTTTCTACTCGTCTCCCTCGGGCTGAACATCCCGAAGCCGACCACCGATCTCCTGCTCATACTCTTCTAGGAGCTTGTAAAACTCCGCAATCGTCTCCTCGGCAGTCTCACCCTTCGACTTGACCGTCATACTGTCTTCGTCTCGCGTCCCGGTTCCTCGTTTCATCCGGGCCTCCATACTGCACCCAAAGTCCGTTCGTTCGACCTTTTCAACTGAGTCTGGACCCGCATCCGGCTCTGTGTCTGGTTCTTCTGACATGGTTTTCCTCGGGACGCTCTCACTGGAACGCCCCGCACCTGACTGGGGCACACAAAACAGCCGTCAATCGCCGCCCTCGAACGCACCCAGACTGGCCTGCTCACTCGGAACAGATGTCGCAACGGGAGGTGTTCGATCTTCCGAGCCCGTGTCTGTCCCCTGCGTTGGACTGGGCTGGTTCTCCGCCTCGACCGTATTCTCGAAGGCGTCGGTCACCCACTCGTGTAGCTCTTCGACCTCCTCGTCGTCTAGCTCGCGAACGCTCCCACCCAGCGAAGAGTACGACGTCTGCCACGCTCGCTGGAACTCGACAGTCAGTGAGTCGCCCTGAATAACGTAGGCATCCAGATTCAGGAAGCAGCAGTTCAGCGCCGTCATTCGGGCACACAGTGGGTCCTTGTCTTGCCCGACAAACAGCGCGTCTGGCTGCTTTCGACCGGCGACCAGCAGTGTTCGACCGCTCCCACAGGCCGGGTCAAGGACCGTCTGTCTATCATCGGTATCGCTCTCGCCTCCGACGCCGGCGATCTCAGCCATCGTCTCACAAACAGAGTGGGGCGTGAAGTGCTGGCCGAACGCATCGCTGGACATCCCGTATTCCTCGTAGACAGCACCCAGAACGTCGGCGTCGGTAGCCGCCATCCGTTCTTGGAGCTGGCCGAACGCCTTGGCGAAGAGGTCGACCGAGCGCTGTCCGTCTGGATGGTCCATATCGCCACGCTCGCGATAGTCGTCGACAATCTCTAGATACGGATCGTCTCGGTCCTGCAGTGCGAACAGCATGAGGTTGACCCAGTCTCTGAAGACCGTGTGCGCGCTGTGCCTGCGCTGGCGAATTTGCTCAAGCGTTGCAACAATCTCGTCGACGTCGATCTGTGGCGAAGCCATGCTCTCTCAGCCACCAGAGAGGCACAAAATCTGGCCTGCCGGAGAACGTCGCTCTGGGAATTCTACTTGTGGAATGATCTGGTCAGTACAGGGTGACCACCAACCAGCGTTATTGATTTACAGTACTCGGGTCAGTTCCTGTATACCGTCTGCGATGATAGTCATCGTTGAGTCGTCGACCTGCGCCACACGCTTGGTGATCTCTTGGTGGGGAAAGACGTGCAGCGACCACGGACTCACGTAACTCGGATACGTCTTCAGTTCGCCTTCGGTGAGCGAATCGGCCGTCAATTCAACTGCCGTCTCCCGCTCGGTCGACGTGATGACTGCAACCGTATATCGATCGCCGAAGAACGGTCGGTTCCGATTCGAGACGACGAGATACGGTCGGACCCCGCTTTTGAACGTTGCTGGCGCGAGGACGACACTGCCTTGTGCGTAGGTCATCCTACGCGTTTTCTCCTAAATCCGGCGCTTCGTCGGCCCACTCGTCATCGTCACCGTAAGCGTCGTCGCCATACTCGGCCTCGATTTGCTGGAGGCTCACTGCGTTCGCAATCTCCGAGGCTGCGACGTCCTTGGCAACCGCCCAGTAGGAATCAACCTTCCGAACGAGGCCCTTCTCTTGGAGTCGGGAGAGGGTCTTGTGGACGCTGGAATGCGGAACATCGGTCAGTTCTGTCAGTTCCTTCGGGCTGAACCCCATGTCAGGATGGTCAAGCAACACCGTGAGCAGTTTGTGGGCGTTCGTGCCCGGTTTAACGGGCGGCGTATCCCCTCCGCTGGAGTCGATTCTGATTGGCATTAGTGTCTGTCTATGTCAGCATTTGTCTGAGAACGTCATAAAATTATTGCCGTCAAAAAACGCTCGTGATCAACATCTGTATCGGCCGATCATATTCTCTGTTCTCGCTGCACAAGCAGTGATGCATACGCGCTCTGAATAACACCTGAAACTGACAGGACTCACAGCGGTCAATTCGCACGCTCACTGAGCGGTCGTTTCAATCGCCGTCATGAGCAAAGAAACCGTTCTACAGCGGCTACAACGGGTCGTACAGGTCTTCGACCCCCCGTCGATAGTGGTCTTGGCTGGAGTCTGGAACTGGATCAGCCTCCTCAAGATGCTTCGCGATGGTGCTGGTGAACTGCTTGGGCGGCCTCCAGCTATCGTCAATTTCGCGGGCCTCCAACTGCCTCATGACCGCATACTCACCGTCAGCTGTGACGTACAAAACACGAATTCCCGGCTTCTCGCTCAGCGGGCCCCTGAGCAGTTTCCCTGTTCGTGTATTGACCAGCCACTCAAGTAAGAGTCCAGCCCGGCACTGGATTGGGTACAACTGCACTTCGTTCTCTTTGGGAGATTCTGTGCGACCGTTGTCGGCCCACGACTGGGGCAAAGAACGATTGTCAGTCTCATCTTTCCAGCGCCACTTCAACTTTTTCGGCCCGGTATTCCCTCGTCGGTATCCACTACTCATTGTTGGATTCTATCAGCCACTAGAGAAACACAAAATCCGCTCTGTATCGCCTCTATAGCAACTTTTTTGCTGTTTGAGGGTATATGTGTTAGTACACGGACTCACCATGAAAACAGCCGAGTCCCCCACCACGACTAGCGAGTGTTCGCCACCAAAACAGTGGATATCCCGCCAGCCAAGTGGCACCCGTGATCTTGACTTCCAGCGGATTCGTGACGACCGGTCAGCAACGTGGAACGCTGCCCTCGATGCCGATGTCGACGTAACGAAGGGCGGCCGCCCGGACCTGTTTTTCGTCTCCGTCGACGACGACTGTCCGGTTAATTGCTCGCTGGCCGAGCATCCAAACGGGACCCACGCCGACTGGTGTAACTACGAAATCTTCCAGGCGACGACCGTCTGCCCGCATCTGTGTGTTCTCCGCCAGCACGCTGCCCTCGGCGATCTCGACCTTCCAGAACGAACAAGCGACGGTCAGTCGTCGTCAGCCCTGTAAGCACCCCTCCGGTGTTCGATACTGTGGGTATCAAGCGCTGAGGCATCATTTGCAAGCACACACATACAACCTCAGAGAATGGATTTTGATGTGTGTCTTCAATACGTCTAATCTGACATGATCTAAACCCCGATTGAAAACGTTGTAGGTTGAGTTGGTTAGGAGTAAGTCTAGAAGCGCGAAATATGATATGAAGAACTACCGATATCGCCGTCAGCTCTTAACAGCAACCGCCGGTGTCACAGGCATCGTCGTACTTGATTCCGGTCTCCTCGCTGATCGCCTTGCTACACTCCTCTAGTATCGTCTCAAACTCAGAATCGGTCGCTTCGGATTGTTTCTGCGTTAGTTCCTCCCCCAGTGCTTCGGCCGCTTCCAGCACGTCTTCGTCAGTGATACTCAACAGCAGCCACCCCCAGTTGACTGAGCGAATTTCCGACCGATTTGCTCAGTTATTACCTCGTTGGTACCCTGCAAGAGTTCGACGAGCGCTTCTCGTGCTTCGCGGTGTCGCTGGATAGTGTCGTTATCTGCCATCTCCGATTTGAGGTCCTGCAGTTCGCTCATCACTGACTGGTCGAACTCACCCTGTTGCATCTGCTCCTGTTTCTGGTCAAATTCGCGGAGTAACGCTGTCGCTTCTGAGTCTTCATCAAGTGCTTCGCTCGCCTCGTCGAATTCGCGATATGTCTCGGAGTCTGTGAGTGTCTGTATGAACGTCCGGAGCGTGTCTTCGACGGCTTGCTCCTCGAACTGGAACTCACTCATGACATCCTCACCTCCTGTTTCTTCGTGAGTTCCGAGAGGCCGGTAATCTCGTCACCGAAGGCGCGCAGTTCGTCCAGCCCGACCGGCTCGTCCCGGCGCAGCGGCGCGAGCATCATCGGGGTCTCGAAATTGTCCTTGATCTCCCCGAGATACTTTTCCTGCTGAGCCCGCCGATTCGCGAAGAAGGCATTGTCACCGTATTCCTCGGGCAGGAGATAGTTCGCGACGACGAAGGCCGTCTCGATACCGACCTGGTCTTTGAGGTCCTCGGCCGCTCGGTAGGCCTCCATCATGGGCGTGAACTCGGGATACATGACGAACGCGAACGAACTCCGGTCGGGGTCTTGCATCGTCTCGATGACCTCGTCGTACTGGTCGCCCTTTGCCGGTGCGGCCCCCTTCGTCAACGAGCCCAGGTCCATGAAGCCCTTCCAGTCCGACGGCAACTCCAGCAAGCGAAGCGTGTGGCCCGTCGGAGCGGTGTCGAAGACTACGATATCGTAGCCATCTTTCTGGAAGTAGCTCACGAACTTCTCCAGTGCGGCCATCTCCTCAGCGCACGGCGATTCGAGCTCTTCCTCGACGTTCGCAATCGCAGCTTCGACATCCAGCTCAGTGTCTTCCTTGCCTTCGTACATCTCGTGGACGTGGTCAAGTACCTGCGCTCGGTACTCTTCGATGGCTTTCTCCTGGTCGATACGAGCTGCGTCAAGGTTCGGTTGGCTCACCGACGTCGGTTCGTGACCGACAGCTTCGCCGAAAATATCCTCCAAGTGGGCAGCTGGGTCGGTCGTCACGACCAGCGTCTCGTAGCCAGCTTCGGCGAGTTTCGTCGCCGACGTTGCGGCCACGGTGCTCTTGCCGACACCGCCTTTCCCGGTGAAAAACAAGTACCGCGTTCCATCTTCCGGCTGGAGTTGGTCGGCGACCGATTCCGGACCGGCTAGCGCATCGATATCGACAGACCGCTCCGACTCGACATCAGTAGGCGCGCCCACGTCGACGTTGGCCTCGTTGCCGTCGTAGATGACACCCCCAACGTCCGACAGCAGCTCCAGACCGGCGATTTCGCCGGGCTGAAGCGGATAGGTCGCCATCGCGTCGGTGTCGAATTCGGTCTGTGCCCGCTCGATGACTGCCTGTTCGTCCTCGCGTTTCCCCTCGAAGAAGGGGTCCTCACAGACCGATTCGGGGAGGTAGCCGTTGATCACGAGGAACTGTGATTCGATGCCCAGGTCACCGAGGTCCGACGCGCTGCGTTCAATCTCTTCGAGTGAGGAATCCTCCGGCTTGCCGACGAACGCGAATGTCGTACGTTGTTCGTCCTGAAGCGTGTCGATAGCTCGCTCGTACTGGTCCTTCTTGTCCTCCATGGAGGCAGCAGGACCGATACAGGTCGAACCGCCCTTCTCGAGTTCGGCGTTCCAGTCCGAAGGGAGTTCCATCAGTCGAATCGTGTGGCCGGTCGGTGCAGTGTCGAAGACGACCACGTCGTACTCCGGACTGTCCATGAACTCGACGAAGTTGTCGAATGCCGCGATTTCTTCGACACACGGGCTGTTCAACTGCTCTTCGACTGTTTCGATTTGATCGTCGTCGAGCAGTTGCCGCATCGGCTCGATCGTTTCCTGTCGGTACTCTTCAGCCGCGGTGTCGGGATCGATCTCGATAGCAGAGAGGTTGTCGATATCGTCGATTTTGGTTACCTCATGGCCGATGTCCTGCTCAAAAATGTCCGAGAGGTTCGGGGCTGGATCCGTTGTTACCAACAGTGTCTCGTAGTCGTTGTCGGCCAGCCACGTCGCCGTGGCACAGCTGACAGTGCTCTTGCCGACGCCGCCCTTGCCGCTGAAGAATACGAACTCTGTCTCTTCGCTATTCGGCTCGACAACTTCTTCGGCTGGTGTTTGTGTGGTAGCCATCTACGCTTCCTGTGGGTCGGCGGAATTCTCGATAGTCGATGCAAGCTCGTCGTACGAGAGATACGCCTCTTTGGCGACGATCTCGTCGTCGACGACGGTGATCGGGAGAATCGACGGGCCGTGCTCTTCGACCAGGTCAGCGATTCGCTGGGTTTCGAGGAACTGCTCGATGTTGTGTTGCATATTCGCTCGCGACACATCGACATCAAACTCGTCTTCGAGTTGGTCGAGGGCGGCGCTAACCTCGACGAGTTCGTCGTCGGGGTCCGGTCCACAAACGCCTGTGGAACAACACATCGCTTCTTCGTACAGGGTGAGTTCAGTCATAGTTTTGTAGATCGTTCAATCGAACAGTCAAGATGTTCGAATTGAGTTCTGTATCTTCACTCCTATCCTACCGGCTTCAATTTAGAGTTTGTTCATATGTACTTCAACCCTTTGGTCAGCCCACGAAGCTATCGATCACCCATGAGTCGCCGATGACGACCGTCGCTTGCCCGTCGAAGTGGCGGTATTCTCCGTGGCCGTTCTCGCTGTGTTCCTGAGATCTGTTCCGCCAGCTAGAACCATAATGTACCATCGAGGCGTCGGCTAGTTCGCTCTGGAGAGAATCACTGAGACCGACATCGTGCCCGAAACCGA
This sequence comes from Haloarcula sp. CBA1131, assembly GCF_008728975.1. Taxonomy (NCBI): domain Archaea; kingdom Methanobacteriati; phylum Methanobacteriota; class Halobacteria; order Halobacteriales; family Haloarculaceae; genus Haloarcula; species Haloarcula sp. CBA1131. The sequence goes on from NZ_RPCY01000004.1 coordinate 633,658, forward strand.
CTCGACACGCTCGTAGTTCACCCGCTCGTACGTAGACATCAGCAGTGACACCGCTCGTGAGTCGTCGCTGTGACCGACGCTATTGGTTGTACCAAGTGGCACTGTCGGAGCGCACCACCGTACTCAATGGTTCGGGCTAATCTGAGTCATTACTAAATTGTTTAGAATTCCACAGTCAAATTATACAGTACCCACTACGCAACACTTACTTTACTGTCTACTCAATCTGTGCGTATGTCATCAACCGAGCGGCTACAGCGGTATCTCTCCGATGAACGAGGTGGCTGTGGCGACGAGGAAGCGGCCCAGCGGCTCGCTGAATTGGAAGAACTTGACGCAGCCGCGGGCGGTCCGGATCTTGAATCAGATGTGAGTGTGCTGTCCGCACTCGCCAATGAGACACGATACAAAATCGTCCGGATTTTGCATATGGCCGATGGGGAGCTCTGTGTCTGTGAGTTTTCACCACTGCTAGATGTGAGTGACAGCGCTATCAGTCACGCGCTCTCCCAGCTCACCGACGCCGGACTCCTGAGTCGACGGAAAGACGGAAAGTGGCGGAAATATCGGACGACACCACGGGCGAGTGCATTGTTGGTCGCACTCGATGGGTCTCGAAAATGACTCCACGAACTATCGAAAAATACAGAGGTCAATATAGGTCACATACGAGAACTCTTGATAGACAAAGTAAATGGAGTATCTATGTCCGCTGACTCAACGATGAAATTTGGATTTGTTTGTGTACAAAACGCTGGCCGCAGTCAGATGTCGACAGCCTTTGCAGAGCGTGAACGTGAGCGGCGGGGTCTCGGAGATAGCATTAAGATTCTCACCGGTGGGACACACCCTGCTGACCGTGTTCACGAGGAAGTCGTCACTGTCATGGGCGAACTTGACATCGATCTCTCGGACCGGACACCTCAGGAGGTCTCGACCAAGGAACTCGAGTCCTGTGACGTGGTCGCCACGATGGGTTGTTCAACACTCGAACTCGACGCCGAGACTGTCGATGTCCGCGATTGAGGACTGGACGACCCGGACGGGCAGGACATGGAGCAGGTCCGCGAGATTCGAGATGAAATAGCACAGCGCGTCTCGGACCTTTTCGACGAATTCTATGCTGACGGATAAGGCGTAGCGATGGTGTAGGTTATTCGGTGTGGATTTAATTCCGTTTCTGTAAAAACACATAGACAGTAGCCATAGTCCGTCGCGAGCGGTCACGCAACGATATGCTCCTCGATCTCTTGGAACCACTGCCGGGCCGTGGTAATATGCACATCCAGCGGCTCGCAGATCGTCGCTTGCGTGAGCCGGATGTCTGACTCTTTCCCGGCGAGATACAGAGCGCCGGCTGCGACTCCATCCGGTCGTCCGTTGACCGCTGTTGACTCGGTTGCCTGTTCTGCGAGTTCGAGCGCTCGCTGGCGAATGTCCGGGGCAACGTCGAATGGAAGGTCCGAACAAATCCGCGCCACCCAGTCCACCGGGAGCGATACTGGGATCGGAAGGTCAAGTTCTGTCAGGAACGTCCGGTAGCAGTTCCAGACGTGCGATGCAGAACACCTGGCAACGTCGGCTACCGTCTCCATCGTCACGAGGCCATTGCACCGGCAGGCGGCGTACACAGCGGCCGCTGCACCGCCCTCAATCGACCGTCCGATCAGGAGGTCCTTGTCCTGTGCCTCCCGGAAGAACGTGGCTGCCTGCTCTTTCACCGCGTTGCTCTCAGACAGCGCACTCGCAATGCGTCGGATTTCGCCAAGCCCGTGAGCGAGGTTCCGGTCGCGCTTGCTGGTGAACTTCGACCGGCCATGGAGTCGTCGCTGGCGAGCAAGCCGTCGACGCCGTCTCGGAGAGATATCTGCACTATCGACGCTTCCGATGTTCGTCGACAGGCCCCGGTCGTGGCGAGTGGCCGTCCGAGGTGCGCCCGTCCGTTTCTGTTCCTCCTGATCGTACGTTCGCCACGCTGGCCTGCGGTCGATCTGGTCTTGGTCGGTCACCAGGCCACAGTCCTCGCAGTGCGTCTCTCGGCCGGTGCTGTCGAGTTCGCCGCCACACTCGGGACAACCCGGCGTAGCTGCAGACAACGCTGTCTGGACAGTTTGTGAAGACATATTTCGAGACATCTTCTCACCTGACCAGAAGGTCAGAAAACCCGCTGCGGCCCCCGGTTAGGCGTCTGGCAGTTTTCCATCCGGGCGCGGGACTCGCTGGGCGTCGATCTCGATCTCGACCCGGCGACGGTGCTTGCACCGCTCGGCCTCATCGGGACAACTGCACGTCTCTTCGAGCACGTCGACCTCGTACCGGCTATCTGATGCTGAGTGAACCTCGTAGCGACCGGGCTTTGCGAGGAAGGAAACGTCGATATCTTCCTGCTTCGCTCGTTTCGTGCGTGGTTCGTCCTCGGAGGTGACAGCCAAGGGGTCCTCTTTGGGGCCCGTGACGCCGCTGTCGTCGAACCGGACCTGCATGACTCCGCCGTCAGCGACTGCCTTGCGGGGTTCGCCGTCGACGTGCAACCCGAACTGGCCATCGAGAGCGTCGTCGTCAACCCACTGCGGGATAGGTCGCTCGCCGGTGGCGAAGGCGACTCGCTTCTGGTGCTTGCACTCCTCGCCGGGGTTGAACTGTTTCCACTTGCATTCGCAACTCCCTGTTCGAGTGTCGACAAGGTACTCTGAGCCAGACCCGGAGTTGACCAGGAAGAGGTCGTCGTCGTTTCGTGCCCGACCAATCGAGTCCATCACGGTCATGACTTCGGTCAGCGCCCGAACGGTCCGGTTGTTCGGGTCAGCCTTCTCCAGTTCGCTCTCGTCGATGCTGCCGGCGTCGCTACGGGATTCTGTGGTAGCCATGAATGACAGGCGGCACGCCCTCTGTGGGACGCCCCTCACCCCGCTGGGGCACAGAAAATTCGGTGACTAGAGTTTGTGAAGGCGCAACTCTATTTCAGACAGAAGTGGTCAGTGCAGACTATACACTGACAGAACTTTTCGCTCAAATGCCGAGGCTATCTTTGATTGCCGAGTCGATTTTCACCATGTCTGATGACGGGACAGACCCAATGTTCTTTTTTACACGTTCGTCGATGTCAACAACCCGGATTTGACTTAGGTCTGCCACTGAATCGTGATCAAGGACAGTATCCGAAGCCAGTACTTCTACCTCGAACGGGTACGTGTCTCCAGACGTGTACTGCTTTGTGAATGGAGCGATGATGGTTGTCGGCGAGTACTGATTCCCAACATCGTTCTGGATGACAACACAGGGCCTGCTCTTCCCTTGCTGCTCACTCCCTTTCGTGGGATTCAGTTCAACAATGACAATGTCGCCGCGGCGTACCTGCACAATTGACTCCAGAATTCACTCGCTCCAACCGGGCGCGTCACCGAGATGCCCGGTTGCTTCTGAGGATGCTTCTTCCATTTCTTCAGCCAACTCACGAGACCGCTCGGCTCTCTTTCGGTATCCCTCAGCAAGCCGTTCCTCATCTGTCGGCGGTTTGATTATGATCTCGTCATTCACTTCGACGAATTCAACTTCGTCACCGCCTTCGATGCCACGACGGTCTCGCAGTTCCTTCGGAATCGTCACCTGCCCCCGATCTCCGACTTTCCGTTTGTGTTCAGGCATACCTATTCATACTTTTTTCATACTGATATAGATGTCGGTGGCATGGTCATTCAATTCGCATACATACTGAGCAGGCGTTGCAGCCAGCACCATGGCTAAAGAAACTGCCTTTTCGCCGCCTGTCAGAGTTCGGTCGCCTGCATCTGCTCGTGTGCGTCGGGATTGACCACCGGGATGACGCCCTCGACCTCTTCGTTGCCGTACTCTTCCCGGATCAAGTCGTGTATGTCATTCGCGAGAGCAACGGCCTCGTCTTGCTTGTTGGAACTCGCCTCGTTTTCGGGAAAATCTGCTGGCCCGACGCCCTCCACGACGATGAACAGCTGGTCGTCACTCATTGTCGACCGCCTCGACGAGCAGCGTCGTTTCGGGCAGGTCGTCGCGAGAGGCCGACAGGAACTTCGAAGTCTCTAGCGTTTCCTCGACCAACTCGACCAGTTCCTCCGAGACATCGCCAAAGTGAACGATGGCGTCGGGATCGGGGTAGTTGTCGTACTGCTGTGCAGCCGTCTTGTCTGTCTTGTTCTTACTCATAGTCAGTCGGCAGAGCGCCCTCAGTGGGACGCCCCGCACCCCACTGGGGCACAGAAATTATACGATGGCTCGTTCCCAGCCATCCGATTCATCGGCATGAACCTTACCTGCCTCCAGAAGCGGGACCGCCGGACCGGCTTGCCGGTCCAAGGTGGAGCGTGTCCCCCGAGCGCTTGCGCTCGGGAACCGTGAGCGTGAGAGTGAGCGAAAGAGTGGCTGGTACGGCTCCTCGATTATTCCGCGATTACGTTCCCGTTCTCGTCGATGGCATACCTGAGTGGGTACACGTTCCCGTCGATATGCGTGGCCTTCTTCGGCAGCGTCTCGTTCAGCCACGCTTCGCGGTCGGCGTCAGTCTGGATGTCCTCGTTCGGGGAGTGGACGCTGAACAGGTCCATGCTCACCCAGCGATTGACCGTCAGCTCACCGGACGGGGAGTACACCTTCACCCGCTCCTTTTCAGCGTCAACACCGACGACGGCGAGTGCAGACGTGCCCTCAGCCGTTTTCAGTCCATCACCGATATCCACGGCATCAGGGTCGATATCGAGGTCGTCGCACTGCTGTACAGCCGTCTCGTCTGTCTTGTTTTCACACATAGTCGGTTTGGCGGAGCGCCCTCTGTGGGACGCCCCTCACTCCGTTGGGGCACAGAAATTATGCGACGGCTTGCTCCTCGGTATCCGATTCATCGCGACGGATCTCGCGTGCCCGCTCTCGGAGGCGAGACTGGACTGGCGTCCGGTTCTCGTGCTGGTTTTCGTAGGCGAGATACTGCTGGATCGTCTCCATTGAGTGCATACAGTTGATGCCGGCGACGATTGGCTGGAGATGATCGGCGTCCAGCAACCGCTCTGGAGGGAGTTTGTCGAGAATTGGGTCAGAAGTGTCGCTCATGCATCTTCTCCCCGGAAGTCATCGAGCGTTGTCTTGCGCGTGTACCGACAGCCCGGATAATCAGCCAGAAGCGTCTCGTCGACGGCGTCCCAGAAGCCGATTTTGTGTGGCGCAACCGGCTGCCAGAACCGGGCGCGTGCCAGTGCTGCCGGAACACGGTGGCGTTCCTCGCGACGCCACTGCTCGCGCTCAATCATCGCCATGGTGACGCTCCCTCCGGTCTGTCTGCCATGTACGAGCTGGCAAGCTCCAGCCCGGCGTCGAGTGACCGCCGCGTCCCGACCAGTCTGGTCGCCCGTTCGAGCGTCCAGCCAGCGTCACTGTATTTCAGCAAGACTGTCGCTCCGGTGTCGGGAATGTGCCACCCGATCGTGTCGTTGCCAGCAGCGAGAAATTCCCACTCGCCGGCAGCGGCTTCTTGTGCCGCGCTCTGTCTGTCAATCAGCGTATCCGAGCGTGGGCCACCAGCGTCGAAATCACCCAACGTGGCCGTTCCTGCTGCGTTCATGCAGCGACCTCCCGGCGGTCTAAACCAGCGAGTTCGGCGTCGATGGCGCTGATGATACTCGTGACCTGTTCCTCTAGCGTGTCTACCTGCTCACTGTTGACGTCCAAGAGCGACCGAAGTTCGAGTACGTCCGGGAGGTCAATGCTGTCTGAGCGCCGGGCCACCGCACGGAGGACAACTGCTTCAACACCGACGCTGTCGGGCTGTCCTCGAACAGTCGTCGCGATGGACTCGACGAACTTCGGGATGGTTGGCTGTGACAGGTCTTCCGAACGACGGCAGGACATATTTCGAGACATCCTCTCACCCGCCAGAGGAACACAAAATGGGGGGTTGCTGCCGCTGTGAACGGAGTTTGTGCTTACTGTGTTGGCTGAAATACCTGCTCAATAAAATTGCGAACTTAGCAAAGCGAATGACAAAGCCTATTCAAGTATCCTCTCAACGGTGCTATATGATTGAGCGGCAAGAACGGAACATACGGCGAGACGGAGCCCTCTTTCTGCTCGGTTTCGCTGGCATAATCCTCGTTGAAGTCGTAGCATCATCAGGGTCGGTCGGAAGTGAGGAGACAGTAGTTCATAGTCTCCTCTTCGGTTGCTCAACCGGGATAATGCTTTCCGGTGTTTTTCGTGCTACCAGCAAACAAGCCCTTTACTCAACGCTCGCACTGGGGGTCGGTTTTGCCCTTGGTGCTGGTATCGACCTATTCTGAGTCGGTCTATGTAACCCGCAGTAAGTAGTTCACCTGTACTGCTCATTAACGGATTAGGCCACCGGTTTCAGGGAACTACCGTCGGCTATCCAGTCCACCCGCCGATCTCAACCTGTGTACTGTCTGCCGGAGCATCGTCTGCTGTCTTCGCAACTGCGTCAAACGGCGGTTCAACGAGACGCGGCTGTTCATCATCGTATGTCCGGTTGGGACGTTTCATACAGTCGACCGTCACGATGGGACTGCACTCACTACAAGAGTGCGTTGCCCCGTCGAAGCCGTTGATACTCACCGACCAGGAGATGACGCTCGCGAGCCGATACGTCTCCGCTGCTGGCCGGCGAGTGCTGGCAGACCGGCACCCTACGGCTCCACAGACATCGCAGGTGACGAGATAGTCCCGATCTGCCTCGTGGAAGAGCGAAGCGGCCTGCTCGACGTTGTCGCGGTCCTGAAGCGCACACTCCCGGCAAATCGCGAATCGGAACACGCCGTCTTCTCGGTCGACCTCGTCGGGCCACCGGACGTAGGTGTACGCCTCGCCGAAGATATCGGCTCTATCCCCACAGAACCGACAGCACTCAGCCGTTGCCTCGGGCTGGACGTCGATCACTGAGACCACCGTGCAAGTGTTGACTGCTTGCGAGCAGTTTCGATGGGACAGAGAAACCGCCACTTGTATCGCTCACGAATCGGCTTGTTCTCGCGGTTGCTCGCTTGCCCTGGTTCTCGATAGCCCGTACAGGTCCAGCCCTTGTCTTGCAGCGCCCGAACCATCGCGCCGTCGTAGTCCGAGCGCACCCACGTTAAGAAGAAGCGAGTGTCACGGTCGTCACTCTGCAAGAAGTGCTCCTGTGAGCGGGCCAGCGCCGCCGACGCGAGGTTTGGCATCCGAACGCCCATGCAGATCCGCGCGGCCTCGACGAGCGAGTCCCCAGAAATCACCTCACTGTCAACGACTGGTGTGTCCGTCGACGGAAGCACCCGTCGGGCAGTCGTTCGTATCTCTGCTGGAAGACTGTCGATCTCGACTGGTTCAGGACAGAGCTGGCCGTCGACGCCGTACCGGATTCGCTTCTTCGAGATGAGCGGGTAGCGGTAGGTGATGGCCCCGACCAACGTGTCCTGAAAGTACAGCCCGTGGTGGGTGAGGTTGACCGACGGCAGCGACCCCATATAAGAGTGATGCGCCTCGTAGACGGCGGCTGCGGTCTCTCTGTCGATTGGCTCGACGGCGACGTGATCGGCAAATCGAATCCCGAGGGGTGCGGTGAACGGGTCACCGTTGGCGTGAATCGGACAGAAACACTCCCCTGTGTCTGCTGGCGGGCGATGCTGAAACGACTTCGACGCTGAGTGTGTGGACATCCTCTCACCCGACAGAGGAACAGAAAACCGCCCGACACAGCGCGTTAACCAACAGAAGCGATGAGTGTTGGTTAACACAGTCGGTATCGTGGGTTTGCGTGCTATCCACCCTGTTCTCCTTCCCCGCCGTCGGTCGCAAGACTCGTTTGTCTCGTGGCAAGGAACCGTTCGGGGACGTTCTCGAATGCATCCAGCCCTGCCTGCTCAGTCCCCTCGACGTCGACGCCACTGTGGCCTGTTTGCCACGTAGCAGAATCGCGCTCGAAGCCGCCGTCAAAGGCCGAGAGTTCTGATCGTCGAGCTGGAGCCGCTGCTGCCGAGAGTTCTTCGACGCGGTCTGAAAGCCAGTCCATCTGGTCGAACATCCCGTCGAAGTCACGCTCCTGGAAGGGGAAGCGGACTGTCGCTTTCGGCGGGAGGGCAGTGTACGTCTCTCGTCCAGTACGAATCGCAGTTGGCCGGCCGTCGAAGATGTCGCGCTCACGCAGCGCGTCGACGTAGTCGCTGCCGGCCAGAACGACCAACTCCCGGCAGGGGGACTCCTGCTGATCGGCAGCATAAGGCCGCCGGAGCCAATCACCGAGAGACGAGTGGACACGGAGCGCCCAGCGGTCAAGGCGGGTTTCGACCTGTTCCCCTGACGGCAGCCGATAATTAGCTTCTCCCTCGATGGGTTCGCCGCGCAGGTCCTCAATGGTCGTATCATACGGAGCGACCGTCTGCCGGGGCATCAAGATCCCGTGTTCTGCAGAGAGAACCGCCCAAGTGTTCGCTCGTCGGTCAGCAGTTCGAGCCCACTGGACAGCTGCCTCGGCATACGATCGCTTGACCGAGAAGTACGAGGATGTATAGAGATCGCGAGCTGCAACTGGCTGGTCGGTTTTCGCATCGCCGCATCCGATGAGTACGAAGCGGCCACGAGTTCGCTCAGTCTGAGTGGTAGTCATCTGTTTCCCTCACCCCACCAGGGAGTCACAAAACTCTCTGAGGCTGTCCGGTCGGCTCTAGCCGTGGACCTCAGTGGGAGTGAGCCCTGCCCGGTATTCCACCCTGTCTCGTTCGTGTTGGCTCCGGTACGCGAGCGTCTGTCCGTTCTCGTACTCAACGACAATCGCATCCTCAAGGCCACTCACAGTTGCTCTCGAACCGTCAGCAGCCCAGACAGGGTCCATCGGTTCCGCTGTTAGCGGGGTCCGGTCTTTCTTCACGGTCGGCCACACACCCCGCGATTTCCAGTATGACCGGATGTGTCGCAGGCTCTCTCGAACCGTCTCCCGGATCGAGAGGTGGTCCGCACTCCCGTAGCCGTGTGGTGAGAAGTACTCGCCGTGAAGCGCCGCCAGATGAACCCCGTTCCAGTCGACGCCAACAATATCTGCTGGTTCTTCACCGGTCACACGCGGCTGTGTCAGCTCCTCGATCACCGGATACTGCTTCGTCGGACTTGCCCCCAGCAGATGCACTCGCCGCCCTCGCCAATCTACAATATCCGTGTATTCGTCAGCAGTCTGGTCGGAGTAGCCCATCGGGTAGCCCAAGACAATGTCGTCGTCGATCACGTCGATTGCGTCGCGGCACTTCGGGACGATGATGACCTCTGTCCCCGGAAACTTCCGCTTCAGCTCCCGTGCGGCTTGGTTGTACCGTCGCGCTTCCTGCTGGTCGTATGCGTCGCCAAGCATCCCGACCGATGGCTCGTACTGCTCGAAGCGTTCGATGTACCGGTCCAAGTCTGGATTCCGGAAGTCGTTGTCTAGAATCTCAATCGGGATGTCGACGTTCCGCAGTTTGGACTGATACGAGTAGTCCTCGCGAACGCCGACGGCGAATCCAAGCCGGTAAGCGTCGATTACGAACGGCTCCCGGTGAAGGAACCCAATGTACTCAGTCTGCTGTGCATCGCTGACAGCCGTCGCTGACCAAGAGTGTCGCGCCTCAGAAGACATGAACAACACCGAGCGCGCCCACCTGGCAGGCGCGGCAAAAACTACTTTCCCGTGTAGATTACCCCATCTAAGTCAGGGAACAGGCCACCGACGGTATGGCGTGGAGAGAACCCAGAAAGCCCTTCACATATAGGATCACATTCCAAATGATGCCCTCCAGGCGCGAACTTCTCGGCGGCCTTAGTGGCGTGGCTCTCATCGGAACCGCCGGCTGTCTCGAATCCAGCGAATCACAGTTCTCACCCGGGAGCGATACGACGACTGACTGGCCAATGCCCCGCCACGATCCCCACAACACGGCGTTTACACCCGATGCCGTGGCACCCCGAACGGATGTCCGAGAGCGGTGGGCCGCCGATATTGGTTCGGATATCAGCACGCCGGCCATTGCGGACGGGATAGTCTTCGCACCGGATGCAGAGGGACTGCTCGCGCTCGATGGAGAATCGGGTGAGGAGTTATGGCAATTTGCACCGACCCAGCATCCTTGGCCCTCACCGCCGGCGGTCCACGACGGTATCGTCTACGTTACGACGAGCGATGATGACACGGTTTTCGCTGTCGATGCTGACACTGGCGATAAGCTATGGTCTCTGACTGGTGCCGGCCACATCCACAGTCCGCCCCATCCGATCACCGGTCGACTTGTCAGCGAACCGTTCGTACTCGTCGCAAACGACGATGGGACCGTTCGCGCGCTTGACCCAGCGAACGGTGACGAGCACTGGCAGATCGATGTATTCGGTGCGGTTAGGACAATGGCGTTCCGCAGCCCTCGATTATATATTGGTACTGTCGGCGGCGAGGTGTATGCATATTCCCTCAATGGCACCGGAGAAGAGCCGGGAGAACGCTGGCGTCGTAAAGTAGGGAGCCAGATCGAAGGAATAGTACCGACGGACAACGGCATCGTTGTCAGCACATTCAGTGGCCCACTCCGGAACCTACAAGATGGAGCCAACGCCGGCATCAACGACTGGATAGCCACCGAGAGCCACACCGGATCACCGCCCGTCTACGCTGGGTCGTGGGTATACAGTACGGGCTGGGAATCACTTTCGTCGCTCCGAGTCTACGACAGGAACCGTCACTGGCAGGTGAGCGCAGACTTCGATAACGCGGCCCCTGTCGCGGCCGGCGACACAATCTATGCTCCGGTGAAAGGTGATGTTCACGCATTCGATCTATCAGGTGGTGTCGGGGTCGGAGGAATAAGGGTTGGTGCAACACGATGGACTCATATCATCGAGAGTGGTGGTATTCAGGGACTCGCCGTCGGTGATGGGGCGCTGTTCGTCGCCTGTGAATCACACAACGAGGACGATTCGACACTGGTCTGTCTCGAACCACCCTGATTCTCGGCAGTTCTTCACAGAGTTGTACGGAGAAGATACATTGATTGATACCCGGTATCGGAGATTGTTCCCACCTCATAGGTGAGATCTGATTGGCACTCAGTTGTCCTTCGAGCCTTGCGGGAAATCATGTCATGCGGAGATTTTTCAGTCATAGATGTGGCCACTTTGGATCGGAGGCTCGTCCGTTTTCGTTATTCTTGAACGGACCTGATTGATATCCGTGGGAACCTACCAGAGGCGTCGTGGTATCCCCTGTGGCGTTCCGTCGCTTCAACGAGTACGTCGCGTGCAAGGCCAGAGAACAGGACGTAACAGCTGTCCGAGTGGACTCCCGGAACACGTCGAAGAGGTGTTCGATGTGTGGGTTTACTGCTCCCGGCTGTGGTATCAGTGTTGAACGCATACTTGACTCTCTCCACCCAGCAAGGAAGACACAAAAAACGGCTCTCAGGCACGTCTGGAAAAGCACGACCGACTGCTCAGCTGGCACCTTCGACGGCGTCGATCAAATCCGCCGCAGTCGATGAGATTCGGTCCAGCCGGTCCCGAAGCGTCTCTGGTGCGTCGCCGTCCCACGCTGCGAGGTAGAACGCCGAGTTGTCGGGGTCCAGCCCGAAGTGACGACTGACCACGTAGGCGACTGCCTCGGCTTCGACCTCGCGTTTCGACCGCTCCGCCTCATCCTCGACATTGAAGTGAAGATCCGCATGGGCGAACTCGTGAATCAGTGTACTCGCGAGGGCGGCCCGATTCTCCCGGTCAACCGCTTCGATCATCGGATTCGTGGTCATCACGCTCCGACGCTGGCAGACACCCCGTGCAGACCCATGCTCCCACTCTTCTGGAGCGACGATTCTCGCGTCGACGCCGACCTCGTCGGTCGCGTCCAACAGGTCCTCGACAAGTCCATCCGGGTCGCCGTGTGCTTCTGTCTCTAGTTCGGGAAGCGGCTCACCCTCTGTCTGGGAGATATCGAACACCGACGTTGGCCGGAACCCGACTAGCCCTCGACGCCATTGTTCGGGGTCTGTCTCGTCGTACTCACAGCCCGTGTTCTCGTGATACGACGGCGAGTTCCCACAGTCGGGGCACTTCTTCGTGATGATCGGAGCCCAGATCCAGATGGCATCCTCGCCTTGCTGGACGTACCGGTCGAACTCGTCTTGCCACGTATTGTACCCTGCAACTCGGGTTGCTTCGGGACACTGGAGCTTGATCAACAGCGTATTCCGGGCCGAGTAATCGTGGAACTTGCTCTGCACATCGAGCCACTGCTGGAACTGCTCGCTGGCTTGCGCCTCGTTCGTGAGGTCGGCGAGGTCCTCGACCCACGCATCGAGTTGGTCGCGCATCTCCTCGTCCCGGGAGTCGGACTCGTCGAAGGTGCAAGTGGTCTGCTGGCTGGACTGCTCTGGTGTATCTGACTGTATCGTTGACATTGGTCTATCTTCGGGACGCATTCTCGGGCACGCCCCCGCACCTCCACTGGGGGACAGAAAATCCGCTGTTAACCAACAGGGTGAAGATTCTGGCTCCGAATGTTGGTTAACGTGATGCCTGCGGAACCCACGCCACCGACAACGCTCCCGTCGGGCATCGGTAGTGAGTGTACATCTCTGTCAGCGGACCAGCTTCGAGACCTCGCGAAGTACGCCGAGTCACTGGCCGAGTATCGCGATCGGGAATCGCGACTCGAAGCCGAAGACGAGTCGTCGGGTGAGGAATCTGATGACAGACCCGATGGGGTCCCGTCCGGGGCGTCAGTCACAGTCAAGGAAATCAACGACAATCGCTACCGATACTGGCAGTGGCGTGATGGAGACAAAATCAAGTCGAAGTACATCGGCCCCGCTAGTCCTGACGACTAATCCACTGTTGGCTATGCTTCGTCGGTGGCCGCTTCCCAGCCCCGGTGGAAGTGGACCAGAGTGGTATCAGAATCGAATCTTTCACTGGAAGGCCGGTGTAAGAGGCATTGGTCCTCGGGCACTGCTTTGACCGTCCCAGCGGCCCTGAGGTCCTGCGCAATCCGCCGTGCTTTGGACTCGTCGACGTCGACTGTCTGTACTCGTTGATTGTCTCGGTCTTGTGCGAGTTGACGGCGCTCAAACCGTTCATAGTCTGGTCGTGTATCGTCCATGATTGCTCCGCACCACGAAGGAGCGCACAAAGTCTGTGTCAGAAGCAAACCAAGGGGAATTAATCAAACTGGTTTGGGGTCCTGAAATCAGGAGCCAATGACTTCCACAATATGCCCAACACGCGAATCATCTTCCAAGGCATCTAAGACCGAATCGGGGTTAACATCTCCAGCGAGTGTGTACATATTCGACATTCCTTGTCCCCGTCCGCGACCATGACGGTCTTTCGACAAGACATTTGAATGGACGAGGTCATTCAGCTTTTCTCTAAATGTATGCTGTTTGAGTTCATTGGCGTCAATGTACTCACAGAGATTGGAGTACAGTTGATGGAGTGCCGTGGTTTCACCCGTCGCATCATTCAGTTCAGCAGAAACAACGGTGAGGAGTGCGATTTTCCGCTGCGTAGTTTCAGCACCAATCGTATCGATGAGAGCTTCTCTCTCGATCTCCTCTTTCGCGGCACGAACATGGCGTTCGCCAACCATTCCGACACCTTCGTCATCAGCGAGATCACAGGCGTAGGACAGCAATTCAATGGCCTGTCTAGCGTCGCCTGTTTCCTGTGCGGCGAGTGATGCAGTCAGAGGTATCGTACCTTCCTCAAGTACATCGCTTTTCAGATGGGCAAAATCCTCATGTCCGTCTTCAAAGTGTGTGTCCCGGAGCGCCTGAGCAGTACGACGAGCAAGAATATTTTGAAGATGATCAGCGTTGTAGGGGTTGAACGTGATTTCACGCTGTCCAAGCGATGAACGGACATCAGCGTCGAGATTATTCCGGAACTGTAGGTCGTTTGTAATACCGATGATTCCGATTTTGACGTCATCGGGGTTAGCTCGAGAGAGTTCGTAGAGAATGTAGTCATCTTCCCCAATGGCATCAATCTCATCAAGAATGATGATGACAGTCCCGCCAATAGTCTCAAGTTCGTCGAGAACCATTTCAAACAGCCGTTTCCGCTGGTATCCACTGGGTTCGTCAACCCCCTGACCCTTGCGTACTTCGCGAAGTTCTTTGACAAGTCTGGTTAGGACGTGATATGAACGGTCAGCTCCCTTGCAGGGGAGATGGATGACTTCCAGTTGCACCCCTTCTTGATTAGCCCACTCTTGAAGTTGCTCAGATTTTAGTTTGACACCCGCAGTTTTTCCCTGGCCAGTCGGACCATAAACGAGAATATCGCGGGGAGAGCCATCCATAGTTACAGGCCGGAGCGCCATGTGGATCTTGTCAAGTTCTTCCTCCCGTTCGGGGAGATCGGTCGGTTTGTATTTCCCGACATCAGCCTCAAGGACGTCAATATTTTCGTATATCGTGTCCCTATCCCCGAATCCCTGTGTCATCTTGTTTGAGGTATAAATCCCATATTTCATAAAACCCCCCGGTAGAGTGATGAGAGTGACATGGGGTGGCCGAGAGTGTAACTCCACGGGGACGGGGGGTATGAGAGTGTAAACAGCCACAGGAATGTGTGGAGGAGAGGACTGTAACAGTCGAGGTGATACTTCGGATATAAAACGCCAAAGAATGAAGAAATCTAGTGGTCTAGTCAATATACCCGATTAAGTGTTAGAGAGGTTCTTGTATCGATTACCCACTCTTTAGGTATTCCTTCTATCTATAACTATACTATCATCTAGCGAAAAGTTTATCTTAATATAAAATCACTCCCAGAAAGTCCAGGAGAACTCTAGGTTCAAATCTTGAGTGTAAGGTACTCTCTGATTGCTGAATTTGCCGATTTTACACTCTTTCACCCCCCGTGGAGGTCAGTTGACTTAGACCTAAATGGGTTCCAAGCCGTCAGTAGTTACACTCTCATACCCCCCGTCTCCCGGTGGTGGTACTGGTGGTTGAAGCGACGAACACTATCAAATCGGCCTACCTGTTGAATAGATGTTGAGTCACAGCTATTCAACAGAGCAGCTTGAACGTCTCTCAGAGACTGCGCTCGTAGTCTGGAACTGTTTCGGTCGGGTCCATAGAGGAAATCCCCTCACTCGACCGGGGAAACACAAAATTAGCGTTAACCAACAATGGAGGAATATGGCGGTCGCTGTTGGTTAAGACACACCACCGTTTCCGCAAAACCACTAGATCAGGCGCATGGAATCGCCGGGATCATCGCCGATGATGTCCGCCAATCCGTAGACAGCGATTGAGTCCGTATACCCCTGCGCTCGGACTGCCTTCTTGATCCCCTTCTTGGCTGGCTTATCGTCAGTGAGTACGGCAACACCCGTCGTTTCCCGGTCTCTGACGTACTGGATGGCTAACCCCGCAAGAATCGCATCGGTTTTCTCCACTTCGTGTTCGACTTGTTCGGTTTCGTTCGCAATGGTTCGTCTGGCGATATCGCTCCCAGCGACAGCGTCTCCATCTGTCGGCGATGGAGCCTCTATGATTGTGGCCCAGCCCTCGTTGAGCGCTGTTTGGACGCGGTCCGTCTTTGGTCCACCGAGTTCACCGATCACGCGCTGTGGGAGTTTGCAGATAACGCTGGCGTTCTGAATTGTACTCCGAAATCGTCGATACTGAGGGTTCGAGGGACGGCCAATCGCATAGAATATGTTTGCGTCGACGAGGACGTCCTGGTCGGCAGCGAATGGTATGTCGGTTCCCATCCGAGAAACTCACCTATCGGCTGACGTACGGGCCGGGGCACCAGATATCTCGTCAAGATCAGGGAGGTCCATTATATCATGTACGTCTGGGAAGAGATACTCGAAGAACGGGTCATGCTCCTGACCGACAGCCAGTACCGGTTTCAGCGCGTAAATGATCATCATCGCTTCTGTCTCGCGAACGTCGATATCAGTGGCGACCATCCGCTGGGTTGTCTTGCCCGCGAAGTGGAGTCCAGCACCCCGTAACGCAGCAATGAGCTTGCCGATACCGTAGCGGTCCATGAAATACTCAACGTCTTCGTCGACTTCCTGAAGCGCAAGGGCGTGGAGAACAGTCGGCGTGATAACAATCGGGACGTACTGCTCAACGATGATTACCGGGTCAGCAGTCAGCTGCTGAGGGCGCGTCGAATCATCGCGATCGACCAAGCCGAGGTCAACGAGCTGATCAACGTACTCATAGGTGGTCGATTTCGAGAGATCGAGTGCGTCCATGATTGCCGGTGGAGCAACCGGTCCCCAGTAACACACGTAGACGTAGACGCGAGCCAATGCCGGGTGGTTGAGTAGTTGGACAATGGTTTCGAGCCGAGCAGCGTTCTGGGCTAGTGTCTCTGGCTTGAGCGTCTCTTCGTCCATCACATCCATCGGTGGCGGATCCAACGCGTCAATCCCGCCATCCGGACGAACGTGATTGTGATCAGAGGTCATACTAGCCAGTCCGTAGTCCATGAACTTCAGACTATCGCTGCAGCTGTCAGCAACTGGGACATTGCCAAGAAGAGTGGCTTGATACCGCGTCCAGTATATTCTCGGTCCACTGGGATCCTTCCGAGAAATAAGTGCGACAAGAGGTCGGGTGAGGGCTGCAAACCCGCTAAAAGCGGTCTGAGCCAACGGTTCTTCGGTTTGGTTCTGCCGCCGAGTTCCCGGTAGTGTTTAGTTAGTAGCATTGAGCCATCGAGCGAAGCTTTGCAACCAATTTTCGGCGGTTTTCGGTTCAACGTGGCTGAAGCAATTCGAAAACGACGAGGTTCGACGCTTCAGCTCTCGGAAAATCCGTTCGACAGCGTTCCGATTTCCGTGGCGACACATCTGAAATCGGAGTCCAGCTCGTTGCAGTGCAGTTTGGAGGTGTTGAGCGCCATCGACGAGAAAGACGGCAGTTTCGACATCGTGCTTTTGCCGAAGTTCGCGCAGGAAAACTTCTGTGAGGATGGTCGTAGTCGTCGCAAACAACCGGACGTGAAGCAGTTCGTTCGACTGCGGATCGGCGGCGGCATACAGCCAGAATTGCTGATCGTTGATGCGAATCACTGTTTCGTCGAGCGCAACTTGATTCGGCTCTTTCCCGGATTCTGGCTGTAAATCGGCTTTCTGCACCCAATCGTGGACGGCCTTTCGACTGCGTTGGACACCCAGCGAGTCGAGTAAATCGACGGTATTCGACAGCGACAGCCCCGCAACGTGCGCTTGAATACCGAGCGCCATCGCTGGCTTGGGTGTCCGCTCGCGCTCCACAAAATCCAAATCAATCCACTCTCTATGTCCACTGAGGCGGCTGATTTCTGCCATGAACCAGCAAGAAATCCGTCCGCCTCACTTTTCACGCTTAACTAAACACGACCGAGTTCCCTGTGATTACATATATAGAAGGGGACAGTTGCTTCTCCGGTCATATTAGCGCTAACCAACAGTCGGGAAGTATGGCGGTCGCTGTTAGTTAAGACACACCACCGTTTCCGGAAAACCACAGGAAGCTGAATCAGTTCGGGAGCTTCGGTGCTATCACGAATTGCATCGCTCCATCGGCGTCGGGGAACTCCGATTTCAGCACAAGCGGTACTGAGTCTCCGATATGGAGAACCCGATTCGTGCCGTCTGGCAGGCCAGCATTAGCTGATTTGACCAGCGACGAGTCAAGTTTCACTGCGACATCCGCAGGCTCGAAGGCGATGAGATCGGTGTCGTCCCACCGGTAGGTCATGCTGTCAGTGTCGCCGTCTGCGGCAAACCGCGCTTCTCTGGTTTCCGAATCAACGGTGAGGTCAAACCGGTCGGCAAGCATATCCGCTGCGTCGAGACCGAGCGAGATGTCATCTGGACTCAGATGGACGGTTGCCGGGATGTCGATGTCCGGCATCTCGACAGGGTAGCGGAGCGATTCAACCGCCTCAAGATCAATAGTGCGCGTTATTCCGTCGATGTTGATTTCCAGTGTGCTATTCGCTGCATCGAGTGCGAACTGTGCAAGGTCGCCTGCATCGCCGACCGAGAGTGCATCGCGAACTCGTCCGACGTCCACCCCCAACGTTCCCCTCCCTGCATCGAAAGAGGTGAACGAACTCCCAGAAACACGCAAGTCGACCATCGCGTGACCCTGCAGGTCAGCCGCCCGGATGGCGATTCCCGACTCTGTAATTCCTATCCGTGTCTTGTCTGTGACCGTGCCAGCCGCCGCGAAAATCCGCTCAAACAACTGGACCTCGCCGCTGATCCGGAGATACTGCGGAGCATCGAGCGACAGGAGGTCCGCAGTGTCGAGTTCCGCTTCACCGTCCGCTGGCGTCTCTGGCACGCTCGTTTTGGCGTCTGTGGTTGCTGCTTCGGTGCTGCTGGCCGCTGTGGACTGTGACATTTCGATTACCCTCCACTTCCTGGAGGGCACACAAAATATGCCGTTGGCGGCGTCGATGGCACATTTGCTGTGAATACGGTTTCTGTATCCATCAGGAAGGGTGAAACAGCTGCTCTGGAAGTGTGCCTATTGACCGCGAAGGAACGGGGACACAAACGCATAGGCGCAGATGAGTAGTGTGATAATGAATAGAGGAAATCCTAATCCATCTTCGTCAGCGATGATGAGTCCGGCTGTGAGGATTGATACCGCCATAGCGACGAGTGCTGTGCGGATTGAACGGAGGTATATACGGAGCGTGGCTTCATCCGTCATACGTATGCCGGATATGGATTCAATATCAGCCTTGCGAAGCTAATGTATTATCCCGAATCCTGCTTGTCCGACTTCTACGGACTGCTGCCGTCATGAATATGTTCGCCGTATTCACAACGGCCGGTCAGGGGACCACCGACGCGAGGCGATGGGTATTGTAGTCAACCGTCCAGCGCGAGTAGTTCCGTGTGATCCGGTACTCGCGAACGACTGCAACGTCTTCCAGCGACTCTTCGGGTTGTTCCCACGTAAACTCGTAGCCGGCGATCACGTCTCCCTCGTCGAGATATCCAACCGGATGATCCGGCCCGTCCCACTCAACCGAGATTGGGTCGCCACCACTGGGGGGCTGGACTCCACGGCTGACCCCTCCCTGGATGACAGATGGATCGCTCGTCAACCCGTGCAACTGTGCTAAGTCACTGGCTTTGATCGTGAACTTGTCCTCCTCGCCGACGAACGAGTGCTGGGTTTGCCCGCGTACTGTTGCATACTC
Source organism: Haloarcula sp. CBA1131 (assembly GCF_008728975.1). NCBI lineage: Archaea > Methanobacteriati > Methanobacteriota > Halobacteria > Halobacteriales > Haloarculaceae > Haloarcula > Haloarcula sp. CBA1131. The sequence continues at coordinate 652,849 of NZ_RPCY01000004.1, forward strand.
TACGCTTTCGATATCGACACCGAGAGCGTCGGATAGCAGGTGGGCAAACTCAGCAGCCCCCGTGCGGACCGTTTGGTTCTGCTCCTCAATCTGCAGGGTCGTCTCTGGCGTCCGAAGCTTCCTCGTGTATGGATTCTCCGGCTGTTCGACGGGCATACAACTGCACAGGAGCGTCCCTTTTGGCCCCGTCAGAATCCACGGCTGTTTCCCACACGGGATGGCGGTATATTGCGATGCAGTGTATCGGCCACCGCCAGTGAGGACCCGCAATGCCTTTTCGAGAGCCTGGGCGTCAATGCCGTACCCGTAGCTGTCAGCAAGTCCGTCGACGAATGTAACTCGAGTGTCGACTGAACTGAACTCGCCGTACGTGTTTGGGATTTGCAGCAGGTCGCCGGTCGCGTACTGCTCAACATATGCCCCGACATCCCCGTCGACGACCCAGCGCGTTTGCTGTTTGGTTGCTCGACCAGCCGACGTGTTGATCGCCGACACCGGCCGCTGCGTTGTCAGCCCCCAGTCCTCATCCGGGGCTGCCCAACTGCCGTCGTCACGATCAAGAGCGCGACACGTCGTCGCGCATCGGGCAATGCTTACGGCATCAGGATCGAGGTCGTCGTTGGCGCTGTCTCCGTCTCCGAACGTACCGAGTGTCAAGTCAGTCATCCTCTCACCCGATAGAGGAACACAAAATTTTGCCGGCGAGGCCAACCGCTACAGTTCTGAAGTCGGCTAGGTGGCCGCTGAATGCACAGACTGGGGTTCGTTCCAGCCGTTTTCTTGGTGTGCCAAATGAGCTGTGGATGGAATCGGATCACGATTTCAGAATCATGGCATCAAATCGCGAAACAAATAACCGCCCAAGAGAGCTGTCGCTCACGAACGGGCGTCACAGGGGACAACCGAACCTCAGTCAGGCGGATCGAGCCCGTAGCACTGCTTGGCGACGGTCAGAAATTGGTTCGCGTCCACTCGCGGTGCGTACGTACGGCTCTCACCATCGATGGCGAGTTTCACCAGCAGGTCCACCAACCGCCAGACGTTGTAGAGCACACATGCGAACGCGAAATTGAAGAAGCGATAGTCGCGCTCGGTGGAGGTGGTTCGCACCATGAAGTGTTTTTGCTTCTTGCACCCGTTCTCGATCCCCCAACGATGCCGATACCAGCGAATTAGCCGCTCAATCATGTGGACGAACGCTCTCGCGTCCATCTGCTGACCGTCGGTGTCACCGGCGGTCACGTAGGGGTGGTTCGTCTCGAAGACGACGGTACCGGCAGTGTCAACGTCGCCGTTCTCTGCTTTCTGCTTACGCTCTTCGACTGCCTCTTCGCGTTGAATGTCCGCGAGCAGCCGTGAGAACGACATTCTTTCGCTCGGTTCACCCTCTATGTCCTCGAACTCCCACTCGCCGCACATCTCTTGCCATATCTCCGAGAGACCGCTGTCTTCGTCCTCATTGTCCGAGTGCGACTGCCTCGGGAGGTAGACCTGCTTGCGTATCGGCGTGCCGTCGGCTTTCTCTTCGGTGACGTGAAACCGTTCGCCGTTGCGGTACATCCACTCGATGGTGTCGGCCTCGTCGCGATTGGTGTAGATACGCGTCGGGTTGAGGTAGTGGACGTCGTATTCCTCGCAGGTGCCTTTCACCGACTCGCTGTCGAACTCGCGATCCATCATCACGAGATCGAGATTCACCATCTCGGTCGCTTTCGTCAGGAGTTTCTCGACGATCTCGTCTTTCGATTGGCCGCGCACGCGCGGGATAGCGTCAAGCACCAACGGAACGTCTCTTCCGACGATTTTGAGCACCGCCCACTGGTAGTACTCGTCTTCATCCCTGTGTCCGAGGATGTCGTCCTCGTGACTCTCTGGGTCGCCGGTAAACGGGAATCCCTTGGTCACGTCGATAGCCGCCCAGAGCTTCCCGGTGAGTTCGCCGTGCTGGCGCGCACGAGCGATCAGCATCCGTGTCGTGTTTCGGAGCATTTCCCGAATCTCCGCGACCGAGAGCTTGCCGATCTGGTAGCGATGGGTCGATCCCGTCGGAATCCGTTCCCGTGTCGTATCGAGCGAGAACGATGCCGGGCCGCTGCGGGCGTACATGTCCTCGCGCATCCCCATGTAGGCGTGCTGTTCCCAGAAGGCGTTCTCGTGGATCTGCCAGTTCGGCCCGCGGTCGAGTGCGAAGGCGTCGGTCACGAACGGCTTGGCCTGCTGCCACACCTCGTCGGTCCTCTCGGCAACGAGCTGGTGTTTCGGAAGCTTGTTGGTCTTGGTTTCGTCCGTCTCGTTGGTGCTGACTCGTTCGGGGAGGGAAACTTCGTTGGCACGCGCGGCCGTGACGATGCTGTCGGCGCACTCCCGTACGGCGTCACGCAGATCCTCGCTGAAACGCTTGCTCCACGCGCGCCAGAACGTCGATTGGTTCGGGAGACTCTCGAACCCAAGATCTCGGCGCAGCGAGGGGTTCGCTCGTAGGTGGTCGTGGAGCGCGGTCTCATCCCAGCCGTTGATCTTCTCGATGATGAACGCCCGCACCAGTAGCGCCATCGGATACGGTCCCGAATACGGTGCGTGGTCGTCGTGTGCCGCAAACGTGCGATGATCGATCGGGAGATAGCAGATTAGCGTCTCGATGTCGGCAAAACCCTCGCAATGCCCGCACTGTGACTGGGCGATGGTCGTGACATCCGCAACGAATCCGTCGAGGACGTCGCCTCCCTCGTCGAGTTTGCTCTCGAAAAAGTGCGCCTGTTCGTGATGATCGGTGGCGTCGGCGACGAGAGCCGCTGCAACCATCTCCGCAGTGTCGTCCAGCGGGTTTGTGGCGGGTGGTTTCGCGTCGATACGTGCATCCGTGTCGGGTACGTCCGCGTCCGACTCTGGCTTTGGTGACATACCTCTGGCATGTTTCTCACCACCACCACGGATCACCCGACACGCGGACGCTGAGCAGTATCACCCAGTCGATTACGTCCTGTGGTTCGGTGAGTGCTGTGCCATAGGTTGTGTCGGGTATCCGATCGTACCGCAAGCGAGACTATAACCGGTCCGATTCGTTCCGCGTACTGAGCGAGGGGAGTTCCTTCTCGCCGGTGTCGACCTTTGCGCGTTCGAGCCGCCACTGATCGTTGTCGAACGGGATGTCGTAGTTCGCCTCAGCTCGTGCGAGGATACTTCGAATCTTCGAGTCGGGTATCTCGAAGAACGCGGCGGGAGCCTTCTTCTCGCGACCTTTGCGAACCTCGCGGATGAAGCTCTGTACGCGAACGTACTCTGAGGGAATCTGCTGGAGGAAGCCTCCTCGACGGTGTAGCCGAACGGTGGTCGACCGACACGCTTGCCGTCGGCGATGGCGGCGTCGATGCCCTCCTGGACGCGCGAGCGGATCATCTTGCGCCCGGCGTCGGCAAATACCATCATCATGTTGAGCATCATCTCGGCCATCCAGTCGTCTTCACCGACGGTCCCGATGGGTTGGTTCACGAGGTCGATGTCGATGTGCTGCTCGCGGAGGTCCTCTACGAAGCCGGCGAGGTCGGCGAACGACCGTCCGAGCCGGTCGAGTTCGTGCACGACCACTACGTCGTACTCGTCGACGTGTTCTTGGAGAAACTGGTACTCTTGGCGTGAAGTCGATGCCCCGCTCTCACTGAGGTCACAGTACCACTTACGTTGGATATCTGCCATCATCCTTCTAGTTCGCAGGCCTCTCTACATGACGGCTCAATCTAGTCAGCTTCAGATCACGTCCCGGAACGATTCTCGACAGAGTTGACGAACTCCGTGATTATTCGTCCTTCAGCACGGTGCAACACCCCGCTTGCAGCTGAAGAGTTAACCGCAAACGTGTCTGCCAACTCCGTGAGCGTACAACGGCGGGGGCTGTCATAGTAGCCACGCTCAACCGCTTCGGTGATGAACTCCCACTGGCGATCCGTGAGTAACTCTTCCGGGGGATGTGATTGAGATAACGATTGGATTGTGAATGGAATGTTAGCAGCTGCTAATGTGTCTGTATATTCTGCTAATCGTTCGTGTGATGCCGTCATCTCTGTGGATAACCAGCCATCTTGCATTCGAGTCGGAAACTGCGGGATATTTCCCGTTGCCCGAAGTGCCCGATACGGCTCCGCCTCCGGAAACTGATACTGAATCACAACTGTCTGCTCGTCAGTGTAGACCACCTCATGCGAATCAATCCTCGGTACGTCGTCGAACTTTCGGATGATCGCGGTCGGGTTCTTCGTCGCTATTTCTACGAGCCCGAGCAGGCCATCGTCCGTGAGATGACTCGCCAATACCGTGAACGTAGTCTCGGGAAACTCGACGGAGATGTGAGCCAGTGGATCTGCGGACGCTGCCGCATTGAATCGCAACTGAACGGTTGGCATGTTCCCCGGTAATCGCCGATACTATATAAATAGGTGAATATACTCACGACAGAACTCACCAATATTTCTCCCTTTGTATACACCACGATGGGACTATCATCACACATCGAGAAACGCACCAGAAGGAGCAAGACGCTGTCTAGCGGTTCTCTAGAACAATATCTACTATCGGGTTTTACGGGGGTATGACGATGGGAAGAAAGATACTTCTGGACGTTGACACAGGTAACGATGACGCAATATTGCTGGCAATGATGCTTGCGGCTGAGGACATTGATGTTGTCGGTATTACTACAGTTGCTGGAAACTCAACGCTCACCAATACAACACAGAACACGCTGTCAGTCCTGGAATTGCTCGATAGAACAGATGTTCCAGTTGCGAAAGGAGCTGAACGACCATTCGTTCGGGATCATTGTGGTGCAGAATGGGTCCACGGCGAGAACGGACTTCGAGGTGATCTACCAGGTCCAACACCCAGTCCGGTCGATCAGACTGCGATGGAATTTATCTGTGAGCAGGTGGCCACGCACGGTACTGATCTCACGATCGCAGCTGTCGGCCCCCTCACAAATATCGCACTAGCTATCGCCAATCGACTGACGCTCCCTGATGAGATTGATGAGTTGTATCTAATGGGGGGAGCGGCACATACGCATGGAAATACAACACCAGTCGCTGAATTCAATTTCTGGGGAGATCCAGAGGCTGCCAGTCGAGTGATGCAAGATGGTTTCCCACGGATGGTGGGCTTAGATGTGACGAATCAAGCAACTGTGCTCCCCGAATTTGTCGACAAACTAGAGGATGCCGCGCCACCGCTCACTACTGTCGCTCAGTGGTTTGATTACCCAGATGAGCTTATGAAGGTGGAATATGGGACGACTGTTCCGGCGATCCATGATGGGGTAGTCGGGGCAGATATCATCGGAAATGTGTTGGAGTATGAATCGTACTACGTGGAAGTAGATACTACAGACGGTCCGTCCCGAGGTGCAGTTATCTGCGATGTCTTAGAAATAATGGAGACAGAGGTGAACGTCGTCTCTGAAGATCGAAATCACCTCTCACCCACAGGATACGTTGCTGAGAGCATTGATATTGACCACTTCCGAGAGATCATCTCAGAGACAATATTCTCTTACAACTGAAATCAGACAGGTGGGTTGCACATGCACGATAGTGTCGGTATTATAAACTTCGCAGGGAGCCATGCATGACGAATCTACCTAGCCGACCTCTGCTACAGTTGTTTCGACTGGCTTGATAACCCGTGGCGGTTGTGCGCCTCGTCTGAAGAGTGCAAAGACGAGTTCGTTTGGGTAATCAGCGATACTCTTCAACGTCGACGACTTGTTTGGTTTCCTCATGAGTGAGGTCACCGTCGACCGAGACCACTGTCGCATCAAGTTCTCGTCCGACCGCGGCAACGAGCGCGTCAACGCCGTCAAGATATGGTTCCTGTGATCCAACCTCGTCAGCGATTCGTCCCGCTTCAACCGACAGATCTTCGCTGATTTCGTATATTTCACCCCACGACAGCGCTTCAACCGCCTCTTCGAGATCGCCCGATGGGAGGTTTCCGACACCAACGAGTGCTTCAGCGTGGGCAGGAGCAGGCATTACCCATAGCTCTTCCTCACCGCCGTTCGATTCGTAGTACGTTTCTGTGGCAGGGTGACCGCTCAGGTAATCGATAAGGAAGTTCGCATCAAGAACCCTCATGTATCCTCGCCTAACCGTCGCATCCGCTCTTTCCGCTTCTCTTTCGAGTTCTCGCGCTTGTCTCGAATCCAGTCGGCGTCCTCATCAGAAAGAATCCCGAACCCGTCGTAAAAGCCAGCATCTTCACTCTCATCAAGGACGCGTTCGAGCACGTCGTTGAACGATTCACCCTCACGTCGACGGCGGTCAAGCTGTCGCTTCACTCGATCGCTCACTCGTATCTGCTCATCTGCGGTCGCCATTGATACGTCAACGTTGGCGTTGACATTGGTTAATCCTTGTGGGAAAACACAAGGACGATTTGTTTTATAGTCGTAACAAACAGCCCCTTTCACTCGAAACTCGGCGTGTAGTCCACCAGAGGTCGCCAGTTCGGAGTTATATACAAAATGTGCTCCGCTGCCTCAGAGAAAGAGCGGATTATCGTTAGTTCCAATATGTGTATACTATGTTATATATTGTAGTAGTACTTTAGCAAAACGGATATATACACTGTTAGCATCTAGTCATCAGATGGATGTGGAGGGTTATTTGACGACGAACGAAGAAGTACGTCTTCAGTGGGATGGCCAAGTAAAATCTGGTCTTACCAATGCGATCAAGGGCAGTGTAATCTTTGCAGCAACTAATATGAGGTTATTGGCAATAACTGATTCTGGCAACTCGAAAGATATTGAATATTCACATATCAGTTCGGTTGAAGTTGAAACAAGTCCTAAGTATAGTTCAACGGGGACTCAGCGTGACCTCATTCTAGGTTTTATTTCACTATTTGGTGGGCTATTTATTTTGCTTGTAGCAGAAAATAATGCTCAAATTCTACTGGCTGGGATAGGTTTCATTCTAGGACTAGGATTTGTCGTTTTTAATTGGGATGATTTCGAGGGGTTTTCTAGTTTATTTGATTTTGAAGAGACCACTGTATACAATATAACATTGATAACTGGCGACGAAGAAAATAACCAGATTAGTTTCCAGACGGAGGAAAATATCGGTGCTGAACTGTCACGGATTGTCAGGGAAACGAACTGAGAAATAAGGGATACACATGGAGTCGGTAAGTACAGGGGATATCTGTGTCAAAATAGCCTGTGAAATGGGGTTTACGCTATGTGTTTGACTAGTTCGTGAATTCATAGGACTGAATAGCACATTCAATACCGTCGATACTGAGTAGTGATTCACATGATCGACGAAACCGTCACTGAGGCCGAACTCTGACCGAAGCAGAACTTCAGCGATAAACTACGGTGCAACAGTACCAGTGTTCCCGTTCGACCCTGTGAATGGAATGTCGATTTCGAGACCGTCGTAGGCCAACAGCGGCTTCTTTGCTTCGCCCGGTCCACCGCCCTGAAATTCGATAACGTCGATATCTGCAAGTTCAGAGAGGTTCCGGTGTACCTGCTTGTAGTCTCGGTCAACCAGTTCAGCAGCCTCGCGGATGCTCGCCGGTTCATGTTCGGAGATCGCCTCCAACAGCTCCAGATTCTTCGGACTGAGGAGACGACTGAGTTCGGCGTACGAGTCGAAGTTCAGTGTCGGTTGGGCGTCGTCAAGGTCTTCGCCCTCCTGAGCGGCCTTGAGTCGACTACGCGTGCGCTGGTCGAGATGGTCGCTATTTCCGACGGTGACTTTGAGTGTGGGCATTGTGTTCCTCCCGGCAGCGTCCTACGGTGACCAGTTCCACGAAACGGGCGATAGTTCGGTAGCCTCCTCCTTGAAGCGGTCGTAAAGCGTCAGCATCCCCGGAAACTCGATGTATTCAACATCGTCGTGAATGTGGCGCTCGTGCCCTTTCGTCCGTTCGTGGGCATTGTCGTATCGGAGGATCGTGTCTCCGCCGACCTCCCCAAGACGGAGGCTGTAATCCCAACCACACGGGTACTTATTCATCGTCCGTCTGTCGGATGGTCACAGCAACGACGTAGCCGTCTTTGACATCCCGCCAGTCTTCGATGGTAGTGTAGGACGCCATCCGCTATCCTATGTTATTACCTCCATAGATATAAGCCTATGGAGACACCTCCATAACAGGGTCAAAAGACCACAATCGAGATTTTGTGTGCCGCCGGTCAGGTATATAAACGTCCAATTTCGCAGGACCGTAGAAAGCACTAGCTTTTAGCCTTCATCTGGAACAAATTCGTCCTGTTGAATCCGAGCTACCATCTTACAGCTCCTTATTGTGGGGATTATCTTTCGCATCTTGCACGTTCTCTCGCTGCACCATCTCGTACGCGCTCTTGTCCCCGTGTTTCCGGACCGTGTTCGCGATGCGGTCCTTTGTCTGCTGGAAGGACTCGTCAAGCCGCATCTTTGCCTGCTCATACCCACTCATGTATCGCTGGCCTTTCTCAGTCTGCTCTATCTCATGCGGTTCGTCATCATCATCTACCTCAAGCAGTCCAAGGTCCATGTATCGCTGCATCGCCTGAGAAAGCCCCGGGTCGTATGGACCCCGCTCCTCAGTTATCATTCGTAACGAAGTCTCTTCTGCCTCTTCATCGGCATAATTGAACAGGAGCTTGTGGTACTTTGTCCTCCCTTCAATCCGACCACCAGCTTCGCTCAACATCATTAGACGTGGGTGGTGGTTCTTGTCGTCACTCATCGAGATCATCCCACGTTAGCTGGACAGTCATCGTCTGCAGGCCCTCCACTTGGTGGGGGTCGAAGTGCCGTTGTAGAGACTCATTTGAGGACGCGATGATGTACTGGATATCCGTGTCCCGAATGAAATCTATTGCGCTGTCACGCTGGTCATCTTCCAGATTAGCGAACGGCTCGTCAAGGACCACAACCTCGAAGCTGTCATCCGAATTTTCGTTCTCTCTCGCCACAGATGCGACCGTGTGTGCGAACGCCAAGTTCAGCAGTCGCGATTCACCCGTACTCAATTCACTGTATTTCCGCGGTCCCCCGTTACCCGGAAGGAGAATCTGACCGTCTTCCTCTACCCGGACCTCAAGGCCCAATTCTCCAGCAAGGGCTTCATAATTTTCTGACCACTTCTCTTGGAACGACATCACGATCTCTTCGAAGCTGTCTCGTTCGAGTTCATCAATGCGCTCCGTCACCTGTTCCAGCGATTCATCCATCTCGTCCAAGGAGTCCTGAATCTCATCACGCTCCTCTTCGAGCGACTGTTTCTGGGTGTTGAGGCGATCTACCTCGGCACGGTGCTGCTCAAGTTCATTTTTGGTTCGCTCAGCAACGGCCTCAATATCATAGTTGTTGTCCTCAAGCGTGAACTTGGTAAGGTCGTTTAGATCCGATAGGTCCGGGATGGATGCCTGAATTGAATCGATTTCATTTTCTATCTCAGCTTGTTCCTCTTTCAGCTCCTCAATCCCCGCTTCTAGCTGGTTTACTGTGTCGTCAGCGGACTCAACACGGCTGCGAAGATTCGTTTTCAGATCATCCAGAGACCGATCTTGCCCACAGTGTGGGCACTTGCCTCGATCTAGCCTATGATTAGCAGTACTCTCCGCGACAACTTGGTCACAGACAGGACAAGACAGCTCTTCAATCGCGTTGAGGATGAGGTCGTTGACCTCTTGTGTATACCGGCGGGCCTCACGCAACTGGCGGTCTTTCTTTCTGAGTTCCTGTTCTATCGTTCGCTTCCGGTCGTAGAGGTCCTGTAGTTCCTCGTTGAGTTCCTCGTTTTCTAAGAGCCGATCTCTGATGATTTCGATTCGCCCGGTGTCAATAAGCGACTGAAGCTTCTCGATTTTCTCAAGCCGGCTTTCGACCTGCCCAATATCAATTTCCTCCAACTCTCGCTGAACCGGTGCCAGCTCGGTACGTCTAACCTGCTCGATCTCCTGCTCAAGAGAGTCTCGTTCGTCTCGATAGTCCTCAAGTTCTTGTTGAAGATTGCTTCCAATTATCTGGCGGATAGACTGAATCAGTTGTGGTTTCGAGAGCCGAGAGAGTGGGAGTTTGTCGGTCTCGGAGTGAACGAACTGGAGAGTGGTGATGTCCTCTGGCCCGATTAGCTCTTCGAGGAGATCCTCAGCGGCTTCTTTTTCGACTTCCTCTGTACCATCATCGTAGGAGCGACCTCCCCCACCGCGATGGAGTTGGTGCCCGTTATCGAACTGGATTTCTACTGTGCTCGTTCGCCCGGGCTGGATACCGAGTGTAGCCCGGGGGCCGTAGAGTGCATACAAAAGAGCGTTAATTGTCAGGGTTTTACCTGAACGGTTTCCGCCCTTGAGGAGGAGATCACCACCAGCGATATCCTCTTTCGTGATTGTCTGGTAATCCTCAACCGCGAACCCATCGATGTGGAGTCTACTGATTTTCATATTTGGCTGTATACGGCTCACTGATGTTCTGTGCGAGTCTGTTGAGTTCCTGGATACTCCGCCGGGTCAGGAGTTGAGTAGCGAGAAGGCCGATGACCAGCCCAATACCCAGTCCGAGAGTGCCACGGAGGTAGAACCCGACGAAGGGAGTGGTCAAGGCAATAATCAAGCCTGCGAGGATAGAGATATTCTTCTGGTAAGCGCGGCGGTCGAAGTCATCCACTCGGTTCTGGAGTTCTTCGGAAGCGGATTCGTAGAAGTCGTCGTGTCCCGTGATTTTCTGTATTTGGTCTGTGGACCGTCTCAGTTCGCCTCCGGCGAAGAAGTTGATTAGCCGGTTGTTCTGCTGATCGGCTAGGAACATGACCAGTATTGTCGGGAGGACGGACAGTGTTTTCAGGAAGAGTGGTTCTGGCCTGACGAGTTGGATGGCCACGCCTGTGTAGACGGTTAGGAAGACTGCTCCCCACCCACTATCCCAAATTTTCGTCGCAATTTGCATTCAATTCTAACCTTCAGAACTAACCAATAGATTGCCAAACATAAATCATGTGCCGTGATTACAATATCCGAGATGAATCAGCAGTAGTGAGGTCATAATTATCGCCACAATCGGTGACGACCGCCGACCTGCATCTGTCCACGAAGTCATTAATATGCTCTCTGAGAATTGTCCGATAGCAAGATGGGGCACGTCTACTACCATCACCCTGTAGACAAGCAGTTCTCTCTCAATTTCGTCAATCCAGACGCCGAGAATATCGTGTCACAAATCGTCGACTACGACGGGGATGTAGCTGTGAAAGTCGTGGAATACGAACTTGAAACAGAGTTCTACGGTGTATACACATCTCGGGTTGGTGGCGGTGCAGTGAGCGAGATCGAACTTGACCTCAGTGACGCTCTCGCGGACATGACTGAGGACAATGGGACGATTGTCGCACGTCTCCTAGAGATATATCGTGCGCTCCTCTCACAGAACGAGGAAGAAGAGGGTACGCCTGTGGAGGCTTACAAGAACATCGACATTGAGGACCTCCCCGATGTGTTTGACGAGACGTCGTGGGAAGGGACGGCAACAGATGTCGCTGGTCGCCTCGCGCCGAACCTGATTCTCAAGCACGCTCTTCCTAACGCCAATCATCGGACCGCTGTGGCGCTGCTACAGTTCTACCTGCGTCGCATCAACAGCGACTTTTCGATGCCCGAAACAAAAACCGAGATTGAGCCCGATACCTACGACTGGCGAGAGTGGGTCAACGAGTATATTAACGAATCAAAGCGTCTCCTGACTGTTCGACGGAAGAACGTCCTGTTCAAACATTTGCGTGAGTTCGGAGCCACAACGCTTGAGCGGAAACACGAAGTCATGATCGATTTGTCAGAGTATGAGCTTGATATGTATCCGCATGAAGCGAAGGTATTCTACGCCGAAAAACACCAAGACCTCTGGATAGAATTTGTGGAGAAAGCAGTTGAGCGAGCCGGCTTTCCAGAATTGACCGACACTACGGGGATATCTAAAGCAGAGTTCGCAGAGAAAATCCGGCGGCTTGACTAGCGGACTGCGTTAGTCTTGGAGAGTAGCGACTAATCGGCCAGTTTCTTCGGCCTCTTCGCTACGCGACATCCCATATGTCGCAAGCGCCTCGTCCACCGCTTCATCAAGACTCATAGTTCACTTCAATATTAGCTGTGTGATTGTATAAACTCTTGCATCACCCTGCATGTGCGCCATACAGACGTGAGAGATGTTCCTGATTATCCCTGTAATCGGAGCTGCCTGAGCAGATAGAACAGAAACCCAGAGAAACAGCCAGAATGCCGGATTCATGTCTAATTTGCAGAGCTGACGAGCGAAGCTGAGTCGTCGTCGGATCGGGGTCAAGCCCCAGCATGACCGATTTGGGGGGTGGTAACGCACTGTTCGGCCCCGTCGGTCTGCCGTTCCAGCGTCGTCCCCCGCAGGTGAGCGACCAGCGACAGCACCTGCCTGACATCTGGATGCAACGCCAGCCACTCCTCAAGTCGATCAGCACGTCCAGTCACAGCCAGCGTCAATTCATCGCCGTAGTCGATCTTCCGATGCCCCAGATCATAGAGAACTTCGGCGATGACAGCCATCTTGTCGGCAAACTCCGGTCCGTAGTCGTCGATGTCCACGTCAGCGCTGGGGGTAGAGCCTGCGAACTGCTGCCCTCGCCACCGAATGGCAGGCAAATCCATCCTTATGATTTGGGACCCCCGCCCCCGGGTGTTTCCGCGTAAACCCTAGATAGGCAAGACAGGCTAAATGAGAATAACCAAGATACACATATAAATACAGGAAAATATTAGAAGAGATATTTAATTCTAGAGAGAGCAGAAAGCTGATACAGAGGTTTGAAACGGATAGCAGACCGTTTCTCTCTTTCTTCTACTCTAGGCAATAACTAGCTAGAAAGAAAGAGATATAATAGATGTGAGAAACAGGAACTGATTCAGTTTATGCCGATAGGAAAATCCGCGTTAGAGGGCATTCTTAATCGCAGTATCGCCAATAATTCTCTCTTGTCGAGACTCATTATGCTCTTCTGCACCTCACACCATCTATAGAATTACGCGGAAACACCCGGGCCCCGGGGAGGGGACGCCGATTCAGAGTCGGACTTCCGTGAGGTCGCCGGCGCGATCTTCGGCGAAGCCAACGGCCACGACCCATTCCATCGGCCCGCCAAACAGACCTTCGCGGAGATGCTGATGTATCTCCATCTCAACGCGAAAAAGAACAGTCGCCGCCATGCGCTCTGTCACGCCGATATCGTCTCGCTGCTCAACGAGGGCCATATCGCGCTGAAAAAGGCACTCGATGAGTTCGACCGACTGGACTCGGGTCACATCGACCCTGACAAGAAAGGCGCACAGAACGTTTACCAGACGATCAAGGAGAACGTCGATCCCGTCTTCACTGGTGACTTCGGAGACTACGGGGAGTTCTCCCTGCAAGAGTACATCGAGAACCCGGAAGGCCGGGTCCTCATCATTGACTCGAACCCGACGGAACTGGAAACGCTCGGGCCGATGTACCAGCTGCTCGTAGACTGGTCAATCCGCTACGCGATGAACGCCTCGAACCCGACGGTCCATATCCTCGACGAGATTGACGCGCTGCCGGCGCTCACTCAGGTAACGAACCTCACGGCCCGAGGTCGGAAACACAAGGCCCGGGCACTAGTCGGTGTACAGACAATCGGCCAGCTCAAAGACACGTACAGTACAATCTCTGGCATTGTCGGCAACTGCCCGCAGGGCGTTTACTTCGGTCCGGGTGACACTGAGTCGACGGACTTCATCCTTGACGAACTTGGCGAGAGTCGACAGTATGACCGGTCCGAGATGGTGTCGATGAGCCACCAGGGACGCGGCGAGAACCCCCGGACACAGGCTCGGGACACGTACAAAGAGAAGGACAAGACGCCGGTCACGTCTGGCTTGCTTCGAGACTTCCAGCCCGGTGAGTGCGTTGCCGTCTCTCGGACGACGTGGGTCCACGGGCAGTCTTATGAACTGGCTGACGTTCGCGATAGCCTCCCGGCACAGGGTGCGGAGTCGCCGGGCAGTTCGGAACCGGAACCCACTGACGATGACACCGACATCGAGAGCGACAGTTGGTTCTCGTTCACCCGGGCTCGGCTCGACGATGTGCTTCGTGGGTCACTTGGTGAGGACGACGACGATGAGTCCAGAGAGAGCGGCCCTGATCGTGACTCCGAAGTCGAGCCGACCGTCGACGCGACAGACGGGTTGGGCAACGACGAGTCGACCGGCCCACTCGACCAGACAACAGCAAACACCGCCGTCACGTCTCCGGATACAGACCATCCGAACCTATCAGATGAAGAATGTGAGTGTGTCGGTGGCGATCACGACCAGCAGTCCGACGACAACAGCGGTGACTTCTCCTCTGACGAGTCACCGAACCCCACCACTGATGAGACGGAAGCCGCTGAGAAAGGAGATGCTGAATCGGCCTCAGAATCAGACGCTACTGAGACTGATGAGCAAGACAAAACAGAGTCAGAAGAGAAGGGGCACGACCCGGCTGGGTTCATGTGACTGCCTCTCTACAGAGTAACGATAGCATCTAAGAAAATCTATACTTTTGCAGATAATCTCTTGATCTCCCTTTGGTTGTTGACTGATAGAGTCCTTTGGCTGTAGCCCCTCAATAGAGCTATTATCAGATATCCGATAAAGTCTCCCCAGCTAACTGATTCTGGGTGAAATCGCCAGACGGAATCGGTTTTGCTCCTATCTGAATCTATTAGCTAAGTGACTGATTCGTACAAAATCGCAATACGTGGAGGGTGTGATTCACCGAATAATTGGTCCTTTAACTTGCCGTGCTTTGCGGGGCGTTCTGAGAGCGATTTTTGCGAGAAATGCATAGGCAATCTAACAGTGGGAGAGCGGGTCGATAGACCCGACACAAACAGGGGTACGAATCCGCTCAGGCCACCTGCACTCTCACCTATTGGAGAACAGATATGTCTCACCTCACTCCCCAGAGTCCGACCGGGACTGCACATGGCGGGCCAGCCCCACCGAGTGTCATGCGAGTCCACTGTGCCACGCATGTCGCCGGCCACCGACGTCCCGGGCCACGCCGATTACGACCACACTCGAACTGAGCCAGTGCTGGCAGACCCACGCTCGACCCTCGCTCGCTTCGGCCCCTCGTGGCGCACACCTTGTCGCTCACCGGTCGGCGAGCACACCATCATGTCCGGAGCTTTGTGTCTGAAACCCAACAGGTACAATGTGCCTTGTTTTCGCATCATAGTGTAGTCGCAAATTAGTGTGCCACTCAGCTGGGAACTGTCCGATTCCCGGCGGGGATCGCGCCCGCCACTGCAGGCACGAGTGGACCGGCGTGAGGCGCGCGACCGCGCCGAGCGCAGCGCCCCGTCGTCCGAGTGAGCAGGAGCGAACGAGGACACGACAGACGAGCATCGCGAGTCTGTCAGTGGCGTCGCGCGCTGGGACGGTCCACCAGCCATCCAGCCCAGTTGTGCCCCGGCCGACAGACCCACGCTTGCGATACATCCGACACTCCGTGGAATCGGTATCTCGACGTGTGCCAGCTGGGGGAGCCAGCCCAACCCGGAGCTTTTTGAGCGATGACGGCCAAGTCTGAATCGCACCGTTCTCATGTCACAGCCACACCTTTCTCCAGAGCAACAGCCATCCGACCAGCGTCAGATTCCGAGCATCGAAACGATCGGGCCGGTCGTCGACGAAGTGATCGACATCGCCCGCCGAGAACTCGATGCACCGCGGTCAGTGAAAATCAAAACATGGGAGGATCGCGAGTTTCTGGTGCGTGTCAAGCACGGCTCAGCACCAGGCGTAAACACCCGGTATGGATACGAGACAGCAATCCAGTATCACAGTGATCGGGAAACCGTTGAAGCCTTCCTGATCGAAGAGGATACCCACACTGATGAAGCAGAACGCCTCCTGAAGATGGAACTCGGAACGATCCCCGATCCAGTACCAGAAAAAATTGGGGAGTAGACGACTGACTTATTTGTCTGTCAGTTCTCGATGGCAGTCCTCACAGACCTGCTCGTACTCTTCATCGCGCTCTGGGTCGTAGAAGGACCCGGCGCGAAACCTCACAGGGTTGTACCGAGTGTTGAAGACTTCCTCACATCGCGGACACTGAACGTCTCCCATTTGAGAAATTACCTCCCGGCGGCCCGGTCTGGCCGCCACCTGCCTGCGGCCACACAAAATCGAGGTGTTCCGCCTGCGATGCCGGTCTCAGCCGCCGATCGCTCTTATGTAAGGCTGCGGAAAGACCGTATAGTTTCACTGAACCGTCGCTAATTTGGCTAGATAGCTTCTGCTCCGCCACGCCGACGTTGACGATGAAAATAGGCGGCGAAGTATGGCCTCAAAGACGAAACCGACGCCTTGCGCCGCTACCTTGGGACCCACGACAAAGTCGATAAAGAGCGTCTTCCGAAGTGGGACGAGTGCCGGGAGCTGGCGGTTGACTATGAGGTACAACTATCCTGAGACCGAACTTCGTCGGCGGCCCTGGCGTCTACCAGTGTCAGTCCGGATCGTAGGGATTCGTTGCGGTATCGAGCCGATAGACTTCATCGACAGCGTCAAAATCGTCATCAAACGCATACAGGTAACCGAGTCCCTCGGTTTGCATATACGCGATAATGCAGGCATCGACGAAGGAGAGCGGTTCGTGTTGGCGAAAAAGGGCCTTCCCTGTCGCGAGGGCGTCGGTGGTGAGGGAGTCGATGTGGAAGCGGGCGTTTTCTTCGATACGATCAAGGAGATCGACGGCTGCGTCGTGGCCGGCGTGGGTCGTGAGGCCGTTGAGTGTTTCTGCGAGAACGTAGTCGAGGATGACTGCCTCCGGGAGCGTTCCATTGTCGATTCCCTGGAGCACGGGAAGCGCGGCATCGTGGGATCCATCCCGTCGGTATGCGACTGCAAAGGGGACTGTCGTATCAATGAGTGCACGAGGCATTTACTCGACGTTGACGCCCCAGGCGTCGTGATCGCTCGTTACGTTGGTCGACTTCTCACCAGCGTAGCCGTCGAAGTCGGCGAACGTGCCCGTTTGCTGTTGGACAACTTGGACCCGTATGCTGCCGTCGTCTTCGAGATGCCAACGGAGTTGATCACCATCGTCGATATCGAGCTCGCGCCGAATCCGGGCGGGAATATTTGCCTGGTTTCCAGACACCTTACTTTCGGCGTCGACTCTGTCGCTGCTCATACCACAGTGTATGTGATCGGCTGTGAAATACCTAGTGTGCGGCCACACTACTCAGTAGCAGAAGAGCGATTCCGACGGAGAGGATGGCAATCTACTATGAGGCCATTGGGAGCCGGCCGGCGCACCTCGCCCAACCCGTATGCGAGATTCCGTTCTGCTTTGGATCGCCAGCGGCCCCGAGTCAGCTCATGGCGCATTCGGGCGAGCTACCGGCGTTTCTGCCCTGAAAGTCCGTTCCCGTGTGTATCGGTTCTGCGTCCGACCTCCGTCGAGAGGCCTCTATCGTGGCGGGCCGCAGTTAGTGGTGCGCCTGTTCGTTCACGCTCGTCCGCATCGTACGACAGCACCAGCTTGCGCTCTCGATCCGCCTTTGAGAGGGATCTCGAGTGTGTCGCTCCGATCAAGGACTATAGATTCGATTCAGTTCGACTGTGTGAATCCTCGTATGAGGCGATTTCTCCAATGCAGAAAGCTGCCGATGTTTGTTTCGTACCTTTGATTGAGAGTTGAGCGTTAATTCGTGTGTCTACTCATCAACTCAACCTCTGAAAATTGCTTCCTAACCGATATGATTTTGAAAATAGTGTGACAAGATCCAGTATGAAATTACGAGAGTTGGTATCCAATTATCTCCCAGACGCCGTAGTTGCTGCGATTATATTCACGCTTTACAATACCTATACGAGCGATATTGCTGGTCCACTCGCAATAGGTACCAATTTTATTTTTTACGTCGTCGTGATCTTCATCGGGTTTGTAGTAATCACTCCAATTTTGAACAGAATATTCGATCGCAGTACAACGTGAGATCCCTGTATCTATCGGTCAAACATCTAATTCTGTAAATGCCGGGCCGGGCGGACGGGGTTTCTCGTTCAGTTCCCACTTGACGTTGTACCTATCTAGAAAAACGCGGTGATGGGAGGCGTTCTCTTTGACGTCACACCCAAGGGAGTCGGCATGTTCAGTAATTGCCTCGAATGCGTCATCATCAACGGCGAGTGCGATGTGGTCGAGCCGGCCAGTGTCCTGTTGTCCCTTTGCATTAGCGACCGCCACATGGAACCCGTCTCGTCCAAGGAACGACATATACGGTGTCACTCCTTCGTCGAGGGCCTCTTCCCATGAGACCTCTTCGGGGACAGTTCCAAGTTCTCCATCAAGGGTGCCCTCGCGGAAATGCACTTCGAGATCAAACAGTTCCCGGTAGTACGATTCACCTTTCTGAACGTCGTCAACCAGCAAAACAAGGTGATGGATACCGTCGATGTGCATGCACTATTGTTGTTGGCTCAATAACTGAAGCTACTGGTCATATGAAAATTTGTCATTTTCTATAGCGGAAAGGATCCTATCCACACGAACTATATGCCGAATCCACAGTACCGTATTTCTAGCGGACCAGAGCAGACGAGGTTATACTTATTAGCCAGTTTGCCTTCCTCCGAATAACAATTGAGATGATAGTATCTTGGGCTTAGTTATTGAGTTATGCTACAAAGAACGGCGGTTTTGGGCACTGCTTGTTATTATTCGGTGCCTGCCACTCGTTTATAATCAGGAATCCCACGCTCTGTAATTCGTCACGAGTTGCTTGTGTGCCCACCATTTTCCAAGTCATCTCAACGTCATCAGGCTGCCAAGTTCAGAGACAATCCCAGATGCTATCAGAATTGCTCAGTGGGACCGGAGACTGCTCCAAATCAAGTAGGGACACTTGTCCTGACCATTGCAGTATCGCTGTAGATCGTCGTTATGGCTCAACACGTCGCACCGCAGGCCGACGATGTCGTTCACGTCTATCTTGCGATATCAGCATCTGCTGATCTGACACTTTTTACCTATTGGACGTCCCTCACATAGGCACCCACCTATTATTAGCCTCAAATGTGTCTCATCAGCCATACGAGAATTGGTATTTTCAACAAAGCTATTTCTATTGTTTGGAAACCATCCTCCAGCTTTTTTTATGTTACTCTGTCACTATCCGCATGCAATGCCCTCCAGTAATCGGCGTACATTCCTTGGTGCAAGCGTTGTCGGACTCGGCTCACTAGTCGGTTTCAGCCGTGTTCGGGCAGAAAGCTCCAGTGATCCCTCAACACCTCATGAGACCGAGGATACAGAGTCGGCAAGTACAATGGATCCGTTAGATGAATGGCTCTTAAGTGCGAACGACCCACAAGGCCAGACAATTCGCGATCTCCGGTATAATGACCCGCCAACAGTATATCTCGGGATAACGGGTACAAAGTCATTTGCACCGCCTGCGATCAAGGTTACACCAGGCACAACCGTAACCTGGGACTGGATTGGAGACGAGACGGAGCACAATGTTGTAGCAATAGACGGTACGTTTGACAGCGGACAGCCAATTGCAGAAGCAGGCAATACTTTTGAGTATACATTCGAAACTGAAGGGACGTACAAATACGTTAGCGAGCCACATGAAGAGGTGGGAATGAAGGGGGTCGTTGTGGTGGCTTCCGCACCATCGAGTGGGTACCCCACTGTGGATAAGTGGCTTGCTGCAACAGATGAATATGATGGCTCAATCACTGACGAAACGGGGACGGACTTCGTCGAAATCGTGTCAGGGGCAGAAGGTAATGGTGGAAACTTCGCGTTTGATCCGCACGCAATAAAGGTTTCAACTGGGACAACAATTCGATGGAACTGGATCGGGAAGGGAGGTGCGCATAACATAGTCTTCGATGATAGTGAGATTGGTGAAGAGTCCATATACGCCAAGTCTGGGGTTCACTTCGAAGAGACCTTTACCAAGGCTGGCATTTACCGGTATTCATGCGAACCACATCATTCTATAGGACATCGGGGTGCAATTATCGTTGAATGATCTGGGGACGTAAATAACGGAACAGCAACCAAACGGATCGTCTACCTCGCATACCCACTCGGGATCGATTGTCCCACCGGCACAGCTCTCGTCGAGTTGTTCACAGGTGGGGCCTCCCTTCTGGATCCGATGCACCCTAAACAGGCCAAACAATAGCACGCATCGTCGCCAAATCAACGTCGAGCCAGCGACCCTGGAACCGATAGCGGCCGTGAATTACTGGCATAGGATACTGCCCTACTACTTGACGACGCCACCTATAGTAGCCATTGAAAATCAATGCACACCTGATCGCACGATGGCAGTGCGATCAGTGTGTACATCGTTTCAATTGTTACTATATTTATATGCTGTTGCACAAAATCAGATAGTGTCTGAAATAGCGAAACGGGATATAACGGTCTGCATCGATACGTATCCTGACCCGGATACCGATGTCTTTCGTATCGGTGCCGCAGACGACATCCCCCGACTGCTCGCCGACGCCCACGACACGGAGATTACGATCCCCGAATTCGTTGACGCCACGGGTGTCACCCGCTCGACGGTGTGGCGGGCTGTCGCCCTCCTCGACAGTATTGGTGCCATACAAATTCGAGAGACGCCACAACGAAACCACATCACGATCAACCCAGATCGACTCTAGAAAGACGACCCAATCCTCGCCATTCCGCAGTCTGAGTTCCATGCGCCGATCCGGGCCTTCATCGATCGTGTGCAAGCCGCGATCACTGACGCCGACGACGTCGACGAACTACTCCGGGGGGTGTATTAGCGCTCACAACAATCGGTTTACTCGTGGCTAATTGGGAGTAGTCGCTCTATTTGTACACTTGCTGAGCAAGTAGTTCTCGCTCAAGAGCGTTGAAACAAACGACCCAGTGAACCGTTCTATGACACCGTAGAATACATCAAACGAATAGAAGTTTCGAGTTGAACCCTCCAAATACATAGAGTATCACTGTGACTAGTACGAGTATCCACCACTCATCTATCCACGGAAATCCGTTGGTCTCTTTTTCAGCACTCCATGCCCAGTTTGTGAGTTGGATTCCGATAACCGACGCACCATACGTAATACAAAAAAACAAGATAGCCCGCTGCTCGGGCTTACACACAGCCCAGATACAATCACTCATGAGAGTCTGTATTATTTACGGGATTCTAAAGACTCAGGTATTGAGACTATAGATGAACGCAATTGGTCTTGGGTTGACAACGACCTCGACTGCATCCGAATCTCAGCGGATTCGGTAATGAATCCGTCCTCACGCCATAGACAGTGAATATCATTCACCGGAGATATTACCTCCCAGCGGCCCTGTCTGGCCGCCACCCGCTTGCGGCCACACAAAACCGAGGTGTGTCTACCCGGGCCACTGGGCCCAGACACCGACTAACCAACATTTCCCCAGACTGCGCCGACTTTGTTGGTTAAGACAAAAACGGATGAGCTAGGCGAATAGATCCTGAATCGCTTCCGTGGAAACAATCGTACCGCAATTGGAATACAAAATGTCGAAGATAAAGTAGGGAGATCTCGACAGAGTATTGAGAATCGACTAGCTATCGCCCGGGAGTAAATCTTCGAGGAACCGGAAGCCGTTCACGAACGTCACCGAGTCACCGTATCCCTCACTGGTGAGCACAGTTTCAGCCCCTTCGCCGGCGGCGATATCGGTTGTATAGATGTACACTTGGCGTACTGTCCCCGAACTGAGATGCTGAGCAGCTAGGGCCGCAAGCGCGGCGTCGGCTCGCTCGACCTCGTCTGCGGGTCGGTCGTCGGCGCTCGCAATGTATCTCTGGACGCCATCCATCGCCCTCGAGACGATGGGTTTGGAAAAATCAAGTGGCGCTGCGACGTCAGCCCACTCCTCGTTGATCGCAGCATCGACAGGTGGCGCTTCAACGTCGGAGTCGTCGACTGTCAGCTCCTCGTACACTCGCTCTGGAAGGACGAAGGTGATGTCGTTCTGGCGGGCAAATCGACGGACGGCCTTGTACCGCCTGTTCGACAGCTGCCCCATCGCGACGAACAGGCCGGTGTCGACGATATGGAGGCTGCTCACGTGTCGTCAGCCGCGTCGCTGTCGTTGGTGTCCAACTCGTCAAGCGACGCGCCCGACGCTTCGATGTCGTAGTGCTCGTGGACGACGGGCCGGAGCGCCTGCAGGATCATCTCCGCAGCCAGCGGCGAGATATCGAGATCCTCAGCCATCAGCCGGTGGGTTGTTTCCCCACGTTCGCGGGCGACCGCGTAGGTGAGCGCCGTTGCGAGGCCGGCGACGCTGTGGCGGTCGATGTAGGTGTCGATGTCATCGTTGGACTCACGGCGACCGACCGCGTCAATGAGCGCTGGCGTGATCGTGTACTCGCGGTCGCCCGCGACTGTCGTCACAGTCAGATTGATCTCGCGGGCTGCATATCGACGGGGCTGCTCGTCGTGAGTGACCTCAACGACGTCGGCGTCAACGAGCCGGTTAACGTAGCTGTAGGCAGTTCCCTGTGCGAGGCTGAGTTCGTGCATTACGTCTTGGACAGTCGCCTCGTCTTTGCGAGCGAGGTATGCGTACAGCTGTGCCAGTTGAGGCTCTTCGAGGAGATCCGCGACCGAGAGGAAGTCGCGGACAATGTCGCCGTCGGTTTGGTCTGAGGTGCGTGACATAGTGTACGTTAATTACAGTTTACAGAGAAACAGTAAAGAGTGTTCTGGTCACTATCACGGTATCGCGATAAGCTTCTCTTTGAGGTAGTGCATCCAGTAGCTGGTCCACTGGGACTCTCTTGATCAACGGTCGACCAACTATGAGTAAAAACGATTCCAGTCTCTGCTTCCAGCTGCAGGCCGGGATCGCGCCCGCTACCGCAGGCACGATGGACCGCCGCGAGGCGCGCGATAGCGCCGAGCGCAGCGCCCCGTCGTCCTCGTGAGCGGGAGCGAACGAGGGCTTGACAGACGACCAGCGGGAGTCTGTCGGTGGCGTCGCGCGCTGTCGCGACCCACCAGCCACCCACCCTTAGTTCCTCCCGGGCCGGCTGGCCCACGCTCACGCACACACTAGGACACCAGCTCTCTCACAGCCGCCACCAGACTGACCCACGTTGACGCGCTGATGCGGTGGCGTGCCAGTCCGTGCGCGCGGTTGTCTCGCCGCCGTCCGCTGTGCCGGAGACGGCGGCGAGGCTGCGTGCGCGAGCACCACCCTCGCGGCCGGCGCTCCCTCGCCGGAACGAGGACGCTCCTTGCAGTCGCTGTGTTCCGGGCTGCTCACTTCGTTGCGCTGCCGGGCTTTCACCCATCCGGCACTCGCTTGGCCGCGCGGGATGCTGGCTCACCGCAACCGCACACGATGGGGCCGCCTGCCGGGGTGTCAACCACCTACGGTTTTATATACTATTCTCCCTCGAAACGCGAAACACAAGACGCCGCTTAGAAACCACTCAGACGCCCGAAGATTGCACTTGAAACAATCCAAATGGTCCGTTGCCTTTAAGTATTCGGCACCCATGCCATTAAGTACGGAAAGACACGACGCACGCGGCGCTGGCAGGGCAGTTTCACGCCGCAGAAATCGGGTGTTAGAGCACCCGACA
Source organism: Haloarcula sp. CBA1131 (assembly GCF_008728975.1). Classification (NCBI taxonomy): domain Archaea; kingdom Methanobacteriati; phylum Methanobacteriota; class Halobacteria; order Halobacteriales; family Haloarculaceae; genus Haloarcula; species Haloarcula sp. CBA1131. The sequence goes on from NZ_RPCY01000004.1 coordinate 676,528, forward strand.
AGTGTCTTTCCGTTGGAACACGAAAGACAATGTACGCTAGCAATTCCAGCGGTAAGAAAGCATCGGCAAGCAACAAGACGGTTTCCCTTTCGGCCCACGTCGAGGGTGGCCCCGAACAGCTTCTAGAGGCGGTCGCAGAGACGGAGAACGGCGACGAACTCGATTTCAGGATGAATCGGGGTAGCGATAGCCGTGGCAACTTCTACGCCCGGCAGGAGGAGGCATACGACTGGACCCGCTCGACCGAGGTTGGTCCGGACCGGCGGTTTGGCGAAACGCTGGAACAGCAGGAGGAACGTCACGGACGCGAAGCCGAGCAAGCCCGCCACTCCGAGGTCGCACGCGCTCACGTCGACGGTGCCGACCGCGAGGCGTCGGCTCGCCAGCTCACCGACGCGGAAACCGAACGTGCTGACGGGTTCCGTTCCCCGGCTGACCCTCGGCAGTGGATGGACCGCGACACGCTGGCGCGAGTCAACCAGCAAGCCGCCGACTCGCGGCCCTTGTGTCCGGGCAGATGGGCGACTGTAACAGCCTGTACGACGCTTCCTTTACCGTCTTGGACGAGGCCCAGAACGAACTGCAAGTCCCCACGCCCATCGCCGAGGTGAGTCCCTACGGTTACGAGTGTACGGTCGAGGGCGAAGTGACCCACATCATCGCGGAGCCAGACGCGCGGAACCAGTACCAAGTCCTCTACATCGAGGACGACGAGGGAACGAGCGCGAAGGTCACGGTCTGGGGCAAGTCCATGCACGGCGGCGAGATGGTTCGCACGCTCCGCGAGGGCGACAGAGTTCGGATTTCCGGGGGCAAGCCCGACGACTACAACGGTATCAAGACGGTGGCGGTCACGAGCGACACGCTCATGTGTGTCATCGAGCGCGGCGACGGTCCCGCGCCTACCGGACACGGGGGCGGTTCGTTCGGTTCGTCCGGCGATAGTCGAACGGCGGCGTCATGGGAAGCCGAGTCAGACACCCATCAGTGGGCCAACGAGCGGGATTCTGACCGCGCGGTCGCCGTGACGCTCGGGAAGGCCCGCTGTCCCGAGTCCGGGTGTTCGGACCTGTTCGACACTGAGCATGGAGCCGCCACCCATCAGGGCATGGTCCACTCCGCAGACTAACGCCCGGTAGCGAGGGCGTCACCCATCGAGCGGGGGCTTCCTCGGGCGGTGCGACTCCTCACCCGGATCGCGCGCGACTCCGACGCGCGCGTTCGATTCTGCTGTGCTGTGCCGTAGCAGTCGGGCGGGACTGAAAGGGGCACGCCGCTGGCGCTTGCCGTGGTCGCGTCAGCGGCCCCTATCCGAACGGAGTGAGGATATGTCGCTGAGCGACCGCCAGCGGCGTGGGGCTTTCAAGATGTGCTGGTCCGACACCGAGTCCGCCGTCGCGATGTCGCTCGGAGTAGTACCGTCGAAGCCAGCAGTCCCGTCGCAGTCAGTGTCAGTAGTCCCGCCAGCAGTCCCACGAGTCCTGCCATCCGAACCGCCGCCTCCCTCGACACCGTCACGAGTGCCACAGGACTCGACTCCAGGGCCAGCAACACCAGAATCCCCTGCCGGCCACACACGAGACACACGCCACTCCTACCCTCTCCGCCGGCCATCGGTCCACGCACCGGCTCCGCCAAGAGCGAGCGTGCCGCCCAGCGGCGGCTGCCCGGCGGTCAGACGACACACCAGCCAACCACCTGTATCTGCCCGGCCGTCAGTCCCACGCTGAGAGGGACCGACTGCCAGCGCGAGTGCAGTCGTGTCCCTCTCGTCTCCAACCACGCGCGACCCCGACGTGCGCGTCGTCACTCCCCGGAAACGCAGACCAGCGATTCTACATAACTCGCTGGTGGCCCTCCGTACACGTCACGACAGTCTCGGTGCGCGGGTCACGAGCGCGTGGGTCTGCCTCGACGTCGACAGTCTCGGTCTTGACGATGTCTGCGTCACACTCCTCTCTCGGGCATGAATCAGGAGTCTCCGACATTCGTGTTCCTCACCCGCCAGGAACACACAAAATCGGGTTCGACGAAAACTGACTGCCGCAGCTCTCCCTCAGAAGTGGACGTCGGCGGGGACGATCCAGAGGTTATCACTCTCGTCCAGAAGCCGGTCAAGCTGCGTCCGATCGCGAATCCCGCATCCGTGTTCCTCGTACAGTGCAATCTCTGGACCCTTGGCGGCTCCGACTCTCTGGAACGCACATCGAGTGAGGTCTTTGTCGCGCATAATCTCCTCGTCTGAGAGCTCGTCGAGGGCGTCTTTGACCGTCTGGAGATTACGCTCGAACGCTGACTTCGTTGTCTCCCAGCCATCGCCAAGGAGTTCTTGGCCGACCTCGGAGTCGACCGGAGCCGCGGTCGGACGCTCGCCCCACCGGGATTTGCTTGCGACGGTGGAACTCTCGTCGAACGTGACGTAGTAGTCGAACACTGCGTTTGAGTGCCTGTCGACGCCGACCAGGTTGTCGAAAACGCCTTTGCCAGCGGCGAGTGCTGCGTCTGCTGTCGATGCCTCAACGAGCGCGTAGATGAGCATATGCATTGGTAGACCGTGACCTGCCGGCGCTCCACGCACTGCAGTCAGTGCGACGCCGGCACCCTCGTCGGCGCACACAAAACTCGGACCACTGGGTCTGGTCTTGCTATCGACCACAGACCTCTACGATGGTTCCACTTACACGAGACGAGCGAGGGACTGCTTGATGCGAAGCCTTGGACTGCGTGGTGCGACGACTTCAATCTCGACGACACAAGAACACAGTAGCAACAGCTCGCCACACGCGGGGCATTCCTCGTAGTCGCAGAACCGATGATGTACCTCGCCGTGCTCGACACCACACGCAGGACACGACTGGTCACGCCACCGTTCGAGGTCGACGGTAACGGCCCGTTCGTTTGTCTGGAGGACTTGCAGCTTGTACGTGAGATACTGGCTGCCCTCGCCCCACGGGATCGGGTCATGGGCTTGCCCGTCGACGTAGTACCGCTTGTCGACACACGCCGACGCTGACCGTGGCCGCCGGCAGTCGGGACAACACATCTATCTCTCACCCCGTGGACGCCCCGCAAAAACCTCGCCACTCGTCTGTGATTGTCGGTGCTGGGAACGAATGTCCGGTCGGTCGTCGGCTTCGGTGCTTGGAGACTGTTCGTCGACGGACTGCTGTTCGGTACTCATGTTCGGGAAGCCCCTCACCCTCTCGGGGGACACAAAATCACCAGTGCGAATACGCGACCGACAGCACTCAGGCCTCTGCGACGTCCCAGACAGAGAGATGATCGGTAGAACAGACGCCGGCGTGACGCCCGACAGCCATGCAGGGCCCGTACTCTCCGTCGACAGACGCGATGCGCTCGGCGTCGACGATCGGCGCGTCGCACTCGTCGGTTCTGCAGGTCATATACTGAGACGAGTCACTGGACATCACGTCTCGCCCGCCATCGCTTGGTGACGGCGCTCGCTTTCGTCTGGTAGATCCCAGCCGTGGTACTCACGAGCGATGTGGTGCGCTCGCCTGACGTTGCCCACGACGCCGGCTGCTGGAGACTACTGTGCCTCAACGCGCTCTTTCAAAAACTCAGTTACGATTAATTAATTCTCCGCTACTAAGTGGGTGTCTGCCGGTGCTACACACCATATTCCATATGAAAATCTGGAGTGTTTTGTTATAGCTTATATAACAAGTCGTCACTCTCAATTCCACTTCTACTCCGAGGCTGGCCATTATTCTCCCGCCAAGGCCATCGTCGACGAGAAACCCGGCGTGACGTTCGAACGTATCGACGCCGCAGAGTCCGACCGGATAGCAGCCTATGACTTCCGCCACCTCTCGCTCACCTTCCTCCGGAACCTGACCGGCGTCGTTGACCAGGCCTATCAGACCGAACGTCCGGACTGCTGGTACTGGCACTCGTCGGCCTGCTCGGCGGCACACACTGCATCAGAATGTGTAGGCCGCCGATCGCTATCTACGCGGACTGGATGGCTGAAGACGGGCGCGACGACATCCTCTCGTTCCGGAAAATCAGACAGCACGCAGTGTTCAACTTCGGACGCACGGCCCCCTGCACCCTGCTAGGCGGTGTCTTCGGGCTCGCTGGCCAGCTGGCCTTCGTGAGTGTCCGGGCGGTGACTCTCGTCGCGACGGGGGTCCGCGCCCTGACGGGTATCGCCGTGGATCTCACTGTCACCGTCGCCGTCGTCGGTACCAGCTACGTCACCGGTGGCGGAGTACGGTCCGTTCCGCCCCCAGGTGTCGAACGCATCGCGAGCTTGGTGCGGGCGGCCCTGCTCTCGTGGATGGACGAGTGGGTGGGCGACTACCGCATCGCCGGGCTCGGTGCCGTCCACGAGTTCCTGCCGTGTCCACTGCTGTACCTGGTGTACCTGTACGCGTTCGTACAGGGGTCTGCACTGGGCGGAATGGCAGCCCTCGATGCGCTGGGGCTCGGGACCGTTCCGGCCGTCTTCTTGACCGTGACGGTGTTCGAGGGGCTGTACATCGGTGGCCGCCAGCGACTGCACCGCATGCTCGGTGTCGCCTCCGCCGCGCTGGCTACATCCAGCTCCAGCACAGCCTGGCCGCACTCGGTGTCACGCTTCCGGCCGTCCCGCTACCACACTTCCAGCTGTGGTGACCGACCACGCAGTACATCGCTGTGGTCGGGAATGGACCGCCCGACGTGCCCCGCGGACACAGCGACTGTCGGCTGGAAGCGGCGTTCCGAGTATCACACGCCACACCGGGGGTCATACCAGCCTGGCGGCGGCTTCCCGGGGGGAGAGCCCCTCATCGACGATGTCGCGGCGGTAGTGCATGTAAAGGACCCCCAGCGGCGGCTGGAGGATGTACGCGAGTGCAATGGGTAGGACGGCCCCGGTCGGTAACGTCTCGGCGGCGACGACGACGGCGACGGCGATAGAGAGGTTCCGCATGCTCGTCGCGTACACCAGCGCGACCCGCTGTCCGTCGTCAAGGAACACGCTCCCCAACCCCGAGCCGACGGCCACGACGGCCACGTAGAACAGGACGAGCGGGAGGACGACACTGGCCGAAGTGAGGGGGTCGGCGAGGATCGCCCGCGACCGCATCGTCATTGCGATGAACACGATGAGCATCACGCCAAAAGAGCTGAGGCCGCCGAACGTGGGTTTCAGCTCCCTGAACCCCTCCCAGCCGTACCGACGGAGGAGGAGTCGCCGGGTGACGTTCCCCGCCAGCATCGGTACGACGACGACCTGGGCGAGTTGTCGGTACAGCGCCGTCGGCTCGAAGCCGACACTGCCCGGTATCAGCACGGACAGATATACCGGGAGTATCGCGACCGCGGCCAGCAGGTTTACAGCCATGGCGACCAGCGCCGACTCTAGGTCGCCGTTGGCTAGCCCGGTCCAAGCGGCGGTCATCCCGGATGTCGGAATCAGGGCGATGAAGTAGAGCCCGACAGTGTACTCAACGTTCCCGCCGAAGAAGGCCCGGGCCAACAAGACGGCCACAAACGGCGTAAACAGGAAGTTCACCACCAGACTGAGCGCTACGGGCCGCGCGTGTGCCCGCAGGTTGCGTATCTCATCCAGATCGATGTTGATCATCATCGGATATATCATCAGAAACAGCACTGGGACAACGGCCGTCTGTAACAGTCCCCGAGTGCTCTCACCCGCCACCTGGCCGGCAGCGAGTCCGGTGACCAGCGCACCGACGACGACGTAGATGAGGTTGGCTTTCAGTGTCTCGAGGAGTCTCCGTATCATTGTTCTGAGGCGGTGTCTCGACGCGCGCTACCGGTATGCCGCCCGGCACCATAGCGACGGACGCCGTACGTAGGGAGAATCGACCATCGACACAAAAATGTTTAGTTGTCACAATACAATAGGGGAGAAGTTGGCCGTTGGCGTGTGCCAACCACAGCTATATATTTGTCTCGGGTCTTCTACTCGACATGGTAGAGACACAGTCCCGGTCGGCTGACCGCCCGACAACGTCGTTATCGACGCTTGAAAAGGGGATCGTCGTGCTGGTCGGTATCACCGCGGTGACTCACATTTATCCGGGTGTCGTCGAGGGCGCGCCGCCGCTCGTACTCGCCGGATTGGGATTTCTCGGAGGGGCGGCGCTGTACGTCCGCGGCGTCCGCAGGGACGCCCTCGCCATTGCGGCGATACCCTACACAGCCATCCAGATACCGCTATGGGTCGTGATCAAGGCCGGCAACTACACGCTCGTCGGCTACGTCGACAAGGCCGTCCAGGTGGTCCTTGTCCTCGCGCTGCTCGTCTTTGTCGTCAGACGATACCGCGACTGACTGGTCATCCAGTCCACTCGCCGCCATGGTCGTATCGTTCGTCTGACTTTTCATAGACTTGGGATTATTATACACTATTAAATCATCTGCTCGCCCACACTCAGACGGGAACAGATGACACGCAACGACAGCGGGCCGAGTTGTCGCTACGTATACCGGATGCGTGCTGCCGACGCCCTCACAGACGAGATGTATCGGTTGCTGACTGTCTGGCCTGTTTGTCGGTGATACCTGTTGTACGCACATGTCTCAACGCAGCGTTTGGTTACGGCAAGTGGCTATCAAGTCTATCTGACGGCTCTTAGCTTGGGACTAGCGGCCAACTCGATCCCAATACCTGACGAGCGCGACTCCGAAAGCGAACACGATAGCACCGACTCCGAACTGTCGCCCGACGGTGCCGAACTCGCCGTTCTGGATACCGACGATTCCCCGGACGATCATGACCGCTGTCACGACCACCACGAGTGCGAATACCGCCCACCGAGTGTCCATATCAGGATACAGGCGATTCCACCAGTAAATCGCTCCCTTGTCTTACGACAAAACTGAATCTAAGGCTTTCGCTCGATTACATTCCGATATACGGCAGCTCCGCGACCACACGGTTTCACATCATGATCGACCCAGTCATTGCAAGTCGGCTCCAGTTCGCAGTCACGACCATCGTCCACATCATCTTCCCGGTGATGAGCATGGGACTCGCCCCGTTTCTCATTTATTTCACGTGGAGAGATATCCGGACTGGCGAGCCGATATACGAGCAGTTGCGTCGGTTCTGGACCAAGATTTTCGCCATCTCTTTCGTTGTCGGTACGGTTACCGGCATCGTTCTCGAGTTCGAGTTCGGGACGAACTTCGCCGCGTTCGCGACGGCGGCCGGTGAACTGTTCGGCGGCCCGCTGGCCGTTGAGGGGATGATGGCGTTCATGCTTGAGGCTACCTTCCTTGGCGTGTTCGTCTTCGGCCGTGACCGGGTCGGCGACAAACTCTATTTCGTCTCCAGCGTGGCCGTTGGCCTGGGGACGTGGCTGTCGGCAGTGTGGATTCTCATCGCAAACTCCTGGATGCAGACGCCGCGTGGCTACGAACTCGTCACCGAGAACGGCCAAATGGTTGTCCACCTCGTCGACCCGCTGGCGGCGTATCTCAATCCCCGCTTTGGATACATGTTCGTCCACATGCAGAATGCGGCCGTCGAGTCAGTAGCGCTGTTCATGGCCGGTGTCGGTGCCTACTTTGTGTTCCGCCACCACGTTTGGGGCTACCCCGTAGAGAATCCACAGTTCTGGGAGGCGACGCTAAAAATCGGTCTCGTCGCGCTGCTCATCACCGCACCGCTACAGGTACTGCATGGCGATATGTACGGCCGCCACGTCGCAGAGACCCAACCGCAGAAGTTCGCCGCGATGGAGGCTGTCTGGGAGACTGAGTCGTACGTCCCCGAATACATCTTTGCCGTACCAACGAGCATCGACGGCTTCCTGAACCCGCGAGCAAAGGAACTGTTCGGCATCGGTATTCCAGGCGGGGCCTCGTGGCTGGCCAGCGGAGGTGATCCGACAGCCGAGATACGTGGGTTGAATTCTTTTGACACAGAGGCCCCGCCTGTCGCTATCGTCTTCTGGGCCTTCCGTGCGATGGTCGGACTCGGGTTCTGGTTCATCCTGCTGGCGTTCTGGGGCGGCTACCGATGGTACAAGGGCCAACTGCTCGAGGACGGTCTCCTGCACAAAGCGTTGATGGGGTCGTCTCTGCTCGGGATTCTCGCTGTCGAACTTGGTTGGATAGTCACAGAGGTCGGCCGCCAACCGTGGGTGATTCAGGATGTGATGAAAACCAGCGCGGGCGTCTCTCCGGGCTTGACCGGGACTGAGGCGACTATCACTCTTGTTGGGTTCATCGGAGTCTACACCACGTTACTGGGCCTGTACACCTACGTTATCTGGCGCATCATCCGGAACGGGCCCCCGGGCAATGACGAACTCCGGTCGGTCAAGAACGATACGCGGACTCCTGACTCGGGTCCGAGTCCGAGCCAGCCGACCCCCGGGGCGGTCGACGATGATTAGCGTCGATTCGCTTGCTGCCGGCCCGCTGTTTGGGCTCCCACTGCCGGAGCTGTGGTTCGGGCTGGTGTTTACCATGCTCGCGACGTTCCTCTTTCTCGATGGGTTCGACTTCGGGGCCGGCGCGATATTCGCGCTCCTGGAGACTGACGACGAACGCGAGACAGTGCTGGCGGCTATTGGCCCCTTCTGGGACGGCAACGAAGTGTGGCTAGTGGTCTTCGGCGGCGCTCTCTTTGCCGCGTTCCCCCCGGTGTATGCTGGTCTGTTCAGTCGCCACTACCTGCTGATGTTCGGTATCCTTGGCGCGCTCATCCTACGCGGGCTCGCCCCGGAGATGTACGAACAGCGCCACGACGCGGCGTGGCAGCGGTGGTGGGGGCGGGCGTTCGTCGCTGGCAGCGTCCTCGCACCCTTCCTGCTGGGTATGTTTGCCGGCAACTGGCTCGTCGGGGCCACTAGATCGCTGACGCTAGTCGGCCTCATCGTCGGCGTCACGCTAACGCTGCTGACGGTCGTCTCAGGGGCAGCGTTCCTGCAACTGAAGGGACAAGCACAGCTCCCCGATTCGGTGACAACCTATGGGACGGCGGCGACGGCGGGCTACCTGCTTGCTGTGGTCGCCACTCTTGGGGTACTCGGGATACGGCTTCCAGACGGCCTCTCGGCGCTTCTCTCTCCGGCGATTGTGGCCCTCGTCATGCTCTCGATTGGATTGGCGGTTGGCTACACCGTCGCGCTTCGGCGCGAGCAAAGCCTGCGGGCACTCGGCGCGGCAGCGGCTATGACCTACGGTCTCGTCGCTGTCGTCGCGAGACTCATGTATCCCGCCATCGACCCGGCGACGGGCACGACAGTTCGTGGAGCTATCGTCTCGACACTGCCACTGAATCTGATGACTATCGGTGCGTCGCTGCTGCTCCCGCTGGTGGCGGTGTACTTCGTAGTGCTGTACTCGGCTTTCAGCGGTCCCATCACGCCTGAGGAGGCGTACTGACCGTGGCCGGGACTATGCTGTTGTCGCGTGTCTTTGTCACTTGGATTGAGGTCATTGTCGTCGGCTTTGCCGGCGCGGCGCTGGGCGGGGCGGCCTCCGGCCCACCACAGCTAATCGTCTATCTTGCGACTGTGCTTGCTTCCGTGGGAGCGCTGCTGTACAACGTGGACAAGTTGGTACAGCAACGTATCGCCGAGAGTCGGTAAGTAGTGACATCGTTGTCACAGCTCGCGGCTCATTCACGCAGTGGCGTGCTGACTGGACATTCAGCCTCACCGGCTCTGTTCCGCCCAGATATAGACAGTCGAGATTTTCTGCATATTTTAGTCTAGCCAAAAATATTTTTGGCTTTTAGGAATATTCTTTTGTTCAGATGGGTAAAAAGTTAGTATTATACTCGTTAGCCACATTGGACTCGTATTCGTTGCCGGTCTAGTCACTGCGGTAGCCACTGGGCTGGGAGCGATCCCGTTCTTCTTTATTGACGAGTTTAGCGACCGTTGGAACGTCGCGCTCTGGGGCATTGCGTCCGGCATCATGGTGGCAGCGTCGCTATTCGGGCTGATTGGCGAGGGACTGCAGTACACCGCTGGGGGGCTTCCGACACTGATGATTGGCGGCCTCCTGACTGGAGTCGCACTGGTTGAAGTCTCTGATCGCCTGCTTGATCGGATTGATCTCGGTACGGACGACCATCCTGTGAGCAATCACGGAGACGCCCCACAAGGCAAGGGTGCTGACCCTAAAGATCCTGACACCACTCAGAGCGGGCGCGTAAGTCTGGCTTCGACCCGGTTCAATTCCGGCAGATCAGTGCGTTCGATGGTCCGATAATGCAGTAGTCTCCCGTTTGAGACCGATCGCAAAGAGTAGTATCGCACTCGGGACCAACAGGAACGCACCGAGCGCCGTCACCATGTCACCAGTTAGCAAGCCGATAACGATAGCGGCGGTGGCGATACCGGCGGTGAACAGCGCCGGCAGACAGAGACGACAGCCCAGAACCCGGCGTTTGACCGTAGTGCGTAGGGGCATACAGACATGTTCACGCCAGAAAATCCTATATCCTGTCTTGTCGAGTGACAACGGTCACTCCGTCCCAGTTATCGGCGGGGACCACCGGCAGGTCAGCCTCTGGGATCCCTGTCGCGCTTGACGGTCTCGTAGAGCGCATCACCACCGCTCAGGCTGGCTGCTTCGATACCGAGGTTCAGGACAGGGGTATAGAAGAATCGCCCCCCTGCTGCGCACATTTTCGGCAGAAATACAAGCGAATAGGATTGAGAGTAGGGGCATAGAGCGAAGCTTCACTGGCCGTGCGAACGAGCCTGCAGCCTGTGATCCGAAGGCGACCCAGTACTGACCACTCATCATATTTGTTGCATACCTGCTCCCAATGAGTGACCACAATCATATATTTGAAATCCTGTGGAGTACCGTCGTACCGCCGTAATCAAGCCTGACACGCCCGAGAGTTTGGCTGCACCTCTTCGGGAGACTGTCGAGCAATTCAAACCCTGTGCTAAACTGCAAGCAAGTGATCTAGCGCGGCGACGGCTGATGCGCATCTGCAAACGTACGCTTGAATCACTGGAAATTGGATATAACTAGGAGCTTGAACGTCCCATCTCGTCTGGGGCGTAGCGCGTGAGTCCACACGAAAGCCATCCCAAAACAGCGATCAGGACCATTGCCCCCAAGTGAAGTAGGTAGGGTAGTTCACACGGGGAATGGTGGGGCCGCGGGGTTGAACGCGCCGTCGGCAACCATAGAGTAGATTGGGAATCCATAGGCGATGGCAACAAGGACAACGGCGATGAGGAACCAGAGTTTGACGTTGTCGAGCACCCGTGGGCTGTCCGAAGCTCCGGAGATGGGTTCGGGGAGGTGGCTGTCGACGCGCAACCGACCCCGGCCACGCTCGGCCAGCCACGTTCCGACCATCACGAGGACGAACATGAGCGCTCCAAGCGTCAGTAGCGTCCCGCCGATAGCAATCTGGAGACGCATCTCTGGCATCGAGCCCAGTACCGGCGCGAAGTCGAACTGCTGGTACTGCGGTTCGGCGGTCCGTCGGGGGACGCCGGCCAGCCCCGCTCGGTGCATCGCGTTGGACATCAGCCCCATCCCGATGAACCAGATGTACGGCTGTATCTGGGCGACGCCGTAGAACTGCAGGCGCTTGCCGGTAATCTGTGGGTAGAGCCAGTAGCTAATCGCCATCATCGTCAGGGCACTTGCCGTCCCGACGGTGAGGTGGAAGTGCCCAGGGACCCACAACGTGTTGTGGATGAGCGAGTTGATGTTCATCCCGGCATTGATGATGCCCGAGAAGCCCCCGGCGGCGAACATCATCCCGGCCAGCGCACAGCCGGCGAAGGCGGGGTTCCCCCACGGAAGCGCCTTCAGCCATCTCAGATAGCCCGTGCCACCTCGCTGGCGAGCGCCGTACTCCATGCTCGCGACGACGGTGAAGGCGGTGAGGAAACTCGGGAGCAACAGGAACATCGTGTTGGTCATTGCGATGAACTTGAACCCTTCTGGCACGCCAGGGTCGGCGTACTGGTGATGGAAGCCGACCGGCGTCGAGAGGATGAGAAAGAGAATAAAGACGACGCGAGCTAGCGGATCACTGAACAAACGCCCGCCAGAGAGCTTCGGAAGGACAGTGTACCATGCGAAATAGGCCGGCATCAACCAGAAGTAGACGACGGGGTGGCCGAAAAACCAGAACAACGTTCTTGTGAGTAGCGGGTCGACACTGTCGATGAGACCCAGGGACAGCGGCAAGAGAAAGACGAGTACCTCAACGGCGACGCCGAGCGTGGCGATGTACCACATCAGCATCGTCGTCATAATCATGAACATCTGCAGTGGGATGCGCTCGTTGGGGTTGTCTTGTCGCCAGTGATAGTAGGTGCGTATCCAGTCTGCCCCGGCAAGCCACGTCCCCACGAGCCAGGCTGCCAGCCCTGCGTAGAACAGTGGATGGGCCTGCAACGGGGCGTAGAACGTGTACAGGACGTCGGCCGAGAACGGAATCTGGCCGACCAACCCACCGAAGATGGCTGTAGCAGTCATCACTGCACCCGAGAGCATGAGGAGAAACCACCCCAGTGAGAACCCCGGTGACGGTAATCCCATGCCGAGGCTTCTGCTGGTCCCCCAAGTGAAAATTCCGGTCAGGAAGAATATCGTGAAAAACAGCGCGAGCAGAACGCCGTGGCCCGTCAGCACAGAGTAGTAGTCAGCCGAGCTGATGACTCCACGGAAGACGTTCGTCCGGTGGAGCGCCTGAACAATCCCCAAGAGAGCACCGATAGTCAATGCAGTAAACGAAACGCCCATGCAGAGACGGGTGATGCGTGCGGCGTTGGGGTACCGGTCGATGAAAGCGAGCCGGTCTTTGAGAGATGTCTCGTCTGCCTCGTACGCCTGTGGCTGCTCTGACCGGTGTGGATGTGCCATCTCAGTTCACCTCACTCTTGTTGAATTGCCCGGGTGGGACAACCTCCAGCAACCCTTCCATCGTGTGGTGGCCGCTCCCGCAGTACTCGTTGCAGACGAGCCCGTACTGACCGGGGTCGTCGAACTCTACGGTAATCGTCGCCACCTGCCCAGGAACAGCCATGGTGTTGATATTCGTGCCGACGACCTCGAAGCCGTGGACCACGTCTGTGCTCGTCACGTGGAACGTGACGGTGCTGTTTGCGGGAACGCGGACTGGGTCGCTCGTCCCGGGAACGAACAGGAACTGCTTCGCTTCGATATACACGTCGTAGTGGCCCGGTTCGCTGCCGTTGTACACACCCGGTTCTCGGAAGTTCTCGCTGGCCGTGGCGTCTGTGGGGTCAACCTGGCCACCAGTGTCATCAACCATCCCGTAGCCGGCGCCGACAGCGCCATAGGTCACAGTTCCGATGAACAGGACAATCATCGCGAGCGCGGCCACCAGCCACAGCCGTTCGAATCTGTGGACGTGCATATTATCCCACCACCGATGGCCCGTTACCGAGGAATTCGACGAAGTACATGAACAGCCACATCAGCGAAATGATGACGAAATACATCACGAGTAACAGTCCGGTCCCGACTGGGTCGAATGCGTCGTGGGCGACTGACCCGGTCTCATGTTGTGCGACGTTGGACTCAAACATTTGTCCAGTGTGCTGATTGGCGACTCGGTCTTCAGTGGCTGTTGCGGGAGAAAACGACTGCTCTGGCCTGTCTCGCCAGCTAAGGAGGTAGACCGCGCCGATGGTGAGTCCAGTGAGCCCCAGTGCCACCGCCGTTACGAACAGCCCGGAGCCACTGCTACCGCCAACGGCACCCCCACTCGCTTCCTGCGCGCTTGCAGTGCCGGCGAACCCAAGTGCAGCCACTGACGCCGCCCCTCGGAGAATCACGCTACGGACGCGCCGACAACCAAGCAATCCGTTGCGGTCGGGTATCGACCTGTTAGTGCCTGATTGCATCTTGTTAGTATCCATGCTGTTTCGTCTGAATCGACCCGATAGAGTTGTATTCTCACTTGTCACAGGACAACTCGACGGCTCCTGTCTGCTGGCCACGGCGCCGAGGTATCGTAGTAGCCGACAGCGTCTGACGAGTCGAGCACGGCTAGCAGGCTATTTGTCACTATCAGGACGGCCATCGTTGCCTTAGACGGGATATTAGCGATGCTGCCCAATGGCCTTGACCACCGAAGCAGCGTGTGACGAATCCGGTGTCAGCACTCCACGAGCGGCTAGTCGCTCACTGAATCACCCCAACGGTTGATATATCGGAATCGATGGATGAGGGAGTTCGATACCAAAGATCATCAGTCCGTGCGAGAGCGGCAAATATCCCAGGACGAGGAATACGGCCCCAAGTGTGCGATGTAGCCTAGACTGAAACCGCGGCGACATCGAGTTGAACGCAACACCGTACCCAAACACTGCGGGGATAGTGCCCAGTCCGAGCACCGACAGTGCGAGCGCACCGTAGGCCGGCGAACCGATAGCGAAGGCGTACAGAAACGCCGGATAAAGAAGTGGACACGGGAGTATGCCGTGAACCGCACCCAACGCGATGATACGCGGACCGCCGACCCATTGGTCGATGTGCTGGTGAAGCCGTGTGCTCAGACGCCAGAATAACGACCCTGAACCAAGACTAGCGATAGCACCGGCGGTTGTCCCGGTTCGGAGATACATGCCCCCGGTCACGATAATAAACCCACCAACAGCCATTCCGGCGACTGCCCGAAGGGTGTCGGCCAGTGCGAAGACTGCTGCAGTGTCGTAGATGACGGTACCGAGCAGTCCCATGAGTCCCCCAATAGCGCATAACTCGCCGTCCGTCCGAAATTGAACAGCAGGTGCTGGCGGATTTCGGTCCACTTGACTGGCCCGTCATCCCCTATCTGGTCGGCGTACAGTGTGACAAGTGGCCCACACATCCCTAGACAGTGCGCCCCACCGAGCAAACCAACGATGGCGAAGACAACGAGACTAACGTCACCAGTGATAACGCCTGTCCCGTGGGTGCCGGCCATCATCGTATCCGAGGCCACTCGCGCTCAAGCGTGTCGAGATCGTCTGATCCAAACATGAGGCGGACAGCGATAACGATGAGTACCGTATTGATAATTGCCAAGAAAGCAACTGGTTCGAGGGCGATAACGAACGCGGCTACGAATGGAATCGCAAGTAGCCCGACGAGGGGCAATCGCGAGGCAGGCATCGAAAGCATAGCAAATAGTCGCGTCCTCCGTGGCTTAGTTATCCGGTTGGCCTATGACAATAGTATCATGCTACCGAAATGGTCTCGATTAGTCTGAGCCTGTTGCAATCGGGACACCGATGAGATTCCCCCACTCTGTCCACGCACCATCGTAGTTACGGACGGACGGGTAGTCGAGCAACTCGGACAGTACGAACCACGTCAATGACGACCGCTCGCCGATGCGACAGTAGACGATGACATCGCTGTCTCTATCGATGCCTCGATTTCGGTAGAGCTCCGCCAGTGTCTCGGGAGATTTGAACCGCCCGTTAGACTGGAGGTTCTCTGACCACACGATGTTCTTCGCGCCGGGGATGTGACCGCCCCGCCGGGCCGATTCCGTCATTCCAGGCGGGGCAAGGATAGTGCCGTCGTATTCTTCTGGTAACCGGACATCGACAAGTTTTGTTGGCTTTGACAGAGCCCGTTTGACAGCGCTATGATAAGCTCTGACGTGTTCAAACGGGCCACGTGTGCGATATGACTGTGTCGGATAGGACGGCACAGCAGTCGTTGTCGGCCGGCCCGACTCAAGCCAGTGTTCCCGCCCTCCGTCTAGTAGGTACATCTCTTCGTGGCCGTAGTACGAAAGCATCCAGTACAGATGGGCTGCAAACCAGTTCGAGTTATCACCGTACAAGACTAGCGTCGAATCCTCTGTGATGCCACGCGCACCGAGCAGGTTAGCTAACGCGGTTTCCGACGGGATATCCCGCCGAGTCGCGTGCTGTAACTGTTGCTGCCAGTCGATACAGACCGCACCTGGAATGTGCCCCTGCTCGTAGAACGCTGTGTTGAGGTCTACCTCCACTAAGCGTAGTTCATGGGACTCAGATTCGGCCTCGTCGAGGTGTTCTTCGAGCCACGCGGGAGTAACGACAGCATTTCTCACAGACTCTATAGTTCCACTCAGCCGTGCATTCATATGCAACTCACCATTGCCAGCGGCGGAGCTGGTCTATTTAAGAACATCTGACCTGTCCACATAACTCTAGCCTTGGTAGCCGACAATCATCAGCCAAGAACTAACTGTCAGACTGTGACCTACGCGGTCAGCCTTGTTTGGCTACCACGCTGCAGCGAACGTGAGCAGATCGATACCGATGATGAATAGAACGACCATGAGTGCGACAGCTATGACGACTTTGACAAACCACGGCAGAGAGCCATCAGCAGTGGTATTACTCATATTCAACCTTTGTTACCATGACGTCCTGAGCTTTTCGTTGTCCTACGACAAGTAATCGGAACCAGCGTGCCCACTCTCCAGCATACCGACATGGATAGCGGTCCGATTCGAACCGAAATTGACTGTACCGTTGATGCGTAAATTACAGTAGATGCGGGAGTTCGTCTTCGAAATCCGGTACGAAGCCAACACTGACGAGTTGATGGACCTGTTCATCGAGACACCGGAAGCCCGTTCCACGACGTTCCTCTGTTCGATGGGAAACGCGCAGCTCTGGCGGTTAGACCGCATAACCGGTCCCACCTCACTCGTCGAACAAGCGACAGCACTGTTGACAGGGTCGACGTACAATCAGTTGAGTATCAGTGACCGCGCCTGTGGTGGCCGTCACTACTGTGACGTACTGGAAAACAGCCCACAGCGAAGCCTCGTCTACAGCTATTTTGAAAATCTCGTCCACTGCGATTCAATCCCGACTATCACTAACCGGTATATAACCGGGGCACTCCTCTTCGAGATTATCCGTGAAGGGGACACTGAACGCTGGCGCATCCTTATGGAGGACGATAAAAAAGTCGGTATGCTGTACGACACGTTAGGCGGTCTGCTCCAAGACGGATTGTCTTTTCACTTCGACCACGTGAGTGACGCGACTGGGCCGTTGCTCACGCTGTTTGACTCAGTTTCTATTCGGCCTGAACAGAGCCGAGTGCTTGAACTGGCCGCCGAAGAGGGATATTACGAAACCCCACGCGAAACGACCCTTGATGAGCTTGCAGCGGAACTCGATTGGCCACGCTCAACGGTTTCGTACAGGCTGCGAAAAGCGGAGGCTAGCCTCGTTGAGTCCTATATCTCGAGGAAGTAATCGGTCCCAGGGTACGGTCCCTATTCTGACTGGCTCACACGTCGTTCTTGGGTCGCTTCCCCAATACCTGCGTTCGCCGAACAGTTCGGACACGCGTAGACTTCTCCCTTTGTATCACTGAACACACGCTGGAACTGTTCGGATACGTGATGACCACAGGTGGCACATTGAGGCATCGGTTAGCTTTCCATAGAGTCGTCAGTGGCAGGTCTAGGACTTGGTCGTCAGGGACCTCCACAGGCCGGTTGTGTATTACGACCGTACACCCATAGCTACGTGGTTGTCGTACGACAAACCGATACCACTCTCACTTTGAGCGAGAGAGATACCGAAACACCGCAACTATTGTTTCAGTTTTCGCTATACTCCTTCTCGAATCCACGAAATTCCGTCCGGTGGGCTTCCTCGTCCCCGAGAATTTCTACTGCCAAGTCCTCCGTAACCGGGTCGTCAGCCTCACGTGCAAGATCCACTAATTGTCTATACGTCGAAATCGCGTCTTCTTCAGCGTCGAGAACGCCCCTGATGACTGCCAGAACATCAGTCGAATCCTCAGGGGGTTGCAGACTTTCCTGCTGGGCAGTAAACTCGGCGGATCCAGGTGGTCGAGCGTCCAGTTGTTTGAGTCGCTGTCCCAGTAACTCTGCATGTGTGAGTTCTTCTAGAATATCCTCTTCGAGACTCTCTTTGATCTCTTGCGCTCGAACACCATCGAGAACAATCGAATTAGTCCTGTAATTCATGACTGTCTCCAATTCTTCTAAGTACGCGCTCTGGAGTACCGAGATCACTTCATCTGTAGTCGAGGTCATCGGATAAGTGTTAGACTGGTGGAAATATAAGAATTGTATTGTCCTGTGACAAGCGTAGCGTTAGACCAAGACACCGGTACTGAGCAGGTGGACCTGCTGGACTGTTTAATAAATATCAGCGTTGACAGAACCTACACATCCCACGGAGGACACATAATAGCTGCTGAGCCGTCAGTGACGCTTATACTGGTACCAGAATGCAAGTGAAAGTTCATCACTTAGCGTTGATAGGCACTTCTGTCGCTGGTGGCATTTATGCGTGGCTGTACTTGAATAACGGCCCTAGCAAGTGTATCAATCTGCCGGCCACACACCGGGTTTCGAGTGTAAATCGGGGATGTCTGTTACGACTAATGGACAAGTCGTTATTGCTACTACTGTTAGCTTAGACCCTAACATACTTACTGTTAGGATACAAACTAACAATTATCGATGGGCGATGACGTTGTGGTGCTGGAAGATGAGATTCAAGCCTACGATGACGGGACTGTCGCTCGAGTACGCGTCCTTGAGGTGCCCGAGTCTGACCAGTACCCAGACGGCGTCAAGTACGCGTTCCACTACCGAGAGGCTGGTGCTGCGGACCCCATCATCCGGTTCGACAACCACCACGGGCCACATGAACTGCACATCGCGGGACAGGTCTTCGAACTCGAGTTCGACGGACTCCAGCCACTGCATCAAGCGTGGCGTGCTGCACTCCCGCCTGAGAAACGCATCGACTGGTAGTATCCCTCACTCACACACGAACCCATGACCCGAACACTCCACATTACGATTGGTACGCGACCCGACCGTAGCGGCCTCGAAGATACCCTTGCAGCAATCGACGAGGGCGAAGACGTCGAAGCAAACCCGTCTCGACTGAGTATCGAAAGCCTCGCGACGTTTGGCCGTCTCTTCCGACCGACGAATCTGACACTCTTAGAGGCGATCGTCGACCACGAACCGGACAGCATTCGCGAACTCGCACGCATTGTGGACCGCCATCCGCCTGAAGTGACCGAGAACGTCCACGAACTTGCTGACTATGGGCTGATTGAGCTCAAGGACGAGGGACGGGCGAAACGGCCCACCGTCTGGTACGACGAATTCGAGTTTGCTGGTGAAGTCCCACTGCAGGGACTCGATACTGGCAATGATACCCCGATTGCGCCGTAAGATCACCCCTGCATCGTAGCATCTTATTTTCAAAGTCGTTACTCCCAATTCCAATCTCAGATACTGCTATCTTGAGTGCCGTTACACCCATTACAGCTATTACATCCGATTACAAACTACGGTGTATGCCCATTGACATCGATCGCTTCGAACAAGGATCTAGTGAGGATCTCCGTTCGGGCGGACGGACGAACGCTGAGGACATCCTCTCGTTTCTCGCGACCCACCCAGAGCAAGCCTATACACCGAAGGAAATCCACGACGCAACAGACGTTGCCCGTGGGAGTGTTGGCGTCGTTCTGTCACGGCTCGAAGACCGTGACCTCGTGCGCCATCGTGGTGAGTACTGGGCCATCAGCGACGCCGAGGACATCGACAAGACACTCAGTGCGATGGCCACGGCCCGCGCAGCGACTGATCGCCTCGGCTCCGAAGACCCTGCTGAGTGGGGGTCTGGTATCGATGAATCCGGAGATCAGGAGTGATGTCCTACGAGCAGGGTGATGTCTGGTGGGGGCCTGCGCCACACAAATCGGGGCCATCGTATCGGCCCTGGGTCATCGTCAGCGACAGCTCGCATCCGTTCGCACACACGGAATGTATCGCCCTCGCGATGACAACCCAGCAGCACTCCGGCGCAATCGCCGTCCCAGACGACGCGTAGCTCGAGGGCGGTTCAAACGCAGATGCCTACATTTCGCCGTGGTATACGACGACGATCAAGCACCGCGACTTTGACCGCCAGCAAGGGACGCTTGTCCCGTCGCTTGTCGGCGAAACTGTGACGGAACTCCATCGATACACACCGACACCCGACACCTGACTCTTACTGTCGGATACCGGTGCGGATTCGAACCCGCTACAACAACTGTCCGATGCTTGCTCAATATTCTCAGTAGTCGAATATATGGGCGGTCTCAGAATCGGTCGGTAGCGGCTTCGAACTGCTGACTCCCAATTGCGCCCCCTGCACGCGCGGGTATTAAATTGAGTGAAGGGGGGAGGGGATGGATGACTGCATTTCTTGCCGCTATTTCGCTGGTGCTCACTCGACCCGATTTCGCCGAAACACTCTAGGAAATCCGGCTAGTCATCTTGACATATACGGCTATGACTGCCCCCGATTCACAGCCCCCGATGCAGGACTGCCAGGCCGAACTCGTCGCTGCACTCGACTTGGACGAATTCTCGCCGGACGCCTATACGTCGGCACCGTATCTCGAAGCGGCCCTCGAGGCTGGCTTTGATGTCGTCGACCTCGCCACTGCACACGATGTCTCGAAGCGGTCGATTTACCGGGTGCTGGACCGCCACGATATCGACTACGAAACGCCGCCGAAGAACGGCCCCGCCCGCCGGCTCTGGAACGCCCATCCCGACACGGTGCCCGGTGATGACTGATGGGCGCGACCGACGCAGCTGCGACCGTCGACGCTGGGATGGACCCAGCACTTGTCGAGACAATCCAGCGCATCGAGGAAGGTGATGTCCTCGTTGTCAACGGCGACTCGCGAACCTGGGATGTCACTGATGTCGTCGACCGGTCCATCGAAGACCCGAGCGATGCTCGCGAGTCCAAGCGCGTATGCCGACTGTCCTGCGGGGCGTCGGTGTTCGGTCTGGAACTCGTCGCGTATCCAGACCGCTACACGGCGTCGCTCCATGTGCTTGCGACCGAGGACTGGACTGAGGACGGCCAGGTATTCGATGTCCACGACGTCGAGCGACTCACTCAGCAAGTTCCGTGGGTAGTCGTGACGGGAGGAGGAGACACGTACCATTTCCCGGACCCACAGGCAGCTGCCTTCGGTGAAGCACAGCCGGCCTGTGGCGGCGGCAACCCTGGGGCCTCGTACCGTGTTGTCCGCTCCAATACCGTTCGCCCCACATACTCGGGCTGTAAGGACTGTTTGCGCCACGAGAAACCTGTCGCGCTTGAGTCGGTCACATGTCCCTCCTGTTCAAAATCAATCTGCCATGGGATTCTCCAGGGCGCTGCGGTGGGGGCCGTCGACGGCCTGTCGCTCACGTGCCCACACTGTGACTTCGAGGGTGTTGCTGATGTTGTCTTGGACCACTGACCCCAGGGGTTACCTCCGGCTGCAAGCCTGGTTTCAATAAACCGTATGCTACTATATCGAATCCAAACGCTCTCGTATGTCCGAAGCGTCCAAATCCTCCAAACTGTCCAAACCGCATTTGACGACGAGCGGGTAGAAGGCGCGGTTCTTTTCGAACTCTTCGTCGTATTCGTACTCGTACTCCGCCTTGAGGATGTTGTAGAGGCGTTCGAGGTCCTTCTTTTGGGACTTAGGCAGGTACATGTAGGTCCCGACCTGCTCCTCCTTCACCGACCCATCATCGACGTTGGTTTCGTCTGGTTCGGATGGTTCTGACTGTTTGTCTAGTTTGGATGGTTTGGATGGCTTGTCTGTCTCGGCTGGTTCGTCCGTCTCGGAAGTGCTCACGTCTTGGGCTCGTTCTTGTGATTGCTTCCGACGCTGTCGCAGTCGCTCGGAGCGCTCGTCGCTCATACAGTCACCTCCTGGAAGTCGAACTGCTCGTCGAGGTTCGCAGCCAACTGCTCGAAGACCTCGATCTGGTCACAATCCGGTTCCTCGATGAAAATTGAGGCTCCATTGGAGAGTGCCCGCTGGATCGCGGCCCGTTCGCGAACCTCCCACGAGGGTGTGTCATCGAAGGCGTTGTCGATCCACTCGATCATCTCCTGGGCCTGTGTCTTCCGGACGTCGATCCGATTGATGACGACCCCACGTTCGCGGATAGTAATCTCGTAGTCGCGCTCGAGGGCGTCGATGTGGTCAAACAGTAACTCGAAGGCCCGTTTGCTCGTGTCTTCCGCCAGCGCCGGAATGAGGACGTTCTGTGCGGCAAACATGGCGTTGTCCATGAGGTTGCCGAGGAAGGGCGGGCAGTCGATGATGATGTAGTCATACTCGTCTTCGATGTGCTCCAGCGCGAGTGCGAGTTGCTCACCGGATCGCCGAGATAGTGTCAGCTCTGGCTCGACAGCAGTCATATCGATATTCGATGGGATGACAGACATCTCCTCGTGCTCGCGAACGAGCTCACCGATACGATCACGCTGCTCGGAGTCACTGAGGATATCGAACAGTGAGGGTGGCTCGCTATCGTACGCTTCGCGAAGTCCGAGGTTCTCTGTCGCGTTCCCCTGTGGATCGAGATCGACAAAGAGGACGTCCCGGCCACGGGCGTTCAGTGCCCCAGCGGCGTTGATGGCGACAGCTGTCTTTCCAACACCTCCCTTCTGGTTACTGACTGCTATTTTGGCTGGTTCGGCCATACAAACTATCAAAACCGTCCGAACTACTTAGTACTGCGTCAGACACAATTTCTATTGTTCAAAACACATACATAAGTCCAACAACCAAAACCTTTTTATATCAGTCTAACAAACTATAATATAAGACATTCGCTTGAGTCCTTGTTGTTCCACTTCAGACCAGCGGGTGTCGAAGCACGTAGCAGGCTCCAAAACCCTGCGTGGCCGGGTTACCGGCCCTACAATGTTCGCCCTCGAACCGAACGCTGTATCTTCTCCTTTATATGTCGTCAGAAAGGAGTCGTCACCATGGTCCTCGGAATACCAGACGAACCGGTATTCCTCGGAACATGCGCATCCTCTGTACAGCGCTTCTCCTCACTGTGCTGTCCCTCATTCTACTCTTTGTTGCAGGGATTGCAGTGAACATGATGAACCTACTCGGTGTGGCAGGTGGCATCATGTTGGTCCTTTCTCTGACCGAGTAATCGGTAGCACGGTGCAGACCGTGCAGGGATTTAGGACGCTGGCCACTCCATCCAGCTCGTGACAGCAATATGACGATGGTGTGGTTTAAATACAACTTATTTTGACCGCTTACACGACAGAGCAACAGCTACCACAGTTTAGAAAGTATAAGAATAGGTTGCTCAAGCTTGAGCCCTCGTTGTTCCATATAGATATGAGCTATAAATCTATAAAAATATACCGGACGGAGCTACTTGCTCAGCTTCGGCGACGTGTGCGGCAGCACCTCGTCGTGGATGAACCGCGTGAACTCGATTGTGTCCATATCTTTGGGATCGTAGATAGCGAGCCAACCACTCTCCGACAGAACGAGCTTCAGCAGTCGGCTGTCGTACTTTAGATTCGTCAGGCCCAGCTGACTGTTCTCGTTGCTGTGGATGAACTCTGCCAGATCGGGCTCGCTGTCGATGTCGCCATAGGCTGCGCCGCTATCGATCGGGCCGTCGCTCGCTCGGAACCAGCCCATCCACGGGTCAGCGTTGGGGTGTGCCGCTGCGAACGACTCGAGGTCGACCTGTGCGCGGTGAATCGTCTCCACCTACTGCGACTCTGGCTATTACTTTCACTCCGGTGGGCGAGTGTTTATATTGTCTCCACCTCATCGAAAAGTTGTCTCCCAGTGAAAAAGATCGGAGACAGAAACACAATGAGCACTGGACTAGCGATTGTCGGTACGATTGCAGCAGGATACGTCCTGGATCAGTTGAGTCAGTCGAACAAAGATCATGACGATGTTCTCGAAGACACCTATCAAGCGGTATCTCAGGCAGCCGCAGCGGACTCCTCACTCTACGTCGATCATATCGACGTGGACGCGGCGGGTAATCCACGGTCAGCGACGCCAGGGACCGATCACGTTCCGGACCTTGTTCTGACGGGCTTTGCGGACAATAGCATCGTCGTTGAAATCGAAACTGGGGATTCACTCAACGGCGACGCGCTTGACCAACTCGAAGACTTCTCGAAACCCGGTTATACACGGGCCCTTGTCGTACCTGACTCTGTCGTGGATGATGGGATACAGTTCATTGAGGAGTACACCGACGCAGCGACAGCAAATATCGTCGTTTGTGGACCGAGCGACACGCCGAAGTTGCTGTAATCACCCTTCCGCGGGTAGCAGTGCAGTATTTTTGTGATCCTATTAGAGCAACTGGTCTAACGCGCTTTTTTGTCCAGTCAGTCCTGACTGTGCCGATGACGTACCTGTCTGTTTCCCAGAGAACGACTCCGGTGAGACGTCCTCTTGCATTGCCCTGAGCTTCGACCGAAGTTGGCCGCTCGTCGAGCGCACCAGCTCATCGTCTGGCCAGGAATGCACTTCGAGCCCGTCGAAGCGCGTTGCGACCTGTTGGACTGTATTCAACTGTTCGAGAGCGTATTCGACCCAGTACTGGTGGCTGTCTTGCATCTGCTGGAGTTCCTCGACAATGTCGTCGTAGCCGGCTTGCTTGGCGGCAGTGAGACACTGCTGGAAGTTCTGGCCCCTCGGGTTGATTGGTTCGTGGAAAACAACAACCTCACCGAGCGCTCTAAAGTAGCTGAGTAGCTCGTGAAAGTCGTCTTCGCCCATCGTCGGGTGTGTGGGCGACATCGAGACGAACACCGACACACCGGCCTGCTGGAGCGTATCTAACGCCTGCCAGCGAGTCATCGGCGATATTCGCGATGGACGGGCAATTTAGATAGGGACTGATGGATTGTAGGCGAAGATCAAGTGGACTAAGGATTTGATTGGTGCATTCGTCCACCTGTTGGCGATTAAGCGAATCATCATCGAAGTATTAGACAAGTACCGCCCCGATCCAAAACACTATGCTGAGCAGCGAGAGGGCCGCTGGAGCAGATGAGAGCAGCCGTTCTCCCCTCCCCATATCAACACGTTTCCACCTGCTTTTTCGGCCATTTTCTTCGAACAGTTCTTCGGCTAGTGATGGATAGCTATCATCAGTAGCTGACTCATCAGTTTCGGAGAGTAACTCACGTCCGACATACCTAATCGGAAGCGACAATCCTGTGTAACCAAGATTTATCCATAACAGCTGTATAGCTGATATTTCAGATGAGAGTAAAAATACTTGTGCAGATACTATTCCAAAGAGTATTGCGACTGGAATTCTGAGCGTTCCACCTAAAAATGCGTCATATGCTTCCTGAAGTAGCGCCTGATTTTGGCGTACCGCACTTGCATACCTACTCTGGATAGATAGTGAGTGGCCAGATGAGGGTATTTTGTTGACTGGTATGACGACTTCAGACGAATCGAAGTGAATCGAACTTCGATACCCCACGGTCAGGTTAAATAGTTTGTACTCTCCTTTCAGAAAGAAAATTACTGCTGTTGCAAGAATGGAAATAGAAAGGAGAAAATTGATGGCGATAATTCCTTGCAGCGTCACAGCTGACATCTCAATTGGGAGTTGACCAGCTGGTTTAGCGTATGCTGCTGCCTCTCCGGGGATTTTTGGAATAAGATCATATGTCGCGACAGCAATCGTCGCAATCACGGCGACGATCGTAATACTGGCACCCAAAAAGCCCATAGCAAGGGACTGTAGACTGTGATACCGGTTCTGTTGCCACGTCAGCATTTGCTGTAGGGCATCTCGATCAACATATGATACCTGTAAATCAGCATTTGACGATTCAACCATTGATTTCCTCAATGAACTGGAAAAGAATGGTTAGGAGCGTAACGATGACAATGAGGGGGATTGCGAGGTCTACAAAGAGATTTACCAGCGAAGCCGTATTCCCGCCCCGCAAGCTTTGTGTGATGATAACAAGGGTAATTACCGCGAATATCAATATGAGTAGATTTGATGCTGTCTCAAAGGCATCGGCCATACAGAACGTACACAATCACTAGTAAAATCAGTTCTGGGATCCGGGTTCACCTTTTACCGCAGGACATATACCCATTTTACGAGTATCGACTTGGTCGGTACTTTGTCCCGGATTCCCACTCTGCACTCTGTATCCGACGTTCTTCCGCGGTATAGCTTATGCTTCCACCCCGAGCGAAACCACCCACGAGCGATCCGGCAACCTGGGAGCCGATGTCCCAACTGCGTTCTCCGCGAGTATATTCGCACCACTCAGTAAAAGGCGTCTCAGCTAACACAACACTCTCTGTCTCACCGTCAGCCGACACAACAGCCACGGCGAACTCGTAGCTGTCCGATTAGTTGGTCGTTCTCTTGCTGTTGACGGCAAGAACAGCTGTGAGTCTTGTAGGAGTGATCACGCAAGTATGTGGATGCGGATAGGCAGTATCAGTCCATTTGATGTTCTTTATCAACTAGCTCCGTAAGGTGTACTACATAGCCAGCCAGCCCATTCTCCATAATACCATATTCCTTAGGTGGGTTTCCTCCAACAGCGGCAGAAAGCTCTTCCTCTATTTCTTCCATCAATCCTGGCTGGCTTTTTATTAGGCTCAGGTCCACAATATCACCAAACTGGCTGTCCAACATTGAAATAGCACGCTCTTCTCGGGCAGCCTTGACAAACTCCTCAGTTGTCAGTTCTTTATTTGAATCGATTAGTTTCGCTACCTCATACTGTATCTCGACATAATCCGAGGGCTGAGACATACGCCGAATCCTCACTCTCCCAGCATATTATTTTGTTGATGTATGGTCAGGACCGACTCACATCTCTCTGAGCTGGTAGAAATCTTGACGGTCAGTTCGCATACTCACTGAACCGGTATTTCTGGTGAGATGGTGAGAAACAAACGACGGGCAGAAACTAATCGGTCGTCAGCTAACCAACGCCGTGGGTGTTGGTCAGCTATTGTTGGTTAGCAGCTTTTACACTGTCGCCGCCACGTACTGGTACTCGGCTTGTGACGGCGTCGGCTGCAACGTCAACCCAGCCAACGCCAACTCCCTGAGCACTTCGGGCGGCACACCCTCCGAATCACGCAATACAGCGTCGAGCGTCCATTCGCCGTACCGACTCGCGCTCGGCGCAAGCACGTCGACGGACTCGGTCGGCACTTCCTCTTGAATCGCCCGTGCTGCCCGCCGCACTCGCTTCCGTTCCTCCACAGTGCAGCTCACGCCTCAACACCTCGCACGAGATCGCCGACGAGCGACCCACCAACGTGTGGCCCAACGTCCCAGCCACGCTCACCACGCGTGTACTCGCACCACTCCGAGAGCGTCTCGAAGAGCGTCTCCGCCAGCACAACCTTCTCGGAGTCCCCATCAGCCGCCACAACAGCCACGGCGAACTCATAGCTGTCCCAGTAATGCGCCGCGCCGTCGCCGTCGACACCGAGGAAGAGCGGTCGGCCCTGGGTGAGTAATTCGCGTGCGGGACGGTCAGTACAGAGAAAGTACCTACTGTTCGTCTAAGAGAAAGCTCTCTCAACAGCTCGATGATCCTTACTCGGCTTGGTTATTTGGGTCAAGTATGTAATAAACGACAGCTATTGTGACAGACATCGACACCGCCTGAAAAGGGACCCAATCACCCAGTAACAGGGTGAATACAAGGACAGCAATGCCGGTTAGAATACCTGTCAGAACTGCGTATCTTCCGCGCGACAGAGTCCGTATCCGCGCATCTACACGACGATAGAGATGCTTCACAGTACCAGTACAATATCAATATTCCTCTATAAGTCTGGTCAATCCGCAGACATACTTAACCATCCATAGAATAACAAGGTGGACGGTACATTATTCGGACGAGACGAGCGAGAGTGATGAACGAAAATCTTCTGGATGCTTGTAAGAAATATCTCGAAATATCAATTGGAGTTAGGCATCCGAGTGAGGACGAAAAACGTACCGCATCCAAGTGGTGGTTAAAAACTGTTTTTCAGGGTGAGAGGCCAGAACCAATCCATTTTGTGAAGATGATGAAGTATCCAATCGGGTTTGATGGGAAAGGTGGGCTTCTGTATAATGGGGTATTCGTAGATTCCAAAGACCCAAAGTTAGCGCTTCTTGAGCGGGAAATCGGCGTTTTTGAGCTTCTCTCAAAGAGGACGGCTATCGTTGACGGTTCATATATTCCGATGCTTCGTTATGAGATTCGTGTGCAGCAGGAATTATTTCACGAGAATAACTACAAGTAGAGGGTGTCATAGAAGAGTTCTCACACCGTGATTACGGTACTTCCCGGATTGTCTCCGCGTTCGTAGTTGGTGATTGCGACGACGAGGCGAAGGCACAGCGCAAGAAACACTTGCGCTCGTGCGTGGACGCGGCCTCGGGCGTGCGTTCGCCCGAGGCCGCAGTCCTTGACTGATTCGTTGGTTCGTTCGACTCCTGTGCGGCGATTGTACGTCTCGTCTAGCGTCGATTGCTTCAGCTGAACGTCCTCGCTGTGTTCGTCGATGAGGTCTTCGACCCTGTACTCGATATCGAGCGGGTCGTCGGTGTTTCTCGCGTTGTACGGGGTGACTGGCACGACTCCTGCGGCCAGCAGGTGGTCGTGCCAGTCGAGCGTGTCGTAGGCGCTGTCTCCAAGCATCCAGATCGGCTTGGCGACGGCGAGCGCGTCACGTGTGACGCGCATCGCCGTCTCTTCTGGCGCTTGTTTACTCGCGGTGAACTCCGCTGCAATCGGGATCTTTTGTCCGGTCGAGACGATCGTGCAACCGTAGCCGTAGTAGTACTCGTCGGCGGTTGGATCGTAGCACTTCGTCGCGTCTGGATCGGCGGGCATCGCCCTCACATCAGTTGAGTCGATGCAGTAGGTCACATCGAGCAGGCCGCGGCAGGCGGCCTGCTCGACGAGGTGGTCGAACACTTCGTCAACGACGTGTTCGAGATCGGTGAGAAAACGATCGACCGCGTCTCTGGACGGCGGTCGATCGAAGCCACAACTCAGCCAAACGACCGTGTTCCGAAGCTCTCGTTCAACGAGACGAATCCCGTAGACGTCGTGGTAGTAGCAGTGGAGGAACCCACGCATCATCTCTGGTGGCTCGTGCTCTCGTGTTCGCCCCGTCTTCGCCGGGGCGAACACGTCGAACTCTTCGAGAAACCCGAAGGAGAGGTGTTCAAACAGCGCCAGCGTCTCAGTTTCCGCGACATTGAAGAACGATTCTACCGAAGGATCATCTTGCAGGGTCGCTGAACTCATACCACCTCAGCGTTCACCCTGCTCTGTGGTGTGGTAACTGTTCTATGACACCCTCATACAGGGTTATCGGTCTCCCCAGAGGATTTCCCGGTGATAGTCGTGGTAGTACTTTCCGTATCCAATAGGTGTTTTTACCCTCCGAAATATAACCAAAATGCATGCCAAGCGTGCAATTTATTACCTTTGCTTGTGATGAAGTGGAACAACTGGCAGAGTTCTGGTCAGTCGCTCTCGGAGGTACACGACGTGAGCTGCCAGAATCGCTTGAACCTGAAATCGTTGACCTGCCTGGAGATGGTCCGGATTTGCTGTTCAAAGAACAACCGAAAGGAACGGAGCGAGATCTCCCCATTCATCTTGATGTCTCAACCGAGAATCGAAGGGAGACAGTCGAACAACTCTGTAACATAGGTGGGTCTGTCCGC
This sequence comes from Haloarcula sp. CBA1131, assembly GCF_008728975.1. Taxonomy (NCBI): domain Archaea; kingdom Methanobacteriati; phylum Methanobacteriota; class Halobacteria; order Halobacteriales; family Haloarculaceae; genus Haloarcula; species Haloarcula sp. CBA1131. The sequence goes on from NZ_RPCY01000004.1 coordinate 706,064, forward strand.
GAAACCAAGACCGAAGAATACGAAACGCACACCGCCACTTGGACAGTGATGTCAGATCCCGAGGGTAACGGATTCTGCGTCAGCGAGTACCAACAATAGCTACTACAGCGCTCTCAGCTACCACAGGCTGACCGAACAGGTCTCCCGGACGGGGTACGTCGTCACACGACCCGGACACAAAGCCGGGTGATTCACAGCGCCTTGTTTCGCATCACGACGGTCATAGAGCAGAAATTCTTCGGCTTTGAGCCGACATCTATCGAGGGGACGACCGTTCGGGTCAGCGATTTAGAGAACCACTGGTCGACTGTGCGGACCACTCCCAGGTTCTACGGTGTCCGTCGAGAACTCGCAACTACGATGCGAACCAGTTGCGCGAAATTCCCGAAAATCGACGTGATGCGTTCCACCGAGATGCTCTCGAAGCCGATGTGATTCCGCTCGTGGCGGCGTTCGCTGTACAAAGTCACGGTGACGCACGGAAGGCGATCGACCCTCGTCGCCGGTTTTCGATCCTTCCGGCCGGACTGTGTTCGATTGTAGCTGACCCTGTCGGCGTAGAGGAAAGAGTTTGAGAGGGGTCCCGTCGTATGGAATGCATGGACAAAGACCAACTGCCGGAACTCGCGCTGTACTATATTGCGTTATTACTTCTGGTGTTTTTCATCCTTGAAGTGCTTCAAGCGGCTGTGGGTGAGATTTCATTCTGGATTGAAATGGTGATTATCCTCGGCATTGTCTTTGCGTATCGATATATCGCGGTCTGGCTCGGTATCGCCCCCAGCAGTGAAGAGTAGTGGGATCGACCAGCGAGCCATGCCAATCCTGACACGGTGAGAACCTTGCCGTTCTTACCGAACACCGATGTTCCGGTGCTAGCACATCTACGATTCTGTGGACGGTACACCGTCCTAATTCAGAAGCGTCTGTGGGGAGGCCACATTGGCAAGACCGAGCGTAGTGGTTCAACTGCTGCGAGCGTCAGAGGGTATTTGCTGTCCGCGTGGCGACGCTTCCTCTGTCGCAAGTCGAGCAGCGGGAGTTCTGATATACGTGTATCCCAATGCAGTAACTGATGCCGACGATCTATATCACAGCTCCACAAGAGGCTGCAACGGAGATCGCGCAGACACTCGTTGAGGAACGACTTGCAGCGTGTGTGAACCGTGTGGCCTGTGACTCGATATATCGATGGGAGGGCGAAATCCATACCGATGCTGAGGAAATCCTTCTGGCGAAGACGACAGCCGACCGGTATCCCGATCTTCGCGACCGGGTTGTTGAGTTGCACCCCTACGAGGTCCCGTGTATCGAACGCTTTGACGAAACTGATATTTTTGCGCCCTTTTCGGACTGGCGAACCAGGAACGTGGACGCTGAATAACCGCTGAAATGGAGCCATCTTTTTGCCACTGGTTATACTCCTACCAGTGTGCCTATTCAGCGTGCAAGATCACTTGCGGATCTGTATACATCGGTCGCCGACTATGATCTCGTCTTGGTTCCTGAGGCCCCGCTTGCGAGCGCCCTCAACCGCCGGCTCGACCGGCCACAGTTCGGGACGTTTGCAACCACTCCACGCCGACTGGCCGCTGGGCGGCGCGAGCAGGCCGAAGACCGGACGGCGTTTCTGGAACTCGCCGACACTGTCGACGATTCCTGGAAAGCTCTGTCCTACGCTATCGGGAACGTCCTCCAGTGCTGGGAGCACCACGGACAGGCCGCGGGGATCCTGGAGTATCCAACCTACGACGATCCCGTTACGCGCACTGTGGTAGACAGGCTCGCCGCACGCCAGTCGACGTCACAACAGCTGACAGAGTTCACGGTTGACGCGGACCAGTCGGTTGCCGTCGTTGGGCTCCCGGAGTTCACTGAACTCGAACGATCGATCCTGCCAGCGGAGTATGACACGTATCCCCTGTTGACTGACGACACCTTCGACTATCCGGCGTTCAACATCTTCAGGTCCCCATCGGCGATTGTCGACGCGGTCGTGGATACCATCGACGAGGAGTCGGCTGATAATGTCGCAGTGGTGCTGGATAGTTCGAGCCAGTACTCTCCGCTGGTCGAATCTGCGCTTGAAGCGGCAGATATTCCCTACTATGGAGGACCGGGGTTCATCGATGACCTCGATGTGCGAGCAGTACTGCGGCTCTTGCGCGTCGCCTATCGTGGTTCCGAGACGACTGTCAGCGATATCGCCCCGATACTGTCACGACTTGGGACCGATGTTGATATTGAGCACAGTGAGAAACGGCTGGCAGCGACCGACCTGCCAGCAACCGCGTGGATTACGGAGGTGTGCGAGACGATCGGGGACCGAACCTTTGGCTCGCTCCTCACGGCCTACGAATCGAAAGCCGGCCGAACACTGGACCGTCTCCGGGACGAACTCGAGTCGCTCGGGCTCCACGACACTGTGGTCACCGAATCGCGGGTTAGTGATCTGGCCTTCTATCTGGATTTCTACGAGGTCCCAGTGGACAGAGAAAACGAGGGCGTGTTACTCGCAGATGCCAAATCTGCCGGCTACGTCGACCGACAGGCCGTGTTCTTTCTCGGGCTTGACGAGGGCTGGACCAATAGCGCTCCACAGCGCCCCTGGGTCGACACGGAGGCGCAGTTCGATCGGTATATCCGCCGCTTTCAGCGACTAATCCAGAGCGGCAGCGACCAGTACTATCTGGTCGAGGATACCGCTGGGGGCCAACCGGTGACGCCGTGTCTCTACTTCGAGGAACTCCTCGAAGAGCCCTTTGAGCGATTCAGCGACCTCGAATCTGTCAGGTATGAACGAACAGTCGATGGTGACCGTGATGGCTTTGCGAAAACGGCCGTCGAACCCCCGGTCGAGTCGGCACCCATCGAAACGATCAGCCAGACCAGTCTCAACAATTTCGTCAACAGCCCACGGGAGTATCTTTTCAGCCGGCTGGTCGATTCCCCCGACAAGGACTATTTCCGCGAGGGGAATCTGTTCCATGACTTCGCGGAGTTCTACGTCAACTATCCCGAGATCATCGACACAGACACGCTCTCGGAGGTGGTCGATGTCATGCTCGAGGAAGCCAAACCCTTCTACCCTGAGACGGACCGAATGTTACGCCGACGCCAGTATCGGATCGGGCTGGAAACCATCGTCGAATATCTGGATGCCAATCCACCGACGGCACCTGCCGATCTGCCCCCGGCCGGGGAGCCCGATGAGAACTTCTTCGCATCGTATTTCGACCGCCCCGTGGACTCGCCGCTTACCGAACGCCAGTTCACCAACCCGGACCTCGGTATCAACGGGAAAATCGACCTCGTGGAGGGACCCACAGCCCTGCTCGACTACAAGAGCGGGTCGAAGAAATCAGCCTACGATGTCTGTAAACAGGCTGCGATGGACCCGCCCAATGATACAATCAACTATCAGGCAATCGCCTACCTGGCACAGTTCCGTACACACCAGCCAAACGCGGAGCTATCCTTCTCGTTCTTCCACTTCCTCGAAACGCTCGACGATGCGATCACCGGCGACGCGGCTGTGGATGATACGCTGACAATAGTCTCCTACTACCCGCAGTCATTCGACGAGTTCGTCGGGACGCGCCCGGCGTACGAGGTCCTCTTGGATGGCTACAAGGACTGCGTGGCGACCTTCGAGGAGCTTGGCTTCGGGGGCTACAGCGATATCATGACAGACCTCACGTTCCCGGACACGACGGAGCGGTCGGCATTACGGGAGTCTGACTTCGCCGACCGATTTGCCAAGGCCGTGCATCAAGAAACCAGCGACGACGTCGATGCCGAGAAAGGGGCTGACCAGGCGATTCGAGCGCTCAACGGCGTCAGGAAGCGCAACTTCTTCAAAGATGATCTCGACCAGTTCGAGGAATTCGTCGCCGACCGACTGACCGAGATCAATCGCTACCGGGCGGGCGAGGAGCGATTCCCGATTGAGGGGCTGGGTGGCGAACCCAACTATCGCCGGATCGATCATCGCGATATGTTCCTGGAGGGCAGCCGATGAGTGACGACACACCGAACGAGGCCCAGCAACAGCTGATCGATGAGACCGAGGGGATCTACCATGTCGACGCCGGTGCTGGCACCGGCAAGACCTTCGCCATCACACGCCGGTATGCGAACATCGTCGACCAGCCCGACGTCGAGCCAGAAGACATCCTGCTGGTTACCTTCACCCGCAGTGCGGCCACCGAGATGCGTGAGCGCATCGTCGAGCACTGTTCGTACGGAATGCGTGAGCTGGCCGACGCACCGATCCAGACGTTCCACTCGTACTGTCACGACCTGCTCGACGAGCACGGCTATCGCGCCCCGACGCATCTGGGCATCGACGATCGAATCACTGGCGGTACCCAGATCCTTGAGGATAGCCAACTCGAGAATGAGCTGTTCCGTGAGTTCTTCGGGCAGTTCCGGGATCGCCATCCTGAGTACAACGACATCTTTCGGGCACTCTCAGAACCTACCGAGCCGCTCTCGCTCATTAACGAACTCGCTGCGAAGGGTATCTTCCCGACTGCAGATGGCTGGTATCGAGAGGGGAAACAACATCTGCTGGGGGACTACGAGCTGTTCAAGCAGTATTTCGATGCCCAAAATCAGGCCCGCAACGATGGGCCCAAGCAGTCCCCGCTCCGGGACGATCTCTCGCGGTTCGGGACGAACAAAACCTACCGCTCGGCGGCTCCTTCCAAATCGGAGCTTCGGGGTGGCCGGGGAACCAAGGAACTCGACGATAGCGTCGCTCGCGAGGTCTTTGAAGAGGATCGGAATGAGCTACTGGCATTCGTTCACGACTGTTACTTCGAGTATCTGGAGTTCGCCCTGGAACGGAACTACCTGAACTTCGGGTTCCTCCAGCTGTTTGCTTTCGTGGCACTGTGCGAGGAGCCAGCGCTGCGTGACCGCGTCGGGTTCGAGTACGTGATGATCGATGAGTTCCAGGACTCCAGTGAGATTCAGTTCAAGCTGGCGCTCCTGCTTGCCGACACGGACAATCTCTGTGTCGTGGGCGACTGGAAACAGAGCATCTACTCGTTCCAGTACGCCGCCGTCGAGAACATCGCGGAGTTCGATACCCGGCTGAAGCGATTCCGGAGCGAGTTGAACGCTGATTCCGAGCAGGTCGAATTCGGGACGGATGGGATAACATACATCGAACTAACGGAGAACTACCGATCGACACAGACACTGCTTGACTTCTCGACAAATGCATTGACCACGCCAGCGACCAGCTCGGAAACAATCGATGAGCCCGTCGACATCGACTCGCTGTCCTCGAATACCACCTTCGACGAGACCAGCATCGAGGCCGTTCAGCATGAGGATGAACACGAGGCGGTACTGGCCAGGATCCAGTCAATTGTCGATAGCGACGACTACCGGATTGAAGACGAGAACGGCGACCCCACAACCCCGAGCCACGGCGATATTGCGGTCCTGACCAGAACACGCGATTACGGACGAGAACTACTGACTGCAGCCGAGGAGCACGGGCTCCCGATGGCCTACGACGGGGAAGTCGAACTGTACCGCAGTGACCCCGCGAAGCTACTGCTGGCGTGGCTGCGGATCGTCGAATCCGATGGCGACCGTGGCTGGGCCGTTGTTCTAGAGCGGGCGGGCTACACGCTTGACGAGATCGATGCGCAACTGGAGCGAGAAGACTACCCGCCAGCGATGACCGAATTCCGGGACACTCTGCGGGAGCTTGAGGCAGTAAGTTCGCTGGCCCGGCGCGTCTTCGATCGTTACGGGCTGACTGGCGATTATGCACGGGAACTGCTGGCGCATATCCAGTCCGTCCACGACGCCACAACACTCACTCGCGGGGACCTGATCCAGTTTATCGAACGCGCGATTGACAAGGGGAGTACCCACGCGATCAACACCACTACTGATACGGATTCGGTGACGGTCCAGACGATCCACGGCGCCAAGGGCCTGGAGTATCCGATCGTCATCCTGGCCAATATGAACGACGGGCGGTTCCCGCCGCGTGGTCGGACCAGTGGTGTGCTGCAGTACGACGAGGCGACGGGGCTCCGACAGCGCAAAACCTTCGCTGACGAAGGCCGGTATCCACACGTCTACGATAACTGGCGCTACGATGTCTTGCGGCAGTGCCTCCCCGATAACTACGACGAAGAACGCCGGCTCCTGTATGTGGCCATCACCCGAGCCGAGAGCCACGTCGTTTTTGCCAGTGGGGCCGATCCAAATACGTTCCTCTCTGAGCTGCCAGTCGAACTTACCGAGGGGGCGACAGAAATTGAAGCGAGCCAGCCCGACGAGTCAGTCCAGGCACAGCTGCCGTTCAGCATTGCAACACCCGATGGGCCGGTTGGCTACAGTCCACATTCACTGATGGATGACTCCGTGTTTACTGAATCGGAGGCCAATGCCGGTGAGGCCGACGCGGATAAAGAAAGTGGGGTGGACTTTGGTTCGCAGGTGCACGACTTCGCCGAGGCCTATGTGCTGGGTGAGGCGGTCTCACCATCGAACCCGCATGAGGAGCGCATCAAATCGCTGCTAGATGGGCTGGATGGAGAGTTGTACGCCGAAGAGGATGCCATCCTGCCACTCGAGATCGATGACCAGCGTGTCTCGATTACGGGTATCGTGGACCTGGTCCACATCACGCCCGATCGAGTCGAGATAATCGACTACAAGACTGACCGAAGCCGACGGGCACAGGACGAGTATCGCAAGCAACTGAGCGTGTATTATCACGTACTCGCCAGTGAGTATCCGGAGCGAGCGGTAACCACAAGCCTATTTTATTCTGCTATTGGGGAGCTGGTGTCAGTTGAACCGCTATCGAAGGGGACTCTTCGTAAGCTTGTGCTGGACCATCAGTAGATAAGAATAGGGTTCACACAGAGTTTGGGGAAGTCCTACGGCACGGTACTCGTCTCCCAGGGGCTTGGTGCAGTATGCTGGATCGTGGCGGTGTTTGCGCCAACGACTGCACTGACTATCACGCTGTTCGGTCTCGCGTGGATTCCTGTTGGCGTATCGGGCGTGCTCACCGCAACGCTGAACCAGCGCGTGTTCCCGACTGACCTACTTGGACGCGTCTCTGCGACGAAGGGAACCGCCTCGGGAGCGACGCTCCCGCTTGGCTCACTCGTTGGTGGAGGAGTTGCTGAAGCGTTGGGGACCACGACGACGATGGCGCTGGCCGCGAGCGGCTTCGGCTTTACTGCCGTCTACGTCCTCCTACGGCCACGGATCCGTCGGCTCCCCGCCGTCGAAACGGCAACTCCCGACGACTTTGATCTGGAGACCGAGACGCACTAATCGGCCGATTAGTGGGGCCTCCCACGCCCGTTCCGGCCAGAGGAACGCCCATCCCAGGTACAATCGTGAAAGCAGTCGCCATACCCCGTGTGGACACCATATTCCGCTCCATGAGGAGCGTTCGGCGATGGAATCGGGTATACAATCCCACGTTGCGGGACTTTCGTTGTCGAATACCATCGAAGTACTCGAAGATCCGGGTGTCCAACGCGGTCGCAAAGCCGTCCACAATTGGGTTCAGAAAGCCGATCTACAGCCAGAATCTGGGAAATCTCTGAATTAGATTGCGCTCGACGAAACAGTGATTCGCATCACCGATCAGCAATTCTATAGTAACAATTGAAACGATTTACATACTGATCGCACTGCCGTCGTGCGATCAGGTGCGCATTGACTTTCAATGGCTACTATAGCTGTACGCCGCTGCCGATCCGCAGTCGAACGTACTGCTTCACGTTCGGCTGTTTGCGACGACTACGACCACCCTCACAGAAATTTTCCTGCGCGAACTTCGTCAAAAGCACGATGTCGAAACTACTGTCTTTCTCGTCGATGGCGCTCAACACCTCCAAACTGCACTGCAACGAGCTGGCCTCCGATTTCAGATACGTCCCCACGGAAATTGGAACGCTGTCGAACGGATTTTCGAGAGTTGAAGCGTCGAACCTCGTCGTTTTCGAACTGCTTCAGTCACGCCGACCCGGAAACCGCCGAAAGCTGGTTGCAAACTTCCGCTCGATGGCTCAATGCCACTAACTAAACACTACCCAATTGAGAGACAGCAACTTTACTTATCCTGTGAATTGGATGGGGGGACTCTGATTCTGTGACTGAGCCGCTCTGATGTTGACATGTCGGACGACAGCAGACAGTAGCTTCGTCTATCACAATCCCTGAGATTACACCCAGAATATTGCGTGACCAGCTTTCGAGAGTGAGACACACCCTGTTTCGAGTGTAATTTGGGGCTGTTACGATTAATCGAGTTCTCCGTATCCATCTCCTCTCATGAGTTCTGCAACGTCCTCTACGTTGTCGAACGCCGCGAGAAGCGCATACTCACGGGCGTCCGTCTTCGCGATGTCGTCTGCCCCGAGTTCCGAAGCGAGCTGGCTCCGAAACTCCGCTTCTTGTGAGACGACTTCATCGCGAGCGAAGAGCTCGAGGCGATTGTCTCGTTCATCCCCGACGTTGCTCCGACGCACGAAGTACGGATACTTGTGGCCACTCGTTTGGTGTGATCCAGTATCGCTGGCTGTCGAGTTGCTCGTCGTACTCTCTTCGCTGGTACTATCCGCTTTCTTCGCTTCTGGGGAGTCCCGGCTGTCAGCTGCTTTCTCAGAGACGACCTCTTTGGATTCCAGATCATCCGCCTCCTCGTCTGCGGTGTCATCGATCTCCTCACCGGCTTCCTCTGTCTCGTCGTCTCCTTCTTCCTCATCGTTATCTCCGAAATTGAGGTTACCCGATCCCGATTTGAATGAATCGCCCCCCATTAGTCAGCCACCTCCGGTTCAGCGGGAAGGTCGAACTCTACGGTCTCGGTTCCATAATCGTCAATATCTAAGACGAGTTCATGATCAATGTCGACGTCGAACGTCTCAGTCGCAATGAAACCCGCCAGTTGCCAAAGTTTATCAAGCGTCTGGAGTTCACGGTCGGGAACTCTACGCTCCCCTTTCTTCGAGACCATCTCGCCGTCTTCCTCGTAGGTCTTCCACCGCTCCTCTACTACTTTGAATGCAGAGCCACGGGCTTCCCACATGGCGTCCATCAAACTTTCTCGTGACCCAATGGAGACTGGCGTTGCGAAGGCGTCTGTATTTTCGAACTGATCGCGATACTGCTTGTGGGCGTTCGTCTGGCCGACTCCGGATGGAACCACGCACGAAAGCCCGATTTCGATGTCCAACGCAGTCTCCATGTTTCCGACCATCTCCTCAAGGCCATCAAGGCTGAGACTCCCCTTTCCAGCTGGCTTGACGGGCGCCACCAGTGTTCGAAGCGCGTAGATAGCATTGTAGAGGAGGTCTTCAGCGCGTGCGTTGGGGTCGATGAGGACCGCGTCGTACTTTTCGTTTAATTGCTCCTGCTCCCAGAGAAGATTGTATAGTAACTCAAAGCGGGGGTATTCATCGCGAGAAATCCCCTTCATTCCAGTTTCGTAGGAAATCTTCTGCTCAAGATTTGAGGTGAAATCCCCAAGCATGTCGTGGCTCGGAATGACGTCGACGCCCTCCTCAGCGGTCTCGATGAGGTCATCAAAGTCTCCATCAGGCATTTCGAGAATGTGTTTTACGAGATTGTCTGCGTCCGGGTTGCCACGGTTTTCTCCGACGTCGAAGAGTGAGGTAAGATTCCCAGTCTGCGGGTCCAAGTCAATCACGAGAACATCAAGTCCCATCCGCTTGAATGCGACCGCGAGATTCGCTGTCATAGTCGTTTTGTACGTCCCCCCGGATTCAGCGTAGACGACGGTCGTTATCATACACTTCCTCATTTGGATCCCTGTTACATATATCTGTGTCAGACATGTGGGCCAATTGTCTGTACCACTAATCTACACCATTTATCTGTACCTCCCTTCTGTAATGGTTGTCTGTACTATGATAGAGACTGAGTTGGATCGGATCTGGAATCGCCGTCTGTAATTGTAGCACGTAGCACCTACCTGTGACACATATCTGTACTAATCATATGCAACAGGGATCCGATACAGACATCAATCTGTAGTTGTTTTAGATCGCAACGTCCATGACTTTCAGAACAGATATCTGTTACAGACTGGTGCTACAGTCATCTGTCTGGAAATAATAGGCTGTGCACCGACAAGATAGCGCGGAGTGATTCACACTTCAGAACCTGTTCCAGATTTCCATTACAGAAGACTGTAACAGACGACACACCTTTGAAAATCCAGAGGTTATGACCTGCGCTGTCTCATAAACACCCAAACGCTATATAGTCTTACAGACTTGGAAGTTGAGACTACAGGGGGTTTAGCGGGACTGTAATGCGTGATTTCGGAAGGTTTAGTGAAGAGGAACAGACTCAGATCGCTCTCCAAACGTCCAAGCTTGTCGAACTTCCAATCATATCCGCGGATGTCGGAGACTTCCGACAGCGTTGCCACTCAGACGGCCCTCTATCACGGGTGGAGAACCTCACTATCCGATTCCTGTCTCCTTTTTCAGCAGCGTCAGCGTATTATCTGCCGTCACCATCGGAGAGTGCTCGTACTCACCGGTCAATTCGACCTGCACGAGTAGATCTACTGCACGCCAAATCGAGTACAGCAGACACGCGAATGCGAAGTAGAAGAACCGCAACCCGAAATTGGTTTGCATCCGCTTCGGCACGACGTACGAGAGCCCGCACTGGCTGATCATCTCCAGAACGTGCTGGCTATCGAACTCCCGGTCCATCAGCACGTTATCGACGTGAACGAGGTTCTCGGCTGAGTTGAGCAGGTCTTCGACGATTTCTAATCAGGCGTTTTGAACTCCGAACAAGCCCATCATCGATACTCCGAGGTCGTTCGATACGGGACGTAGTAGCCGATCTCATCGATCCACTTCGACAGCCACTCGTCAGCAGTGGCTTTATCGATCCTCCCAGCATCGATTGCAGCCAACAGAGCCAACCGACCCCACAACGGTCACGCCCTGGGCTTTCGCAAACGACCGGGCATCTCCGTCGTCTGTCAGCAGTCAACCGTCGTGTGCGTCGGCGAGAGCGAACGCCTGTGCTCCCCAGGATCGAGATGCCCCCAACAACGGCTTCTCTGTTTGCGACAGTATCCGAAATCGCCGCAACTGGGATTTCGTCATCAAGCGTATCGAGTGCTTCCTGAAGATATGGGTGTTAGCAACGCCGTGTTCAAGCTCCTCACGAACGACTGGTACCGTACAGATTCCAGAAAGGTCAGCAACTATCCACAGCTGATCGATGTACGCAAAATTCGAGAGGACAGTCGTGTTCAAGACGCTCGGGTTCGCTGGGAGATCGTTACCTGTCATTTAGCACGGGGCTCCTCATCAGACGAGTCCTCATCATCAAATTCGAGTTCGCGTGCTGCCTCTACCTCGTAGGCTGCGTCGTCTTCGTTAACGAGCCCGAGGCGAAGTTCAACACCGTGCTCACGGAGGATGTTGCATCGGTTGTTTTTGCGACGCCGTCCTTTTGATTCGAAATGGCAATCCGTGTCGGCGGTAGATCATCTGGAAAATTGGTACTATCTGGATTATCTAGATTATCTGTGTCATGTGGCATATCTTTACTCACCAGATTATCCAGATAATCTGGATGTTCTAACTTAATTCTTCGTCAGACACATCGCAGACATCGAGTCGATATGAGTATCGAAATATGAGAGATGTCGATAGCGACTACCCCTCAGCTGCCCCCAAGATCAGGGCTTCACGCCGATACTGGCGCTAGTCGTCAAGGAACGCATCGAAATCCCGAGCAGGTGAGTGGAACCCAGCCTCATCAATCCAGCGTTTAAGATGCGTGTCTGCAGTCGTTGCTGTAATTCGATCATCCTCAACAGAACGGGCAAGCAGCCCAATCGAACCAGTTAGTTCGATGCCCCGTTGATTCGCAGTCGCACATGCATCACCATCATCAGTGACGATCGTTCCATCAGTGTCGTCTGCAACTGCCAGTGCTTGAGCCTCACCCGGATCAAGCATTTCCAAGAGGGACTGCTCGATTTGGTGCGCCTCCGCTGATGCCTCAATGACGGGAATTTCTTCTTCAAGCGCAGTTACTGCACGTTCGAGATAGCGATGGGTTTCAACACCTTCAGTGAGTTCCATCTGGACAGCAGGAACCGTGACGAGTCGTAGCAGGTCCGCTATGAGTTCGATATGATCCACCTGCGCGAAGTTCGAGAGAACAGTTGTATTGAGAACCGTCGCATTAGCAGGCACACCTGTCATTCGAGATTCCGAGCCACGTCTATTTCATCGCGTGCGGCATCCATATCCTCCGGTCCAAATCGAAGTTCAACACCCTCCTCACGCAGGATGTCTCGCATCTCGAAGCGGTTAAACCCAGCAAGCCGAGCAGCAGTCCCAAGCGTAATTCGTTCCTCTTCATACAATGAGACAGCAGCCGCAACCCGTGCATTCTCGTGTTCTTCGAAGTATTCACGGAGTACATGGCGGATCGCGTCGCTCTTATTTTCGAAGATGCCCGCTTTGACCGCCCCCTCCATGAGGTCCGTTAGATCATCCGGAATGGTGGCAGTGGTTCGAGACATGGCTTACTAGATCCTAACTCTGCATACATTATATGAATTGCGACGAAGTTCCGCTGAGTTGTTAGGGTGCCTGTCGGCAGGTGAAATAGTGTCGTCGCAGTCGAGCCCCACATAGGTACTCCCAGCGAAGACGTAGTTGACAACGCTTGCAGCGCCGTTGATTCCTGATACCCACCGGTTGTCGGTTGGTTCCGGCGCAACACTTCGCGTAATGCCACGCAACGTGATCACTGTAGGCAGTTCCTTGATCTAGCATCCCCGATACCACCGTCCAAACGGAAACACCCGACGCAGTCCCCGAGCAACATTACTATCCTGCTGACGACCACAGGCGATGAAAAATCCGGTATCTGCGACCCACGCTACCGACCCCTGAAGTGGGTCGAATGGCGTACTGATAGTGGCTCGTTAGTCCTCCGCTGATGGTAGTTGGTCACGAGCGTTCCGAATATCCTCGAAGTATGGATCAACGGCTTCCATGTGTTGAACCACATCCTGAAGCGCATGCAAGACCGCAATAGCGAGGGCCTGCTGTAGATCAAGCTCTCGAGCTGCGACTCGTTCAGACATCTCGTCGTTGGTATAGGGAATGGCATACGTAAGCGCAGCCGCGAGTTTGCCGAGCCCATATCTCTCCAAGAGGAGGTTGAGGTCTTGGTCGTGTGGTGAGCGACCGACAGCCTCGATGAGAGTGGGAGTGACGGTATACTCGTCACCGTCCAAATCTGCAGTGAGCGTAATCGGGACAGTAGAGTACGTGTGCGTCTTCTGCGCTTCATCTCGGGTCACGACACCGAGGTCGACGAGCGTCCCCATATCCGAGTACGCTGTCGTGCGGGGGATCTCTAACACAGCGACGATATCGTCGATAATCACTTCACCCTCACGAAGGACGAACGTGTAGAGCCGGGCCAAGCGTGGCTCTTCCAGCAGTTGTGCAATCGACAGCAGACCATTGATAGCCCGTTCTGGGTCCCCGGCGGCTTTCGACATACAATTCATAATTCATGTATTGAGTAATAACGGGTAGGACGATGCCAACCAGTGAGCCAGTCACTGATAGTTGGATAATTACCAGCGTGCCACAGACGACTCACAGAGTGCGAAAGCTATCTGTTCACTGAGTGGGTCAGTTGCTTAGAAATACGGAAGGCCCACCGGGGAGAGATGTCTCTCCTGAGTGGGCTATGTAAGTATGAATGGTGGCGGCGAACCGCGTTTCCCAGAGGCTCGCGCACTCCAGTACTCCCCGGAACGCTGGTGGGCTTATCTTCCGTGTTCGGGATGGGTACGGGAGGCAACCCCACCGCTGTGGCCGCCTAACGTCGAGTCGTGGAATCGAACCACGAAAGTACCAGTCTCGATCAACTTTTCCACCGTGTGATTACGTGCGATCCAGTTTGCGCCTGGACTCGGTCAGCGACGAGTAAATCGTCGGTGAATGAGTCACAGTGCGTATGAATGATGGCTTTGGTCTGTTAGTGCTCGTGGGCTTAACGTCTCGTTACCTCGACGCGCACACCCCGAGTCTATCGACCGCGTCTTCTACGCGGGACCTCTGCGGTGTCTCTTTTCCAAGTGGGTTTCGAGCTTAGATGCGTTCAGCTCTTACCCCGTGTGGCGTGGCTACCCGGCACGTGCTCTCTCGAACAACCGGTACACCAGTGGCCACCAACCGTAGTTCCTCTCGTACTATACGGTCGTTCTTGTCAGACACCATAACACACCCAGTAGATAGCAGCCGACCTGTCTCACGACGGTCTAAACCCAGCTCACGACCTCCTTTAATAGGCGAACAACCTCACCCTTGCCCGCTTCTGCACGGGCAGGATGGAGGGAACCGACATCGAGGTAGCAAGCCACTCGGTCGATATGTGCTCTTGCGAGTGACGACTCTGTTATCCCTAGGGTAGCTTTTCTGTCATCAATTGCCCGCATCAAGCAGGCTAATTGGTTCGCTAGACCACGCTTTCGCGTCAGCGTTCCTCGTTGGGAAGAACACTGTCAAGCTATCTTTTGCTCTTGCACTCTTCGCCGGGTCTCTGTCCCGGCTGAGATAGCCATAGGGCGCGCTCGATATCTTTTCGAGCGCGTACCGCCCCAGTCAAACTGCCCGGCTATCGGTGTCCTCCTCCCGGAGTGAGAGTCGCAGTCACCGACGGGTAGTATTTCACTGTTGACTCGGTGGCCCGCTAGCGCGGGTACCTGTGTAGTGTCTCCTACCTATGCTGCACATCGGCGACCACGTCTCAGCGACAGCCTGCAGTAAAGCTCCATAGGGTCTTCGCTTCCCCCTGGGTGTCTCCAGACTCCGCACTGGAATGTACAGTTCACCGGGCCCAACGTTGGGACAGTGAAGCTCTGGTTAATCCATTCATGCAAGCCGCTACTGATGCGGCAAGGTACTACGCTACCTTAAGAGGGTCATAGTTACCCCCGCCGTTGACAGGTCCTTCGTCCTCTTGTACGAGGTGTTCAGATACCTGCACTGGGCAGGATTCAGTGACCGTACGAGTCCTTGCGGATTTGCGGTCACCTATGTTGTTACTAGACAGTCCGAGCTTCCGAGTCACTGCGACCTGCTCCGTTCCGGAGCAGGCATCCCTTCTTCCGAAGGTACGGGACTAACTTGCCGAATTCCCTAACGTTGGTTGCTCCCGACAGGCCTTGGCTTTCGCCGCCATGGACACCTGTGTCGGTTCTCGGTACGGACATCATGCTCGTCTTTTCATGGGCCCCAGGTTGAATCACGTTTCCCTATACCGCCGTTCGTCCGCTTCCTGCCATTACGGCTTCCACGGAGTTGGACGGTTCGACCGGGCGAATGCCCGGCGTGATCGACCCCAGGGCGTCAACTTTCACTGCATGATGGCACGGGAATATTAACCCGTTTCCCATTTCGTCTCAGTCGAGTTGCGGTGAGACTTAGGACCGGCTAACCCTCAGCTGATCAGCAGTGCTGAGGAACCCTTATCCATTAGGCCGTCGGGGTTCTCACCCGACTATCGCTGCTACTATGGCCAGGATTTTCGTCACTAATCGGTCCACAGGAGCTCTCGCCCCTGCTTCCACCCAATTAGAGCGCCAATCTACTCGATCACCCTGTAACGGGTGCGGACAGGTCTCGGTGGTGGATTTGAGTCCCGATCATTTTGGGCGCCTCAAACCTCGGCCGGTAAGCTGTTACGCTTTTCTTAGAGGGTAGCTGCTTCTAAGCTCACCTCCCGGCTGTCTAGGGCTCGAGACCACCTTCAGAGGATTACACTTAATCCACACTTGGGGACCTTAACCTATCTCTGGGTTGTTCCCCTCCTGGTACACAGGCTTACCCCGCGCACCGGAATCCCCGCGTCAAACAGCGTCTGTAGGTTTGGAGTTTGACAGGTGTGCCGACTCCTCTCGGAGGCGGACACACCAATCGGTCGCTCTACCCCACAGACTACCTCGGCGGAGGTCATGCTTCGACATGTTTCGATTGGAACCAGCTGTTGCCGGACTCGATGGGCCTTTCACCCCTACACATAGATCACGAGAGGGTATTGTAGGACACCAACTCTAACAGACTTCCACGTGCCTTTCGGCACGCTTCATCTTGTCCATGCGTAGATCGTCCGGATTCGGGTCGTGTCCACATGGCTCCCCGCGCTTGAACACGGCGGCCCTCGGGCAAAGCCCTGCGGCCATGTCGGTTTCCCTGTGCCTCCCCGGATGCTCCGGTTAGACTTGCCATACAGACACACTCCCTGGCTCGTTTTTCAAAACGTACGACAGAACATCGGCTTCCTGTAAGTCTTACTGGACGCTCGCGCGTCGGTCATTCGTTACAGGACCTTGTATGCCCTGTCGCTCGATCGCCAACTGATTTCATGCTCTATTTCGCCTCCCTTCTGAGGGTACTTTGCAGCGTTCGTTCACACTACTTGTTCACTATCGGTCTCAGGTTGTGTTTAGCCTTCGCAGTCGATGCCTGCGTTATTCGCGAGGGATATCCAACCCCCGCTACTCTGGCACTACCGCACAGCGTACTGGTCTTCAGTACGGGGTTGTCACCCTGTATCACGCTCTGTTCCAAGAGACTTCGTGAAGACGGTCGGCTGATGAGAGGTAGCCCTGACACCACATTGCCCGTGAGGGCTTCGGTTTGGGCTGTATCGCGTTCACTCGCGGTTACTAACGACATCACGTTGCGTTTTCTTTTCCTCCCGATACTGAGATGTTTCAGTTCTCGGGGTTCCTCATTGCGCGAAGCAATTGTTAGAGAGATTCTCATTCGGAAATCTGTGGTTCTTCGCCTCCGTGCGGCTCCCCACAGCTTATCGCAGCTTGGCACGTCCTTCATCAGCGCCTGAGCCGAGCAATCCACCAGCTGGCATAGTAGCCAACGTCGTTGTGACTCGTTCAACTGAACGAGTCCAGTGGACGCCTGGATCGCACGTACACACGGTTTCATACTCGCCCCCAAGGTGGAGATGGTGGGCGAATCGACCCTTCCCAGGCGCGGTTTCACCCGACCTGGTGCATCTGTCGTCGTATCACAGTCGAACGCCGTCCCACACTTAAGGGGACGGATTCGAAGCGATACGGAGTACGGACCCGTCGGGAGTTGCACCCGACATCCCCGTGAGGGGATATCCGCCTCGGATTGGTCTTTGTGAGCCCAGCGGGCCCATGCAGTAGTCGGCGCTTGCCGACTCGCGGTGACTTGTGGTCACCAGTCAGTGTAGGTGGGTCAGGGCAAGGCCCTGATCCCGGTCAGTAGGAGGTGATCCAGCCGCAGATTCCTCTACGGCTACCTTGTTACGACTTAAGCCCCCTTGCGGAGCCCAGATTCGACCGTCGCATGACGGCCTCATCCGGACCCCACTCGGGTGCTTTGACGGGCGGTGTGTGCAAGGAGCAGGGACGTATTCACCGCGCGCTTCTGACACGCGATTACTACCGAATCCAGCTTCATGCGGGCGGGTTTCAGCCCGCAATCCGAACTACGACTACGTTTGGAGATTAGCTTCGCCTCTCGGCGTTGCATCCCACTGTCATAGCCATTGTAGCCCGCGTGTTGCCCGGTCCATTCGGGGCATACTGACCTACCGTTGCCCATTCCTTCCTCCATTTTAGCAATGGCAGTCCTCCTAGTGTACCCAACCACCACAAGGGTGTTGCTGGCAACTAGAAGTGTGGGTCTCGCTCGTTGCCTGACTTAACAGGACGCCTCACGGTACGAGCTGACGGCGGCCATGCACCTCCTCTCAGTAGCGTCGAGTAAAGTCGTCAACCTGACTGTCATTACTACTGTCGGGACCGGTGAGATTTCCGGCGTTGAGTCCAATTAAACCGCAGGCTCCTCCGGTTGTGGTGCTCCCCCGCCAATTCCTTTAAGTTTCATCCTTGCGGACGTACTTCCCAGGCGGCTCGCTTATCGTCTTCACTACGGCACATCACGTGCTCATGGCGCGTGACATACCTAGCGAGCATTGTTTACAGCCAGGACTACCCGGGTATCTAATCCGGTTCGAGACCCTGGCTTTCGTCCCTCACTGTCGGGTCCGGTCTCTCAACGTGGTTTCCCCATTGGTGGTCCGTCCAGGATTACAGGATTTCACTCCTACCCCGGACGTACCCGTTGAGTCTCTCGGCCCCAAGCTGTGTAGTTTCCACCGGACGCCGACCAGTTGAGCTGGTCGATTTCCCAATGGACTTACACAGCAAGCTACGGACGCTTTAGGCCCAATAATATCGGCCATCACTTGGACTGCCGGTATTACCGCGGCGGCTGGCACCGGTCTTGCCCAGTCCTTGTTCCTGTACCACCTTACGGTACAGAAAAGCGAGGGCTATATGCCCTCACACTCGGAGTCCCCCTATCGCACTGTCGTGCAGTGTAAAGGTTTCGCGCCTGCTGCGCCCCGTAGGGCCCGGTATCTTGTCTCAGATACCGTCTCCAGGCTCTTGCTCTCACAACCTGTACCGATTATCGGCATGGTGGGCCGTTACCCCACCATCTACCTAATCGGCCGCAGCCACATCCTACAGCGCCGGAACGTTTCTAACTCTCGGCACTCCAGCCTGAGAGTTATATCCGCTATTGGCCTCAGTTTCCCGAGGTTATCGCGGTCTGTAGGGTAGTTTGGCCACGTGTTACTGAGCTATATGCTACGAGTCTAAACTCGTGCAACTAGCATGGCTAAATCGGACTCCGATAGCAATGGCCTCCGGCAGGATCAACCGGAATGTGCTGATATACATCAGCGGCGGAAGTGGTTGCACTCCGTCGGAAGCTAACACACTGGTTCCTACACCAGTGTTGACTACTGCATGGGTCCGTGGGCTCACATCAGATTCCATCTTGACGGCGGACCGCAGGGGTGGAATCCTCATACACGAACACAAAGCCTCAGTGGCCTCGCGTTCTAAGCGAGTGACCCAGGCCACCACGACGGTGGCGTTGGGGTGTCGTTCCGAGAGCGCTGCCCGGCGCGACCTTCGCATTACATCCGATGGGAGGGGAGTATATAAATGGACGGTCTCGAATCCACCGTGTTTAGGCACCACACAGAACATGTGTCGCATACACACTAGAGAAATAGCCACATTGTCTAATCCAATACAACAATCATATCATTCAAGTAGTATATTGAGCACATAGCTGGCGACGATGAGAAATCCTCGCGAGATCGGGTTACGCTGGCTCATGAAGATGTTGCGTTTTACGACCCGAACTACTACCAGATACAACTCATTCGAACTGCTGAGAGCGTTCTCTCATCACTTGGATTTGACCGGACGGACATCCAGCCACATTACAGAAACTCGAGATACGACCCTGAGCGAGTGGTCATAGTCCAAGAGAGAGCTACCAGTCCTGCAATACACCGTTAGTTCATGTGAAGACATACCGAAACACACCACTGTTTCCGGAGCTACACACCACCATTTCCGAAGCTATTGGTGAAAGCGTGATTCAGTAATTCGAAAGATTTGCTTGCAGCATATTCATATCCGATAGATGGTCACGGACACGCCGTTCGCTGACGCTATCGGCGTCGAGCCGGTCGCAAATTTTGAGGTACCGGTCGTAAAGGTCACGAGAACGGATAGGAACTTCGTCAAGCGCCTGTTGATATGCAAGCGCACACAAGACAGCGTGTCCCTGTGTCGTGAGTTCTTGCATACCCCCGTAGAGTTGGTTCTTTTCGAGTTCATCCTCACACCCTGTCTCAGAGCGTTACTGCTTCGAAAATGCGTCCGCCGAAAACCCGGCGACGAAGCGCTCAAAATCATCCTTGAAACAGCGCTATGACGCCACCAACAATCGCTTACCCAAGAGCATTATTTATTTGAAACAACCCGACGTCCGAGCAGTCGTCCGCCATACCGCTGCCCGAACTGCAGAGGCGACCGGTGACACCGACTTCGAGAGAGTCCGTCTAATCGGTGAACGAAATCAGTCTATGAAATCCTTCTCATAGATCTGAAAAATTGATGCGAACTCAGGTCTGGCTCTGATAGAGAAGAACTAAAATGGCAAGTCCGATAAAGAAGTCCGGGAGAAACACGAACGCGCCGATGTTTGGGCGAGGTCGGAAGCCGAAGACATTGTGTACTACTGGATTTGACGTACCCGCGTATAGGAGCAGTGCGAGGCTTAGCACAAGCAGGCTTGCTGTGTACTTGTTCGGAAGGTCGCGATAAAGCTGCATGTAGATGGCTGCGAGTGCCACCAGTAACACGAGGTTTAGGGTTGTAAAGAAAACCTCCATCCGAATGAGCAGTTCAACTTGGGAGGACAGCGCCCTCGACGGAGGGCCATGGGATGGAACTGATGTGAAGAGTGCGACTAAGAGTGCGATACCACTCGCGGCAGTCGCACTCGCTACTGTCGTTCCAAGTGGACTCTTGATCCAGTTACGAATCATCATCAACTCCGGCCTGTTCCGCCACGTCTTCCATGATGTCGAGGTTGTTCATCATTCGGTCTGAGAGAAAGTACATCTGCCCGTAATTGTCGCCCTCCGTGGTCACGATATTGCTCTCTTCGAGGACTTCGAGGTGGTGCTGCACTGTTTTGTAGTTCAAATCTAGGTCATTCGACAATTGGTTGGTGTTTCGTGGCTGGTCGTTGAGTGCGCGGAGGATACGAAGCCGATTGCGGCCTCCACGAGACCCACCAATGAGCCACCAGAGCAACTGCCGCATCTATTGAGTATTCATTTGGTCGGTGCAAATACATTCTGTCTCGGTCCGAACGATACTATACCCCGAATTAGTCACTGATCCAGGAGACAATTCGATCAGCGATTTCACCGTTATTGTCGTCTTGCATCATGAGATGTGTATTTCCGGATATCCCTTCATCCGGAAGGCTAAGTAGCGTCGATGCGGGACTTGTCTCTCCTGCGAACTCTGCAGTTGTCTGGGTCGCTTCCTTGCGACCAGTCTGTCCGCGCTCGTCGACATAATCGCCATACACACCCATAAACGGTGCATCACCACCCATCTCCGCTACAGTTTGCGGGTCAGTCGGCGCACCGACCGGCTCAACTGCGATGATCCGTTCAACGAGGTCTGGCACAGCTTGTGCAACCGTGAATCCGGAACTACCGCCCGCTGAGTGAACGAGCAGCACTGCCGGACCAACACGATCGAGAAGCGCCTCTAGGGCGGCAGTCTCTTGGGATGGTGTGAACCGGCTCCCACCGCCACCTCCAGTAGTCGACCCAGTCTGGGTTCCAGCTGTGGTCTCAGTGGAATCCGCAGGTGTGGAGTTCTGGTCGCTGCCACGTCCACCCGTCTGGCTTCCACTTTGTCTACCGCCACCTCCGCCACCAGTGCTAACGTATGCGGGGAATGACGCAACGAGTTGGTCGACCGACTCGACCGGGTATCGAACGTCCTCGTATGGGTCACCGGCTTCAGGTCCGAACCCCCACGTCGGCCAGGCTCGATCGATAGACCACCGGGAGAGTGACGCAGAGTCAGAGTTCTGGAGGGCAGCAGTGTCTAAGCCACCTGAATCGACGTTTCGAGGCGGGTTAAATACATACACTGGATGGCCAGCTTCGGCAAAGTACTCCACCCAGCCGCGTCGACCGTCAGGTGTCGTCCGGTAAATGTACGGTGACAACCCAAGGCCGGGCACCATTACGACGGGTGACTTGTCGGTGGCTGTTTCGGGCTGTGTATATACGACTTCAGCACGTCCGTCGATGACCGTACTACTGCTTGTATTTGCGTTGCCGACGTAGAAATTACCGAACGTCGGAGAGTCGTCATTCTGTTGTTCAGATTGCGGAGAGGCCTCAGAAGCGGACTGTGTATTGGTGTTCGGTCCGCTGTTGTCGGTTGTGCTATTGCACCCTGCGATAGTCGCAGCAAGTGCGACCCCAGTTGCGCGAAGAAACGCTTTCCGAGAGATACCCGATGACATACAGATCGTACTGGCCGGGGATCTGACTTAGTCGATTGCCGAAATCGGCCACAGGTTAGGCACAAATTCATTCCAGTTCATGCAGAACGCCCGATATTGACAGATGATAGTAAGTTGAGGCAACTACTGTGTCGCTCAGAGCATATACATTGAGAGCACCGGTCTCAACTTCTGGCTCAGTTGTGATGTTGAGACTACAGCGGGTTTAGAAGGGCTGTGAAGCGTGAATTTGACCGATTCGGTCAGCGGAAACTGCCCAGATGGCTCTCCAAGCGGCCATTCTTGTCACACACCCATCCATATGGACAAATTTTCTAGACTTCCAGCAGCGTAGCCACTCAGACGGCGCGCTAACCCGAACAGAGTACCTCACTACCCGATCCCGGTTTCCTTCTTCAGTAGCGTCAGCGTGTTGTCCGCTGTAATCACCGGTGAGTGCTCATACTCGCCAGTCAATCCGGCTTGGACGAGGAGATCGATAGCGCGCCAGATCGAGTACGCTTCATTCCGTACGCAGGGCAAACAGGGGATTGCCAGTAGTGCCAGTTGCTCGATAACGAAGTCACATACATACTCAGAATCCACCTCGTGCTCTGAATCGATTCGATAGCCGTACGAAAATTCGATGGTTGGACGCGAACGCCTTACTAAGCCTGTCTCAACCCTCGATCTGCAATGGCAGAATGCAACGACCGCCACGCCGAAGATAGCGGTTCTAAACAGAGGGGTAGCTAATTATGCGCGTTCCTGTCCCGAAGAACAAACTCGTCGCATTCACTCTCGTCGGTGCGCTCCTCACAGCTGGTGTCGCTGGGGCCCTTGCTCTGCCCGGCGGCGGCCTCGCACAGGCTGGCGAGCAACCTAACTCACCAGATACGCCTGCGTCAGACGACTCACAACAGGTTACTGCGGATGCGCCGACGCCGAATCAGGAGTTCACCCCAGCAGCCCAGACACAGTCCGGATACGAGGACGAAGAACACGAGGAGTATGAAGAGGGCGACGAGGATGAAGACGAAGAGGAACACGGGGACGAAGAACATGAGGAAGAACACGAAGAGGAAGAGTGACCGAGATGACGGGTCCGCTCGCATCGGTCTATGAACGGTTCGGGAACACCTACCGCGAGTTCGAGTGTTGTGACACGACGTTTCGGATTCAGGCGATGGGCATTCGGGACGAGGCTGGGGCAACTGCGGCCCGAAAAACGGCTGAATCACTCGAAGCCCAGCTGAACACCTTCGATGCGACGAGTGCCGTCAACCAGCTCAACCGTGAAGGAGAAGTCAGGAACGAACACGTTGTCCGAATCGTTCGCCGTGGAATCGAATACAACGACCGAACCGGCGGGGTGTTCGATATTCACCAGGGCCGCGTCGGACAAGGCCTCAAAACGTTCTTGCGTGGTGACAGTGAGACACTGCCAACAGAGTTTGATACCGGAACTGACGATTCGCATGCGACGATCACGTTCTCGGCGCCACGCGAGGAAGCTGAGGACGCTGAGGCCCCCAGCGAGGACGAAGATACCGAGACTGACGTACTGTTCGAGGAGTTGCGCGAGTGGCATGCTTCAGGCGATGGACGCTTCGAGTGTGAACTACTCGGAGGTCGATACAACCAAATCGAGGGAGCAGGTTGTCAAAACGATTGGCGTTCAACCGTCGAATCCAACGAGTGATGCTCCCCAACCCGATTCATCTGAACGCTCCAAGATGAATCGTCGTCGCACAACCCACTGAGCAGTACATTCATTTCAATTCAGCATCAAATAGTTTCTCATGCCTGTCAACGTTCTCATCGCCTTCGACGGCTCCCCGCTTTCAGAGCGGGCGCTCACATACGCTATCGAGACCTTCCCGGACGCGCCCATCACCTCGATTTACGTTATCAATCCTCTCGACTCCGTTATCGATGTCGAGGCTGGCGGCTTACCAGTTGCCGAGGACTGGTACGACAATGCCAAAGAACGAGCAACCAGAATCCACGCGACGGCCACGGACCTCGCGGCGGAACGTGATACCGAACTCGTTACCGTCACGGAAGTCGGAAAACCGGCACGAGCAATCCTCGAATACGCTGACGACCACGATGTCAATCAGATCGTCATGGGCAGCCACGGCCGCTCAGGAATCGACCGTGCACTTCTCGGGAGCGTTGCCGAGACAGTTACCCGCCGAGCGCGAATCCCGGTGACGATCATCAGCTGAAGCATTCGGACCGGGGGAGCAGACGAGAATCCACCGTGTGAAACACCCGCTTCGTACGCAGTCAGACAGAAACACAATGACAGACCGACAATACAAAACCATAGTACAGTACATAGGGAGATCGCGTGACCGTTACTGAGTCGCCTCCGCTATCGACCTGTACCATCCAGATCGAACGACGAGGCGGTCGCGGCGAAGCGGGTGCGCGAGCTCTCGAACGCTACCTTGGAGACACACCCGGTGTCCACGATGTCGACGTCTCGTTCCGAACGGGGAACGTTCGAATCACCTACGACGAGAGCGTCACCTCGGGGGTGCAACTTCGAGAAGCGGTCCGCGACCGCAACGTCTCGATCGAGAACGAGCGCGACACGGCCCCCGACGAGGTGACCACACGCTCGGAACTCAGGCAGGAGGCCGTATTTGTCGGTCTAACCTTGCTCGGGATGGTAACCGGCCTCGCGACAGGATGGCTCAATGGCCCGCCATTCCTCATGTGGGGCGGCTACGGCGTCGCGTACGTCTTCGGCGGGTGGTACGGACTCAAAGGGGCCATCGAGACGCTCCGCCACCGTGCGGTCGACATCGACCTGTTGATGATCGTCGCCGCGCTCGGGGCGCTCTCGATCGGAGCACCCTTCGAGGGTGCGATGCTTCTCTTCCTGTTCTCGCTGTCGAACACGCTCCAACACTACGCAATCGGCCGCTCGCGGCGGGCGATCAAGTCGCTCGTCGAGATGCGACCGGACGAAGCGCAGGTCCTTCGTGACGGTGAGGAGGTCACAGTACCCATCGATGACGTCGATGTCGGTGACGTGTTCGTCGTCCGCCCCGGTGACAGGATTGCGCTCGACGGCGTCGTCACGTCCGGCGAGGGAACGGTCGACCAGGCCTCGCTCACCGGCGAATCCGTCCCGGTACCGAAGGAACCCGACGACGAGGTGTTCGGCGGCACGATCAACGAGAGCGGGAGCCTCGAAATCGAAGTCACACGGCAGGCCCACGAGTCGGCGATCAGCCGCCTTATCACCATGGTCGAACAAGCCCAGAGCGAGAAGGCTCCGACACAGCGGCTCATCGACCGGCTCGAACAACCGTACGTCCTCGGGGTGTTCGGGCTCACAATCGCAGCTATCGCAATTCCACTCGCGCTCGGAAGTGAATTCACGGGGACGTTCTACCGCGCGATGACGCTCATGGTCGCCGCCTCGCCGTGTGCGGTCATCATCTCGACGCCCGCGGCAGTCCTCTCAGCAATCGCCTCCGGTGGCAGGCAGGGCGTGCTGTTCAAGGGAGGCGAACACGTCGAGACAGCAGCGAATATCGACGCAGTCGCCTTCGACAAGACCGGCACACTCACACGGGGCGACACGCAGTTGACCGACGTATTCGTCCGTGATAGTGCGGGGGACGAGACACTAACCGAGGACTCGCTTCTCTCGCTCGCGGCCGCAGTGCAGGCCCGCTCAGAGCATCACCTCGCTCGTGCGACCGTGGCGGCGGCAGACGAACGATCACTCGACACACCCGACGCCGCACGGTTTCAGTCGGTAGCCGGGAAGGGGGTTCGAGCTGATGTCGGCGAGGAAACCATCCATATCGGGAACCGGAGCTACTTCCAGACAGTTCTCGGAGACGAATCAGTCGACGGTCTCAAACCCGGCCTCAGCCGGCTCGAAACCTTAGAGGAAGAGGGAAAAACGAGCGTCCTCGTTGCCCGAGAGAGTCACGTCGACATCAGCGTCTTGGGGTGGCTTGCGTTCACCGATACCGTTCGCCCTGACGCGGCCGAGATGATCGACAAGCTCCGATCGCTCGGCGTGGAGCATATCGTCATGCTGACGGGCGATAACGAGCGCGTCGCACAGCGCATTGCCGACGAGGTCGGCATCGACGAAGTCCAGGCGGAACTGCTACCGGAAGAGAAAGTGGCGACTATCGAAGAGCTGGTCGAACAACACGAGAACGTAGCGATGGTCGGTGACGGTGTTAACGATGCCCCAGCCCTCGCCACAGCGACCCTCGGCATCGCGATGGGGGGTGCAGGGACTGATGTCGCGCTCGATACTGCTGATGTGGTACTGATGGGCGATGATCTCAGCAAGATTCCCTACGTACTCGGCCTCGGCCGCAGGACTCGCCGAACACTCACCATCAATCTCGCCATCGCCTTCGGCGCGATTGCACTCATGGTCGGTACGATCCTCCTCCGTGGAATCCCGCTTCCGCTTGCCGTAGTCGGACACGAGGGGTCAACGGTTCTCGTCTCGCTAAACGGCCTTCGGTTGCTCGGCTTTCGTGGATGAGAAATTGGCCGGTGGGCAAGAGACAGTCATCAACACAGAGGGCGAGTGAACAATCGAAAACGCCTGCATTCGATGGACATTATTATTTCAAAAGGAGTCTTAACCAACAGCCAATTGTAGCCGATCTTGTTGTTGGTTAATCCGGATCACGACAGAATCAGAACGAGTCTAGCGTCGTCGATGTCTCATCTGTAGCAAACAACTCCGCTAACCGCTCGTCCTCTTGAAGTACTTCCTGTGCCAAATCCGCGCGAATCGAAAATTCGTACTCATAGTATGAGCCGCCTTTGGGGCCCTTATTCTGTTCGTCTACGTCTAGGAACCCTTTCAACGTCAACTGTGACAACCGGTCATGAATCGTTCTGTCAGTCCGCACATCCGCATCGATACGCTTTGCAGCCATTACATACTGCTCGTAAATTCGGTTACGCTTGGACGGCGTTTCATCCTCCCGCTCCAACAGTAATAGGGAGTAGAGAGTCAGTTTGCTCTGTGTTGGCAAGCGAGTTAATTCGTCGCGAACTTTATCGCGCTCAACAATCTCGTCTGCCTGTCGCACATGCGCTTCGGTGATGACATCGGACTCCTTATCTCGTGCCAGATCTCCAGCCTTATACAATCGCTTCAGCGCCTGTCGGGCACTTCCAGAGTCTTGTGCGGCAAACGCTGCACACAACGGAATCACATCGCCCGCCAAAATGTCAGACTGTAACTCATAACTGCCATCATCAAGTCGCTGAGCCGAAGTATCGTGAAACGCCTCACCAGCACGCTGTTTCAAGATGTTCCCGAGTTCGTTCGCATCATACGGTGGAAAATGGATCTCTTCGTCAGCGAGACTGTCCTTCACACGCGCTGAGAGGTTATCGCGGAACGTGAAGTCATTCGAGATACCGATTACCCCAACCAGTGTATCTTCAACGTTCTCGTTATCGTTCGCCTGTGGAAGCTTATACAGGATGTCGTCATCATTCCCAATGGCATCAATTTCATCAAGTACGATCAAGCAATGTGTTGCATCGAGTGCTTCCAGCTCATCGAACAACATATTGTAGATCATTCCGCTCGGATACCCGGTCGGTTTGATTTGCTCGGTTGCCGGACGAAATTGATTAATGAGGTTTGCAGCCACCTGGTAACTGCTGTTCAGCGATTTGCAATTTAGCTCAATTACTTGAACGTCGACACCGTCGATATTTTGCTGATCCTCGATCAGTCGTTCAACGACCATCCTCAAGGATAGTGTCTTTCCGACTCCAGTCTGGCCATATGATAGGTTTTTCGGCGGCGCACCGTTAATCACAGGTTTGAGCGCACTCTGGTACTGCTCAAGTTCTGTGTCGCGCTCAATAAGACGGTGCACCAACCCCCGCCCCCCAGATTTCACGAGAGTATCGTTGGAGAGGAGGGGAAGAGAGGGCAAAATGAAACTCTGAATGAGAAGAAGATTTAATATAAGTGGGTCAAAACAGCATCCGTAATACGTTAGGTTCAGTTTAATTCTCTAGTGGAAACTCAGCAAGAAGCGTCAGACATTATTTCTTCCCTCCCCTATAGCAACTCTCATGAAATATGGGGGGCGGGGGAGATATCTACCTGTCTCTTCTATTCAGCAAGGCAGAAAGGAGACCTCAACTTCTCATGGTCAGTTATCGTCGTCAACAAACAATATCCATCGCTAGTAGGTTATATCCATAGGAGTCTACGGTCGCGCTGCTCTGTATTTGATTCCCTGAGAGACCATCAATCCCTCTCCACTCACTGTCTAGACTCCGTGCTTTCTCTGAGTTACTACACAATTGATGACTTGCTCTGCTCAACTACACCCCACATTTCATGAGTTAGGAGCTGCTATTCTTAAACTCTCGTGAAATGTGGGGGGTGGGCAACAAAATGCCGGTTCACTGGCCGATATTAACTCTCGTGAAAACCGGGGGGTCCCACTTCTCTACGGCCGATACAGCAAGACACTATCAAAGTTGAACTACGCCGCCTGCGTAGCGTGTTTGCGTTGGAAATCTCATCTGGAGACTTTCCTGAAAAGAGACAGATCAAAGATAACATCGCAGCTGAAATTATTCAGGTCACACACCCTGTACCACATGAGAGATCTGTTTATCTAACCGAACTCAGGCATCTTGTTTGTTCTAATACATCATGTAGGCGATTGAGCTATTGCCCACAATGTTCGTTTTGTGCAGCCCTCGCAGCCGGCGGCTCCACACGATGTCCAACCCACCAGACGACGCATTGCTGACCGAACTCGCAACCCACCAGAACCGAAAGCTTCTGCTCTGGCAGCTCGCAGCAGACGGACGCTCGTTCTGTGGTATCCAGTTTGTCGCTCGTGAGCGCGACCTGCAGAACGTTTCTATCGACGAACAAGTCCAAGCCTTCGTCGACGATATGCTCTCAGACGGCGAGGTTCGACCAGAATACGACGCGATGACTGACTGGGAAGCCCTGGAAGCGAACCACGGCGACACCGCCGACCAGTACCTCTAGATCGGACTTCGACCCAGCGCGATTTTGTGCTGCCTCGGTGGCTGGAGGCTTTCCAGTATGTTGCCGACAGCCGAACCACCGTTCGACCCGATCTTCGTCGATGAACCGCTGCTTATCCCAAACTATGAAGAAACGATCATCAGCACAGTCGGCTTGCCATTCTACGCCGACGTCACTCGCCCCGATGAAGTACCCGCTGACGAGCACGAGCGAACCATCGACCTTGCGGAACGTATCTTACGCGCCAGCGGCGTCCGAATTGGCTTCGGGCACCACGAGGAAGTCCGAACCTCGATGGAGTCGTGGGCTCCAAATGCTGACGAGGAATGCGATGCTGACTCCGGCTACTGGCGCTCTCATGTCCTCTTGATGTCTCCCCAAGAGATGAACTTCGGACAGCTGGACGGCGAACCCGAGGTGAGGTACAAGAAGGCCAAGACCGTGCTTGCGTGGGCCAGAGAGTGTATCGACAGCGACGTCCTTCAGGAGATCGAGCGGTCCCAAGCCGAGGATATCAAACAAGCGTGGTACGACGCCGCAGAAGCCGAACTGAGCCAGCGTGAGATCGAGCAGTTCGCCGAGGACCCACCGGAAGCGCTCGATGGGTGGACGAGACTTGACGCCGACCACGACGCTGTCAAGGTCGCATACGTCGCTGACAACCATGGGACGCCATCGGTCGCGGCCGTCTTTGAGGGTGCTGACAGCGAATTGGAGGCGCGTGAGTTCACGCTGGAGGAGTGGCAAGAGAACGACGGCAATCCTCGTGCGGCAAGGCCAAATCGGTTCTGTGTCACGACTGATGGCGACGGGGCCTACGCCCAACTCCGGTCCCACCTGTTGACCTTCGAGGTCGAGCCGATGGAGCCACTCGAAGTGTAGATCATTCCTGCGCTGAGCATGGTCATATCCCAGATACACCACACCGTGTTTCGAGTGTAAACACCACTGCTGTCTGGTGGTTTTTCACCGGAAACGGTGGTGTGTGCACGCGTGAGCAGTAGTCATTTGATGATGGCAGTCGCTGATATCCTCAATGCAAGGGTGTAACCGATGCTTGGGGGTGGTCCATTCTTAGAGGGACTCTGAAATTCTTCTCTGAAACATTACTGTCCTGAATGCTTTGGGGTAGGAAAATACTCTGTGCGGTATTATACAACTTCATCTTAGTTAACTAAACCACAATTGATTTACTGACTTCCCCTTCGTATCTATCATATGATGTCGAGATTTATACAATATTTCCCGGAAAGCAGCCGCATGGAATCAGATTCTTCTGTCTGTGTTGGTCCTGCCCTCATGCCGCTCAGCAGCAAGGTGAGTGCCAATGCCTAAACACTGTTCGAGACGGGAACTGCTGGGCGGCGCTGTGGCTGGAGCTGCTGGCCTGGTTGCAGGCTGTAGTAGCTCAAAGGCTGATTCGAAGGACTCATTTACTGTTGCGTTGGCACGGGACCCAACGCGGCAGAAATGGGACCTCTACAATGGTATCACACCGTATTATACGCATGTGTTTGAACCGCTCGTTGACACTACAGCAGAGATGGAAACCGCGCCGCTGCTTGCCACAGAATGGGAGGCCGTCGACGAGACGACGTGGGAGTTTTCCCTACGCAATGGTGTCACATTCCACAACGGAGACCCGCTGACAGCCGACGAGGTTGTCCGCTCCTTTGACCGTGTTTTTGAGCAGTGGTCGTGGGTC
Organism: Haloarcula sp. CBA1131; assembly: GCF_008728975.1. Classification (NCBI taxonomy): domain Archaea; kingdom Methanobacteriati; phylum Methanobacteriota; class Halobacteria; order Halobacteriales; family Haloarculaceae; genus Haloarcula; species Haloarcula sp. CBA1131. Next base: position 736,803 of record NZ_RPCY01000004.1, read on the forward strand.
CCGGGCTGGATTGGTGTCACGTCTGACGGCGTCACGGCAGTAGATGACACCACTGTTCGGTTCGAGACAACGGACCCCTTCCCCGCGTTTCCTGGCACAATCTCACACCAGTATTTCGGCATTCAACACCCTGATGAAAACGAGACGCCGACTGGGACAGGCCCGTTTGAGGTCGATGAAGTCACGGCAGGACAGTCAATCACGCTTACGCCGTTTGCTGATTATCGAGACGGGACAGCTACCCCCACAGAACTCACTTTTGAGTGGATCAAGGATCCCAACACGCGCGTGCTGTCTCTTGAAAAAGGTTCAGTCGATATCGCACAACAAATCCCGAAAAGCCGGGCTACGGCGCTTGTCGAGGCTTCGGAGACAGGGATCGACACCTATCTCACACCTGAGGCTGGGCTCGTCGCAGTCAATCTGTATCGGTCGCCGACCGATGACGAGCAACTTCGAAAGGCACTCAACTGGGCTGTCGACCAGAGCCAGATCGTCGAGAATGTTCTCAACGATATTGGCAAGCCAGCATATGGACCGATTTCGTCTACTATTCCATGGTCAATTCACGATGAACTCCCGACCTACGGGCCAGACCTAGATCGGGCACGGGACCTCGTTGAGGCGTCCAGATACGACGGCGAAACGCTATCGGTTCTGATCAATAGCAAAAATGCCGACGATAGAACGATCGCACAGACGCTTTCCGGTTGGTTCAAAGAGATAGGCGTCACAAGCGAGATTCGACAGGTCGATCCGGCATCGTTCAACGATAGGTTCACCGCGGGCGAAGCGAACCTGACGCTCGTCGGTTTCGGATCGAATAGCGCTGCCTGTGACTATCTTATTCGGGCAATGTTCCACTCCGAAGGCAGTGACAATCGGAAACGCTACAAGCAAGACGGCACCGGCATCTACAATCCTGGTCCAGAAGTCGACCGCCTCATCGAGCAGGGATATCGGGCAGAAAATCTGGAAGCGAAACGGGACTACTACGGTGAAGTCCAGCGGCGCGTGGTCGATACCGGGGCGGTCATCCCACTGTATTACAACGAGTCCGTCTTCGGCCGGCGGGCGGATGTCTCCGGTATCGACGGCCACCCGGTAGACAACATGATCGAATGGTCTGGTCTCACGCGGGAACAATGAGCAGGGATACCGTGAGTCTCGATGTCCTGCGTTTCAACTCAGGTGTGAACCGTGCTGTTCTGCTGGCCGTCGATGAACGTACCGTCTCTATCCGGTGGTTCAGAGCGACTAGGGCAGCTGGTCTGGACGAGAACTCGAATGTTGCAGACGAAGTGTGATATATAGTATGTATAAATTCACGCGACGACAGACATTGTTTGCAGCTGCAGCCGGTATTTCGGGCCTCAGTGGGTATTGGCTACAAAGCGGTGATAGCGTAGACGATGACACGTTCAGGGTTGGCTCACCCTGGACGCCGGATGCGATAGATCCCGTGGCAAACGGCTGGCTCTGGCGACGCCTCAATGTGCTTGAGCCACTGCTTACCGTCGATTACGACGCGACTGTGTCTCCGGGCTTGGCCACTGACTGGCACATGGTCAACGACAGGACGTGGGAGTTCACACTCCGTGAAGGAGCCACATTCCACGACGGGACTGAGGTGACTGCAGAAACTGTGCTCCCATCGCTCACACGAGCATTCGAATCAAGTTCGATGGCTGCAGTCCCGGTCGAATCAGTCGAAGCCGCTGCTGACCGGACGATTATAATTCAAACTACAGTTCCGTTTTCACCACTGCCAGCACACTGTACCCGTGGGATTACCTGCCCTGTTTCACCGTCTGCAATCGCCAACGATGGGTCAATCACTGAGCCGATCGGTACTGGTCCGTTTCAATTCGAAGACTGGGAGCCGGGCTCGACAATCACAACGACCGCTACCCCGGACTACCACGGGTCGACCGCACACATCGAGACACTAATCTACGAAGGGATCACTGACGACCAGACTCGGCGGCTAAAGCTCGAAAGCGGGGAACTGGATATGGCACGTATTCTTCCGAACAAGGCAGCGGATACACTTGCATCCAGTCCCGATCTCACTGCTCACACGTACAAGATTCCGCGAGCCCGATACCTTGTGTTCGACCTCGACTCTGCACCGTTTGCGGACAAAAAAGTCCGTCGCGCGGTGATGTATGCTATCGACCGGGACCACATCGTTGATTCGTTGCTGAATGGGCTGGGGTCGAAAGCGGTCGGTCCGTTCCCAGCGGATGTAACGGAGTGGGCCGCAGAGTTCGAACCGTACGAATACTCACCTGATAAGGCACGGAGTCTGCTCGCTGAAGCAGGATGGGAACCGGATGGGGGCACCCGTACCCGTGACGGTGACACACTCTCGGTGTCGATCTGGACGTATAATACCCGTCCACTACTGCCCACGATTGCCGAAGTGATACAGACACAGCTTCAGGCGGTTGGCTTCGATGTCGATATTTCAGTCATGGAGTCCTCGACAATCAAAGAGCAAGCAACAAACGGGGAGTTCGATACCGTTCTGTGGTCGAGTTCAGTGCTATGGTATCCCGACCCGGACCGACTGTCTGACCTCGTTCATTCGGAGACGGAGACGATGTTCAGTGGCTACGAGAACGAAGCGGTCGATCAGCACCTCGAAGCAGCTAGGCGGACAGCCGACCGTGACGAGCGGTTCGAGCGATACGCAGCGGTCCAGCGGCGTATGCAACGTGACCTCCCGCTCGGCTGGCTCACCTACTACGCAAACGTCATCGGGACTCGTGCCGACGTCGGGGGATACCAGCCCCATCCCATCGAATCCTGTTATCATCTGGAGGAGGTCACACAGCAGCGATGATCGGGGCGGAACTCTGCAAACGACTGCTGACGATGGCAATCGTTCTGCTGGGCGTGTCGCTGCTCACGTACGGGCTGGTCTTCGTCACACCGGGGGATCCGGCGCGAACGAGTCTGACCCAACAGATGGGTGGACAGGCCCCATCTCAGGATGCAGTCGATCAGTTTCGAGCTGAAAATGGGCTTGACGACCCATTCATAGTCCAGTATGCCCGCTGGATGGGGAACGCACTGCAAGGCGACCTCGGTCAATCGTACTACAGCGACCGGTCTGTCTCTGATATGATTGTCCAACGGTTGCCGAATACAATCGCACTCGCTGTTGCATCGATGCTCGTCGCGCTTGTAATAGCTCTCCCGGCCGGAATTGCCAGCGCGAGTAATCCGGGGAGCCGGACTGACTACGCCGCACAGATCGGCTCGCTAATAGGGGTCTCAATGCCGAACTTCTGGCTTGGCTACCTGCTTATTATCGTCTGTGCGCTCCGTCTCAACCTCCTTCCGGTGGCCGGCGCGGCTGGACCGAAACATCTGGTTCTCCCCTCACTGACGCTTGGCTCTGGAATGGCTGCGGTTATCGCGCGACTGGTTCGAACAGCGATGCTTGATGTTCTGGATGACGCGTACATCCAAGCCGCCAGATCGAAAGGGTTGCGCGAACGGATTCTCGTCTATAAACACGCGCTCCGGAACGCGCTTGTGCCCGTCGTGACGATTATAGGTTTGCAGTTGAGTTACGTCCTTAACGGCGCAGTTGTTATCGAAGTAGTGTTTCAACGGCCGGGCTTGGGGACGTTACTCGTTGATTCAATCTTTGCTCGTGACTACCCGGTCGTACAGGGCGTAACACTGCTAATCGGCGTCATCTTTGTCTTGGTGAACTTTGCAGTCGACCTGACGTATAGCCGACTTGACCCACGAATCGACCTCGGAGGTGAGCACACATGAGCGACCGAACAGCCGACAGAAGAAAGCAGCAAGAAGCCACCAAGCAACCGAGGGGAACTGACGGACTCGCAACGGACCGCCTCGGACAATTCGGAATCGGAGTTGTGCTCACGTTGCTCGTCCTTGCGGCACTTGGACCAGTTGTTTCGCCCTACGATCCAGTCGAACAGGACCTTTCGAACAGGCTTGAATCTCCGTCACTGTCTCATCCGTTCGGGACCGACCAGCTGGGTAGAGACGTACTGACAAGACTCCTTCATGGTGCGCGATTCTCGCTCGGTATCGCCGTCGCTGTAACCACTGTACGACTTATTATGGGGACGGCAGTCGGCCTCCTCGCCGGCTACGCCGGTGGCTGGATTGATGAGACGCTGATGCGACTTGTCGATACACTGCTTGCGTTCCCTGGAATCGTCCTCGCACTTGTCATCGCCGGGATTCTGGGGCCGAGTCTGGTGAACGTGATGCTTGCACTGGCGGTCGTTGGTTGGGCATCGTACGCACGGTTAGTTCGGAGTAGCGTACTCTCGCTTCGAGAGCGTGAGTTTGTAAGCGCCGCACGATTGCTCGGCCGGTCACGAACGCACATCGCAACTCGCCACCTACTCCCGCACGCCGTTGCACCAGTTGTCGTTCTGGCAACGCTTGACATCGGCAGCGTCATTCTCGGCACAGCGGGACTTTCATTCCTTGGGCTGGGCGCACAGCCACCCACACCTGAATGGGGGACAATGCTTGCATCCGGACGCAGCTATCTCAGACAGGCGTGGTGGCTTGTCAACGCTCCGGGCCTCTGTATCATGCTCACCGTGCTCGGCTTCAATCTTCTCGGAGACAGCCTTCGAGATATGCTTTCACCTACGCAGACAGCCCAGATGGAGGAACTGTAGCAATGAGTGAACCACTGCTTCGCGTCGAGAACTTACAGACTCGTTTCGACACTGATCACGGGACTGTCGACGCGGTCAACGGGGTGTCGTTCACCGTCGACCGGGGCGAAATTGTCGGTATACTCGGCGAAAGTGGGAGCGGCAAGTCCGTTACTGCCAGATCAATTTGCCGACTTGAAGACCCGGGAAACATCGTTGGCGGATCCATTACCTTTGCTGAAAGAGAGCTAACAACTGCCACTGAAGCGACACTGCGTCGACTACGTGGAAATAAGCTCTCGATGGTCTTTCAGGACCCGACGGAAAGCTTGAACCCTGTGTTTTCGGTCGGCGAGCAGATCGCAGAATCGGTTCGGATACACGAATCGAGCGGGACACAACGTCTGCTAGATTTCCTCGGTGTGCCACCGTTCCGAGATCGGTCAGCGTGGGAGAACGCACGGGAGCGCGCTATCGAGTTGCTGGACCAAGTAGGCATCCCGAACCCGGAAGCAAATGTGTCGTCATTTCCACACGAGTTTTCTGGTGGTCTCCGGCAACGAGCAGTCCTCGCCATTGCACTGGCAAGTGAACCCGCGTTGCTGGTTGCCGACGAGCCAACAACAGCACTTGACACGACCACACAGGCAGATATTCTCAGTCGATTGCGCTCGCTACGTGACGAACAGAACATCGGCATACTGCTTATCTCCCATGATATCGGTGTGATTGCACAGACATGTGACCGTGTCGTGGTACTCTATGACGGACAGGTAATGGAGGCCGGTCCCGTTGAGCGAATACTGACCGCACCGGAACATCCGTACACGAGAGCACTCCTTTCGTGTTCGGTCCGAAACAGCGACGCTGACAAGCAAGTCCAGTCCGCCATGGCACGTCCACGAGACCCCAGCAGCAGCCACGAGGGCTGTCCGTTTGCCGACCGCTGCCAGTATGTGACCGAAACGTGTCGCTCGGGGCCGATTCCGACGACTGAGGCCGCGTCGGACCACCGACTCGCCTGCGTCGAAGCACCGTTCTCTGAAGCCAAGTTCGTGTCCGAACAGCAGGAGATTCCGGCAGCTAACGGAGGACAACAGAATGACACAGCGTAACCAAACTCCAGATGATGTGCAGTCTGGTACTCCTGTGGTCGAAGTACAAAACGTCTCGAAAGCGTTCTCATCGACACGATCCGTCCTCGGTCGGTTGCGTAGCAGCGACTCACCGGCGAAAGCGGTCTGTGATGTATCCTTAGCCGTCCAACGTGGCGAAACGCTGGGACTTGTTGGTGAGAGTGGCTGCGGGAAATCAACACTCGCGAAACTCATCACCGGGCAGCTCACCCCGGACGATGGGCAAGTTCGTCTCGATGGAACGCGCGTCGGTGACCTCTCAGAGCGTTCCACCGCGCAACGGCGGCGAGTCGGCGTCGTGTTTCAACACGCCCGGGGAAGCTTTGACCCCCGGTGGCCCATCGGTCGGTCAATTGCTGAAGCCAGTAGCGACGCCACCTCGGCTTCCCTACATGACACCGGCCCAGACGAGGTCGCTGAGCTGTTGTGCAGTGTTGATCTTGCGCCAGAAATCGCTGACCGGTATCCCCGGGAACTCTCCGGCGGCCAAATACAGCGCGTCGCTCTCGCCCGAGCTATTGCACACGACCCCGATATAATCGTACTCGATGAACCAGTCTCCGGACTCGACATGGCCACACAGGCGAGAGTTCTTTCGCTTCTCGCAGACATACAACAGCAGTTCGGTGTCGGCTACGTGTTTATTTCCCATGACCTCAATGTCGTCAGGTTCCTCGCTGATAGGGTCGCAGTAATGTATGCTGGCGAGCTCGTCGAAGTCGGGCAAGCAGGCGACCTGTTCCAGTCCCCGAACCATCCCTATACTGAAGCGTTAATCCGTGCGATCCCGAGTGATGACCCACGAGATCCCACGCCAGTGCCGCTTCAGGGTGCTCCTCCTGACCCAGCAGATAGACCGGAAGGCTGCCCATTCCATCCACGTTGTCCGGCCGTGACACAATCCTGTCAGGAACACCATCCATCACTCGAAGAGGTTCGAGAGACACACGTTCGGTGTCTTCATGCTCCGGAAGCGACAGGCGAAACAGACATAAATGAGTCCCACACTGAAGATGGCTCTGAGATGAGTAGATTCTGAGCCCATGAAAACCGATTATTCTACTCAAAGTCAACGTTTTTGTGGGTGCTTTCACCAGTCATCACTGACTTCACTCTCGTCACAGAAGATGTCCTCATCAAGATAATCAACGAGTTACCGGGCAGGTCATGCTCACAACCTCTTCCGTGTCGTCTGTATAAATATTGCCGCCGATCAGCGTGATGACGCCACACAGTGACGGACAGCACAGGGACGGATAGCCAACTCGTCCAGTTTCGCTCTCTGTCGGTTTGTGCTTCCCTCGGGGCCGGGGTTTAAATGCGATGACGACCGCAACCAAGCGTGTGACTGACCGGAATCCTGAGTACGACCCCGCGGATATCCCCGGTGCCGCGAGTTCCGATCCTGAAACGAGAGGAAACGGACAGGAACGAGTCCTCGACTCCACTGGATATCCCGACCGTACAGAGGATGATGCTCGCACCTGTCGGACCTGTGGACAGGCCATTCCACGGGATGAACGCCAGTGTCCGTTCTGTGCTCAAACCGGCATCTCAGAGACTTCGTTCGACGATCAGGATAGCAGCCCACTTGGGGAGTGGACGTTCGGGCGGGTAGTACTCGCGCTCGTCGAAGCGAACACTGACTTCCATGCACGAGCGCTCGGCGCTGCGGCCTTCTCCGTGTCTGATAGTATCGCGAGCGGTGAGGACGTCTCTCATGGAACCGTGAAGTGTCGAGCAGCCTTCGGAACTGAGCCAGCCGCCACTCTCACGAAAGGCTGGCCCGACCTGCCGACCGAAACCACGATCGGCGAGGAATCCGGACAGGCGCTCTTGGAGACAGCCGACGAACAGACCAACTGGGACGGGGATGGGGGCGACGTCCAGCCACGGATCTATCTCGAGGACGGGTCGCCAGTCACCGACCGCTCGGAGTTCCAGCAGCTCACGGATGAGTTCCGGGAGGACGACGGCACGTACTGGCTTGTGCCCGGCGTTGTGAAGCGCCATCAGGCAAGAGCCGAACCGGAGATAGTCGGAATCGGGTTCTACTGTCGCCAGTGTGGCGCCGTGACGGGACACGAATCGTACGGACTCGATGGCTTCGAGTGCCACCCACACCTTGACCGCATGATCTGGACCTGCAGGGAGTGTGGGCAGCACCGACACGAACCCGACCAAGAGGATGACACGGAGGACGTCACGGACTACGAGCATCTTCCCGACGGCGTCTCTCCCGAAGACATCCACGGCGACGAGCCAGACTTCCAGGAGCAGGAATTTCAGGACCAGATCAGTGCCTATCGCAAGCGGATTGGCTCCTTTCCGTGGGAGCGGTAACTATTCCGTTGCTTCAGAAAGAATTTTTGAGTACAGCTCATCAGAGATCCAGAAGCCAGCGTCACGAAGGGCGTCAAGTTCGTGTTTTAATTCAATGTCTCCAGCATTGGCTCCGCGGAGTAGTATCCCGATGACTCCCGTTACCGTCAGGCTGTGTCTCCGAGCGACCTGTCGACCGTCTTTTTCATCCAAAAGGATGAGGTCAGCATCGTGCTCGATGGCATGACAAATAGCAGCTGTTTCCCCGAGATCCAGCTCGTGGAAGATTTCAGTGAAGAGGTGCGACTGTTCGACCTCGGTGATCGTCAGGAACTCATCGTCACGCAACGAGCGAAGCGCGTCTACACCTGCCTCTCCATCAGTGAGTTCGTCCCACACCTGACGCGGAATGGTGATGCTCGAAAACTGCGATTTGAGAAGGGTGAGTTGGTCGATAAGTGCAAGATTCAGCAGCGGTGACGTGTCCGAGACTACAAGCTCGTTATTCGGCATAGTCGAGGTCTTCGGCAAGTTCAGTGTCGGTGTAATGGCGTGGGATTTCGCGGTCTCCGAGTAATGTCTGGAACTCTCGGTGAGACAGTTCTGCCAATGCACGCGCTTTCCCGAACGAAAGGACATCACGCGCGTAAAGCGAGACAGCCAATTCTTGTTTCATTGCCTGCGGCCGCTCTCCCTCAGGAATCTGGAGCGCCTCATACACCTCTTCATCAATTTCGATAGTAGCCATACTCGTCTGTTGGATAACCCGATTATTGAGTGTTTGGCTGCGCTATCCGAATGTGACGTCGTGTAGTCTCACCTGTGTGGTCGAAAACCTCTGTTTTCGTAGATGGGAGTGCAATTTGGTACGATACGATTCGTGTTCGACGTGCATGACCGACCGGTGAACGGCTGAGGTTTTGTGTCTCCCCCGAAGCCGGAGGAGATCATGAGTACCACAGCACCTTCCTTCGAGGAGTATGACTTCGACCGCGGTGACCACGTCAGAACTGACTGGACCGACGGAGACGGCCCACTCGATGCAGTCGTCGGAACCGGTGCAGAAATTTCGTGTTCCGGCGGCAACGTGATCGTCTCTGTCGAGGCTGCCGACGACCAGTATCCCGAGCGCTCGATCTACGGCGGCACACACGATTGCGCTCCCGAGTGGGTCGAATTGCTGTGAGTGACTCCCCCCTCTCGTGAGAGCAATAGCTCCGCTCGCTCGTTGAGAGTGGGGCCTCCACCTCGATTACGGTGGATTACTCGCAGCATTCAGCGGGTCGTAGGAGTCTGCATGATAGGCAACACGCCAGAGTTTGAGAACAGCACGAGTGACGAGTGCTTCGACAGACTGCTTGATGCAGGACTCTTCGATATCGTCTGGATCGGAAGTGGCGTCAGGGGGCGGATGATAGTATTCGAGACCTGGAACGGAGATGTAATCACCGCCATGTGGATGACTGTCCCAGCGGAAATTCACACCGTCAGTGTCCGTATAGTGAAATTTGTAGTCCGCTCGAGTCGTCCACTGAACATCAATTCGGGCGGAGTCAGCACTACGGCGGCCGTCACCGAGTGGGACTTCCAGAACCGTCGGGTTGAGATAGCCGTCTAGCGTTGGCGCTGCGAGCGGCTCTTCTCTCTCGATGATGTCACGAACCGTGAGGAGCGCTGATCGGTCGATCGATCCTCGTAAGGAGTGGAGTTTGTCTGTTCCGTTCCTCTCCACCATCTGCTAGGCGAGAATACTATCGTCAGTTGATCGTGAGTCCCCGTCGACAAACTGTTTGGCATTCGCAATCGAGAGTGATTCCGAACACATGATTGCACGAGCCATCCGCGAGGCAGCTGACGAGCGTGATCTTAGCGCACCTGACGCGACCGACTTCGAGGCGATCAAAGGCGAGGGGTTCGCGCGAGCGTCGAAGGAAACGAGGTGTACGTCGGCGGGCCGAACTTGTTGACTCAACTCGATAGCGATGTCTCCGATCACCTCCAGCGTTTCGCTGATGAGGCCGGCGAGAACGCACAGACAGTGGTGTATCTCGTTCGCGAAGGAGAGTTGATCGCTGCCTTCGCGATGGCCGACGTGATCCGCGAGGAAAGCTACGCTGTCGTCGACGCACTCCACGATCTGGGCATCGAGGTGGCGATGCTGACCGGCGACTCCCAGGACGTCGCCGGAGCGGTCGCCGATGAACTGGGCATCGATACGGTGTTCGCAGAAGTCCTCCCCGAGGACAAGGACGAGAAAGTCCAAGAACTCCAAGACCAGGGCAAGCTTGTGGGGATGGTCGTCGACGGCGTCAACGACGCGTCGGCGCTGACGCGAGCGGACGTCGGCATTGCGATCGGGAGCGGTACCGACGTTGCGGTCCAGTCGGCCGACGTCATCCTCGTCCAGAACAACCCGATGGACGTGGTGCGACTCGTGAAGCTAAGCAAGGCGAGCTACCGGAAGATGCAGGAGAGCATCGTCTGGGCGGCCGGCTACAACGTCTTCGCTATTCCGCTTGCAGCAGGCGTATTGGCACCGATCGGAACTCTGCTGTCCCCCGCTGTAGGTGCGCTTCTGCTGTCTTTGAGTACAGTAATCGTCGCGATCAACGCACAGCTACTCCGCCGCGTGGACCTGTCCATTCCCGAGCTTCCAAGCGGGACACCAGCTACGGAGGCACAGCCCGCGGACTGAGGCCCTTTTGTCTACTACAGGAGGGATTCCTCCGGGATGACCATCGCTTCCGACAGACCGGTGGGTGCTACGCAGGAACCGATTCTTTGCTCTCCAAATACTGGCTTTCCCACTCCTGTCGTGCCTCTATTTCACGCTTACCACGCTGTGTGACTGTGTATACGCTCGTCCGCTTGTCGAGTTCACCCTTCTCGAGCAGTCCTTTGTTGACGAGATCGTCGTGATTCGGATAGAGACGGCCGTGGTTGCTCTCTTGCTCGTGATGGGCCCATGCGGACTTTTCAGTCGCCCCGTCCAAGGACATCGCATGGACGACTCCCCACTCGACGACGTGGACCGGAGCATCTTGCACCAACTTCAGCTCAATGCCCGCCAGACCGATACGGAGATCGGTGAGAGGGTGGATGTGACCTCCACGACGGTCCGAAATCGCCTCGACAAGCTCGAAGGGAAGGGCGTAATCCGGGGCTACCACCCCGAGATCAACTACGAGGAAGCGGGCTACCCCCTCCACGTCATGTTCGTCTGTACAGTCAATCCGAATAAGCTTGACTCGTTGGCCGATCAGATCCTCGATATTCGCGGTGTGGTAACCACCCGCGAGTTGCTTGGGGGCGAACGGAATGTCCACGTCGAGGTCGTCGCCGGCACGGTTAGGGAAATCGAAGAGATCCGCAACGAACTGGCGGACGTGGGCATGACAATCACCAGCTCCGAGATCATCTCCGAGACACAAGTCCAGTCATGGGACCACTTCTATCCACAGTCGGGGCCCGGCGCGCGGCAGGATGACGGCACCGACGACGGGTCGGTCACCGATCAAGGATAACCGGGAGACCGATTGAAATTTTCAAATATCTCCGCGTCTACCGGCACTGAAATCACATTCTAATTTCAAAATATCCACCGATAGCCAGTTTGAGTTGGAATTTCCAAATATGACAACTGTGTGGGTAACCGACTTTATTCGTGTCGGCGTCCTTACTACGGTATGTCCGAATCGACCGAAACGGTGACCAATTCCGTCACTATATTGACAGGTTCTGTCGTTGGTACCTCTCTCAGTCAGTCAAACTTGACAGGACCACCTAATGACAGCTGAACAACTCAAAGCCGAGACGGTAACTCTGCTCCAGGACCTCGGGCTGAAGGAGTACGAGGCGCGGAGTTTCTTGACATTGACCCAACTCTCGACGGGGACGGCCAAGCAAATCAGTGAGGCTTCGGAGGTTCCGCGGACCCGGGTGTACGACGCTGTCCGAGTGCTGGAGTCAAAGGGGCTGGTCGAAGTGCAGCACTCCAGCCCTCAACAGTTTCGCGCGGTCAGCATCGAAGAGGCGACCGCGATCCTGCGTCAACAGTACGACACGCGGATCGACAGCCTCCAGTCACACCTCGAAGCGCTCGACCCCCAGCCGGAGGGCGAGAACAACGACCGAATGCAGGAGGTATGGGCGCTGTCCGGCCACGATGGCATCGAGTCCCGGACACACACGCTGCTTGAGGACGCCAACTCGGAGATCGTCCTGCTGGTCGTCGAGGAGGAACTTCTGACGGAGGCGCTGTACGACCGACTCCACGATGCAGTCGACCGCGGCGTCGACGTGATCATCGGTGGCCAGACGGACGCAATCATTGCCAAACTCGGTACCGAGCTGCCATCCGTGAAGGTGTTCGAAACCGAATTGGACTGGCTCCTGGGTCCCACGAGTAACGACGAGATTGCCATCAGCCGCCTGCTGTTGGTCGACCGCACGACGTTGCTGGTCAGTTCCTTCTACCCGGACGCCGACCCCGACGAATCACACGAACAGGCGGTCTTCGCCAACGGCCTGGAGAACGGTATCGTCGTCCTCCTTCGCCGGATAATCTCCTCGGGTCGGCTCCCCGTGGTGAACCCGGTGAGGTAGCCAGTCAGCGCTGCTCTGGCCAGACTGCGCGAACAGAGTGAGTATTACAGACACTGTACTGAGGGATTGCATTGTCAACGCCTTGGAAAAATCACATGCTGTACTCGCATCCTGTATTCAACACGGCCGGTGAAACCTATCACCGGCAGAGACTTTCAAAAGTCCGTTGCTGAGTAGAAATCATTCCTTCTGAATCCCCGTCGAGCAATTTCTGAAACTACAGCATTATCACGGGATTTCTCGGGATGCCTTCTACGCGCTCAAATCGGTACGACACGGCTCATCTGCTATTTGAGGGTGTCATTTCGGCTTGCAGATCGCGGTTTTCGTCCAAAGAGAGAGGCGATATGCTGTGTGCGAAGGCCGCCGGTTCTCTTCGGCTGAGGGGATGTCACAGGGAGAGTGGACTCGCGAACCGATCAGTTTTAGTGTATGAGATGGACGGGTGCGTTTCGGTGTGTCTGTTTCCCCCGCGAGATGGTGGCGGGGCGCATCACATGCCCCCGATTGACAATGGCTTCGGAACAACGCAGCGAAACACGAGCAGCGCATCAAGCGGACAGAACTCCTGACGGTGAGCCGACGATCTCGACCGATCGACCGGGATCACACGCCGGTCGTCACCCTCGTGGAGTGTACTCTCGGCGAGCTCACGCACGAGGCCGTGGGCGCCGTCAACTCGCACAAGACCGAGATAATCACCGAGTACAGACAGTCGCCTTCTTCTCGAATGTCCCGAACCGCTCGTCCTCGTAGGTTTCGGGGTTTTAGGCGTGTGCGGCTTCGACCGACTCGTCATCCATTTCGTTTTGGTACGGTAGCTGTGAATATAATCACACTGGTCGTAGGTGGTATCGGGTCGTCGTGTGGAATCCAGAGATCTATTACCGTGAGTGGCCTGTTTCAATCAAGAAGCATGGGGAACGATTTTCGCGAGACCACTGGAACGACGGAGAGAGTGACGGAATTGGTCGCCGCTTTCGAGGACGGGCGGGCGGGCGATGCCGAATTCGAGGCGTTGCGGGAGTTGCTCGCGACCGAAGACGCCAGGGACCGAGACGTCGCCATGTCTGGCATTCGTTCGGTCGGCATCGTCGACGAGGAACGAACCGAGGCGGCCGTCGACGTGTTGCTGGGGCACTGTTTCGACCAGCCCAGGCGAGTCCGCGAACCCGCCGCCGAGAACCTCTCGGACGTCGGTCGCGAGCAGAACCCGGCAGTGCTCCGCCCCGCCGTCGACACCCTTCGGGAGCGGCTCCACGACGCCCACGAGTCGACCCGGAGAGAGGCACTGTTCGCCCTCAGGGAACTGTGCAAGCACCACGCCGAACTGTTCGTGCCGCTCGTCGACGATCTCCGGGTCCGTCTCGACGACGGCGAGGCGTGGGTCCGGGAACACACACTGGCCGTTCTGGGGGAGATCGCCGCAGAGCGACCCGAAGCTATCACCCCGCCGTTCGACGATTTCGAGGCGTGCCTGGACGACGACGTCCCGAAAGTACGGTCCAAAGCGGTCCTGCGGCTCGGCTCTCTCGCGGAAACGCATCCGGATGCGGACCGTCCTTCCATCGATGACTTCCGGGCGTGTCTGGGCGACGACAGCTGGACGGTCCGTTCCAGCGCGGCCAGTGCGCTCGCTTCGCTCGCGGAGACGCGCCCGGATGCGGTTCGACCCGTCATCGACGGCATCCTCGCATTGCTGTCGCCACCCGCTGCGTTCGTCGGACCCGGTCCCAGGGGTGAACAGACATCCATCACACTGGCGCTCGGGCGGCTGGGTGTGACCTTCCCACGCGAGGCACCCCGTATCGCCTCGACACTCCAGAGCATCTTCGACGAAGAAGGTGCTGGAAACACCACGTTCGAACCCATATACGAATCGATCACCCGTGAGCTAGAGACGATTGCACAAGCCCACCCGGAGGCGGTCGTGCCCGCCATCGATGACCTTACCGCCAGCCTCGACGCGTCGAGGATCGAACGCCGTCGTTCTGCGGCCAGGGCACTCACGGCGGTCGGACGGACCCACCCCGACGAGGTTCGCCCCGCCGTCGAGAACTTAGAGGCCCGTCTCGAAGACGAGGATCCGTGGGTGCGTATGGAGGCGACCGAGGCACTGCTGGCGCTGGACGTGGTGGACTCCGAAACGGAATCGGCGGCTGAGGAGATCTGCGCGCTCTTTCTCGCCGCCGCGGACTCCCAGGAGGCGATCGACCGGTTCGTCGCCGCAGAGCCTACCGTGGGGGCGCTGGTGGTCACCGAACTACGATCCCGTGTCGGCGACATGGATTCGGTCGACGAGAAGCCCTCCGTGGCAGCGGCATTCCGGACGATCAGTACCATCGACGACGCCTATCGCTATCTGAGTCCTATCTCGATCTGAGCTTCGGTCTTCGTCACTGCACTGGCTCACTCGGATATCGCATTGCGGGCTGCCGTCTCATGGATGTCGTCCACTTTCCAAGACTTAATCCTCTATTCAGTCAGATTGGTATCTTTATCTTGTATTTGCAACCCTTTAGTTCATAAAATTGATTTTGTATTTCCAAACTCGGGTTTTTATTGTTAATATCTCTCGTTTTCACTCTAACTTATGCACTCTAGTTCCATTACCGATGATGTCGATAAGGCACATTATAACCTCCCAAAGGTCGTCACCACGGGCGACAGATTGGTGCCCTCGTTGGTTTCGAGAAGAACAAATTGAAGCTCTTGGATACCAGAATCCAGCACGAAGAATAACACTGATCAATTAAATCTTTAAACAAAGCACCAGTATTCAATCTGAAGGGCGTTATTTTGTATATAATACATGCGTAATTATAACTATTTGATCTCGGTTAGATACACCTTTTATTCCATCTCTTTACTTTTCTATTCCTTTTAGTAATAACATACGTACAGCTGTTATCGGTTGGTATCTCTTCGTCAGATAACCTCTTGTCACGTCGAACCGACGTGCAACCATGGCGTTCCCAATTCGCGTCAACGACGTGATGAGCAGTCCGGTCGAGACGGCGTCGCCTGAAACAACTGCCAGTACTGCCGCCGGCCGGTGTCACGCGGGCTCAATCGGGTCACTAGTCGTCGTCGAGGACGGAGAGGTCCTCGGCATCGTCACCAGCGACGACTTCGTGCGACTCCTCAGCGAGGAGTCGAGCCCGGAAGAGCGCTCGCTTTCGGAGTTTATGTCAACCCACGTTGTTTCGGTCGATGCGAGCGCCACCCTCGGCGCCGCGGTCGAAACAATGTTTGAGCATGATATCGCCCGGTTGGTCGTCTTCGATGGAGACGAGCTAGTTGGGCTGGTCAGCACTGACGATATCGTCCGTCACGTCCCGCAAATCCTCCAGCGGCGGGTAATCGAAGGCCACGAACAACAGACTGCCAACTACTACCGACATCAGGAGACTGCTTACGAAAAAAACGACTGGGACGTTGAGGGTACGGGACTCGACGACCACCACGTCAACGTCGGTGACAGAGTCGAGTTTTCGAAGACGATCAGCGAACAAGACGTGAGGACCTTCGCTGCCGCCAGTGGCGACACAAACCGGCTTCATCTCGACGAGGAGTACGCCAGCCAGACGCGGTTCGGCCGGCGAATCGTCCACGGGACGCTTGTCGGTGGATTGATCAGTGCTGCGTTGGCTCGTTTCCCCGGTGTAACTATATACATCTCACAGGACCTCTCGTTCCTAAAACCGGCCGACATCGATGTTCGCCTTACCGCAGTCTGTGAGGTTGTCGAGGACCTCGGCAGGAACAAATACCAGCTCACGACGGACGTGCTCAACGAGGACGGCGAACCGATAATTGAGGGCCAGGCCGCCGTCCTGATCGACGAGACGCCGGAGACAGGTCAGGTCACCGTCGAGGTCCTCGCCAGCGGGTGACCGAGCAGTTATAGTAACAATTAAACGATTTACACACTGATCGCACTGCTGCCATGCGATCAAGTGTGCATTGATTTCCAATGGCTACTATAGCAGACGCCTCCATCTGTTGTCTATCGGGAAACTATGAGACAGCACACGGAATTATGTCACTCGATAGCATACTCTGATATGGAATGACTATCGACGAACTCACCGACTTCGGGTTGCACAAGATGACCGACGAGGAGGTAGAGGGGTTTCTCTCTAGCCAGAGTATGGGAACGCTGGGACTCCCAACAGACGTCGAACCCTACCTGATTCCGATGACCTACGGGTATAATGGAGGGGGGCGTCTCTACTTCTACTTCATCGGAGACAACGGAAGTCGGAAAATGGAGTTGGCCAACCAGGCAGAGTCGGCGGCATTCCTCGTGTACAGTGCGGAGACAGCGTTTAACTGGGAGAGCGTCGGACTCATCGGGACGATTCAGAAACTCCCGGAAGACAGACGTGGTGAACTCGACGAGACGACGACGCCAACGTGGCGCCCGGAACTGTTCGAGACCGCGAGTGACTCGCTTGAAACACAGATATACGAGTTCCAGATCGAGGAATGGACCGGCGTTCGACACACTGGTCTCCCGCCGGGATTTTATAACTGAATGCGTCCCCTCCTCGGAATGAATCGGGCTGCTCGGAGATAACGTCCTCCCCGGCGTGAACGCTGGGATGCTGTCGCTTAATTAAGCGAGAATTCACAGGAGAAAGCCCGCTTCGTGGCGGAGAGCGCGACTGAGGGTCTGCCAGATTTCCCGCTCTACGCCTCCTTCTCGCGAGTTTGCGAAGAGGTCTGTGACGCTCTCTCCGAGCGCTTAGGGTACCGCATCTTCCAGCTCAGTTTGTGCAGCTCGATAGCGACGGCGATGGTCAGGGCAATCCCACCGAGAACGAGCCACTGTTCCAGACTGACAGGTGCGGTTCCAAGGACTGCCTGAGCGGGCGGAAAGTACATCGCTCCGAGGTGGATCAAGAACGCAGTAATCGTCCCGGTAAGCAAGATGGGGCTCTGCAACGGTGATAGATGGAACAGAGAGGCCGTCTCGGAGCGGGCATTGCCGATATTGACCATTTGGAACAGGACGACCAGCAGGAGCAGGTGATTGCGGACAGCCGCCTCCGAAAGCCCCTGCTCCAGTAACCAAATGAACGTCCCGAACCCGATCACACCGATCACCATCGCGGCGACGAGTGTCCGTTCGATCATGATTTGATTGAAGATTCGCTCGTCAGGAGAGCGTGGTGGCCGATTCAACACGTCTCCTTCCTTGGGTTCGAATGCCAGGGCGACGTCCTGAATCCCGTTCGTGACGAGGTTCAACCAGAGAATCTGGACGGGCACCAGCGGGAGTGGTAGTCCGGCCGCTAAGCTCAACAGGACGAGTGTAACTTCTCCAGCGCCGGTGGAGATGAGCAGGAAAATGATCTTGCGGATGTTGTCGAACGCGATCCGGCCCTGTTCGATGCCCGCGACTATCGTCGCAAAGTTGTCGTCGCTGATCACGAGTTCGGCCGCATCCCGGGCCACGTCGGTCCCCATCTGTCCCATAGCGATACCGATATTCGCCTGCCGAAGCGCCGGTGCGTCGTTGACACCGTCACCCGTGACGGCGACGTAGTGTCCCATACCCCGGGCAGCTTCGACGATTCTGAGTTTTTGATCGGGCGAGACGCGTGCAAACACCCGCGTCGTTTCTATGATTTCCACAAGCTGTTCTTGGGAGGCGTCCATGAGCTCGGTTCCGGTGGTGACCTCCTCCGGAGACTCGGCCAGTCCGAGGGCACGGGCGATAGCAAGGGCCGTCTCTCGATGATCTCCCGTAATCATTGTGACAGTGATGCCAGCCTGCTGTGCTGACGTAATCGCCTCCTCGACACCGGATCGGAGCGGGTCGATCATCCCGATAAACCCGAGAAACGTCAACCCGGTCGGTTCTGACGGGGGCTGGCCGAGATCCTCGGTAGTCTCCAGCGTTCCTTCGGCGACGGCAAGCACGCGATATCCCTCGTGAGCCATCTCGGTCGCCTGCTGTTGCAGTTCTTGCCGCGAAAAGTCGCCCTCGCTTGCATCCGAACACATCTCCAGAACGCGCTCGGGCGCACCCTTGACGAATACCTGTTCCTGGTCACGGGTTTCATGAAATGTCGCCGCATAGCGCTGTTCGGGTTCGAAAGGGATCTCGTCAATCTGTGGGTTCGCGTCGAGCGCCGCCTCGCGGGACCACCCCAGCTTGTGACCGAACGCGAGAAGCGCGATGTCGGTCGGGTCACCGCGCCACGTCCACTCGTCGTCGCGTCGGGACAGGTGCCCTTCGTTACAGAGCACAGATGCGCGGGCGAGACGAGACAACTCGTTTGCGAGATGAGGCTCCGGAGGGTGCCCGTCTCTGAGGACACTCCCTTCCGGGGCATACCCCTCGCCGGTCACCTCAAACGTCCTTCCATCGGGGAGTTGAGCCTGTTTGACCGTCAATTCGTTTGCAGTCAGCGTTCCCGTCTTATCCGACGCAATCATCGTACAACTTCCCAGTCCTTCCACAGCCACTAGACGACGGACGATGACGCCTACCTTTGCCATTCTCCGGCTGGCGACGCCTAGCGCGACAGTGATTCCCACGGGGAGCCCTTCAGGGATCGCCGACACGGCTAACGCAACGGCGAACAGGAACATTTCGACGGCGTCGTACTGCTGGACGAAGATTCCGAGGAGGGCGGTGATTGCCGCGGCGGCGAGTACGACGAGGCCGACAATGCGGGTAAATCGCTCCATACGCGTCACGAGGGGAGGCTGTCCGCCCTCAACGGCCGTGACGTCCTCGGCCAATCGGCCGACAACCGTATCGGCACCGGTTTCGACGACGACACCGCGCCCCCGCCCACGGTTGACCACCGTTCCCGCGTAGGCCATATTGCGCCGATCTCCGAGTGAGGCCCGGTCGTCGCCTGCCCACTCTTCGTCTTTCAGGACGGGGGCTGATTCGCCGGTGAGTGGCGACTCGTCGATCTCTAGACCATGTGTAGAAACGAGTCGAATGTCCGCAGGAACACGGTACCCAGATTCTAGAAGCACGATATCACCAGGGACGACCTCTTCTCCATCGATGTCGCGTGTCTCACCATCTCGAATGACCGTCGCCCGGGTCCTGATGAGTTGCTGCAGTGCCTGACTGCTGCGTTCTGCACGCCATTCTTGGATACCGCCGACGAGCGCGTTGATCAACAGCACCAGGGCGATGAATCCAGCGTCAGTCTCCTCACCGATGGCAAACGAGACAATTGCCGCGGTGGCGAGAATGTAGATGAGTGGGTTTTTGAACTGACGGAGGAAGATTTGCCACACGGTGACCGGCTTTGTCTTCGGCAGGCGATTTGAGCCGTGTTCAGAGCGCCGGCTTTCAGCGTCCTCGGTTGAGAGACCATCTGAATCGGCGTCAAGGGCGTCGTATATCTGACTTAGCCCCCGTGAATACCAGGATTCGGTGTTCGTCGAAGCGGAGACAACCATTAGTTACGGGGTGTACACCGGGGGACGACTTAGTGGTCAGTGTCGAGTACAGAAGCAGGGTGTCGTTTAACCAGAGGGGCGATTCAGGGCGGGATCCGCGTTGAGAACGATAGGCTGCTACATCTGGTACCACAGGCGATTCGTCACGTTCGTCGCCGTGGGCGTCTACGAGGAGCTCCTATTTCGGGGATATCTCATCACCAACATCACAGAGGAACGTACGTGGTTCGAGCGGGTTCGGGGTACGGCTGCGGTCGGACTTGCCACGCTGTTTACGTCGGTCGTCTTCGGGGTGGCACATGCCGGGAACCCGAACGCAACGCTGGCAAGAAGCGTTCCCCCTCGTGGAAAGGAAAGAGGACGACATTATCAAACCGCTCATCAACTTCGAATAGTCCGCTGCCTCGTTTCTGACGTACTCTGAGGAAATACTATCTTTTTCCATAACGAAATAGAGTGAGGGCACCGTCGGGCAAGTATAAGTCTTTCAGGAGTGATAACTCAATAACGATGCCCGATCCGCCGACTATAGTAACAATTGAAACGATGTACACACTGATCGCACTGCCGTCGTGCGATCAGGTGTGCATTGATTTTCAATGGCTACTATAGCATGTTGGTAGTGTTCGGGCTGATAACCGTCCTGTGGTGCTGTTCGTAACCGAGCCGATACCACCGACATCACCGCAATCGGGATCGTGGCTGCACCTGTCACGTTCAGTGGAGATATGAATCTGTTCGTATTCGCAGCGACCAGCGCGTTCGGTCGCGTACCACACGGACACACCTGAGGGTTACTAACCAGTGCAGTTGCTCAAAGCTATCAGCAATCTTCCGGAAAGAGCGGCGGTGATCGTTCCGATAAAGTGCTGCTTGGGAGAGTACGCTCACCGCGAACTACCACTCATTTGGGGCAGTCAGGGTGTGTCGCAACGGTTTCTGTCCCACAAGAGTTGCACTGGTAGCAGTGGCGGTTGTCCTGGGTGACTTCTGGGGGCTCCAGATCAGGGATCACCTTGACGAATCGGTGAGCATCAGCCCCCGACTGTTGCTTACTGGACGATGTATTCGGGTTCTCGTATTTCCAAAGGCGTGTTTCTATTTCTTCTATCCGCTCGTATTTCTGGTTAAATTGGTCTTGTAATTGCCGATATTCTTGTACTTTTGCTTGCTTTCCTTCTCAAATCTTTCGATTTGCAGCTCAAACTGAAGCAACCGAGAGTACAAGCCGATTCGTGAGCGATACAATGGCGCTTTCTCTGTCCTGTGGACACTGCTCGCGAGCAGTCAACACTTGCACGGAGGTCTCAGTGACCGAAATCCAGCCCAAGGCAACGGCTGAGTACTGTCGGTTCTGTGGAGACAGGACAGCCGATATCTCCGGCGAGGCGTACACGTATGTCCGGTTGCCCGACGAAGTGGGGCGAGAAGACGGCGTGTTCTGGTTCACGATTTGCCGGGAGTGTACGCTTCAGGACCGCGACAACGTCGAGCAGGCCGCCTTCGCTCTTCCACGAGGCAGATCGAGACCATCTCGTCACCTGCGATGTCTGCGGGGCTGTTGGCTGCCAGTCTGCCAGTACTCGCCAGCCAGCAGCGGAGACGTATCGGCTCGCGAGCGTTATTTCCTAGTCGGTGAGTATCAACGGCTTCGACGGGGCAACGCACTCTTGTAGTGAGTGCAGTCCTATCATCACGCTCGACTGTGTGAAACGCCCTGACCGGACATACGACGATGAAGTGCCGCGTCTCGTCGAGCCCCCGTTTGACTCAGCTGCGAGGACAGCGGACGATGCTCCGGCAGACAGTACACAGGTTGAGATCGACGGGTGGATTGGGTAGCCGACGGTAGTTCCACGAAATTGGTGGGTCTGCTCCGCTAATGAGCAGTACAGGGGAGCTACGAATCGTTTGATAGAGAAATCCAAATAACACCCCCAAAGGCACTGTCTAGTTGAGCGAGTTTGAGAAACGAGGAGGTCGTAGCGAGAAGTGTCCATGCAACTCGCAGACCTCCTCAGAGAAACGTTAGATGAGGACAGCCAAGACGTTTGGGAGAATGAGCGCACCCCGACACCCGTCCGGCGGTTTGGGGTGCGTCTCCATACTGCGGGGCTGTCGATTAGGGAGACGGTTGCTATCTTAGACCTGCTGGGTGTCGACCGCTCTCACGGAGCAGTCTGGAATTGGGTGCATACACTGTCCGAAGCACAGAGCGACCCGCCGACGGCGGAGCCGTCGCGGGTCGCAGTCGATGAGAAACAAATCGAGATCGACGGGGAAAAAAGTGGGTGTATGCCGCTGTCGACACTGAATCAAAGTTACTTCTCGAAGTTGACGTGTTCAGCCGCTGCGGGACTGACCCCGCGGCGGCGTTCCTGCACCGGCTCACTCAGAAACACGATGTTGCCGAGACAGAGTTTCTCGTCGATGCTGGCGGCTATCTGACTGCCCTCTCGCGTCACGATTTGAGCGGTCGGCTCGACTATCGAATCCGGAACCACTTCGAAAAGTGGTTCCAGACTGTGACCGTGCGAATCGACCGCTTTCACTCCTTCTGGAGGGACAGTCAATCCAGCGCGAAACAGTGGCTACGACGCTTCAGACACCACTACAACCACGAACGACCCAACCAAGAACTCGACGGACGAACGCCAGCTGAGGTCGTCCAGAACTAGACAGTGCCCTTCTGGGTAGTTCGCATCCAGATTGAACAGTTATTCCAGCCAAGATTCCCTTGAATCTCATTTCGTATGCATTGAGACTGCAAGTCTCAACTACTGACAAACTTCCGTGGTTGAGACGGTCCGTTGCGTGACGACTCACCTGCTTGGGCGTCGATATACTCCTCGATGAACTCGCTGGACACGTCGCCCGCAATTGAGGCGAGGTGCGAGCGCGTCCACAGCGACGGCAATCCGAAGTCGAACTCATCACGGAGGTGGCGGGAGGAGTGGCCAAGTTGTCGGCTTCATCCCACGACTGAAGTCGTGGGTTTTCGCCTCACAATCACTGTAATTCCACGTTCTTGGATGTAGTTCTTAACGATCGAAGCCACGGCCTGAACCGAAACCCACTACACACGACGATTGGTACACCCTAATCTATGCTGGCCTTGCCAGCCTTGGATATGATATCAGCAGTTCTAGTACAGCTGAGTGAGATCAGCATCACAAGTGGCTACGGACTGGTCGTGTTTTTCATGATTGGCCTTTTCGGAGGTGCACACTGTCTTGGAATGTGCGGCCCGCTCGTTGCAACCTATGCCGAGCGTATGGAAACCCAGGACCGGTGGGCGAGCGCACTCACACTCTATGAGGTGCGTCAGCACACACTGTTCAACCTCGGCCGGACGGTGAGCTACGCCATCATCGGATGCGTCTTCGGAGCTGCCGGCGCGCTACTGTACGGAACCATCGGGCTCGCTGGATTTCTCCGGCCAGCTCAGGGTGTCGTCGGAATCTGCATTGGCGTAGCAATTATCGTTATGGGACTCACCCGGTTAGCCGGCTACCAACAAGGAGCCGTTGAAGGAGTTGTTGCCGGTACTGGGTTCGGCTCACTATTCGCGCGAACCTACACAGTCATTTCAAGACGGGTCGACCGCTGGGTCAACGGTATCGGCATTATCGGCCTCGGCGCGCTTCATGGGTTGTTGCCGTGTATGCTTCTCTATCCGGCATTCCTGTACGCGTTTGCCCAGGGCTCACCCGTATATGGCCTCCTCTCGCTCGGTGCGCTCGGGGTCGGGACGATCCCCAGTGTGTTTCTCTACGGAACGGTTATCCAATCAGTGAGCACCCGCCAGCGGCAGGTAGTCCATTACGGACTCGGTGTATTGTTCGTTGGGCTCGGATACATACTGGTAGCGATGGGACTTATGCGGTTTGGCGTCATGCTTCCGTTACCAGATATCCCGTACTATCAACCGATCGCCGAATCGGAGGCGGTTGCGTAATATGTCCACCTGTACACTCTGTGACCTCCCCGTCAAAGACCCGATTACCAACGATGACATTGACGGCGAGTTCTGCTGTCGAGGCTGTTTAGAGGTCGCACAGTTAGTTGACGACGGTGAGGATGTCGACCTTTCGATTGCGGCCGTCCGTGACCGTGTCGAGGCCGAGGAGACCAGGCCCGATGGCCCCGAGGGTGCCGAAACAGCCTACCTCTCGATTGACGGGATGCACTGTCAGACTTGCGAGGGATTCATTGAACTCCTTGCCGAAGAGGAGGAAGGCGTTCACGAGGCGCGTGCGAGTTACGCGACTGAAATGGCACAGGTGGTGTACGATCCTGACTGCATCGATCGAAACGCGATCGCTGCGGCACTCAGTCGACTGGGCTACCAAGCTCACGGTCCTGACGAAGAGAACGACTCACTACGTTCACGCGTCGAGTTCGGCAAATACCGTGCGGTGCTCGCGGCAGTTCTGATGATGCCTGTGTTGGTTCTCTACGTCCTGTTCATATACCCAGTGTATCTCGGCATCTATCCCGAGAGTTTCCTCTATGGGAGCACTGTCGAGGCGATGGTGTTCTGGCCACTAATTGTCTGGAGCACACTCATACTCGTCGGACTTGGATACCCGGTCTTCCGTGGGGCCTACGTGAGCCTGAGAGTCGGTCGCCCGAACATGGACGTGTTGATAGCTATCGCGGTACTTGCAGCGTATCTCTACTCGCTGGCAACCTACCTCACGGGCGGGCGTGACCCGTACTTCGACGTCGCAGTGATGGTGCTCGCGATCGTCACTATCGGCAATCATCTGGAGTCACAGGTCAAACACGCTGCACTCGGTAACCGTGCCGACCTCACGGATTCACGCGTCGATGAGGCCCGCCGACTCGACGACGACAGTGAGACCAGTGAAACCATCGAAATTGCGAAGTGTGAGCCTGGCGACCGGCTGTTAGTCAAACCCGGCGAGCGGATCCCGGTCGACGGCCAGATCGTCGACGGGACTGCCGCGATTGATGAGGCACTTATCACGGGTGAATCTCTCCCGCAACGAAAATCGGTCGGGGACAGTGTCCTCGGCGGGTCGATCCTTACTGACAATGCGATTATCGTTGAAGTTGGTCCCGAAAAAACTAGCACGATGGATCGCCTCGTCGAACTCCTCTGGAACGTCAAGAGTTCTGCCACGGGTGTGCAACATATTGTCAACCGCTTTGCGGTACTGTTCGTTCCATTCGTACTCGGACTTGCCGCGCTGACCGCCACCGGCTGGTTCGTCCTTGGTAACGACCCGAACACAGCTATAATGGCCGGGGTCGCCGTGCTAGTAGTCTCGTGCCCATGCTCGCTCGGCATCGCTACTCCGCTCGCTCTCGCAGCGGCCACCCGCGATGCCACCGACAATCGCATGCTCATTCTCAACGAGACAGTGCTTGAACGGATCGACGACTCTTCGGTCGTCGTATTCGACAAGACTGGGACGCTCACCACTGGGGAGATGGAGCTTGTGGACGTCGTTGGCGACGATCCCGACGAAGTGCTCGCGATGGCGGCCGCCGTCGAACGTCGGTCAAGCCACCCAATCGCCGCTGCCATTGACGAGGCTGCCCCGCCGACCACGCGATCGGTGTCGAGTTTCGAGAGCGCCGACCGTACCGTGTCAGCACTTGTCGACGATACTCGCGTCGTTTTGGGCCACCCGGGCTCATTCGATACTGACGAGTGGACAATCCCCACGGAAATCGAGGCAGCTGTCACGGACGCTTACGAGTCGGGTACTCATCCAACGGCGGTTGCTTGGGAGGGGGCCGTCAAAGGAGTCGTTACAGTCCAAGATACGCCCCGTGAGAGTTGGGAACGCGTGGTTTCCGAGACCGCGGCCGCGGATCGGGATATCGTCGTGCTGACTGGCGACGACGAGCGGATGACTGAGACGTTTGCAAACCATCCCGCAGTTGATCACGTCTTCGCAGGCGTGCGCCCCGAGTCGAAGGAAGTGATCGTCCAGGGACTCCGCGAGCGCGGGACGACGACAATGATCGGCGACGGAACGAACGACGCGCCCGCACTCGCTAGCGCCGACCTCGGGATCGCAGTCTCGAGCGGCACCGATCTGGCGATCGAGGCGGCCGATGCGGTAGTGCTTGACGACCGTCTCGACGCCGTTCCAGAGGTCTTCGAGTTGGCGAGTGAAACTCGAGGCCGGATCAAACAGAACCTCGTCTGGGCGGCCGGCTACAACGCGATTGCACTCCCATTGGCGATAACCGGTGTGATCACACCGTTGATCGCCGCCGTTATGATGGCGATCAGTAGCCTCATTGTCGTCTTTAACTCGAAACGTCGACTCCTTCCGGCGGACGGAGATTATTTGGCTGAGCCCGACTCTGGCGAACGCACCGAACAACTCGACGCTCCAGTCCAGTCGGACTGAGCGCTCGAACGCCAGGTATTGCCCCTGACACTCCGGCTGAAACTATTGCCGAATCTAGAAGCGGCGTGAGGTCAGAAGCAAGCCCAGAGGAGACTCACCTTGCTTACTGTAGCGGCGGTCTCGGCTTGGTCAAGGACCATAGGATTCGTCGACAACGGGTCCGCTGAAGACGCCATAGAGGAACTTGAAATACCAGAGCACGAGCAGTAGCACCGGCAGCCCCATCACGGTGACAAGGTTGAGCGCGAGTGGTGAGACGACGGCCTCTCGGACGGTCAGTCCGGTCGCAGGGTAGATAACTGGGTACAGCAGAAGCGCAACGAGGAGGCTCAACAGCGCGGGAAGAGTTAGCGCACTCACGAGCCATCGCCGATACTGCTCGCGGCGAGCGAAGCCTATCCCAGCCAGGCCTGAGAGGGCAGAGAGAGCGACTACCACAGCAATCGGGACAGAGAGAACGGCGTCAGCTGTGCCGCCGGCGTCTGTCACGACGACAGTCGTCAGAAGGATGGCGACACCACCGAGATATGATACCGTTCCGGCGATACCGTACCTGCGCAGGTCGGCGGCAAGGGAGGAGCCAGTCTTGGCCGAGATGAAAGCCGCGCCCGTGACGACTGATACCGTGGTCAGTCCGACACCTGTCAAGAGCGCCGGCACCGACAGCGTCGGAACATCGAAGATCCAGCGCCCGGCGAGGACGCCAAACAGCAGTGGTGCGAGCGTGCTGCCCCCGACGAAAGAAGCGTCACACATCCGTTGCCACCGATCGTCCTCGCATTGCTCGCGCAGTTCCGGTGCTATGCCCCGGAACAACAGCGCGAGAACAAACCCGATAACGAGCAGATAGTTGTCAGCGAGCAACCGAGAGTACACGCTCGGGAACGCGGCTAACAACATTGTTCCGAAGGCGACCAGCCACACCTCGTTGGCGTCCCAGACCGGCCCAAACACCGACAGGAGTGTCTCCCTGTCGTCTTCGTCGCTCCGAGTGGCGTACAGCATACCGATGCCGAAGTCGAATCCGTCGAGAACCACGTACATTGCCAGCGCGAACATGACGACGCCAAACCACACCTCTGGGAGCGCGTCAAGGAGGTAGCGATCCACGGAGAGCAACTCAGTCATCGCCACCCACCCACGGAATGCGTCCGTGTCCGGTTTCCTGCGACGGGGCAAGAACGCCGAGGTCCTGCAGTTCCTCTCTCACGAGCCACCGTAAGACGAGGAGAGCCGCGGCAATTAGCCCAACATACACGATGAGAAACACTGCCAGCGTCGCCATCGCTTCCCCGGCGGTCAGCGACTGCGAGACTGCATCACTGGTCTTCAATTCGCCCTGAATGACCCACGGCTGCCGACCGATCTCTGTGACGTACCAACCGGTGAGCAAGGCGGCGTACCCCAGTGGCGTCGCGGCCATCATCGCCTTCAGGAATCGGTCGCTGTCGGCGAGTTTGTCTCTGTATGTGAGGGACCCTCCCCACATTGCGAGACCGATGAAAAGGAAGCCGAGTCCGACCATAAACCGGAACGACCAGAACACCAGCGCCACCGGGGGGTTGTGTTCGTACTCGTTCAACCCGAGTACCTCAGCGTCAGGGTCACCGCCGGTGGCGAGGTAGGAACCGAGGCCAGGTAGACTGACGGTGTAGAGGTTTTCCGCGTGTGGGTCGGTCAGCGCACTGAGATCTTTCGGAAACGCGAGTAGGTGAAGGTCGGCCTGTCCAGTCTCGTAGTGGGCCTCCATAGCGGCGAACTTCTGGGGCTGGGTGTCCGCGACGTGGCGACCGTAGGCATCACCGTGAACGGCCTGCAGTGGTGCTGTAACCAGCAATAACAGGACCGCGATCTTTAGAGAGGCTTGCCAGGCCGTCGAGTCGTGGGTCTTCCAGACCAAGTACGCCGAGACACCACCGACCAGCAATGCGACAGAGATGACGGAGGCGTTGACCATGTGGACGTACATCCACGGGAGTCGCGGCGTGAGAAAGGCAGCTACCGGGTCGGTCAGCCTGGCGACCCGCATTCCGTTCTGGGTTATCATATCATAGCCTTGAGGTGTCTGCATCCAGGCGTTGACCACTAGAATCCAGAACGCCGACAGCCATGCACCGATCCCGACCAGCACCGACGAGAGGACATACGTTCGGTCGCTCACCCGCTCACGTCCGAAAAGCAAGATGCCGAGGAAGACGGCTTCGAGGAAAAACGCTATCTTCGCCTCAAAGGCCAGCGGACCACCGATCAATTCGCCAGCGATTGTCGCAAACCGCGGGAAGTTTGTCCCAAACTGGAAGCTCATGGGGATGCCTGTTACCGTACCCATCACGAAGCCGACTGCGAAGACCGTCACCCAGAAAGAGCGCAACCGACTGAACCGTTCATCGTCGGTCCAGACGTCTTTCCAGGTGAAATAGATGATGAACGGTGCCAGCCCGACCGAGAGCGCGGCAAAGAGGATGTGAACAGTAATCGTCCAGCCAAATTGTGCACGACTCGCGAGTTCTGGGGAGAGGAAAATCAGCCATTCCGCGTTGACAGCACTGTACGTTTCGAGTGGGAGCACACCATGATCTATCCTCTCGACAGTAATACCGGACTAGCATGGTTTTCACTTTCGAGTACCGTACTACAGTGTTTGATGTTATCGGAGTCGTAGTTCTTTAGCAGTCGGAACCGCGGGTTAGTGGCACACATCGAAATATCGCCGGTAACAGGATTGAAACTATAGTAGCCATTGAAAATCAATACACACCTGATCGCACTGCCGTCGTGCGATCAGGTGTGTAACTCGTTTCAATCGTTACTATAGCTGTACTGATCGATCAACTACTGTCGCGCCTCCACTTCCGTAGCGAAATAGCTGTCTGTGATATTTTTATGGACAGCGGAGTCCGTCGTGTTTAGTTGAGCGTGAAAAGTGATGCAGACTGATTTCTTGGTACCTATGCCAGAAATCAGCCGCCTCAGTGGGCATAGAGACTGGATTGAGTTGGGTTTTGAGGAACGCGAGCGGACACCCGAGTCGGCGATGGCGTTGGGCATTCAATCGCACGTTGTGGCATTGTCACTGTCGAATACCATCGAAGTACTCGAAGATCTGGGTGTCCAACGCAGTCGCAGAGCCATCCACGATTGGGTTTGACGATGGTTTCTATGCCCAGAAGTAATATTATGTGTCGTGGTAACTCCTCGTAATCATCAAAAAATTAATTACTATATTATGAAATGGTTCTATCTGACGTATGGAATTCACACGGCAGGAGTCCCTTGATCGACTTCAGGAAACAGTATCGGGCGGCGATCCGATCATCGGCGCAGGTGCAGGGACCGGTATCTCGGCGAAGTTCGCCGAGCGCGGTGGCGTCGATCTACTGATCATCTACAATTCCGGTCGCTATCGGATGAACGGTCGGGGGTCGCTGGCTGGCCTCCTTCCTTACGGTGACGCCAACGAGATCGTCGTCGAGATGGGCCACGAAGTGCTTCCAGTCGTCAAGGACACGCCAGTTCTCGCCGGCGTCAACGGGACCGACCCGTTCCGACAGATGGATGTGTTCATCGAGAGCCTGAAACGACGTGGGTTCTCGGGCGTCCAGAACTTCCCGACGGTGGGTCTCATCGACGAGGACAGCGGGTTCAGACAGAATCTCGAGGAAACGGGGATGGGCTACGACAAGGAAGTCGACATGATCCAAGAAGCGGCCGAGCAAGGAATGCTCACCTGCCCATACGTCTTCAGCGAGGAGCAGGCTCGCGAGATGACCGAGGCCGGAGCGGACGTGGTCGTCTCACATATGGGACTGACTACATCTGGGGATATTGGTGCCGAGACGGCACTAGATCTCGATGCCGCAGCCGAGCGCGTTCAAGCTCATCACGACGCCGCAAAAGAGGTAAACCAGGACGTACTGGTGATCTGTCACGGCGGCCCGATCGCATGGCCCGACGATGCCCAGTACGTACTGGAACACACCGAGGGTGTCGTCGGATTCTTCGGTGCGTCGAGCATTGAACGCCTCCCAACTGAGGAGGCAATCGAAGCACAGGCCCGCGAATTCAAGGAGATTAGTCTCGAAGATGACTGATAGCGAATACTTCATCACTCCTGATGACGTCGAAAGTCAGCTCTTCGATTGGGGCGTCCTGAAGTGGCTGAGCACGCCTGACGTGACGGGTGGCGAGCGCTTCAGCGCTGGCGTCGTCAAACTCGAACCCGGAAAGGGCCATGAGCGCCACTCGCACCCTGACAGCGACGAGATCCTCTTCGTCATCCAGGGCGAGGGTGAACAAGAGGTCGCCGATCAGACACGCGATATCTCGGCCGGCGAGATGGTGTTCGTTCCTGAAGGCGTCGAACACGGAACCGTCAACACCAGCTGGGAACCGTTGTTACTGCTCGCGGTCTACGCACCACCGGGTCCTGAAGAGGTACTCCGGGATCTTCCTGAGTGTGAGATCGTCCCGCCGGGCGAACTGCCGACACCCGAGAACGTGGAGGAGTGAGTATGGCCGTCACAATCGTTGGGACCCTCGATACGAAAGGCGAAGAGATAGGTTTCGCTCGAGATGTCCTTCGCGCGCAAGGCGTTGACGTACACATCATCGACACGGGCGTGGTGGACGACCCGGAAATCGATCCGGACACTGCTGCAAGTGCGGTCGCCGAAGCGGGCGGCACCACGCTGGGGCACCTCCGGGACGATGCCGACCGCGGTGAGGCGATCGAAGCGATGGGCAAGGGCGCAGCGGCGATCGTCCAGCAGCTACACGATGCTGGCGACCTCGACGGTGTGCTCGGACTCGGCGGCTCGGGCAACACCTCGATCGCGACCACGGCGATGCGGGCGCTGCCGGTTGGTGTCCCGAAAGTGATGGTCTCGACGATGGCCTCCGGCGACATTGAACCGTATGTCGGTGCCACTGACGTGATGATGTTGTATTCGGTTGCTGATATTGAGGGACTCAACCAACTCTCCCGGAAGGTGATTGCTAATGCTGCCCTCGCGATGGTCGGGATGGTCACGAACCAGCCAGACATCGAAGTTGAAGACCGCCCCACTATCGGGATCTCGATGTTCGGTGTCACCACACAGTGCGTCCAGACGGCTCGGGAGTATCTCGAAGAACGAGGCTACGAGACGATCATCTTCCATGCGACTGGGACCGGTGGGAAGGCGATGGAGGACCTCGTGAGACAAGGCGTCATCGACGGTGTGTTGGACGTGACGACGACGGAGTGGGCCGACGAGCTTGTAGGGGGTGTGCTGGCTGCTGGCCCCGACAGGCTGGACGCCGCCGCGGAGACGGGCACGCCACAGGTCGTCTCGACGGGCGCGCTGGACATGGTCAACTTCGGGCCACGAGACTCCGTCCCAGAGGAGTTCGAGGGGCGGGACTTCCACATCCACAACCCACAGGTAACGCTGATGCGGACAACGGCCGAGGAGAACGCTGAGCTGGGCGAGGTCATCGCGAAGAAGCTCTCGGCAGCGAACGGACCAACTGCCCTATACATTCCACTTGGAGGTGTTTCGATGCTCGACGTCGAGGGAGAGGATTTCCATGATCCCGACGCCGACACAGCCCTGTTCGAGGCACTCAAAACAAATCTGGCTGAATCGGTCGAATTGGTCGAGATGGAGACCGACATCAATGACGAAACGTTCGCCCGGGCACTGGCCGAACAGCTTGACGCGTATATGCGGGCGGTAGATCTCGCTCCGGAGGGGTGATTACTGCTTCGTAGGAATCTCCGACACCGGACTGGTACGCCTGCTCCCAGCGTTGGTCACCGTCGGACCGTCAGTCATCGCGCACCGCCGCGAGCAGTCACGTCGGATTCGAGGAGAGACATACCGATACGGGGGACGAACGGCCGCAAAAGGCTTCGCCCTGTCGGAACTGTTTAGCCCGCGTTGCTCCTCGACCGACCAATGCGAGTCCTCGATCGGCAGCCTTACTCCTACGTCCTACTGGCCCGCGACGGCGAGTGGATTCTCACCTTCCTCCTCGGCGGACCGGTAGAGCGCGATGTCTCCGTGCGCTTGACGCCCGCGGAGGTCACTGCAATCGAAGACGGCGAGTCCTCGGCCACGGACTTGGTCGAGACCGTCCGCACCGACCTCTCAGCGTACGATGACAGACGGATCAGGCCGACAGTCTGGCCAGGGAAAACGGACGACGAATGAGCATAGCGGTCCCGCCAGTTTCGTCAGTGCTCTTCCGTTGCGAACGTGGCGTGTCGGTTCAGCGTCCGGACGAAGTCCGCCTCGTCGATAGCAGTCAGCGACTCGTGTCTGGATAGTTCCTCGCGGAGCCAGTCACCGGCGCAGGCGTCGACGAACTCGGCCCACTCGTCGAGGCGGAAGTCCTCGAAGTCGTAGACGGTACCGCCGAGACCGTGCCCTTTTCCCTGAAAGAGTCGGATCTCACGGTCGTCGAAGGACAGTCCGAGTTCCTTGGGCCACTCGGAACTGTGGTTGCTGTCGGGAGTGTGCTCCGGACTCGAGAGGACGTAGTAGGTTGCCATACGGTGGATTCTGCCAGTGGGTCACTCCGAGTAGTCCCCGGTTGGACGGTCGCCGCCGAAGACGGCCGCTTCGAGGGTCTCGCCCCCGGTCGCCCGGAGTGCCCGACCGAGCAAGTGGGTACAGTCTGCCTGTGCTCGGGGATTACCCGTCGGGAGCCTGTCGACGGCCCGCGAGAAGGTTCGTACCACGGCATCGTCGGCCCGGAATACGTTCTCCTCACTCGCACGCTCGACGGACTGAGACACGGCCTCGACACACGCCTCGACCTCGGCGGCTAGTTGGCTCTGCGTCGTTCCCGCGACTACGACGTCGGCGTAGACTCCTTCGAGAAACGTCGCCGGGTCCTCGACGTGGCTCTCCAAGGCGAACGCCCGGAGGGCGGCATCGAGACGCCGACGCCACGCTGGCGTCTCGGCTTCGACTGCGTCGACGTACGCCCGGGTGTAGACTCCCGCAACGAAACCGGCGGGATCGTCGGGGAGTTCCCGCGTCGCAGTTGCTTCCATCCGCTCCGAGCAGACGGCCAGCCACGCCTCGGTGTTGTCGTGGTCGGCATTCGTCCGACCGACTTCGGCGAGAGCCGCCGCATACACCCGTTCGAGGATGCTCGCCCGCGCCATCCCGACCCACGCGAAGTCAGTTCGCTGTTCGGCGGCGACGACTTCGGTCACGCCGAAGCGAACTTCCGCAGGGTCGGCCTCGACTGCCAGCGCCAGTGCGGTCCCGAAGACCGAAGCGACGTAGTGTACGGGATGCAGTGGGTACTCCGTCGCCGTTGCAGTGGTTTCGATCTGGGAGAGTACCGACTCCACCAGGCGATCGTGCGTTCGCCCGCCGGCGTCAGTCCGAGTCAGCACTGCCAGAAGAACGGCCGCGTCCGCTTCCGCGAACGCGTCGAACCACTCCGTCTTGCTCGGTCCCTCGATCCCTTCTCGCGCTCCGCGGAACGCCCGGACGAGCGACCCAAGCCACTCTCCGGCCAGGTTCGCCTCGCCCTCTGCGGCCCACCCTGTAGCTGCGTCGCCGTAGACCGAACGCAGGAACGCGACCGGATCCGAGACTAAGTCACCCGTGGCTGCCAGGTCCTCAATGCGCTCTGTCAGGCTGTCGAACCACATACTCTCGCTGTGTGGCGAAATCCCGTCGTCAGGCTCGGTGTCGTATCCCCGGACCTGCGTCGAGAGCGCCCCACGGTAGACCGCCCGAAGGTACGGCTCGACCACTGCTGTCGGTGCATCGCCCGCTACTCCGCGGGTCACGGTCGCGTCGTAGCGGTCGATCCAGTCCGCGAACCCTGGCGAATTCGGGAGTCTGAGGGCTCCTTTGCCGTAGGGGCCCGACTTGGCCACGTCTCCCTGTTCCACGATGGCTAGGGTCGCGAGCGCGCCGGCGTGGAGTGACGCACGGCACTCCCACTCGTCGTCGGGGACCTCCGAGTCAGCGATCGTATCGACCAGCCGGTGACACTTCTCGAACAGTCGCTCGGCACGGTCGAGGTCGCGGTAGTGAACGACGTGCCAGATTGCCCAGCTGTACGTGTCGACCACGAAGGATTCGGGGTGATCGACGAACGACGACTCGGCCGTGCTCCGACAGAGTTGTTCGCCGGTCGCCACCAGCCACGGCTCGAATCGGTCCGCCGGACAGTTGTGGTCGAACACCCAGAAGCCGATTGCGCTCACGGACGCGACGTGTAACAGCTCGGCCCGGTTCTCGTCGTGCTGGAGCGACGTGGCCACGTCTCTCGCAGCAGCGTCGACCGCGTCAATCCAGACGGGGAGGTCGTCGGTCGGCATCTCCACACTCCCGAGGGCCCCGAGCATCGATCCGAACACGTTGCCGAGGAGGACGGACGCGTGACCGTCCTCGTACTCGGACGCTGTCTGGTCGACGAGCGCGATCACCGGTGCGAGCACCGCCTCGGCACTCGCCGACTCCTCGGCTCGTTCTACGAGCCGTCCGACAGTCTTCCCGTAGATCCGACAGAGCGGATACAGGCCGGGTTCGGGATCGATGGCGTTCCCGTCCACCATCTCGTGGAGCAGATGGTCGACCGTCGCGAGTGCCCCCTGATTCGGCTCTCCTCCGGCTTCTGGTCGGGCAAGCGTCGACAGGGCCGTCGTGACGGCGGTCACGATAGGTTCGACGTCGCCACCGACCGAGTCCCGACCGTGGGGAGTCGCGGTCTCGTTGGTCAGTGCCAGCGCACGAACTGCAATGGCCTCGACCCACGCGTCGGCTGTCGGGTGCTCGCTCGCCACAGTCGCCATAGCAGTGCCCGCGACCGTTCCCCGGTACCTGATCGCCGCGTCCGTGTCACAGCGGTTCCCTGCGACGTCTCCGACGAGGTTGTCGACCAAGAGCAGCCACTCCCGTGCGGCGCTCGGCTGGGCGGTCCGTGCGACGACAGCGACGGCCTCGGCAACGACCTGCCCGGCGAAGGCCGCATCGAGAGCACTGTCGGGCATGCCAGCGATCGCTGCCAGCGTACTCTGGCCCGCGACCGAATCGACCGCGAGTGACCGACGGGAAGGAGTTCGATTTTCGGGCCACTCCAGCGCGGACAGCAGATCCTCGGCGACCGCCTCTGGCGTCCGATCGGCCGTCAGGTCAGCGTCTCCAAGGTCGAACTCGATACGGTCGCACCAGGCCTCGACGTCGTCACAGCCAGTCCGGTCGGCGAGGGCGTCCAGATGCTCCCGTCGGTCGTTATCACAGAGCAGCACTGCACCGGAACAGACCCCTGCCTCGACCCAGTCAGCGAGCGCCCGAACGCCAGCGTCGCTCACGATTCGTGCTGGCTCGGCCCCGTACGTCGCGACTACGACTGCGTTGGGCGTGGCGTCGATTCCCACCCTGCTGTGGTTTGGCTGACGGAGATCGGAGAGTCTGACCGTCGCTCCCCGCATCGTAAGTGCCGTCGCAACGCTCGCTGTGAGCCGTCGCTTCCCGCTGGCTTTCGGTCCCGAGAGGAGCACGAGCCCGCCATCGAGTGCGTCGACGACCTCGTCGACGCCGACCCCAGCAACGTCCCCGTCGGCTGCAGAGTTCTTGTCCGAGTTCGGGAACTCTCGGTCCGCCGCAGCCGCGTCTAACGCTGTTAGTCCGTTCCAGTGCCAGGAACCGACGAGGGGATCGGTTCCGTACTCGTCGGGCTCCATCGCGGCGGCGTCCAGCGACGACCCGATTGCTCGCATGGCTGTCAGAGCTGCATCGATTGGGGCACTCGCGTCGGCGATGGCTGTCTCCGTTTCGGACTGAGCCGTCAGGCGCTGACTGATCCTCGCTCGCATCGGTTCGGACCCGAACACCCGAAGCCGCTCGACCGTCCCCGGCGGGAGATCGACGGCGATTTCGAGGGCTTCGGCAGCCCCGGCCAGCGGCCGATGTCGAACGAACGGTTCGAGCCACTCCGTGTCGTCATCAGCCAGCGACCTCGCGACGAGAGCGAGTGCGGTGGCGACCGCAGGCGACATTTCGACCGAGCTACAACTGCCATCCACGGCACAGGAATAAAGGGACGCGATGAGGTCGAGGGCGCCCTCGTCAAACGGTTCGACCGTGATGTCGCGGTCGGTAACCACCGCCCTGACATCGGGACCGGCCAGAACCGTTTCGGACCCATACTGCGAGAGCGAGAGGAAGGCTGCGGGCGTGACTGTCTCCTCGACGGTCCCGATCTGTTGCTGAAGCCGCTCGTCCTCGAAGTCATAGCCTGGATAGGTGACGCGTTCGACGAGGGACGTGCGCTCCCCGTCACCCAGTTCTGGTGGACGTCGCTGGCTGGTGAGTTCGCGGATTTCGGTGATTGCATCGTGGCTCTCTGCGGGGGGCGTCCGAACCACGAGCACGGAATCGACTCGGTCGTGGAACGCAACGGGCGCGAGGTGACCGTGTCGGCAGAGCCAGTCGAGGCTCCGTGGCCGCGTCACGATTACTGCACCCCCGGAACGATCGAACAGGACATTCAGCCTGTCCCGGTCGTCACCGAGGTGCAAAACCGCCGAGACAAAATCGTCGACGACCACGAGTTCGTCGTCGTCGATAGCTGTTGTTTCTGCGAGCCGCTCGACGGATGGACCGACCCGCCGCAGGTGATGTGACTTTCCGACACTGGGTGCCCCGAGGACGAGTGTAACCTCACACGGGTCGACCGCGTCGCACAATTCGCTAGGCGTGACTTCTCGAACCGTTCCTTCCATGTAATTCCCCACGACCGACCCCGCCGACGACCGCGTCTGGATGGCAGACCCTGCCGAGTATATCTGTTCAGTACGCTTGCTGGAGAATATAACTGTTTGCTGTTGGGACAGATATCCCCGAAGCCGATCCAGCCACCACTCCCCCGACATCACCCGACGATTAGCCCCCGGTGTCTTCGTCGTTGGCAGACCGTCCCTGTCGGCTCTGCTTCGGGTCGCTTGTCTGCGCCGTTATCAGGGCTGCGCATTCTCAATCACCCCACGCTCAACTCTAATCTTGCCTGTGGGAGGACTCGGTCGCCCGACGAAACGAGAGCGATTCGCTCTTCCAGTGGGAGGAACACTCGCTGTAGTGGTTCTATAGTAACAATTGAAACGAGTTACACACTGATCGCATTGCCGCCATGCGACCAGCTGTGCATTGATTTCCAATGGCTACTATACTGAAAGTTCAACTCTATGTTTGTGAGCGTCGCGTGTTCAGTCACGGAATCCCATCGACGGTTGCCGAGGGGACGTGTTGCATACAGAATAGTTATTTAACGAATTATCAGATAGTGATAATATAACGGTGCGCCTCGTGGCCACCGTATTTCCGTATTCCGTCGAACTGAGTAGCGCAATGAGCCGCATTGCGTGGAGAATTCAATTTGAGCGAGTGCGCTCAACTAAGACGATCCTGCTGCTCAGTCAGATACCTGTTTGAAACTCTGAATAGCGACTACGGTCTTGTTTTGCGACGGGATATCCCGGACACTGTACTCGTGTGGGTGCTGCTGGTCGTGTGGATATTCGGCCGGTTGTGGGACATCATACGTTTTGCTGTCTCGGAAATCGCTCAGGAACTCTCGGGTGAGCATCGGTTCAACGAACGCCAGCTGTGACCCCTCTGTGTCACCGAGAAACCCTTGAATGAGTGTGTTGCTGAAGCTAGTAGGATCACCTCGGTCGTCGGGGCCACTTGGGAGTTCAGGCGCATCGTTGGGAGCTACGTGTTCACCCATGTCTGTGATATACCGCTCGTCAGCGACGGGCGGAGGTGATCGCGCATACCCTTCTGGAAGTTGAGCGAAGTCGAAGTTTGTCTCGATTCCGTCCGCTGTTTTGATATCGTACGGCGGAAGCTGAGGCCCCTCGACGTTATCCACTGTTGCAGGGTCACGCATGTGAAAGTGGATATCGAAGTGTGGCTTCTCCCACGCTCCTTTGCCACCGAAATGGCCGTCCGGATTCCAGTTGAGTCCTAAGAAGGTAAACGGCGTGCCAGCCGCATCTGGGAACGGCACAAAGAACTGGAGTGACTGTTTGAAATGGATCGTTGCCGCTTGTCCACTAAATCGATACTTATCAGTCTCTACAGGATCGTTTACCTCACTTATCTCTGTCTCGCTTGGAAGCCCTTCGAGTGCCGTGTGGTCGAACTCGACCCCGTGATACCTCGGCTCTCCTGACGGTGTTTCACTCGTAAATGTTCGCACCTCCCCGTTTCCGAGGGTGACTTTCCGTCCATACTCAGTGATGCCACTCGGCGGAAAGCCCGCTGAGCGATTGTTGCTATCTCCAGAACCCTTCTCGTCGGACTGCACCTGTCTGGCAACTGGTGTGGCCAGACCGACTCCCCCCAATATCGCACTTCCAACAAGGGTCGACTGAAGTAGCGTCCGCCGATTTAGCGTGAACGTCGACTGTGCTGCCGACTGACCCTCCTCTTTTCCTTTCGGGCCGGACTCTTCCACCATACTGGTTAAATATAGTCCTATTTACACTTTAAGCTGTGCGCGAATAGAACCGTCGTGTTTAGTTAAACGTATTCGGGCAAATCACACATGATGTCCAGTAACGACACGGACAGCCGAACAACGGAAGGGGACTCAGAGCTTCTTCACGGCAGAGAAGGCTGCAAAGAGGGTGAATAATCCGCCAAGTCCAATAGCGATGATCGGTGCGTTCGACGTTTTGTTTTTCAAAAACGCATCTCCTGGCTCGTCTGGAGACACGTATGCAGTTGTCTGTGTCCCCTGTTCGTAGGATTCGATCGCTGATTCGGCTGCTGACCGTCTCTCATAGTTCCGCTCAATATTCGCTGGGTATAGTTTTGTCCCGGTGTATGTCGTTCCATTATAGGTGTATTCAAATTCGACGTTCGGTTCGTACTTTACGCCCGGATTTGACGCTGTTCCGCTATCCGTTTCGATACCGAGTTCCGTAATGTTCGCGTCCACTTCAACCGAGTTTCGAACTGCTTCAGTCTGCTGAACGTAATCGAATCCCCCGTAGCTAGCGATAGCGATACCGACAACGAGATACAGTACTGCGCCACCCAGAGTATCTGGACCAGTAACACGAAGCCCTGAATCGTTGGCCATGCTACCAGTCTCCTCCGGAAAATTTGATGGCTAACGACAGCCAAGTGTCTTTGAGAAGCTCAAGTAATTGAGGACTGAACTGTTTATTCAGATGAATGTGACGGGGCAAGCAGGTCATAGCCACAGTTCGGGCGCTATGTCGTGGGAGTGTACGATGGTACTCCTGGAGGGCGGAATACACAAGATATCATCATAAGGGCTGGCCACTAAAACCTATATAGCCACTACCGCAGTGAGATATTCGCTGTGTTCACAGCATTCGAACAGTCGCTATAGTAACAATTGAAACGAATTACACACTGACCGCACTGCCGTCGTGCGATCAGGTGTGCATTGATTTTCAATGGCTACTATAGGTTGCTCAAAAATCACGGTACTGTTGATTGTCGCGTAGTACAGCAGCAACAGGTGACCGGTTTAGTGTTTCAGTCAGTGTTCGTAGTTCGGGGACTCGCTGCGAGAGTTCTGCAGGCGTGTGGCTGTCCGATCCGAGGACGAACTGGATTCCATACTCGGTAAACAGATCTAGCATCGCTGGGTCGGGATGTACCCGGCCGAGCGAGCGATGGACGCGGCCGGCGTTTACCTCAGGCACTGTCTCGGAGTCAACAAGCGCTCGTGCGACCCGGTCGTAATCCGCTCGAGTTGTGTGCCGTCGCAACGTTGGAATGCGTTCTGGGAGGTCGAGGTGCCCGACTACGTCGAAGAGTTCAGATTCGATGAGCGCAACGACCGCATCGTAGTACCGCTCGACGGCCCGCCGGCGTTGCGTTGCAGACGCAGTAACGTATTGTGTCCTACTGGTGTAGTCGTACTGGTCGGCGAAGTGGACGCTCCCGATAGTGTATGCGAAGTCGGCGGTGTCGAGAAACGACGCAATACGCGACTCGGTGCCTTCGACGTAGCTTACTTCGGCAGCATCGTACAGTTGGAGGGCAGTCGTGTCTCTGGCAGCACGAATGTCCTCCCGGCGCTGTTGATACGTTTCGACGAGGTCGTATCTCGCACGTCGCCCGAAGTCGTCTTCAGTGACGATACAGTGATCAGTCAGCCCGAGTGCAGACAAGCCAGCCTGTTCGGCCGCGGTAATCATTGCGTCGAGATCCGACCCATCCGAGTACGTGGTGTGCGTGTGGATATCGGTCCGCATCAGATCTCGGTCTCGCCACTCACGTCATAGAGTCGTTGCCCGTCCAGTTTCGGAACGACGTCACGGCTGTCGAACGCGAGTGTGTACTCGTAGAGGTCCGTACGCTTGATCTGTGGTTTCTCCTCGTACTTCGGCCCCTTCCCGAACTGAACGACTTCCCGATAGATATCGCGTTGCTCCGGTGTCAGTGGCTTCCCGTGCAGTTGCCGAGCAATATACAGCGCGCCAACGAGGTCCTCAGGCGAGGGTTTCCCTCTCGAGCCGGCAGCAACGAAATACGTCTTGCGGTCGCTGTCTGCGAGATAGTCGGCGACCGCTTTCCCGTTAGTCAACCCACCAACGTAGATATCGACGTCGTCACCGCCTGCTAAGCGGATATCCGTGACCGCGTTCCCACCGTTGGTCGAGGTCATCGCAGTCGGCCGACCGGCGACGTCAATATCCTGAACGAAGCTCGGTGAATTAAAGAAGTCGTATCCCTCCTCGCCCCGATAGTCCGGGCCGGAACTCCCGCCGATTTTCGCGTCTGGATGTTCAGCCTTGAATGCTGGTTCGTTCCCCCGTTCCTCGGTAATGTAGATGTACTC
>NZ_RPCY01000005.1:0-8596 GCF_008728975.1 Haloarcula sp. CBA1131
ACTCGGTGAGGCCGACGTTGTGCTTCGGTGCGAAATAGTCACGAACCTCGGTCCGACTAACCTCTCCTTGCTCACCCATACGACCGCCATGCCAGCACTTCATGCTCCATTCGGGTCAGCATGAGCTGGTCGGGCGGGTTCTCGGGCTATTCCGCGCCAAAAGCGACTGTAGATTCGTTGAACTCACCCGTGAGTGGTCGGAGTTCACCACCATAGTCCTGCGTCATCAGCACGGCATGGTTCGTCAGCTCCACAGTATCTGCAAACTGCGTAGACTCCTCACGCACCTCCAAATATTCCTCGTCCATGTTGATAGATGATGATTGGCTTACTGAGTCCAATCCGGTCACGGACCTGGGCGGCTCGGGGCCCCTCCGCCTCGATATCGATGCTTGCACACTCCGCATCTGTCGGATATCGCGCCATCAATATTATTCCCGCTCTTAGCACAAGTCTCCCCGTCGTACAGTACAAAATCTGGCTCTGCAGTCACACCGGTTCGCGGGTTACTGATTTCCGGGAAGAACATCGGAATACGGACACCATGATTGTAGAGCGCCGGCGTCGCTCGTTCGGTGACAGCGGAGTGTGACTTCGCGCCGTTGCCGTACCCCCTCTGTCACCTCATCCATAGCTACTGTATTGACACCGGATTATGCGATTTGCTCAGCGAGTACGTCGAGTCCAAGTCGTCGTAGACATCCCGAACGAAAGACCGTAGTGAGAGTGCAGTCGTCGACTCACGGGCGTAGAGAATGATGTTCGGTGGCTCAAGCTACGTCAAATAGTTCATCGTGGTCGGTATCGTAAACCCGGATCTTTCGTTGCTCATCACGAATACCGTAGCGGTATTGATTGCAGGATATTCTCCTCTAAATCAGCTATCAGTTCTTCGTTCGTCGCCTGCTCCTCGGTCGGGGTCCGGTGAGTTCGACTGCAGTGAATCCGTCAACAGTGAAGCCGCTATCGAGTTCTTGCCGCACCGGAGCATGTTCGACTTCGAAACTCTGCCGGTCCAGCTCCTGGTATCCGGCCGTGAGACCCATTATCGTATCTACAGCTTTCCTTCGGAGCCACGTTTGACAGACCGCATCGTTACCCCGGCCCTCATTCGTATTAGAGCCCTGGATGGCAGTGGCCGGGGAATTGGTCTGGTCGAACTCTATCCGAGTGGGTTTGGCGTCAAAGGTCTCCTCCGCATCTTCGAGGTCATTTTCCTCCGCCCCGGAGAATATGAGCGTCGCATCTCTTTCCCGGTTCGGAGCGTGATACTTTGCAGTGAAGCCGGACACACGCGCATCTTTCACGTCATCGGTCAACTCTCTCAGGTCGTCAGCAGAGAGATATAGCCGTTCGACACACGGTAGATAGTTGAGTAGATTCTCGATTGTCTTATCCCGCCAATCGCTGTGAACAGTCGTAAGAACCCATAGATAGCCGTCTTTTGCCACGAAAACAAACTCATCCTCCCGATTCTTCGCTGGTGTAGAAATCCCGACCAGCGAAATATCCTCATCGATTACCTGCTCCGAGAAGGTGTGTTCACCAACGTAGTTGTCAGCATGTCCGGTTATACCATCGTTCTCCGCGATGTACGTCACCCACTGATCCAGTTCTCCAATGTTGTAATCCTGATTGTCGCAAAGATAGATATTGAGGTCAGTTTGCCCCCCGCTGCGAGTTGTCTTGGATTCCATCTCCTCACCGCTCGTAACAACATATTGGATAAGTTCATCCAGGACTTCTCGCGTGGATTTATCCTCGATGTCTGAGGGGGCAATGTCCATACTAAAGTCGACTCCGTACCATTGAATTATTGTCGAACGGGTTCTATCCTACGAATCTGCATTAATATGGAAACTATATGAGTAATAAATTTGTTCACGAATATCTAACAGTTTTGGCGATGACCGAGTGGATCGTCGACACCCGCGGCGGCGTCTACCACCAGTGCGACACCGAGTACCAGCGCCTCGCGGGTCACTGGGCCCGAAACCAGTCCTGCACCTATCGCGACCTCGACGACACCCACCACGAGACCATCCGCGGCTCCTCTTGGGCGACGGCAACCTGGACGCCCCCAACGACGGTCCGCTAGCACTCCGACTCGCCTCGATGCAACGCCCACATATCGAGTGGTGCCACGACAAGCTGGGCTGGTTCTCTCGTGGCATCACCCAGGACATCGAGGGTACCTACCGACTCCGGACAGTCTCACACCCGACCCTCGGTCGCTACTGGACCTAGATGGACAACCCACCAGCCGAGGGTTGGGACCTCACCCACCCGATTGCGCGCCTTTGGTACGCCTGTGACGGCGGTCTCGAATGGCCCGGCGACTCTGACCGGCCACGGGCCCAGTGGACGATCACCGACGACGACAAACGAGCGACGTGTGCCCAGCAACTCCGCGAGCAGGGTCACGGAATAATGGTGTGGGACCGCCGAGTGGCGCTATCTTTCGACGAGACAGAGGCGTTCTTGGAGTGGCTCGGAGAGCCCATGCCCAGCAGCGAG
This sequence comes from Haloarcula sp. CBA1131, assembly GCF_008728975.1. Lineage (NCBI taxonomy): Archaea > Methanobacteriati > Methanobacteriota > Halobacteria > Halobacteriales > Haloarculaceae > Haloarcula > Haloarcula sp. CBA1131. Next base: position 2,518 of record NZ_RPCY01000005.1, read on the forward strand.
TACAAATGGGTAACAGAGCTGGAGGAATACGAGCGACGACGAGACGAAGTTGAGCCTGTCTAACCGCTGGGTGCAATCACAAGAGCAATTTCTCGGTCGTTCGCGAGGACACAGTCATTCCCCCACCGCCTCCTCCACAATCTCGATTTCCTCGTCGGTCAGCCCGTACAGCTCGTAGACGATCTCGTCGATGAGCTCATCCGTCCGCTCGATTTTCGTCTCCAGCTCGTCGGCTCGTTCTTTCGTTTCGATGTAATTCTCCAGCCCTTCTCGAACCTCGTCGACGTCGGGCAGCGTCAGCTTCCGCATCCGGTCGACCAGCGAGTTCGTTATGGTCGCGGTCTCCCGGAAGCCAGCAAACCCGTCAGCCTTGTCGACGGCCACCGGCACGAACGCTTCGATAAGTTCGGCTTCGTTCTTGGAGAGGTCCGTAATCCGTAGCGCCGGTAGTGGCTCGGTCTCCGTGTACCCCCACTGGTCGGTCTCGTTAGCATCCTCGTCATCGGGTTTGTAGCGAGCGGTGAGTCTAATTTCGACCGTGCTGTCAGACTCTCTGACCACAGTGGCTTCGCCGACGCGGAGGTTCGGTTTCTCCTCGACGGTCATCTGGAGGATAGAGTTGGCAGAGCCTTTCGGGGGCTGAGTGAGCCCGATATCAGCGAGTGTCGGGCCGTCGGAGTAGGAGCCGAGATGATCAAGGAGGGAGAGGTTTAGGTCGAAACGAACGCTTTTCGTATTACCAAGATATTCGGCTAAATCGGATGCAATCTCGTGTAAAAAGTGGGAATTTTCATCATTCAGCTCGTCAACGTTGACTCCGTAGCTATTTTGATCAATAGATGATTTAGCATCGCTTACCCATTCGGAGACCTCTTTTTCGTCTATTTCCGTTTGGAAGTCAATATCAGGGATAGGAAAATCCCGCACTGACTGCGGATATACATGAGAATATGATCCTTGTAAACTCCCGGTAGCAAATCGAGATGCGTAATAAAAACTCTCGACTGTTGACGCGACGACCGCTTGCAGATATTGTAAATCGTACTCGTGATTTACTCTATCGAACCCATCGAAGTTTTGTCGTAAATCAGTGCCCTCGATGTTTGCATATGGTGTGCAGAGAACAACGAGATGGTCGGTATACATACCTGATGCATCAAAAGCTGCTAGCAACGAATCATCGCTATCTGAGACGTATCGGATAGCAAGCTTTTCGCACTCGAATAAATGCGGATGTCGCGGGCCATACATCTCTGAATCACGATATTCTAAGTACAATCCTGGCCACTCAATGTGATAGCGAGAAATGTTTTTCCCTTCAAAGAACTTCACACGGTTTTCGCCAGGTTCCTCGTACAGTAGCTCCTGTTTTCCGAAACCTCCCTTCTCCTTGCTTGATATCTGTGCACCGTAGTTCACATAACAAATATCACCCATCTTTCGGCTGGTCTCTTCTATCTTATCAAGAATATCAAGCTCTTTTAGTTCAGATTCATGACGGATTTGGAAACCTGGCAGTTCTAAGAAGTCAGACTGAGTGATCTCTTTCTCACCCTTATCTGCATCTGGATTGTATTCCTGATTGATACGTATAGTATGGTCGGACAGCGGTGCAGATTTTTCAATTATCGGAATTGCTGTTTGTCGCGAGACCCCTTCAAATACGTTCTTCTCTCCGAATCCAACAATCTCTCTGATTGTAGTATTTTCCAATAAGAATTTCCTGGGCTCAGTTGCATACTTCTCTCTGAAGAACGCATTCGGAATGATGTATGAATACGAACAACCCTCTTTGCATAATTGGTGAGCGCGGAGTATAAATGGGACAAACAAATCCCAATGACCAGAGAGTATTCCAGGCGAGTCAACTAAGCCCTTGATAGCATTTCTTGTTAACTCAGCATCATCCTCCGTCATTGACCATGCACTTACATACGGTGGATTCCCAATCACCGTGTCAAACCCAGCTCCCTCTAGCCTCTTCCCACCCGACCCGAAGAACACCTCGGGATACTCCAGTTCCCAGTGGAAGAAGTCCTGTTCCTCGGCAACTTCCTGCGCATTGATGAACCAGTCTGTCTCCTCAATCTCTGCCCAGTCGTCTTCATCCTCGATAGCATCGGCCATGCGCTCGTAGGCGTCTTCAGGAACGTCAACTCCGAATTCCTCGGCAGTGTGAACGTTGGCTAACTCGAAGAGCCGCTGATACAGCGGATCGTCACGGATCTCGTCGTACAACCCCTCCATCGACTTGATCTCTTCTAGTGTCTCGTTGTCGAACGCGAGAAGATTGGCCATCAACTCCATTACGTGTTCGAGCGTATCCTGGCGGACGCGGGCGAACGCCTGTGTGAGCGTCAACTGCCCGTCGCTCCCCTCGGTGTCGTCACTCAGAACCTCGGTAATGTCGCTGCCGACGAGTGAGTTGCCGGCTTTGAGGTGGTGGTCGAGGAAGGCGAGTGGCTGGTCGGCGGCGAGTGTCTCCAGCCACATCGAGAGCTTCGCGAGCTCGACAGCCATGCCATTGAGGTCGACGCCGTAGATACTCTCCTTCGAGATCTCCCGTCGGATGTCTTGCTCGTCGTATGACTGGATTTCCTGTTCTCGGACAACAGCCATCACCTGCTCGGTGAGGTACCCAGTCGCCTTTGTGAGGAAGTGTCCACTCCCCATTGCGGGATCGAGTACCTTCAGCTCCGTCACGCGGTGGTAGAAGCGTCGGAAGTACTCGGGGTCGCTTTCTGTAAGCCCGTCGGCTTTAAGATCGTCGTCGATCTCTTCGACCAGAGGATCGACCGTCTCCTCGACGATGTACGTCACTACGTAGTCGGGCGTGTAGTACGCGCCCGTCGCCTTCCGCTCCCCTTCGTCGTTGACGACGTAGAGCCCACCGGCATCAACGGTTTCGACGGCGTCAGCGACCGACACCTCATCGCCCTGTTTCCACACCTGTCCCCCGTCCTCCGAGACGGCGGCCATCCCTTCGTCGGGTGCGATACGGAACTCGTGTTCGAGCAGGCCCTCGTAGATGGTCCCCAGGTGGCGCGTGTCAAGATCTGCATAATCCGCCAGCACGTGCTCACCCTCCTCGTTCACAGTGGTCGAGAGCCGGAAGATCACCTCCGCGATGTACGGGTCTGATACCTCGTTGGCGTCGAGGAACGCGTGATCGTCGGTGTCGAACAGGCCACCGTTGTACGGCGGGATGTCGAGGTCCTCTTCACCTTCGTCGACGAGTTCGAAGAGGCGGGTGAGGCGGTTCCAGATGCTCGTGGAGTACTCGCTGTACTCGCGGTGGAACGTCTCACTGTCGGTGAGATCCTCTCCCTCCAGGTCGTCGAGGATCTCCGAGCGCTTGGCGTCGAGGCTGAAGTTCTCGTGATACTCAGCATTCCGTTTGGGGTCGTCCGGATCGATCAGACCGCGCGACTCCGCATACAGGACGAACATAAGCCGATACAGCAAGACGAGCGACTTCTCTTTGAGCTCGTCGCGCGCCGCTTCGTCGTCGGGGTCGATGTCGAGGTCGTTCGACTCGACGAAACCCTCTCCGAGCACCCGGAGCGCGGTGAAAACGTTGTCCTGAAGGTCCTCCCCGAGTTCCTGTGCGGCTGTCTCCGACTCGTTCCACACCGTTTCAAGAAAGGAGGTACCTGCAACCTCGGTAAATGCGCCCGGGCGGAAGAAGCAGTAGAAGTATTTGAACTGCTCAAGGTCACCCGATTCTAGTAGCTCCGGGAGATCAACCTCGTAGTAAGTCTGCGTCTCGTAATCTTTCGTGCCGTACAGCCGCCACTTCCGCCCGTTCGTGAGAATTCCCCATTTGAGATCGGGGGGTGTGCGTTCGAGGTAGTACTTGATCTGGTGAGAGGCGTCTCGGTATGAGCGGTCCTCGCTAAATCGTTGGTCGAAGTCGTGGCCCCACTGCTTGGCCTCGACGAGCGCGGCCGCCTTCGCGAACATTCCTCCAGTGTCGTTCTGAAGCTTGCGCTCGGCGGCCTCCCGGCGCTTCTCGTCGGACTCGTACAGCAAGCGGTCGACGTACCCGCCGCCATCAGGAAGTGTCCCCTCAGAGATCGTGTCGAAGCCGAGAACTGAGCACACCTCAGTGATCCATTGATCGAGAAGCTCGTCCTCGTTATACGACCCAACGAGATCCTTTTCGAGTTCCCACAACTCGCTGAGGGCCTCAAAGGCGGCTTCAGCTTCGTCGTCACGCTCCCAGTCTTCCAGGTCATTGACACGCTCATCAAGATAATAGCCGGAGAAGAGATCGGAGTTCCGGTAAGGCGCGTCACCGAGAGTTGCCTGACTCATTGAATGATATACTCAATCTTCGTGACTGTATTAAAACCCGATGTAAAGTTGTGGGGGTGAATCCACTGACGTGTGAGCCTAGTCGTATAGATTGAACTTGTAGATCCCTACTAAGTACGGACGCTTGATGTAACGTTCCCAGACGTTCCAATCATCGTGTCGGTACGTCTTTTCTCTGACCGAGTCATCATTTGGGGCGTCGCCACGAATGTATGCGATTACCCCCTCTGGCATGTATTGGTCATGCACTCCCTGATTATGTCGATGGTTATGAGTGAAGTAGTGGCGGAAGTAATGTGGTGTGACTTTCTCTTCTGTTGCTAGTCCTTCGGACCACCAACCATACTGTTTCAGTACACCTTCTGAGGCCCCGTTTTTGGTGAGAAGAGCATATACCGACTGTCGGGTGAGACGATCATTATCACCCGAAACTTGGCGGTTGAGAAACACTGGTCGGGCCTGTTGAGGATGTGAATGAGCACATCGTCGAGTAAGTAGGTACTCTAGTAATGCTGTCTTGAGTTCATCATCTATCGGAATGAGTGTCCCGCTCGGTCGTTGGCGCTTATTCCCCACCGATCTCGTCTCAGCACGGACTTCCGTGTTTGATTGATATCCACCCTCTAAGAATACGGTATCGGGAGACGAACGAATAGCAGAATGAAGTGATATTTTACGCGCCTCAAGTAGAGAGTCATAGATTGGATGGTCTAGATGAAGGCAACACAAATCTAAGTTCACCAGCTCGCCGACTCTTGCGCCTGTTTTCAGGAGAAACAGAATCATTGCTCTGTGAATCGGCGTGGATAGCCACTGTACAAACGCCTGCATTTCCTGCATTTCAATCCGCGGACGCCCCGGTGGTGATAGATTGAATTCAGACTCAGGAAGATCATTCAATGCCTTCTTTGCGGGGTTCTGAGTGAGTACACCTTCGTCCTCAACGAGCCAGTTGTAAAATCCAACAAGCTCACGAAGGTATTCATGTCTCGTACGGTCTACTAGATCAATTTTCTTCGGCACTTTCGACTGCGACCCTGTGATCGTATAGTACCGATTCCCTGTACGGAGGTGGTCGTTAAATTCAGCAACGTGTGTATCATCGATGTTACAAAGATGAGATTCGAAGTCTTTGAACAAGAAGGCTTCAAACTCTCGAAGAATCGTACGCGTCTTCTTAATGTACTCACTTTCCTTTCCATACCTCCGTTTCCGCCTGATATACTCTTGAATCGGATCCCGCTTGAGCTCAAGTACATCTGTTGACGTACTAGTGTCCATTTCGAGAATCTGGTCATCAGACCATTTTTGAGGGATACTTCTGTCTGCCATTTTCAGAGATTTCGATATCCACTTCCGGGACATTCTCCACCTTCTCCTCCTTCAGCAATTCGTACAGAGCATCGATGACTAACTCCTCAAATACGGTCTCTTGTAACTCATCCAGGGTAGCGACTTCGTGGGTCGACAAATGATGCACTATACAATGTTTGATCTCGGAATCCGATCTGATTACATCTCTCTCAGCTTGCTCGCGATCCTCCACAAGTTCATCTACTGATTCAAGATCAATTCGTCCGTTGCAGTCCCATAGATGGACCCCGGTACGCAAACGCCAACGGAGCCATTCTGAGCGAGATTTGGCTCCGGATTCCTCTGCTAACCTAGTGTACTTCGCCTTTTCTTGCTCTGGTATCCCAGAGATATTGATGTTGGCCACATCCCCGCTCACTTACGTCGGGACTATTTATTCCAGAAGTTT